>DATNCQ010000030.1:0-52103 GCA_035571515.1 Vicinamibacterales bacterium
GAGCTGATGGCGATTGCCGCCAGCGCGTTCGTGGTCAATTCCATCGCGCTCGACGGCGAGACCACGTGGTTCGAGGGGACGATGCTCGTCGGCGTGTACGTGCTGCTGGCGCTGGCGTTCTTCTTCGCGGCGCCGCGGTGACCGGGAGGCAGTAGGGATCGGGGATCAGGGATCGGGGATCAGGGATCAGGGATCGGGGATCAGGGATCAGGGATCAGGGATCAGGCATCAGGGATCAGGGATCAGGGATCAGGGATCAAGAGCATTGATCTCGGCCGCACAGCTCGTCAGATCTCGAGTGGTACTGGACTTGTAACCACCGTGGCCCGGAGGGCGATCCCCGTGTCTCACAAGTATTCCCGGCGACAGTTTCTCGAACAGGCAGCGATGGCGGGCGGCGCGCTGGCGGTCGGCGGCACGGCTGCGCTCGCGGCGAAGCCCGCGCTTCCCAACCCAAGGAATTCCGGCATCGAGCACATCGTCGTCATGATGATGGAGAACCGCTCGTTCGACCACCTGCTCGGCTGGCTGCCGGGCGCGGATGGCCGCCAGGCGGGACTGACCTACACCGATGCAGCGGGTGTCGCCTACTCGACGTATCCGCTGGCGCCCGACTACCAGGGGTGCGGCCACAACGATCCCGACCATTCGTACGACGGCGCCCGCATCGAGTACAACGGCGGCGCCTGTGACGGCTGGCTGCGCACCAGCGAAAGCACGCTGCCCTCGGGCGCCACCGACCTGTACCCGATCGGCTACTACGGGCAAAGCGACGTGGCGTTTCTTGCCCACGCGGCGCCGGGCTGGACCGCCTGCGATCGCTACTTCTCCGGCATCCTCGGACCGACGTTCCCGAACCGGTTCTACATGCACGCCGCGCAGACCGACCGGCTGTCGAACACGTTCGACCTGAGCACGCTGCCCACCATCTGGGATCGCCTGGCCGCGGCGGGGCTGACCGGCCGCTATTACTTCAGCGACGCGCCGTTCCTCGGCTTGTGGGGCCTCAAGTACACGTCGATCAGCCGGCCGTTCGGCCAATTCCTCGAGGACTGCGCCAACGGCACGCTGCCGCAGGTGTCGTTCGTCGATCCGAAATTCATCGACGAGGAATCCGGGACGTCGAACGACGACCATCCCTTCTCGGACATCCGCAACGGCGAAGTGTTCATGAACGCGGTCTACACCGCGGTGACGCAGAGCCCCGCCTGGAAGCACACCGTGCTGGTGATCAACTTCGACGAGTGGGGCGGTTTCTTCGAACACGTCCCGCCGCCGCCGGCGCCGGTGCCGAAGGATGGCGCCGACCCCGACGGCCGGCTCGGCTTCCGCGTGCCGGCGCTGATCGTGTCGCCATATGCGGCGCGCGGCGTCGTCTCGAGCACGCAGTTCGATCACACGTCGATTCTCCGGATGATCGAATGGCGGTGGAACCTCGCGCCGCTCACGGTTCGCGATGCGACGGCGAACAACCTCGCGACCGCGCTCGACTTCGGCAAGCCGAATCGCACCGCGCCGCTCTACGCGGTTACGGGCGTGTTCGGTGGTGCGTGCCCCAACACGACGGACACGCCGCCGCCGGCCGGCGCTGCCGGGAACCAGCCGGCGCCGCCGGCCGCCGCGGCGGCCGAGAACGAATGGATCGCCGTGAGAGCGCTCGCGCAAAGTTACGGCTGGAATTTCTAGCGAGCGGTGGCGCTGTCACGCCCGTTCTGGCTGCTTCCGCTGGGGCGCCTCCACGCCGCGTGGTGGATTCTTCCGGTCGCGGCGCTCGTGCTCGTGGACGACCTGACGGGGCCGCGAGTCGAGGTCCCCGCGATCTACTCGATCCCCGTCGCCCTCGCCGCGTGGTATTCGGGCCGGACGGCGGGGCTGGTGCTCGCCTTGACGCTGCCTATCTCGCGGCTCGTGCTGGTGCAGTGGGTCTGGCCGCCGGGGACGGCATCGCTGGAGGCGGAAACGGTCGCCGCCCTGCTTCGCCTCTGCACGTTCACGCTGCTCGCGCTGCTGATGTACCGGCTGTGCGAGCACGAACGCGCGCTGCAGCGCAACCTGACGCTGCTGCAGGGGCTGCTGCCGCTCTGCTCGCACTGCAAGAGGATCAAGAACGCCAGCAACGAATGGGAGCCGCTCGAGAGCTACCTGGAGTCGCGATCGGGCGCCGAGTTCACGCACAGCATCTGCCCGCAGTGCGCGCGCGAGAGGTACCACGACGCGAATGCGTAACTCCAGTCAGATGCCCGCGTACCACGAGTAACCGAGCTCGGGCGAGATCGACCCAAGTCCCTCGCCGATATCCTTCACCGAGTCGACCACGGTGATCTGCGTCAGGTACTTCAGGCTCTTGTAGCCAAGCTGCCGCGGCACGCGCAGCCGCACGGGCGCGCCGTGCGGCGGCGGCAGCGCTGTGACGCCGTTCATCCCGTACGCCAGCAGTGTCTGCGGATGCCAGGCGTCGCTCATGTCGATGCTCTCCCACAGATCGTCGAACGCAAAGAACACGACGTACTTCGCGCGCGGGCTCGCGCCGACCAGGTTCAGGACGTGCGCGAGCGGGACGCCGATCCACTCGGCGATGAACGACCATCCTTCCTCGCAGGCCTGGTGCGTAATCTGACGGCTCGCCGGAAAACCGCGCAGGTCTGCCAGCGAGAAGGAGGACGGCCGCGCGACGAGGCCGTCGACCTCCAGCCGCCAGTCGCTGAAGCGGCGCGCCAGCAGCTGCCGGTAGTCGAGCGACGACGGCGCCGCACCGTTGATCGGCGCGACCGTCGAGATCTCGCCGGCGCTGAACTCGCGCGCGAACGACCCGTGCGAGGTGAGCAGACGCTGCGTCGCGTAGGTGAGCGTCTCGCCGGCGCCGTAGATGCCGCCGTGATCCGGCGGGATGAGCCCGTACCGATCGGCGAGCCGCGCCGCGGCCGCGAGCCCCGAGGCGCCGGCGATGGCGCTCAGGCCCGTCGTGATCAACCGGCGGCGCGTCAGCAGGCGGCTCATGCCCGCCCCAGGATCATCGCGCCCATGTGCCTGGTGAAGCCCGCCACCGACACCATGACGACGTGGCCGGCGACGAACACGATCAGCAGGCTGGCGACGATGAAATGGATCGTGCGCGCCGATTGCTGCCCGCCGAGACTGGTCACGAGGGCCGGGACGACGGACGTCATCGCGGGCGACATCGCGATGCCCGTCCAGATCATCAGCGGGAAGAGCACGAACACGACCGCGGTGTAGGAGATCCGCTGCGTCACGCTGTACTTCGGCGGATCGGCCGGGTGGAACCAGTCATGCCTGAAGTGGCACGCCCGCACGCCGCCGAGCACGTAGACGGCGCCGGTGATGACGCAGATCCAGGCGGACAGGAAGTGCAGGTAACGGCCCCAGCCGGACTGGCCGGTCAGGATCATCGGCAGAGGCAGGTCGAGGAGCGCGGGGGTGCCGAGCGCACCGGTTTCTCCCCAGTACAGCCGCGGATGCGCGAGCAGGATCGCGACGCCGCTGACGAGCAGCGCGACGAAGCTCGCGACCGTCGCCCAGTGCGTGACGCGGACGAGCGCCGAATGCCGCACGCGCACATTTTATGCAAATCCCGAATCCCAAACCCCACATCCCAAACCCCAAATCCCAAGCGAAGATTGACTACAATGTCGGCGCTAGTCTGGCAGCTCCAACGACGGCCTTCACCTGGAGGAACGAGATGCGAGCAGAACGAACGAGACTTGCCATTGCCCTCTTGGCCACCACCGCGGTCGTGGGGGCGGCGGAGGCCCAGACCACGCAGTGCGTCAACGACGCGCCGAATCCCTATCACATGGTCAGCGGCTGGGCGCACATGTCGCGTCCCTGGGCCCAGACCAACAACGTCTTCGTCGATCCGAAGGACAACGTCTGGGTGTTCGACCGGTGCCAGGACGGCGGGTGCGCCGGATCGACCGTCGCGCCGATCTGGGAGCTGTCGCCCGAGGGAAAGGTGCTGAAGAATTTCGGCGGCGGCGGGATGTTCATCTTTCCGCATGCCGTCGTGCCCGACAAGGACGGCAACGTCTGGGTCGTCGACGGCCAGGCGAAGGACGGCAAGGGCAACCAGGTGATGAAGCTCTCGCCAGACGGCAAGGTGCTGATGACGCTGGGCAAGGCCGGCCAGTCCGGCACCGGGCCCGATGTCTTCGATCAGCCGACCTCGCTCGCCATCGCCCCCAACGGCGACATCTTCGTGGCGGAAGGGCACGCGCCGACCTTCGGCAATTCGCGCATCACGAAGTTCGACAAGAACGGGAAGTTCCTCATGACGTTCGGCCACGTCGGGTCGAACGAAGGCGAATTCAAGAGTCCCCACGTCATCGCCTTCGATTCGCAGGGGCGTCTCTTCGTCGCCGATCGCAGCAACAGCCGCGTGGACATCTTTGACCAGAAGGGGAAGTTCATCGCCGCATGGAAACAGTTCGGGCGGCCGAGCGGCCTCTGGATCGACAAGAACGACATCCTCTACGTGTCGGACTCCGAGTCCGAGGACGCGCCCGGGAAAGACACCAACAATCCCGGTTGCAAGCGCGGCGTGCGTGGCGGCAGCGTGAAGACGGGGAAGGTCGATTTCTACATTCCTCCGCCGCCGGTGTCGGACCCGCGGCTGCCGCCGCCGGAAGGGGTCGCCGTCGATTCGCACGGCAACATCTACCTTGCCGCCGTTCAGGCGAAAGAGGTCTACAAGTACGTCAAGTGACGGCGGCCGGAAGGTATCGGGTAACAGGAAAACTGCTGGCCGGTCTGTTCGTTCTCGCGCTCGCGGCGCCGGCGGGAAGCGCGTCGGCGCAAGCGAGCGCCAGCGGCCTGCGATGGAACCTTCGCCTCAACGAGACACGAGGGCCGATTCGCACGGCGAATACGTCGCCGCCTGCAGGGAAGGACGCGTCCAGCGAGATCCTCGCAGGCCCGACCAACGGCTCGGACAACGCGTACGTGATCTACACGCGCATGCCGGCGGGCGCGCGCGGCCCGGCGCTCTTCACGCTGCCGGTCGAACACTACTACGTCGTCCTGTCGGGACGGATGACGGTGCAGATCGGCACCGAGACGTTCGTGGCGGGGCCGATGACCGGCGTCGTTGTCCCGGCGGAGGCGCCGCACGCCGTCTGGAATGCAGGGACCGAGCCCGAGGCGCATCTGGAGGCGATCGCCCCGGCGCCGTCGAGAGACCTGATGGCGATGCTGAAGCCGGCGCAGCCGCGGAAGGTGGAGAACGCGGCGAAGTGTATCCGTCCGGTTACGGTGCCCGCCGCCAGGGATCTGAAGCCGGGACTCAATGGCGCGCTGTTCACCAACCGGGATCAGGGCAGCCCGAACACCGTGCGTCTCGACAGCACGATGCCGGGCAGCGGCGGACCCGCCACCCACGTGCACCGCTTCGAGCAGGTGTACTTCATGGTCGAAGGCACGACGACGATTCTCTACGGCGCGGATCGGTTCAAGGCGTCGAAGAACGACATCGTGATTCTCAATCCGGGCGTCGTCCACACGAACGTGAACGAGAGCGGTATGCCAGAGCGGCACCTGACGCTGCTGCTGCCGCAGAACGTGGATGGTCCCGCCGATATCGAGTTCGAGATGAAGGGTCCCGCCGGCGCGAGAGGCGCGGCCACGCCGGCGCCAACCCGCTGACCCGACTTCGCGCTGCGCGCTTCGTCGAGGCAGGCTTTTGGAGGTTGATGTGAAGAAGATGCTTCTCGTCGCCGCGGCGATCGCAGCACTCGTGCCGGCCTACCTCTCGGGTCAGCAGGGCGGGGGGCGAGGACAGGCAGGACCACGGGAAGTCGTGGTCGGCCAGCTGGCCGGGAAGCCGGTGATCCAGCCCGTTGTGCGCGGCGTGGACTATCGCGACGCGATCAACCCGAACGATCCGGCAATGAACGGCCCTGTCCCGAGGCTCCCGGACGGCCACCCGGACCTGACGGGACCGTGGGAAGGCGGTGGCTCCGACAACGACATGGGCGTCGAAGGCGGGCTCAAGCCCGGCGAGCTCGACGCGCTGCTGCTGCCAGCCGCGCGAGCGCTCAAGGCGGAGCGCTCGAAGGCCATCTACGGTGAGCCCTATATCTACTGCCTGCCGATGAGCGTCCCCCGGATCAATCCGTATCCATGGAAGTTCGTCATGGGGTACACGTCGAAGGGTCTCCAATACGTCTACCAGCTCCACGAGACGGGCGATGCCGGGGCGCACCGCGTCATCTACATGGACGGCCGCCCACACCCGAACGCCGACACGTTGATCCCGTCCTGGTGGGGACACTCGACCGGCCGCTGGGACGGCGACACGCTGGTCATCGACACCGTGGGCTACAACGACAAGTTCTGGTTCGATGCGCCGGGAACGCCGCACTCGGAACAACTGCACACGATCGAGCGGTGGACGCGCATCAGCTACGGGACGCTCGTCAACGACTTCAGGATCGAGGATCCGGGAACGTTCAGCAGGCCCGTGGACCTGCGGTTCGTCGCGCGCATCGTGAAGCCCAACGTGGAGCTGATGGAGTACATCTGCGCCGAGAACAACCAGATTGGTCTCGCCGGCGGATACCTGAAGCCGGGCTCGCCGGGCATCGCCGGCGGCGCTCCGCCGGTTGGCAAGTGACAGTGCGCCGTGCGCCGCGTTCTTCCGCTCTGACTCGAGGAGGTTGCTCATGAGAACGACACGTGGCTTCATCCTGACCGCGCTCGCCGTCGCCTCCGTCACCGTTCCGGTGGTGGCGCATCACGGGTTCGACACCGAGTACGACAGCAACAAGACGATCTCGGCGACCGGGGTCGTGTCGAAGGTCGAGTGGACCAACCCGCACATGCACGTGTACGTGGACGTCACCGATGCGGCCGGCAAGCTGAAAACGTACAACCTGGAGCTGACGAGCCCGAACGCGATTCAGCGTCAGGGATGGAACAAGAACGATCTCCTCGCCGGCGAGAAGGTGACGTTCAAGGCGCACGCCGGCAAGGTCGAAGAGGCGCGCGCGGCGCTCGACTCGCTGGTGAAGGTGAGCGCGCCGAACCAGGAAATCTTCAAGGGGCAGCGGCCGGACTAGGTGGCATCCGGGATCCGGGATCCGGGATCCGGGAGGGATCAGGGATCAGGGATCAAGATCAAGTCAGGATCCTCCCTCTAAGAGCACGGTGACGCCGTGGCCGGTGCCATCGCGTGAACCCGACTCATCCGCTTGCGCAATGTTTTGGCCGCATCCCTCCCGCGTCATTGCATCGCCTGCCGCTGCGGGGGAGACTCGCACGCGGCGGATGCCGGGGGGTGAGGATGGGGGTCGAGATCGCGACAGAGCACTACGCCGCTGCGACGGTGTACCCGGAGGGGCCGCGTGCGGTCTCCTCGACGCCGCGCGCGGCCGCCGGCCGTGTATGGGCTCTCCTCACGGCAAAGCCCGTCGTGGAATTCGCGCTCGTCTTCCTGGCCTACTTCGTCGCGGGCAAGCTCGGTCAGGCCACCACGAACATCAGGAGCAGCAACCTCGGACCCGTCTGGCCGGCCTACGGCATCGCGGTCGCCGCGTTTCTCGCGTTCGGCCATCGCGCCTGGCTGGCGGTCGCGCCGAGCGCGTTTCTCGTCGCCTATCAGAGTCCGGTACCCGCGCTGGCGGCGGCGGGGCAGACGATCGGCGCCACCCTGGCGGCGGCATCGGCCGCCTTCTTCCTCCGCCGGATCGCCGATTTCGATCCCACGCTCCCGCGACTGCGCGACGCGCTCGGCTTCATCACGCAGGCGGCACTCGGCAGCGCCCTCGTCAGCGCGACCGTCGGCGTCGCATCGCTTTACCTCACGCACGTCCAGGCGTATTCCGGCCTCGGCTCCGCGTGGCTGATCTACTGGCTCGGCGACAGCACCGGCGTGCTGCTGGTGACGCCGCTGGTGTTCACGCTGCCGGCGCTGTTCGCGCCGCGTTCGCGCCGGCGTGGCGTCGAATGCGCGGCGGTGATGACGCTGTCCGCCGTGGCGTGCCTCATCGTCTTCGGCGGGCTGCCGCTCGTGTCGATCCAATTCGACGTCCTGGCGTTCGCCGTCCTCCCGTTCGTCATGTGGGCGGCCATCGATTTCGGCATCGGCGGCGCCGCGCTGTCGGTCTTCATCATCGCCACCATCGCGACGCTGTCGACGGCACTCGGGCTCGGCCCGTTTACCGGGCAGGGGGCGTTTGTCGGCGCCGTGCTCCTGGACACGCTCTTCATGGTCCTCGCCGTCTCCGGCCTTACCCTGGCGGCGGTCATCGCCGAACGCGAACATGCGGAGGCCGCCCGCGCCGGGCTCGTTCGCGAGCGGATGGCGATGGAGTCGAGGCTTCGGCTCGCGGCCATCGTCGAGTCGTCCAACGACGCGATCCTGTCCACCGACATGGGGCGCACCATCCTGAGCTGGAACGCCGCCGCGGAGCGCATCTTCGGGTTCACGGCCGCCGAGGTCGTCGGGCGGCCCGTGACGATGCTCATCCCCGATGTCCTGCAGGACGAGGCGAAGAACCTCTTCGATCGGCTGAAAGCGGGCGAACGCGTCGACCACTTCGAGACGATTCGCCTCGCGAAATCGGGAAAGCAGGTGCCCGTCTCGCTGAAGATCTCCCCTGTCGCGGACGCGGACGGGCGGCTGGTGGGCTCGGCGAGCATCTGTCGTGATATCAGCGAGCAAAAACGGATCAAGGAAGCGCTGTCGAACGTCAACCGCAAGCTGATCGAAGCGCAGGAACAGGAACGGAGCCGGATTGCGAGGGAACTCCACGACGACGTCGCCCAGCGGCTTGCCCTGCTGGCCTTCGACGTGGAGGAGCTGGTTGCGCACACGACGACCGCTCCGCCGCTGCACGACAAGAGCGTCGCGTTGCGCGACCGCGTCTCGGAGCTCGCCACCGACGTGCAGGCGCTGTCGCACGAGCTGCACTCGCCGAAGCTGCAGCTGCTCGGCATCACCTCGGCGATCAGGGACTTCTCCGAGGAAGCGGCCCGACATCAGAACGCGATGGTCGATTTCGACGCGCACGACGTGCCCGAGCACGTGCCGCCGGACATTTCGCTCTGCCTGTTCCGGGTCGTCCAGGAAGGGGTGCACAACGCGGTCAAGCACAGCGGGGTCCGGCACGTCCAGGTGCGGCTCTGGGGGACCGCCGGCCAGCTTCACCTCGTGGTCAGCGATCACGGCGCGGGGTTCGACGTCGAGCGCGCCACGGCCGGCCAGGGGATCGGGCTCGTCAGCATGGCGGAACGGATCAAGCTCGTTGACGGGGAGCTGGCCATCGAATCGCAGCCGGGGCGTGGCACCACGATTCGCGCCCGCGTACGCCTTGCCGGCGAGGCGGAGCGCGCGAGGTCCGACAGGTGACGTCGAGGGCCGACGCGCACGCGCGCCGTGTGCTGGTCGTGGACGATCACGAAGCCTGGCGTCGCGCCGTCCTGTCGATGCTGCGGACCTACTCCTCGTGGGACATCGTCGGCGAGGCCGCGGACGGGGTCGAGGCGCTGCAGAAGGTCGAGACGCTCGCACCGGGCCTGATTCTCATGGACGTCATGCTGCCGCGCATGAACGGCATCGAGTCGGCCAAACACATCCTCGCGCGCAATCCGGCGCCGAAGGTCCTGTTCATGAGCACCCATGCCTCATGGGACGTGGCGGAAGCCGCGCTCACGACGGGCGCCCACGGCTATGTGATCAAGGGAGACGCCGGCCTTCAACTGATGCGCGCGATGGAGATTGTCGCCGGCGGCGGGCGGTTCGTCAGTCCCCGGCTGGGCGGGCGGAGCGTCGAGCAGAGGCTGGACGAACGCACGGATCAGGCGTCGCGTTTCCATGAAATGGTCGTCGGGTCCGACGAAGGCTGCCTCGTCGAGCGGTACGCGCTCTTTGCGCAGACGGCCTTCGACGCCGGGGAGCCGTTCGTCCTGATGACCAGCGACCGGCGGATCGCCGGGGTCGATCGGCTGCTGCAGTCGCGTGGCGTCGACATCGACGGCGCCCGCCAGCGCGGCAGGTATGTGTCGATGAACGTCAACTACGGGCTCGCCACGTGCATGGTCGATGGATGGCCCGACGAAACGCGGGTGTGGTCGGCATCGACCTCTCTCTTCATGAAGGCGGCGTGCAGGCTGAAGACCGACCGCCGCCGCGTCGCGGCGTGTGGCGACTGCTCTCCGCTGCTGCTGAGGCACGGCAAACCCGATGCGGCCATTCACCTCGAACAGCTCTGGGACGATTGGGCCCGGACCTTCGACATCCGCGTCCTCTGCGGCTATTCGACGCCAGGTGTCGAGCATGCTGGGGCGTTTCAGCGCATCTGCGAGATCCATTCGGCCGTGCATCGTTCGTGATCGTGCGTGTCTCCGCTTGACCGCTTCGGACACGCCCAGCATAATCCCGGCACAACTGGAGAGCTGATATGTCATGCACTCTCGGACGTCTGCTGGCCCTCGTGTCCGCGACGATGATGGCCGCGGCGAGCGTCGGCACGGCGGCCGCGCAAACCGCGCCCGCAGGGCGGGTACCGCAGTGGACCAGGGCGGCGCCGTTTCCCATCCCCGAAGAAGAACTGTACGGCAGCGTCGTCAACGGCAAGTTCTACGTGCTCGGCGGATTCGGCGTCGGCGGGATGGCGCCGGGGCTCGTCTTCGAGTACGACCCCGCGTCCGACCGCTGGACGCGCAAGAAGGACATGCCGATCAAGGTGCACCACCAGGCGCAGGCGGCGCTCAACGGCAAGCTGTACGTGTTCGGCGGCTGCCTGCAGGGCATCAGCGGCGAGGGCGGCACGCAGAACGCCTGGGAGTGGGATCCGGTTGCTGATACGTGGAAGGCGCTCGCGCCGCTGACGGTCAAGCGATGTTCCGCGGTCGCCGACGAAGTCGGCGGGAAGATTTATCTGATCGGCGGACTCGAGCCGATGGAGAACGGCAAGGGGACGCGCGTCTCCGGCCGGAACCAGATGTACGACCCCGCGACCAATACGTGGACCGAACGGAGCCCGATGCCGACGACGCGGAATCACGCGATGTCGGGAGCGGTGAACGGGAAGATCTACGTGCTGGGCGGACGACTGGCCGCAGGCAACATCCCGGTCACCACGAACATCGACACCGTTGAAGAGTACGACCCGGCGACCAACCTGTGGAGCCCGGTGAAAGAGCGGATGCTGCAGGTGCGCAGCGGCGGCGGCTGGGCGACGTGCAACGGAAAGATTTATGTCGGCGGCGGCGAGTGGATCACGCGCGAGTTCTACGCGGCGCTCCGGGCGGTCGATGCATACGATCCGGCGACCAACACGTGGGAAGCCATGACGCCGATGCCTGGTGCCGTGCACGGCAACGCCATGGGCTGCATCGGCAACAAGCTCTACACGGCGAGCGGCAAGATGCGCGCGGGCGGCGGCCCCGATCCCGCGACGGCGGGCGTCTATGTCCTCGACCTGCCGCAGAGAGGAGGCACGCGATGAGACTCGTGAAGTGGATGCTCATCGCCGCGCTGTTCACGCTCGGCGTCACGTTCGTGCACGCGCAGAATCCGATGCTGCTCCGCTGGGACAAGGCCGCGCCGTTCCCCGAACCGGAGGAAGAACTGTACGGCGTCGAGGCCGGCGGCAAGATGTACGTGATCGGCGGGTTCAGCGAAAACGGCAAGGCCGCGCCCGCGATGGTCTACGAGTGGGATCCGGCCAGCGACAAGTGGGCGAAGAAGAAGCCGATCCCGGTTCCCGTGCACCACCAGGCGCAAACCCAGTACAACGGGAAGATCTACATCTTCGGCGGCTGCCAGCGTCCGCTCTCGGGACCGGGCATGGGCGGATGGCAGCCGGTGGACAACGCGTGGGAGTACGACCCGCGCACCGACACCTGGCGCGCGCTGGCGCCGATGCCGATCCGGCGCTGCGCGGCCGTCGCCGAACAAGTCGGCGGAAAGATCTACGTCATCGGCGGCGCCACGCTCATGGAGAACTCCGGCGAGGCCGCGCTCTTCGGCGACCGTCCGGCGCGCATCCTCGGCACCAACCAGATGTACGACCCGGGCACCAACACGTGGACGAACCGCAGCCCGATGTCGACGGCGCGCAATCACGCGTTCTCCGGCGTCGTGAACGGCAAGATCTACGTGATCGGCGGCCGTCTCGGCGCCGCGCACGTCACCGCGTCGAGCAACACCGACGTGGTCGAGGAATACGATCCGGCGCGCGATCTCTGGGGCGCGGTCAGGTCGCGCATGCCTACACCGCGCAGCGGCGGCGGCTGGGCCACGTTCAACGGCCGCATCTACGTCGCGGGCGGCGAGGGGCAGCACGAGCGGGCGAACTACTCGTTCCGCGCCGTCGAAGCGTACGAGCCTGCGACGAACCGCTGGTTCGTGCTCCCGTCGATGCCGACGGCGCGGCACGGCGCCGCCGGCGCGTTCATCGGCAACAGGTTCCATCTCGTGAGCGGGAAGCCCGAAGGCGGCGGACTGCCGGACCTGGCGGGGAAGGGACTGCCCGTGCACGACGTGCTCGAGATTCCGGCGAGCTTCGGGACGAACTGAGGTCAGTCGGCAGTCGGTGATCGTAGGGGCCGACCTTCAGGTCGGCCCGTGGTGAAAGAGGTAGGGAGATGACGGGACGAACGCTCAAGATTGCGGCGCTGGTCGTCGCGTTTGCCGCGGGCCTGCTGGTGAGCAACCGGTTCGGCGTGGTCGAGGGGCAGCAGAAGAAGACGCCGGGCGAGGGCTTTGCCGCCGTCCCGGGAGGCAAGGGCGGTCACGACGTGTTCGGGCCCTACGACCCGGTGCAGAACTGGCCGCGGCCACTCGGTGAGAGCCTGCCGAATCACGACAACTGGACGTATTCGCAGGCGACCGACGTCTTCCCGGAGAGCCAGGATCGCGTGCTCGTGACGTTCAAGGGCGAGCTGCCGCTGCTGCCGGGGGGACGTGGCCGAGGCACGACGTGGCTGCCGCAGATCGGGCCGAGCATCAAGTTCCCGGTCGGCGGCGGTGTCCCGGTGCGCGAAGCGGCCAGCGCAACACCGAGCTTCGGCAAGGCGATGGACGAAGGCGATGGACGCCCGGGCGTCGACTGGCGCTGGGAGCACGTCATCATGGTGTTCGATCGCAACGGCAAGATGATCGAAGACTGGTCGCAGTGGGATCGCATCTGGGGCCGCCCGCACGATGTCGAGATCAGCCCCTACGATCCGCAGAAGAACATCTGGATCGTCGACGCCGACGCGCACTTCGTCAGCAAGTTCACGCACGACGGCAAGCAGCGCCTGCTCACGCTCGGCACGCCGGGCGTCCCCGGGACCGACGACACGCATTTCAGCCGGCCCACGTTCATGGCCTTCATGGACGCCAACACCTGGTATCTCGCCGACGGCTACGACGGCACGCGCGTCATCAAGTACGACATGAACGGCAAGAAGCTGCTCGAGTGGGGCATGAAGGGGACGCAGCCGAACGAGCGGCGGCCCGGCTACTTCAACAGCGTGCACGGCATCGCGGTGAACCCGAAGACGCGCCGCGTCTACGTGAACGACCGCAACAACGGGCGCATCCAGGTGTTCGACGAGAACGGGAAGTTCCTCGATCAGTGGGATGCCGGCATACGGCCGCCGACCAATATCCACAGCATCACGATGGGCAGCGACGGGATCCTGTGGGCCGCCGACCAGGGGGCCAACAAGCTGGTCGCCTACGACCCCGAAGGGCACTTCCTCTATTCATGGGGGACGTTCGGGACCTGCCAGGGATGCCAGTGGGGCATCCACGGGTTCGCCACCGACAAGGACGGCAACCTCTACACCGCCGAGGTGAGAACGGGACGCGTCCAGAAGTACGCGCCGCGCAAGGGCGCCAACCCGGCGTTCATGGTGGGCAAACCGTGGCCAGGAGTCTGGTAGCCGGCTGACCTGTATTCTCTACTTCGGCGGCCGATCGCCGAGCACCCCTACGCCGCCGATATAGCGCACGTCCTGCAGCTGCACGCGGATGCCATCGGGGTCGTTGAAGTACAGCTCCTTCGTGTCGCCGCGCAGCCTGATGTTCGCCTCGAGTCCCTCGCTCTTCAGCTGTGCCAGCACGCGATCCGCGTCGAACCGCTCGATGCCCAGGCAGACGTGGTTGATGCCGGCCGGCCGATCCTGCGAGGGATAGATGCCGAGGAAGCCGGCGCCAGCCTTCAGGTTCATCCCGGGTTCCTGTGGCGTCAGCAGCGGCATGCCGAACAGGCGCTGATAGAACGCCATCGATTTCTGCACGTCCTTGACGAACATCGTGACGTGATTCAGCTGGCTGACCGCACCGATGGCGGGCTCCGCCGCCTGCGCGGCCGATGCGCCGACAGTGAGCGCCGACAACGTCGCCAGCAATTCACGCCGCGTGATGCGCCCCTCGTCGTAACGCGTCAGCAGCCGATCGATCGCGCTGTTCATCTCGCGCCTCCATCTCGGACCCGCGTCTTTTCGGATCCCGGATCCCGGATCCCGGATCCCGGACCCCGGCCTGTATCCATCAAGGATGCGCGGGCATCGCGCGCTTGCCGTCCACGACGGGCGGGAAGTCCTTCACCTCGTCGTACACCTCGGTGACGAACCGATCCTTGCTCTGCTGCGTGTCGCCGAGCGTGGTCTTGTCGTACGGCGCGGTGAGCTTGGCCGCAAGCACGTCCTGCAACGACTTCCCCTGGTCGCGCAGCGCCTTCACCTTCGCCAGCAGGTCGACGAGCATCGCGCGATACGGCAGCAGGTCCTGCTTCTTCACCAGCGTCCCGTGCCCCGGCACGAGCGTCGTCTTCGCGTCGGCCAGCTTCTCGATCAGGTCGACCGCCTCGAGCATGCCGCGAATCGAGCCGCCGTTGGCCTGGTCGGCAAACGGGTAGCCGAAGTTGCGGTAGAAGTCCTCGATGTAGATGACGTTCGCCTTGCGGAAGCGGACGATCGTGTCGCCGGCGGTGTGCGACGGCATCATCGGGATGAAGTCCACGATCTCGCCGTTCATGTTGAGCGTGACCGCGGGCTCACCGGGCGTGGCCGCGTTGTAGTTGTAGGTCACGACGGGCACGCCGGCCGTGTCGGGCGCGGCCGCGGGCGGACCGCCGGCGCGCCCCGGCGGCCGCACCATCTCGATCCGCAGGTTGTCCTGCGCGAAGATCAACGCGCCCTGCTTCCCGAAGAACGCGTTCGCGCCGGTGTGGTCGCCATGAATGTGCGTGTTGACGACGGCCTTGATCGGCGCGCTGGTGAAGGTGCGGATGGCCTGCAGGGTTTTTTCCGCGACCTGGCGGTTCTGCGTGTCCACCATCAGCACGCCGTCGGGTCCGAAGAGCACCAGCACGCGGCCGCCCGACGCATCGGGGTGCGCCGGGTCGAGCCCTTCCGACCCGTGCAGCACGAAGAGGTTCGGTGACATCTTGGACGTCACCATGATTTGCACGCGGTCCCACGGCGTCTGGTAGCCCGGAGGGTAGCTGGGCGAGCCCGTCCCGGGCTTGACGATCTCGATGGGATATCCGGCTTCCTGCGCCGACACCGGGGAGGCCGCCAGCGCCGCGACAGCCAGCATCGCGACGCTCACCGAAAACAGCACGCGTGTGATCACGTCCCACTCCTTCTCATGCGGGAACGAAGCGCCGGATTATACAGGCTCCGCGAGGCGGGATCGCATACATTTCTCGCGGTGAACGCCGAACGCTGGCAGCAGATCGAGCGCATCTACCACCTGGCGCTGGAACAGCCGCCGCACGCGCGCGCGGCATTCCTCGACCGGCAGTGCGATGCCGACACGACGCTGCGCGTGGAGCTCGAACAGCTGCTCAATCGGACGCCTGCGGCGGACAGGTTCCTCGAGGAGTCCGCAGCCGCCGTCGCCGCCCGACAGATCGCCAGCGAGGAGCCCGCGGCGCTGCCACGCCAGGTCGGGCGCTACCGCATCGCCGGCAGCCTCGGCCAGGGTGGAATGGGGGTCGTCTACGAGGCGATCGACGACCGTCTCCAACGGACGATCGCGTTGAAGGTCATTCGCGAGGATGCGGTCGGCAGTCCCATCGCGCGCGAACGATTCTGGCGCGAGGCGCGCGTCGCCGCCCGCGTGAGCCATCCGCACGTCTGTCAGATCCACGAAGTCGGCGAGGCCGGCGAACAGATGTTCATGGCGATGGAGCGGCTCGACGGCGAGCCGCTCTCGGCCCGGCTGGAACGCGGCGCCGTGCCGCTTACCGACGCGGTGCGGATCGGACTCGAAGTGCTCGACGCGCTCGAGGCGCTGCATGGCTGCGGCGTCGTCCATCGCGACCTCAAGCCGTCGAACATTTTCCTGACGCGCCACGGCGTCAAGCTGCTCGATTTCGGCCTCGCGCGGCCGTCGCCGGACGGGGCCGGCGATGGCGCCGGTTCGCTCACCCATGCAGGAGTGCTCGTGGGGACGCCGAAATACATGGCGCCGGAACAGCTGCAAGACGGTGTGATCGACGCGCGGACCGACCTGTTTGCGACGGGCGCGATCCTGTACGAGATGCTGACGGGCACCGCGGCGTTCGAGGCGGGCTCGCTCGCGGGAATGGCGGACAAGATCCTGCACGCGGACGTGCCGGTGCTCGGAGGATCGCCGGCCGTCGCCGCCGCCGATCGAGTCATCCATCGCGCGCTCGCCAGGGTGCCGGCCAACCGATACCCGAGCGCGTCAGCGATGGCCGACGATCTGCGCACGATCGCGGCGTCACCGGAAGACGATGCTCGACCCGCGCGACCGGTCACGCGGCTGGTGGTGCTGCCGTTCCGGCTCCTGCGTGCGGATGCGGACATCGACTTTCTCACGTTCAGCCTCGCGGACGCGATCGCCGGGGCGCTGTCGTCGCTCGAATCGCTCGTCGTGCGCTCCACCGTCGCCGCCGCGCGTTTTGCCGCCGACGTCCCGGACCTGCCGGCCATCGCGAGCGAGCTCGACGTCGATGTGGTGCTGACGGGAACGCTGATGCGTGTCGGCGAGCGGCTCCGCGCGAGCGCGCAGCTCGTCGAAGCGCCTGCGGGCACGCTGGTGTGGTCCGGGATGCTCGACGCGTCCGTCGACGACCTTTTCCGCCTGCAGGACGATCTCTCGCGCCGCATCGTCGAGTCACTCGTGCCGCCGCTGTCCGGACGGGAACGGCGCGCGCTCGGTCACGACGTGCCGGCCAGCGCGAAGGCGTACGAGTTCTACCTGCGCGCCAATCAGCTGGGCCACGATCCGGCGTCGCTCGACGTCGCGCGCGGGCTGTACGAGCAGGCGGTGCAGGCCGATCCGCGCTATGCGCCTGCCTGGGCACGGCTGGCCCATCTCTACCGGGTGATGGGAAAGTTCCGCGGCGAGCCCGGCGTCGTCGCCCTCGCGGAAACTGCGCTCAACCGTGCGCTCGAATTCAACCCCGATCTTTCGCTGGCCGATCGCATCTACGCGCAGATCGAGGTCGATGACGGCCGGGCGCAGGACGCGATGGTGCGGCTGGTTCGGCGCGCCTCGTCTCGGACCGGCCAGGCGGATCTGTTTGCCGCGCTCGTGCAGGTGTGCCGGTACTGCGGGTTGCTCGGGGCATCGCTCGCCGCGGACGAACGCGCCAGCCGCCTCGACCCGCGCGTTCGGACCAGCGTGGCCTACACGTGGTTCATGGCCGGCGATTTCGCCCGCGCGGCCGCCGAATCCAACGGATACGCAGCGGTTGGCGGCACTGCGCTCGCCATCGCCGGACAACCCGAGGCCGCGCGTGTATGCCGCGAGGAAGCGCGCATGCTCCGCGATGCCCGGATGGTGCTGTTCGCCGAGCTGTGGGATCACTACGTTGACCTGCTCGAGGGGACGGGAGAACCGACGACGCTGCAGCACGACGTCGAAGCGATCCTCGCCAGCGGCTTGCGTGATCCGGAGGGACTTTTCAGTCTTGCGATGGTCCTGGCGCATTTTGGTGGCGCGGACCTGGCGCTTCGGATTCTGGCGGATGTGGTCGACCGCGGGTATTACCCTTCCGTCACGCTCCAACGCAACCCATGGTTCGATCCGCTGCGTCATCGACACGACTTCCTCGAGATTCTCGCGCGGGCCGAGCAACGTCGCCAGGAGGCGCGGACCGCGTTCATCCACGCCGGTGGCGAAGCGCTGCTCGGCGCTCGTACTGCAGACCACGACTGATCGCAGGCCGCGCTATTTCCGGACCTTTGGCTCGAGCGTGATCGTCTCGCGCAGGTTCGGGCAGCCTGTGCTGTTCCAGCCGATGATTTCGTCCGCCAGCTCGCCGCCGGCGTCGCTGAAGCGCCCCGTACCGCCAATCACCGCCATCGGACCCGAGTCTGGATGCGCGCCGTCGGCGACGAGTACGGAGCCGTCATCGGGAAAGTGGTACCAGGTGGCATAGAACGCCGGCAGCGCGCCGCCGACGATCTCGGCGAGCGTCGCGGCCATCGTGCCTCGCTCGACCCAGCGTCCGATGCTGCCCGGGTCGTTTGGATCGTTGGCCTGCGCGCCTGGTGCGATGCTACCCGCAGGGAAGAGCCTGCCATTCGCGATGAAGGTGTCGCCGCGTCCGACGGTGTCGAAGGACATCCCACCGTTGAACCGGAACGTGCGGCAATCGATCGCGACGTCCCAGGCGACAACGCGGCCGTGCGGTCGTTCCTGGCCGCTGCGGTCGTCCGCGACGGCGGCCTGTGCCGTCAGAACCGTGGCTATCATGACTGCGCCGGCGATGCAGGAAAGCGCGCGACGACGGGTCGATGCTGGATTCATGTCTGCCTCCTTGCGCTGAAAGCGCTGCTGGAGTGGTAGGCGTGAAATCCGCACGAGTACTAGAAAGCGGCATCGAACGAGCGTAGAGTCGTCCGCATTTCCGCCGCGGTTGCGGGGAGGTGACGTGGAATCACGAACTGGCGAGGTGACGCGGCTGTTGCAGGCGTGGCATGCCGGCGACGAGGCGGCCTACCGTCAGGTCTCCGCGATCCTCTACGACGAGCTCAGGCGCCAGGCCGCGCGCTGCATGCGTGGCGAGCGCCCCGGCACGTCGCTCGAAGCCACGGCGCTCGTGCACGAAGTGTTCATGCGCCTGGCCGGGGCGGGCGAGGTTGCGTGGGAGGACCGCAAGCACTTCCTCGCGATTGCCGCGCGCACCATGCGCCGCGTGCTCGTCGACCTCGTTCGCGCCAGGTCCACGGGCAAGCGCGGCGCGCGCGTGCAGCCGGTGCCGCTCGATTCCGGCATTGCCGCCGAGAGCCCGTCGATCGTCGACCTGATTGCGCTCGACGACGCGCTCGACGCGCTCGCGGCGTTCGACGCGCGCAAGGTGCAGGTGATCGAGCTGCGGTTCTTCGGTGGGCTGACGGTCGACGAGACCGCCGACGTGCTCGAGGTGGCTCCCGACACCGTCGCGCGCGACTGGCGGCTGGCGCGCGCGTGGCTGCTGCAGCGCCTCGAACCGCAGAAGAGTACTTGAACCGCACCGCCTCTCTTGTTACTCTCGGTGCACCTATATGGCCCTCGCCGCGCGGGGCGGCCTCGACGACTCGAGGCTGCGCGGCGGGCATCCTCACGGGCCATCAACGGTTGGATCTCCTCCCGAGATGTCAACGCATTACTCGGCCACGCCCGTGGCCACGTGGAGTGATCTATGGAAGCAAGCTTCGGCACACGCCTGCGCCAGCAGCGCGAACGTCGCGGCGTCGAGCTCGCCGCGATCGCGGAACAGACGAAAATCAAGCGATCGCTGCTCGAAGCGCTCGAGCGCGACGACCTCAAGTACTGGCCTACCGGTGTCTTCAGGCGGTCGTGGGTCCGCAACTACGCGCAGGCGATCGGCGCCGACGCCGACGCCGTCGTCCGCGAGTTGTGCGCCCTCTATCCGGAAGAAGAGGTCAGCGTCGAGGCGATCGCGTCCGCACTCGACCGCGCCGGCTCGGAAAGTGCCGGTTCGCGTGCGCTGAACCTCGTGTCGTGGCTGCGCGGCATCGCCGCCAGGCGTGACAGCACCGCCGGCGGCCCGCCTCACGCGGCCGCACCGCGACCGTCTCCCCCTCTCCCCCCGGCGTCCCCCTTTCCGCGACGGGAGCCGAGACCGGAGCTTGGAGATGCCGCGCGAACGCTCGGCGCCGTAGGCGTGGTGCTCTGGTCGTGGGACGCTCGATGCGCCGTTCTGCGCCCGTCGCTCGGCGACGGCTATCCGCAGGCCGTGATGTCAGCGCTGCCCAACGTGCCGCGCGACGCCGAAAACGCGGTCGCCGCCGCCTTTCGCCGCGCCGAGATGTGCGTCGTCACCGGCCGGGGCGAGGCGACGGGAGCCCTCGCGCTGCCGGTCATGGCGCCGGTCGGCTGCGTCGGCGTGCTCGCGCTCGAGTTCCGCAACGGCGTGGAATTGCGCGAGTCGGTGCGCGCGGGCGCGGCGCGTCTTGCCGCCGATGTCGTGACCCTGGTGGTACCCGCTGCACAACATTCGAGCGTTGCGTGAGGGCGCGTGGCCCACGTTACAGCGCTTTTCCTTGACAGCTACCTCTGCCATGGATACGGTACCGCCCTCGTGGATCCTCGCAGGGGAGCGGGCGCCGCCATGCGCGCTCTCCCAACCCGCCGTTCGCACGAAAGTGATCTCCCGGACTTCGTCCCGCCGCATCTCGGCGCGGAGTGGGATGCGATCTCGCACGGCCGCCGCAACGTCCTGCTCGCGGGAGCGGCGTCCGCGGTGGACGCGATGCTGGCGTCGCTGCAGCCGTTCCTCGAAGAGCCGATCCGGCATTTGAATGCCGGTACCAACACGCCCCTGCCGGCACGCGGCACGTTGATCCTGCCCGAGATTGGCGCCCTCGACGCGGATCAGCAGCTGCAGTTGTTGACGTGGATGGAGCAGGGCGTGCACCGCGGCGACGTGCAGATCGTTTCCACGACGTCGCGACCGATGCTGCCGCTGCTCGAGAGCGGCGAATTTCGCGCCGAGCTGTACTACCGGCTCAACGTCGTACGGATCGATCTGAGCGAGCCCGCGACGGATCTCAACGCCTGACGGCGCGTTTCCGCGCCACGTAGCTGCCTCGCGGCGCTGGCCGCGCCGCGCTAGGCGTCGACAGAGCGGCGGCCGCCGCGCGGGAAGTGACGCCGATCGATGGTTGCCACGTCGCGGCGATCGTGCGTCGGCAGGTTGCCGTGCACGTAGCCCGCCAGGGAGCGCGACAGCCGCATCGACCGCTCGTAGAACGCGCCCGCCGCCTGCACCTCGCGAGCGAGGACGAGGTCGTCGTGCGCCGAGTAGACGATGCAACGCGTGTGCGGAGTGGAGAGGTGCACGAGGTGCAGGCCGTTGTATTCCTGCAGCCGGACGTTGGTGACCAGGATGTCGGGCGGCTGATTCAGCAGCCGGTCGCGCGCGGCGCCGAAGTCGCGGCACACCTCGACGTCGGCGAGCATGCGCAGGATGCCGAGCGCCTCGCCGCTCGAGTGGATGTTCGGATCCACCAGGAGAATCTCCTTGGCCGCGTTGGCAATGGGAGTCCGCCGCGCGACGTATTCCCCGCCAAGCGGTTCCATGACCTTCGACGCGACCGGAACGGCGCTGAGCCCGTTCGGGCTGCGGAGACCCTGATAGGTCCGCGCAAGACGGTCGGTCGCGCGCCGACGGTTCCCCGTCAGCACGGTGAAATCCTGGTGACGCCGATTCGTGATGTTCATGTGCTGGCCCCGACTCGAAAGGGAGATGTCCCCTCGCGGTCTATAGGGCTCCGGCGGACCCGGAAAAATATAGGGGTTGTGAAAAATCTCGTCAGCGTTTGGACGACACGATTGCTGAGATAACATGCCCGGCCGTGCGATACGTCTGGCGCAGGCTCGGACACGCGGTCCTGGTGCTCCTCGGCGTCTCGTTCCTGACCTTCCTGCTGGCCGCGGCGGCGCCGGGCCGGTTCGGCGACGAGTTGCGCCTGGACCCGCGGATTTCACCGGAAACCGTTGAAGCCATGAGGGTTCGCTACGGCGTCGACGACACGGTCCCGGGGCAGTACCTCCGCTGGCTGCAGTCGATCGCCCGCGGGGAGTTCGGCTTTTCCATGGCCTACAACCGGCCGGTCGGCCCCCTCCTCTGGCCCCGAATCCGGAACACGCTGCTCCTGACCGTCCCCGCCACCCTCCTTTCCTGGCTGATCGCCCTCCCGCTCGGCACGTGGTCGGCGGCCCGGCGGGGAGCCTGGCTAGACCGCCTGGCCGCTGGCGCCACCACCACGCTGCTCGGCATCCCGGAATTGCTCGTCGGCCTCGGCCTCCTCCTGTTTGCAGTGCGCACCGGCTACCTGCCCGCCGGCGGCATGACGTCGCTCGACTTCGACGAACTGGGGCGGTGGCAGCAGGTGCGGGACGTCCTGCGGCACCTGGTCCTGCCGGTCGCCGCGCTGACGCTCGTCAGCCTGCCGATCCTCGTGCGGCACGTCCGCGCCAGCGTCGGCGAAGTCGTGCATGCGCGGTTCATCCAGGCGGCGCGGGCCAGCGGCGTCCCGGAGCCGCGGCTGCTCGTGCGGCACGCCCTGCGCACCGCTGCCAATCCGCTCATCTCGCTGTTCGGGCTCTCGGTTGCGGGGCTCCTGAGCGCCTCGCTCGTGGTCGAGACGATCATGAGCTGGCCCGGTCTCGGTCCCCTGCTTCTCGACGCGGTCGCCGCCCGGGATCTCCACGTCGTCGTCGCCGCGGTGAGCTGCTCGACGGTCCTGCTCGTCGCGGGGAACCTGCTCGCCGACGGGCTGCTTTATCTCGCCGATCCGCGCGTTCGCCCTGAGCGGGCATGACGTCCCGGCCGCAGCCCGCCGGTCGCAACTACCATCTCGCCCTTTTCGCCCTTCTCGTCGTCTACCTTGCAGCGGTCTTCGCGGGGTTTCTTGCTCCGTACGATCCATCTACGCAGTCGCGCGATCTCGCCTTCGTGCCGCCGACCGGACTCCACTGGATGGACACGTCTGGAACCATCCATCTGCGTCCGTTCGTCTACGAGGACGGACGTTCGTATCCGCTCCGGTTTTTCGTAAGAGGTGCGCCGTATCGAGTAAGCCGATTCATCAACGGCGACCGTCACCTTTTCGGTGTGGATGCGCCGGCAGTGCTCTTGCTCCTTGGTAGTGACGGCTTCGGTCGAGATCAGCTGTCGCGGTTGCTCTACGGCGCGCAGATCTCGCTGTTTGCGGGTCCCCTTGGCGCGGCGCTCTCGGTTGCGCTCGGCCTCGTCCTGGGCGGGCTCGCCGGCTTTTTCGGCGGGTGGGTCGACACCATCGTCATGCGCGCCGCCGAACTGTTCCTCGCGGTGCCGTGGTTCTACCTGCTCTTCGCGGTGCGGATGGCGCTGCCGCTCCGCATCGAACCCCAGGAGGCGTTCCTCATGATCCTGACGATCGTCGCGGTGGTCGGCTGGGCGCGGCCGGCGCGATTGATTCGCGGGATGGTGCTCAGCGGCAGGACGCGCGACTACGTCGTCGCGGCGCGCGCGCTCGGCGCGTCGGACGTCCACGTGCTGCGGCGCCACGTGCTGCCGCAGGCCTCCGGCATCGCGCTCACGCAGGCGGCGCTGCTGGCTCCGCAGTACATCCTGGCTGAAGCGACGCTGTCGTTCTTCGGGCTCGGCGTTGGGGAACCCGTACCGAGTTGGGGAAATATGTTGGCCGTCGTTCAACGGTACGATGTATTGTCGTCATACTGGTGGATGTTTCTGCCAGGAGGGGCTCTCCTCGCGGTCTTCCTGCTGTATTACCTCCTCGCAGATGCGTTGCACGAGCGGGTTGCCGCCCTGCCCGGATGAGCATGGCCGCGCGCGGTGCCGTTCGCGTTCGAGGATTGATGACGAGACGACTCGCCGCACTGACGCTCGCGCTGAGTGTCGTCTTTGCGGCCGGCACGCACGTCGCGTCGCAGCAGGCAGCCGCCACCGAGTGGCTGGTCTCCCGCGCGGATGTCGGCCGTCCCGGCGGCCAGCTGGTCGTCGTCGAGCGCGCCGAGCCGCGCACGCTTAATCCCGTCATTGCCGTCGACGCGCCGTCGAAGGAAATCCTTGCGCGGACGACCGCCGACCTGATTCACGTCGATCGCGAGACGCAGCAGCCGCAGCCCGCGCTCGCGCGGTCGTGGACGGTGTCGCCGGACGGGCGGCGGTTCACGCTCTCGCTCCGCCACGGCGTGCGCTTCTCGGACGGCCAGCCGTTCGACGCCGACGATGTGGTGTTCTCGTTCAAGGTCTACCTCGACGAAAAGGTCGGCTCGCCGCAGCGCGATCTCCTCATCGTCGGCGACAAGCCGATCACCGTCCGCAAGGTCGATCAGTACACCGTGCAGGTGGACCTGGCCGCGCCGTACGCCATCGGCGAGCGGCTGTTCGACAGCGTGGCGATGCTGCCGCGCCACCTGCTGGAGACGCCGTACGCGGAAGGCCGCCTTGCGCGGACGTGGGCGCTCGGCACGGCGGCTGACGCGTTCGCGGGGCTGGGCCCGTTCCGGCTGCGGGAATACGTGCCGGGCCAGCGGCTCACGCTCGAGCGGAACCCGTTCTACTGGAAGACGGATCGCGCGGGCACCCATCTGCCCTATCTCGACCGGCTCGTGTTCGTCTTCGTGCCGGGCGAAGACGCGCAGGCGCTGCGCTTCCAGGCGGGTGACGCCGACGTGACCACGCGCCTGAGCGCGACCAACTTCGACGTCCTGATGCGCGACCGCGGCAGGCGCAACTACGACCTGCTCGACGCCGGCCCCGGGCTCGACTACACGTTCCTGTTCTTCAACCAGAACGGCGTCGCGCCGAACGACGCGCCGCAGGTGGCGCGCCGGCGCGGCTGGTTCCGGCAGCTGGCGTTCCGGCAGGCCGTGTCGCTGGCGATCGATCGCGACTCGATTGTCCGCCTCGTCTACCGCGGACGCGCGACGCCGCTCGCGGGACACGTGCCGCCGGGCAACAAGCTGTGGGTCAACCGCTCGCTTCCGAAGCCGTCGCGGTCGCTGGATCGGGCGCGGGAGCGGCTCCGCAGCGCGGGTTTCTCATGGAACGCCGCCGGCGCGCTGGTCGACAAGGACGGTACGGCCGTCGACTTCACGATCGTCACCAACACCGGCAACACCGAGCGGATGCAGATTGCGACGATCGTCCAGGACGACCTGAAGCAGATCGGCATTCGCGTCGGCGTCGTGACGCTGGAACTGCGCACGCTCCTGCAGCGGATCCTGACGACGCACGACTACGACGCGTGCGTCCTCGCGCTCGGCGCCAGCGATGGCGACCCCTCGAGCGAGATGAACGTCTGGCTGTCGAGCGGCGGCACCCACCTCTGGAACCCGGAGCAGGCGTCCCCGGCGACACCCTGGGAGGCCGAGATCGACACGTTGATGCGCCGGCAGCTGACGGAGCGCGACGTCCAGGCCCGCAAGCGTCTGTACGACCGCGTCCAGGAGCTCGTCGCGGAGAACCTGCCCGTCATCAGCCTTGTCAGTCCGAGCGTGCTCGCCGGCACCACCAAGGGGTTGGGCAATCTGCGGCCGACGATCTTCGATCACCACGCGCTCTGGAACGTCGACGAGTTGTTCTGGCGCGGGAGGCCAGCCGGTGGGACGCGATGACGCAAGCAAGTCACGCCTTTCGCGTCAGCTACGCGGTCCGGACCGCACCTGGAGCGATGCTCGCCTCATCCGCCACTGCCTGAACGGCGACGACCGCGCGTGGGCCGCGCTCATCGAGAAATACAAGAACCTGATCTATTCGATTCCGCTGAAGTACGGCGCGACGCCCGAAGACGCGGCCGACATCTTCCAGTCGGTCTGCGTGGAGCTGCTCTCCGAGCTGCCGCGCCTGCGCAAGCGCGCGTCGTTCCGCAGCTGGCTCATCACGGTGACGGCGCACCAGGCCTTTCAGTGGAAGCGGAAGACGCGCCGGCGCGCGGAGGAGGAGCTGACGCCGATCGAGGAGGAGCGGCTGGAGACGGACCCGTCGCCCGACCTGGTCGAGCAGGTGCAGCGGGAACAGGTCATGCGTGAAGCGATCGCCGAACTGTCACCACGCTGCCGGGAGATGATCACCCTGCTGTTCTTCCACGAGCCTCAGCTGCCGTACCGCGACGTCGCGCGGCAGCTCGGTCTCGCGGTCGGCTCGATCGGGTTCATCCGCGGCCGCTGCCTCAAGCGCCTGCAGCGAATGCTCGAAGGTCGGGGCTTCTAAGTGGCAGGCCACGGGCAGACGCGCGAATCGCTGATCGATCATCTGGCCGGCGTCCGTGCGCCGCGCGCGCGCGCGAGCTTCGTCCGGCGGCATCGCGAGCTCGTCGACCCCGCGGTCGTCGACGAGTTGTACGGGCGCGTCGTACGGCTCGCGCGCGTCGACCTGGAGCAGGCCGACCGCCTGGCGCTGGCGGCGCGCCTCATTGCCGACGCGCTCGACGACGACCTGTCGCGGGCGCAGAGCATCAGGGCGCAGGGGCACGTCCGCTTCATCCGCGGCGAGCACGGCGCGGCGCTCAAGCACTACAACGCCGCGGCGAAGCTCTTCCGGCGCGCCGGGCGTGACATCGACGTCGCGCGCACGCTCAACGGCTCCATTCAAAGCCTGATTTCGCTCGGCAAGTACACCGAGGCGCACGCCTCGGCGCGGCGGGCGCGCGCGCTGTTCGAGCGGCACGGCGTCGCGCTCGGCCTCGCGCGCCTCGACCACAACGTCGCCGGCATCTTTTCGCGCCAGGACCAGTGGGACAAGGCGCTGCCGCTCTACGAACGCGCCTACGAAGAGTTGTCGAAGAAGGGCGAGCCGCAGGACGTCGCGGCGGTCCTCAGCAACCTGGCGCTGGCGCACATCAACCTGAACGACTTCGAGCGCGCCCTGACCACCTATCGCGCGGCGCGCGAGTACTGCGAACGTCACGGCCTGCCGCTGCTCGTGCTGCAGGCCGACTACAACATCGCCTACCTGTACTACCTGCGCGGCGAATACACGCGGGCGCTCGACTTGTACCGCGAGGCCTACGAGGAGAGCGAGCGCGTCGGCGACGGCTATCACAGCGGGCTGTGCGACCTCGATCGCTCCGAGATCTATCTCGAGCTGAACCTCAACGAGGAAGCCGCCGACCTCGCGGACCGCGCGCTCGGCCGGTTCGGCCGGCAGCGCCTGCTCTACGAAGAGGGCAAGGCGATGACGAACCTGGCGCTGGCGGCCAGCCGCCGCGGCGGGATTCGCCGCTCGCGCACGCTCTTCGCCCGCGCCCGCCGGCTCTTCGCGCACGAGCACAACGACCTCTGGCTGGCGCTCGTCGACTTCTACGAGGCGCTCGTCCTCTACCGGGACGGCCAGCCGCATCCCTCGCGCGAGCTCGCGGCGCACGCGCGGCGTCTCTTCGCCCGCGCCTCGGTACCGGTGAGGGCCGCCGCCTGCGAGCTGCTGCTCGTGCGGCTCGACCTGCAGGCCGGCCGCCTGCACGCCGCCGAGGAGGCATGCCGCGCCGTCGTCGAGCAGCCGGCCGCCGCGGACGCGCCGATGCTGGCCTACCAGTCGCAGTTCCTGCTCGGCCTGATCCGCGAGGCGCAGGGCGACCGCGACGCCGCGCTCGACGGCTTCCGCCACGCCTACCACTCGCTCGAAAAGCTACGCAGCCGCCTGCAGGGCGACAACCTCAAGATCGCGTTCTTCGAGGACAAGCAGGCGGTGTACGAGAGCCTCGTCGCCGCGTCGGTCACGAGCACGCCGACGCACCGCCAGATGGAGGCGGCGTTCGGATACATCGAGCACGCGAAGTCACGCAGCCTGGCCGACCTGATTGCGTTCCGCGCTGCCTCGCTGTCGCCGCGCGCCGACGGCGAGACGACCACCGCCGTGCGCGACCTCCGCCAGTCGCTCAACTGGCACTACCGCCAGATCGACGCCGAGGAGGCGAAGCGGCAGAAGGGCGCGACGCGCCGCGTGGACGGGCTGCGCCGCCGCGCGCGCGCGCTCGAAAAGCAGCTCCAGCGATCGCTCGACGAGATCCGCCGCACCGACGAGGAGTTCTCCGCGCTGCAGAGCGGCGCCACCTTCGGCGTCGACGACATTCGCGAGAGCCTCGGCGCCGACGCGGTGCTGCTCGAGTACTACCAGGCGCGCGGCCAGCTCTATGTCTGCGTCCTCCGCCAGCGCGATCTCGACATCGTGCCGCTCGGCCCCATCGCGCAGGTGCGCCGGGAGCTCCGGCTGCTGCAGTTCCAGCTGTCGAAATTCCGCCTCGGGCCCGAATTCGTCGGCGCCGTCGGCGAGCAGCTGCACGGCGCGACGCTGATGCACCTGCGCGCGCTCTACGACGTGCTGATCGCGCCGGTGCGCGACCGCCTGGACGCACGCCATCTGGTGGTCGTGCCGCACGACCTCCTGCATTTCCTCCCGTTTCACGCGCTGTTCGACGGCAAGCGCTATCTCATCGACGACTTCTCGCTGTCGTTTGCGCCGAGCGCGAGCGTCTACCGATTGTGCTGGGCGAAGCAGCCGCGCGAGAGCGGCGGCGCGCTCGTCATGGGCGTCCCGGATCTGGCGGCGCCCTTCATCGCCGACGAGGTGGAGTCGGTGGCGAAGGTGCTGGGGGACACGCGCGTGCTGCTGGGCGGCGCGGCGACCCTCGCCGAACTGCGGCGGAACGGATCGGCGAGCAAGTTCGTCCACATCGCCACGCACGGGCTCTTCCGTCGTGACAACCCGTTGTTCTCGTCGATCCGGCTTGGCGACGGCCAGCTGTGCGCGTACGAGCTGTATGAATTGCAGCTGCCGGCCGAGCTTGTCACGCTGAGCGGGTGCAGCACCGGACTCAGCGTTGTCGCGGGCGGAGACGAGCAGCTTGGACTCGTGCGGGGGTTGCTGTACGCTGGCGCGCGCGCGGTGCTGCTGACGCTGTGGGACGTCAACGACAACAGCACCAGCGCGTTCATGCAGGCGTTCTACTCCCGCCTTCACGACGGCTGGGGTAAGGCGCGGGCCGCCCAGCAGGCGATGCGCGAATTACGAGAACGTTATCCGCATCCCTTTTATTGGGCCCCGTTTGCGCTGATCGGCAATGTCGATGCGTGATAACCGTGAATTTCCGCGAACCACCTATATTTTTCGACCCGGCACGGAACCCTCAGATCGCAGAGGGATAACCAGGGGCGGGTCAAAACAGTCATGAAGCACTTCACCATCTGGGATTGGGCCGATTTTTCACGCGGGGTTGTTGACGAGCGGGTGCGCGCCGCCATGCAGGCGCATCTGTCGTCGGGATGTCCGCGGTGCGAACGCACCGTTCGCGTGCTGAGCGGCGTGTCGGCCGCGGCGCGCGGCGAGGCCCAGTACGAACCGCCCGATCGCGCCATGCGATACGCCAAGGCCCTCTACTCGCTCCATCGTCCGGAAAAAACCGGCTTCGCGCGGCTCGTGGGCCGCCTGGTCCACGACAGCGCACTCGTTCCGCTCCCCGCGGGCATGCGCTCCGAAGCACAGACCGACGCCCCCCGGCACGTGTTGTACGAGGCCGGCGGATACTACCTGGACGTCCAGATGGAGCAGCAGCCGGAGACCGGCCGCATCAGCCTGGTCGGCCAGGTTGCCGCCCGCAACAATCCCGACGCCAACACCGGCAATCTGCCGGTCTGGCTGTTGGACCGCACCACCCTGGTCGCCAGCACAACCAGTAACCGCTTCGGCGAGTTTCAGTTGGAAGGCGTCCCCGCACGCAACCTCCTGCTCCGCGTACCGCTTCCGGACGTCGGCAAGCGTCTTGAGGTCTCGCTAAGTCAAGCTGGCGACGGACTTTCCGAGCGCCGGCGCTCCACGCGTACCCGCACGGGTACCCCTAGATCGCGCTAGCCCAACCGTATATTCTTGTAACAAATCGGGCACGGATGGGTTAACCTTTCCACCCGACTTCCCCGATAACAAGTTGGTCTTGGTACGCGCGTGGAGAGCATGTGTGTCGAAGAGTAGTCGTCTGACGCTGACGCGGCGCCTCATCAGGTTCGTGCCTGGTGTGTTGAGCGTGCTGCTCGCGCTCACGACGGTTGACGCGCGCGCGCAGACCGCGTCCAACGGCGAGTTCCTGCTGCGTGCGCCGGCGGCGCTCATCAACGACATCGCTGCCCGTCACAACCTTGTCGTCGTTCGTCAGCTTCCGGGTCAGGACCTTTTTGTCGTGACGCAGGGCCCGGTGGTCGCTCCGCTGCGGAGGGCCCTGACGACCAGCAGCACTTCCGAGCCCACTCAAACGACCGACATCGGCGGCGATCCGGATGTCGTGACGTTCGAGCCGAATTCCGTCGTTTCCACTCCGGAGGTCGCGGCGGCGACGCTCAACGGCTCGGTGGTCTCGATTCTCGACGGGTCGGTGGTCTCGATCCTCGACAACACGACGCTGACCACCTACTTCGACAACCAGGTGTGGTCGCGCTATATCAATCAGCCTGCGACGACGGCGATCGGCCTCGAGGCGAGCCACACGGCCGTCGGCACGGGCGCTGGCATCGTCGCGGTGATCGACACGGGCGTCGATCCCGATCACCCGGCGCTCGCCGGCTCGCTGGTGGCCGGCTACGACTTCATCCACGAAACCGCGGGGATACCGTCCGAGTGGACCGACATCGACGGCTCGGTCGTGTCCATCCTCGACGGCTCCGTGGTCTCGATTCTCGACGGCCACGCGGTGACGATCAACGGATCGGTCGTCGCCATCCTCGATCAGGCGACGGCCACGGCTCTCGATCCGTCGCTGCTGCCGCACGCGTTCGGCCATGGCACGATGGTGGCGGGTCTGGTCCACCTTGTGGCGCCGACCGCGCAGATCATGCCGCTCAAGGCATTCAGCGCGGACGGCACCTCCACGGTGTTCGATGTCGTGCGCGCGATTTACTACGCGGTCGACCACGGCGCGCGCGTCATCAACATGAGCTTCAGCGCGACGACGCCCTCGCCCGAGATGACCCGCGCGATCAATTACGCGACCACTCACGGCGTGATCTGCGTCGCCTCCGCGGGCAACCTTGGCCAGGAAACCGTCGTATATCCGGGCGGCCTGCGCAACGTGGTCGGTGTCGGTTCGACCAGCAGCACGACGCCGCCGACGCGGAGCACGTTCACCAACTACGGCGACGCGCTCGTCAGCCTTGGCGCGCCGGGCGAAGCGGTCATCACGACCTATCCGGGCGCCCACTTCGCGGCGGGCTGGGGCACGTCGTTCAGCGCCCCGCTGGCCGCCGGCGCCGCCTCGCTGCTGGTGCGGGTCGACCCCGCGGCGGACCCCGCAAAGGTCGCCGACCTGCTGGCCAAGGCGCAGCCGATGACCGCGGCCGGCATGGGGAAGGGACGGCTCAGTCTTCCCGACGCCGTGAGCGGTGCGGCCGATTCTGTTTCGCCGGCCGTGTCGCTCAGCTCGCCGACCGGCGGCTCGGTGTTCGGGAGCGTCCTCATCTCCGCGTCCGCGTCCGACAACGTCGGCGTGGCCGGCGTCAGGTTCCTGCTCGATGGCAGCCCGCTCGGGCCGGAGATTGCCGCCGCGCCATTCGAGCAGATGTGGACGACGACGGCGGCCGCCAACGGCAGCCACACGGTCACCGCGATCGCCCGCGATCGATCCGGTAACGAGACCACGACCGTCGCCAACGTCACGGTCGCCAACGACAGCGCGGCGCCGTCGGTGACGCTCCTCAACCCGGCCGGAGGCGCGTCGGTCTCCGGGACCGTGAGCGTGACAGCCGCCGCCACGGACGATCTCGAAGTGGCCGGCGTTCGGTTCAGCGTGGACGGGACGCCGCTTGGCGTGGAAGACACCGCCGCGCCGTTCGAGGCGGCCTGGACGACGACCACCGCCGCCAACGGCACGCACGTGATTGCGGCCGTCGCGCGCGACGCCGCGGGGCACCAGACAACGGCGAGCGCGATGGTCACGGTCACCAACGACAGCGCGCCGACGGCGGCGATCACCAGCCCGGCAGCCGGCGCGACGCTGAGTGGCACGGTGTCGCTTGCCGCCGCGGTCAGCGACGATACCGGCGTCGCCAGCGTGACGTTCCTCGTGGACGGCGCCGCCGCTGGCGTCGTCGAGACGCCTGCCGGCCGCTTCTGGAACACGACGACGGCCGCCAACGGCGCGCACGTGGTGAGCGTCGTCGCGCGTGACGCGGCCGGACACGAGACGACGGCAAGCGTGGAGGTCACCGTCCTCAACGATCACGCCCCGACCGTTGCGTTGACGACACCCGTCGAAGGCGCGTCGCTTGGCGGTCTCGTCAGCGTGCTCGCGGCCGCAACCGACGACATCGGCGTGACCGCCGTGCAGTTCAAGGTGGACGGCGCGATCGTCGGCAGCGAAGACACCGTAGCGCCCTACGAACTGCTGTGGGACACGGCTGGTGCGAGCAACGGCAGCCACACGGTGAGCGCCGTCGCACGCGACGCCGCGGGCCACGAGACGACGACGAGCGTCGTCGTCGTGGTGTCGAACGACAATGTGCCGCCGACGGTGGCGTTCATGAGCCCGACCCACAGCGACTCGGTGGCCGGCATGATGGCGCTCGTGGCGACGGCGAGTGACGACGTTGGCGTGACGAGCGTGCAGTTCCTCGTGGACGGCATCGCCGTCGGCGCACCGGCGACTGGGACGCCGTACCACTGGTTGTGGGACACCGAGGATGAGGCCAACGGTTCGCATACGTTGACGGCCATCGCGCGCGACGCGGCGGGACACGAGACCTCGACCAGCGTCGTGGTCGACGTCGTCAACGACGAGGCGCCGCCGACCCTGGCGATCGTCAATCCTCCCGCGGGTCCCGTGAGTGGCACCGTGCCGCTCCTGGCGGCGGCGACGGATGACGTCGGCGTGGTCAGCGTCGAGTTCCTGGCCGATGGCAATATCGTTGGCCCGGCCGTGACGGTCGCGCCCTACGAGTGGTTGTGGAACTCGGCGACAGTGGCCAACGGATCGCACACCATCTGGGTGCTCGCCCGCGATGCCGCCGGTCACGAGACGCTGACGAGCGTTGTCGTCACGGTGGCGAACGACGTCGCGCCGCCGTCGGTCGTGCTGACCAACCCGGTTGGCGTCATGACGGTCGGCGGGACCTTCCTGCTGGCAGCCAACGCCGCCGACGACATCGGCGTGACGAGCGTGCAGTTCATGGTCGACGGCGCGGCGGTCGGAGTGCTCTCCACCTCGGCTCCCTACGAAGCGGCGTGGCACACGGGCACCGCCTCCAACGGCCTCCACACCGTGTCCGCGATCGCGCGCGATGCCGCGGGACACGAGAGCACGACGAGCGCGGTCGTCACGGTGGCCAACGACACCGCGGCGCCGACGCTGGCGCTGACCAATCCCGTGAACGGCTCGACGGTGAGCAGCACGGTGACGCTCAGCGCCGCTGCGACCGACGACGTCGGCGTCACGAGCGTGGAATTCCTGGTTGACGGCGCCGCGGCCAGCGGCCCGATCGCGGCGCAGCCGTTTCAGTGGGACTGGGTGACGCGTCAGCTGAGCGGCATTCACACGATCACGGCCGTTGCGCGCGATGCGGCGGGCCATGAGACGTCCACGAGCGTTCAGGTGACGGTCGTGGAAGACGATCCTCCCACCCCGTAACCACTGCCGCGTCCGCGGCCCTTCCGTCAGCTAGTGCCGCGCCACGCACCTCGGGCAGAGGCCGTGGGTGAAGTCCGCGTCGGACCGGTCGGAGATGAAGGCCTCGAGCGGTTCCCACGCTCCCTTTTCGTTGCGGATGCTCTTGCACACCGAACAAATCCGGAGGAGCCCTTCCAGCTTCACCACGTACCGGAGCAGCTGGCGCTCGTGCTCCGCGAGGCGGGCGAACCAGAGCGCCATGACGAGAATCACCGCGCCGCGCGCGACCGTCATCGTCGCGAGCAGCATCGCGCTCCCGGTTCCCCGCATTGCGATCGTGAGGAACCCGACGTGGAAGAGCGGCACGCCGATCGCGAGCGCGACGGCAGGCCAGCGGCCCGAATACCATGCGGCGAGGCTGACGGGAATCACGTAGAGCACGGGGAACTGTGACCCGGGCCCGATGATGTAGTCGGCAACGACCAGCGCGGCGCCCGCCAGCAGCCACCACCACGCGTGGACGCGACCCACCGGCAACAGCCACCAGGGCCGTTCGAGGGTTTCTTTCTCTCTCACAGCGGAGAGTGTAGCGCCTGCCTACTCCGACAGTTTCAGCGTGACGCCGCCGGCGAAGCGCCAAGACGAGGGCACGTTGTCGATGTGCTTGAAATACCTGAAGTCGCCACGCACCGCCAGGCGGTCGTCCAGCGGGTAGATCAGGCCCCCGCCAAGGTTGAAGCCGAGCTCCGTCGTATCGAAGGACTGTCCCCCCGGCCGCAACTCGATCGAGTAGTGGCCGGCGCCGATCCCGGCAGCCACGTAGGGCCGCGCGGCGAAATCGAGGATGTAGAGGATGCCCACGTGTGCCGTCGTCAGCGACGCGTCGACGTCGGGGTTGTCGGGGGCCGTGTCGAAGACGTGCCCGAGCTCGCCTTCGAGCGCAAACGCGGGCGTCAGGTGGTAGTCGAGGACGCCCGCGAGGGCCAGCGAGGCGTCGCCGTCGGGGTCGAAGGCGACGCCGAGCAGGGGCGAGATCGTCCACGCGCCGGCCTCGACGTTCGATTGCGCGCGAGCGAGCGTCGGGACGGCGGCGACGAGCAGGATGGCGAGACCGAGGCGTGCGCTCATCGGTTATCGGCGCTCTTCCCGATGCCCAGGACGCGCGACCAGAACCCGCGCTTTTTCTTCGCGGGCGGCTCCTCGGCGCGGTTGTCGGCGACCTGCCCACGCGGATCGGCTGGCGCCGCCTGCTGCTGGAGCGGCGCCGTCGCGGGTTCCTGGGCAGTCGCGATGTCGCGCGGCAGCGCGTCGGCCGAGGGCGGCGAGGGCACGACGAGCGCGCGCAGCAGGCCGGAGCGATGGATCGGGCAGAGGTCAATCGGCTCCGTCCCCTGGGCGAAGTATTCGACGCGCACGGCCGCATCGGGTGCGCGCCGGCATTCGCTCGTGGCCAGCCGTCCGCTGGCGGCGTCGATATCGACGGCGATCACGCCTGCCGGCGGCCGGAACGATTCGGGCTTGTCGCCGCGCGTGGCGGTGGTCATGAAGCGCGCCCAGAGCGGAACGGCGAGCTGCGCGGCGTAGCCGCCGCGGATGATGGTGCGCGGCTGGTCGTAGCCCACCCAGACACCGGTGACGAGCCCGGGCGTATAGCCGACGAACCAGGCATCGCGGTAGTCGTTGGTCGTGCCGGTCTTGCCGGCCGCCGGGAGGCGGAACCCGAGCTCACGCGCCTGGGCGGCGGTGCCGGCATCGATCACGTCTTCGAGCATTGACGTGATCAGGAACGCCGTCGCCGGGGTCACGGCGCGCGCCGGCGCCGCCGACGACTCGTACAGCACCTGGCCGTCGCTCGAGGTCACGCGGCGAATCAGCGCCGGACGGGCGAGCATGCCGGCGTTGGCAAACGCACCGAAGGCGGAGGTCAACGAGAGCAGCGTGACCTCTCCCGTGCCGAGCGCGAGCGACGGCACGCCTGGCATGCGGCCGAGGCCGAGGCGCGCCGCGTAATCGACGGCCGCCGGGACGCCGACGGCCTGAATCATGCGCACCGCGGCGCGATTGCTCGACAGGCGAAGCGCCGTGCGCATCGTCATCGCTTCGTCCGCCGCATGTTCGTCGTCCGGCAGCCACGACGCCTCGGACAGCGTCGCCGGCGCATTCAACCCGCTGAGGACCGTTGCCGGTGAATAGCCCTGCTCGAGCGCGGCGGCGTAGACGACCGGCTTGAACGCGGAGCCAGGCTGCCGTTTCGACTGCGTCACGCGGTTGAACGGGCTGGCGCGGAAGTCGCGCCCGCCGACCATCGCGCGCACCTCGCCGGTGCGCGGGTCGAGGGCGACGAGCGCCGCCTGCAAGGCGGTTTCAGCAGTGCGCGCCGATGCGCTGCGGGGCTGCCGCCGCTCGATGTCCGCGATTGCGCGCGCGACCTCCGCTTCCGCGGCCCGCTGCATATCGATGTCGAGGGTGGTCTCGACACGCAGGCCCGCGCGGTAGACGCGCTCCCAGCCGAACAGGTCGACGAGCTGCTTCCGGACTTCCTCCTTGAAGTACTGCCCGTACGCCTCCTCGCGCCGCAGCGCGTCGTCGAGGCGCAGCGGCGATCGAAGCGCGGAGCGATACGTGGCCTCGTCGATGGCGCCGGCGTCGCGCATCACGTCGAGCACCGTCGCGCGCCTCGCGAGCGCACGCGTGGCGTTGACCGTCGGCGCGTAGGTGGAGGGCGATTTCACGAGACCCGCAATCAGCGCCGCCTCCGCGACGTCGAGGTCGGACGCGTGCTTGCCGAAGTAACCGAGCGAGGCGGCTTCGACGCCGTAGAGGCCGTCGCCGAAGTACGCCTTGTTCAGGTACATCTCGAGGATCTGATCCTTGCTGAAGGTTTGCTCGAGGCGGCCGGCGAGGACGAGCTCCTGCAGCTTGCGGCGGATGGTCTTGTCCGGCGTCAGGAAGCTGAGCCGCGCGAGCTGCTGCGTGATGGTGCTCGCACCCTGCTCGGCGCGGTTGCGCGCCAGGTCGTGCAGCAGCGCGCCCGCGAGGCGGATTGGATCGACGCCGGAGTGGTCGTAGAAGCGACGGTCTTCGACCGCGATCATGGCGCGCGTCAGGTTCGGTGACACGCGCGAGAGCGGAACCTGCAGCCGCTGCTCCTCGAAAATCGTGAACGCGTGGCGCCCCTGCGCATCGGTGACGGTGGTGGCGTGCGCCATCGACGCCGCCGCGCGCACGGCGGTGGAACCGGGCAGCGAGCGCACCGCGGCGTAGACGTAGCCAAGCGCCGCCCCCGTCGTGGTCCACGACGCCAGGCACAGGGCCACGATCGACGTCAGCGCCAGCGTCCGGTGCGAGTCGACGAAGGTCTCGAGACGACGGGGATCCGGGAGTTGCACGAGGGTCAACCGCGTGGGAGCAACGGTCGTGCCGTCGAGAACAGAATTGGTTTCTTGAGTGTTCGCGGGGCAATCCGCTCCGTCGGCCGCTCGCGCGTCCCCGGGTGCAGGTAAGAACTACCGGGCCGCGCCGGCGGTGTTACACGAAGGTACGCCCGGGCCCTCGGGCCGTCCGGTAATCGGCGGTCCGGCCCGGCGCGAGCCCGTCAGCTGCGCTGTCCGCCCGCGTCAGTTCTCGTCGAGGACGTCCACCGTGGCGTCGCCGCTGTTCGAGACATACACACGGTTGTTCGCCGGATTCACGGTGACGAAGCTCGGGTAGGCGCCCACAGGCCGGAGCGAGACCTGGTTGGTCGCGCCGTCGATGACGAGCAGGTTCGAGGACATGCTGTCGGTGATGTAAATGCGGTTCGTCACCTCGTTGATCGCCACGGAGTTCAGCAACGCGAAGCCCCAGGGGCCGTACGGAATCGCCACATGCGTCGTCGCGCCGGTGGCGCCGTCGATCACGGTGACGTCGCCATTGGCCTGGGCGCCCAGGACGTAGATCCTGTTGGTCGTCGTGTTGACGGCGACGAATGCCGGTTGAATGCCGGCGGCGATGCTGGTGGTCTCGTGCGTGGCCCCGTCGATGACCGTCACGGTCCCCGGTTGAGTGATCTGTTCGGTCGCGTTCGCCACGTACACCTTGTTGGTCGACTGGTTGACCGCGACCGAGTAGGGCAGCTCGCCGACGGGTATCGTCGCGATCACCGAGTTGGCGGCGCCGTCGATGACGGAGACGGTGCCCGCCCAGATGTTCGCGACGTACACGCGGTTGGTGATCGCGTTCACCGCGATGCCGCGCGGCCTCTCGCCGACCGGGATGCTCGTCGTCGCGTTGGTGGCGCCATCGATGGCGGTGACGCTGTCGCCCATGATGTCCGCGACGTAAATGCGGTTCGTGTTCGGGTTGATCGCGACCGAGATGGGCCCCTCGCCGACGGGAACGACCTTTCTCTTCTTGCCCTCGCCGTACCCGTAGATGACGCTGACCGTGTTGTCGTTCGAATTGGTGATGTAGGCGTAGCCGGTGTGCGGGTTGACCGCGACGGCGGCGGGATTCAGGCCGGCATGAACGGTGGACACGGCATGGGCGACCGGATCGATGACGCTGGCGTCGGAGGATTGATCGTTGACGACGACCACCTCGTTCGTCTGTGGAATGATCGCGGAGGCGCCCGGGTTGAGTCCGACGGTCACGGTGACGACGCTTTCCGCCGCGCCAATGAGGCAAAACGACGAGGCCAGCCCGGCGACGAGCAACGGGAACATCCAGCGGTGCCGCCTGTTCTGCATGGGGCGCGGAAGGCGCAAGAACCGAACCAGTGAGTGGTGAGGGCAGTTGTCGAACGATTTGGCGCGGCGGCACGCGCGCGATCGAATGGCCGCGGACAGAACGAACGCCCGCCTCACGAAACGGTAAGTGGTAGCGGGGGGAGCATGGCGCACGAGACGGACGATCGGTTCACGGTGACCTGCCCGTACTGCGGCGAGGAGATCGAGATCTACGTCGAGCCCGACGTGCGCGGCACGTTCGTCCAGGACTGCGAGGTGTGCTGCAACCCGTGGCGGGTGCGCGTGCGCGGGCCCGCCGGCGAACGGTATCTCGACGTCGATCGCGCGGACGGGTCGGAGTAGGTTCTCCGACCCGCGCCCAGCCCGCGTTACGGCGCCCCGGCCGGCCGCTGCGTGGTCACCGACAAGCTGTTCGACGTCAGTCCCCCCGCGTCAATCAGCGTGATCTGTTCGACGGACGACTGGTTGTTGTCGTACAGCGGGCACTCGGTGTCCACCTCGAGGTGCCCTGCGTTGCCCGAGCCCGTCAGGATCGCTTCGCCCCCGACAGGGGAGGCGTGCCATTCCGATCGGCCCGTGTTGTAGGTACGGTTCAACATCACCGTCCCGCCCGGCACGTTGCCGTTTGGATCCGTGAAGTCGAACTGCACGACGAGCGCGCTGCCGGTCAAGTGGTCGGCCTGACGGGTGCACTTCTGGCCGGAGAAGCGCGCGGTCAGGTTGGCGATCGCCGGCGCGGTAGGCGGCGCGGGCGAAGGTGATGGCGCCGGTGCAGGCGCCGGCGCGGGTTCAGGCGCCGGTGCGGGTTCGGGTGCAGGCGCCGGCGTCGGCTGTGCTGCGCGCGCGGCTGCGGGTGCTGGCGCCGGTGATGGAGCGGTCGGCGTCGAACTGGTGATGCTGCCGCACGCGCCGATGACGAGCGAGATTATGAGAGCGGCCGAAAATATGGCTGTTCTGATCCGGGGTTCCGAGGTCATGTCTTCCGTCCACGTTCAAGTGTCCCGCGTCGCCAGAATGCACATCTCTTGCCGGACTGGCGCCGAAGTGAAAGACGGAAACAGACTACTGATCTATGGCGTCGATTAACATACGTTTACACGCGCCCGTAGCTCAGTTGGATAGAGCACCGGCCTTCTAAGCCGGGGGTCCCGCGTTCGAGTCGCGGCGGGCGCGCCAACCTTCGCTTGTAAGGTGCCGAATGACAATCACCGACCGCATCGAATCCGCGCGTGATGCTCAGCAAGCCGGTGATCCGCGGGACACGGAATCCCGGTCGAACTCCTGCTTCGTAAGCTCAGCGAAGGCGCCTCTGAGACCGATCTGCTCGAAGCATACCCGGGCCTGACTCGCGACGACATTCACGCGGCCATGCGCTATGCCGCCGGTCGCATCGAGATGACGCAGCGCTAGGCGGGCGAATAAGAAGTCAGCATTCGCGAATTCAGACGTCGTGTGGCGCCGCTCGACCAGCGACGCGCCACTGGATAAGGTCCTGCAGCTTCCAGAGGTCGTGGGGAGATCCCATGATCTCAAACGCGTCCTTCGGTCCCGAGATCTCCTCCAGCGCGCGACGGTTGACGGTGGTGGTGATGATGGGCACCGCGGCGAACACCGCATTCCTGCGCAGATACTCAAAACACTTCCAGTTCCGATCGTACGGCACGGCGAGGTCAAACAGGACGACATCGGGATTGATCGTCTGTACGAGCTGTCGCGCCTCCCCTATGTTCGCGCAGAGATCGAGGCCGCGCAGGTGATGAACGACCGCACCGAGAGCGGTAAACCAGTCCGTGAGCAGTTCGATGGTATCGACACTGCTATTCACGAGCAGCAATGTGAGTCCGCGCCAGAAATCGTCGGTCGCGTGCATTCCCAGCTTTGAGCCAGTCGATCTGATTCTCTCTTCGGCCAGTAATGCACGACCGATTCCGGCCCACAGACCTTGACGGCAATTTGTCGTACTCGTGCTGCGGCCGATCCCATCCCTACAATTTTCGGCGCATTACCTCGAACGTATCGCCAGACGGTGAATCAGCGCCGCTCCCCGTTGATTTGCCACCCCCACAGCCTCGTGCACAAGCCCCGATGCGCCCAGCACGGGCACGTTCGATCTGGTGCTCGAAGAGCTCGAAGTGCTGCGCGGGTCCTTCTCCAGCGATGCGGCGCGCTCCGCACGAATTGTCCGGGCGCATCGACTCTAGTTGAGCTGTTCTATTGTTCGACGTCGTTCATACTTCGAGGCGTTCCGCCGTCGTGATGATGATGGCTACCGACTCCGGCGGCAGTTGCAGCACGTCGTCGTCGCGAATCTCGATCGTGGACTCGGACGCAAGCGCGATGTGTCCGCCGCTGGCGAGGTGAATCTGTGCAGGGGCGTCGCCAAGGTTGCAGGCCACGACGATCGACCCTCGGGTGACCACGAAGTGGCCACGGTCGTCGTCGAAGGTCGTTCCTACGTCGCGAGGGCAGCCGTCGCGCAGGGTTGGGTGCGCGGCGCGCAGGGTCAGCAGCGCGCGGTGCCACTCGAGCAGCTCGCGATGGTTGTCGCGCGAGATCTCCTCCCACTGCAGCCGCGACTGCTGCCACGTCTCTTCGGCCTGCGGGTCGGGAATCGTCGAGGGATCCCAGTCGAAGGCGGCAAACTCACGTCTTCGGCCCTCCGATATCTGCGCCGCCAGCGCTTCGTCCTCATGCGCCGTGAAATACAGGAACGGCGAAGATGCTCCCCACTCCTCACCCTGAAACAGCATCGGCACGAAGGGCGCGGTCAGGAGCAGCGCCGCGGCGATCTTCAGCCGCCCTGTTGAGACGAGGTGCGTCAGCCGCTCGCCTCGAGCGCGATTGCCGATCTGATCGTGGTTCTGCGCCGCGACGACGAAGCGCCAGCCTGGCAGATCGAGCGCCGGCCGGCCGTGCCGCCGCCCTCGATGCGGAGACGGCATCCCCGCGTAGACATAGGCGTCGTTCAGCGCGCGCGCCAGGTGCGCCATCGTGCCGAAGTCCGCGTAGTAACCCGTACGCTCACCGGTGAGCAGGCTGTGCAGGGCGTGGTGGAAGTCGTCGCTCCATTGCGCGTCGATGCCGTATCCGCCGGCTTCCCGCGCGCGCACCACGCGCGGGTCGTTCAGGTCGCTTTCCGCGATGAGCACGAGGTGGCGGCCCGTCATCGCCTCGAGCCGGTCGACTTCCTCGGCGAGCTGCTCGAGAAAATGCCGCGCCGACGTGTCGATCAGCGCGTGCACCGCGTCCACGCGAAGGCCGTCGGCATGATAGTCGCGCAGCCACATGATCGCGTTGTCGCAGAGAAACCGCCGCACCTCATCGCTGCCCGCATCATCGAGATTGACCGCGTCGCCCCACGGCGTGTTGTAGCGATGGGTGAAGTACGGACCGAACTGTCTGAGGTAGTTGCCGGCCGGTCCGAAGTGGTTGTAGACCACGTCGATGAGGACCGCCAGACCATGCGCGTGACACGCGTCGATCAGCCGCTTCAGGTCGTCAGGCCGGCCATACGCATGATGCGGAGCGAACAGGTCTACGCCATCGTAGCCCCAGCCGCGGCTTCCCGAGAACTCGGCCACCGGCATCAACTCGACGTGCGTAATGCCGAGGCCGGCAAGGTGTGGCAGTCTGGGGATCGCCCCCGCGAACGTGCCAGCCTCGCTGAACGTGCCGACGTGAAGCTCGTAGACGACGCCAGCGCCGAGCGGCGGCGCCTGCCATCGCGCGTCGGTCCAGTCGAAGCGGTCATGATCGACCACCTCGCTGAGGCCGTGGACGCCGAACGGCTGGCACATGCTCCGCGGATCCGGAAGCGGCCCCTCGCCATCGACGATGTACCCGTACATCTCTTCGGCGGCCATCGACCTGTCCGCCGTCCACCATCCGTCCTGACGCCGCGTCATCGGCAAACGCGCGCCTGCGATGACGAGTTCGAGCCGCGTCGCCTGCGGCGCCCACACGCCGTACGGCCGGCGCGTGGGGGAAGTGAACTGTGTTGGCGCAGCCTTCTGCCGTTCCTCAACCGATGAAATGGTCAACCCGACCGACCTCCATGTGTTTCGCGAGGAACAGAACCGCGCCGCGCGTGACCAAGCACGTCATCTCCTGCGCGTGCAACGGAGGTGCCGATACCCACATCAGGCGGCCTCGCGTACCGTCTTTCGTCGGCGCCTTCTCCTCGTGGCAGAGGCCCGTCGCGGCATCGAATTGCGCGCCGACAACACCGCGGCGATGGCAGCGGCGTCGCGACTCCGAGCGAGAGCCTCGAGCGATATCGGCAACGGCTGTGTCCAGTTCGGCCACGCATCGACCGTTCCCGGCATGTTGGGCCGCGGCTCCACCGCGGCCGCATCTTCCAGCGTTGCGGCAACGACTGCCGAGGGAGTCCGAGACAGGCACGCGTAGGTCCGCCGGATTACTTCGCGCACCGGAGTGCGCGCGTCTGCTCCGGTGATCCGGGCCAGGCGGTCGCGTATCTCGCGCGTGCCGTCCTCGTTTGGATTCACACCGAGCCGCCGTTGCGCCTCGAGGTCCGAACCGGTCCAGAGTCCAGCCACCGTCGGCAGATCGTGTGTGGTCACCGCCGCCATCGAGGCTTCCGGATAGGTGGACGGGTCGTCCTTCTCGAACCAGAGGAGCCGGTACGAAAGCACGTTGGCCGCTGCCAGCTGCCTCCGCGCCCGTGGGTCGACGGTGCCGAGGTCCTCACCGACGACGATGGCTCGCGCTCGTTCGCTCTCGAGCGCGACGATGGCGAGGAGATCGTCGGCAGCGTTGCGAATGTACGCACCATCCGCCGGTGACATGCCCTCGGGGATCCAGAACAGCCAAAAGAGTCCCATCACGTGGTCGACGCGCAACCCGCCCGCGTGGCGCATGGTTCCGCGGATCGTTTCGATGAACGGGCGATAGGCCGCCGCCTTCAGCCGGCCGGGGACGAACGGCGGCAGCCCCCAGTCCTGGCCCTTCGTATTGAACTCGTCCGGCGGTGCACCGACATGGATCCCTTTCGCGAGCACGTCCTGCCACGCCCACGCGTCGGCGCCCTCGGCATCGATGCCGATCGGCAAGTCCTGCATCACCGGGACGAAAGACGCCGCGCGCCGCAGCTGGCGATCGAGCTGCCACTGCACCCACTGGTGGAATTGCACGCGCGGCTGATGTGCGTCGGCAAACCGGCGCACGTGCGGGGAGTGCGGGTGGCGATACTTCGCCGGCCACCGCTGCCACGACCCGCCATATGTCTCCGCGAGCACACAGAACGTCGCGTACTCACGCAGCGATGCGCCTTCGGCCGCGACGAACCCATCGAAGTCCCAGTCGCTCGTAAACCGCCGGTGCAACGCCGCCAGCGCCCGCATCTTCAGCCGAAAGATGCGATCGCGCTCGATGAACGGCAACGCGTTCAACCCCTCGCCGCGCCGCATCAGTGTCTCGAACTCGGGCAGGTCGCGGGCACCCGGAACGGCATCGACGGCGAGATAGAGCGGGTTCAGATATCGGCGCGTCGTCGGACTGCAGGGGCTGGCCTGCTGCGGAACGGCAGGCGTCGCGGCATGCAGCGGGTTGACGAGGAGCAAGCGGCAACCCTGGTCGCGCGACGTCGCAGCGAAGCGCGCGAGATCGCCGAAGTCGCCGATCCCCCAGCTGCGGCGCGACCGCGCCGCGTACAACTGAACCGCCCATGCCCAGATGCGCATCCCGTCCGGCAGGTGACAGCGCCGAGGGGCAACAATCAGCGACTGGCGGCGTCCGGTCCGCATGAGTTCCACCGCGTGATACCCCAGCGGCAGATCCCGTGGAAGAGTCCATCGGACCGAGCCTCCGCGCCGTGTCAACTCGAACGACTCGCGCGACCCATTTTCCAGGATCACGTCGGCTGGTTCGTCGAACGTCATCCGATCCCCTGCGCGTATTACGCGCACCACCTCGCGGTCGGATTCGTCCGTCCCTAATGCGTCGGTGATACGACGGATGGTCTCCGGCGATACCTGCCGCATGTGGCCGAGCGCATCACGATAACGTCGTTCGAGGAGTTCGGTTCTCGCCATGGACCGGGCACTTGCAAACACAGTGACGGTTGGGAGCGCGGCAGATCGCTTGCAGCGTATGCGTCCATGCATCCCCCGGTGTGGACTTCCATCAAAATACGCGCGAACTGTCCGGCAGGTCGATCCCGTGTTCTTGCCCGGTTTACCGTGGCACTACTCGAGCGCGAGGCATAGATGGACGCGGGCGCACCCTTCATGGCGAACATTCTCGCGTGGCGTCGTCGCCTGCCTGCGTAACCGAAAGATCCGGCGCACTGTGAACTGACGTAAGGAACGCAGGAGCCGAGTGCGCGCCAGTTTATTCCAGCAGACTCGCTGCCACGAGGTCAGACGGCGCGCACTGTTCATGCGAGTGCAATTGCCGAATCTGACGCAGCGCCGCACCGCTCTGCGCGCCACAGAAGTGCCCTGAGGAATAGCCGCAGAAGAGGGTGAACGGCACACGCGCGCGCAGATCGTTCCACAGCTCCTCGAGCCGCGCGGCGGCGTCGCAGCGTCCGTCGGCTGCGAGCACATCCACCATGTCACCGTAGGCCCGTAGCGCGCTGCCACCTGCATGAGCGGCGGCGATCATCGTCCCGACGACACGATCGAAGCGCTCTGGCGACGGCCACCCGTTCACCGAAATGGCATCCAGCGTTCGCGTCGAATCGCAGACCGTCAGCCGGCCCGAACCGATCGCTTCGCTGAGCGCGACGTCGCGACTCAGATCGACAGCAGCGCGATTCCAGTCGGCGAGTCGCGCGATCACGACGATCCGCTCGTTTCGTGCAAGACCGGCGCGCACGAATTCGGCGAGGGCGGTCGCCGCTGTCTGATGACTGTCGAAAAACTGCACCGAATGTTGGTGTGACGACGCCGCAGCGACAGGTGCTGACACTTCATTTTTCAGTATACGGGTCGTTGCACGTCCAGTAGAGCTCGGGCCCCAGCTCAGCAGTTGGAGTCGGCCTCTGGTCCGACCTAAGATCGCCCTTGCCCGAACCCCGGGCGTAATCGCAACCCATTTCAGTGAGCCTCAACTCCCCACCGGCCATTGCGCTCCTGGATTTGATCGCAGTTCCCGCCCTCTTCGCGGCCGTGCCCTCCGGCCGCGTGCTGCGATGGAATCAATCGGCCGCCGCGTACTGTGGCGTGGAGTTCCTCTCGTCCGCGACCCTCGCCGAGTTGATCAAGGAAGGGCTCGCACGCGACACAACAGACGTCGCACCGGAAGCCCTTGAGCGCGCGTTGACAGACGGGACGCCGCTCACCGATATCCATGCCACGCTCATCGGCCGCGACCGCCTGCCCGTGGCGGTATCACTCCAGCCGGCCGAGATCGACGGCAACCGCGGCGTTGTCGTCCTCTGCTACCCGACGACCCGGTGGGTCGAGGCCCGCGCCCACGCCGATCACGCCGAGAAACGACTGGCGGTGGCGTTGAGCGCGGCTGGTCTGGGCAGCTGGGAGTTCGATCTGCACACCCGCGTGCTGATGGCATCACCGCAGTGCAGGGCGAATCACGGGTTCGGCCCCGACGAGGATATGCAGCTCGAGCCGCACATTCTCGATACGCTGCATGGCGAGCATCGAGCGCTCTTCGTGAGCACCATCGAACGTGCGATCCAGACCCACGGCTCGTTCGAAATCCAGTTGCCGAACATGTGGCGAGACGGCACCGAGCATTGGGTGCTGATCGCCGGCCGTGTCGTCGACGCGACGAGCATGGTCGGCGTCTCGCAGGACATTACGCAGCGGCACGCCGTCGAACAGGCGCTGCGAGACAGCGAACAGCAGTATCGGGCGCTCGTCGAGACCGCGAACGAAGGCATCTGGCGCGTGGACCAGGACGCGCGCATCACCTTCGTGAACCGGCGGATGGCCGACCTGCTGCGGATTACGCCCGAGGACATGGTCGGACGACACAAGTGGGAGTTTGTCTTCGACGAAGACGTGGCCGCGATGCAGGGTCTCTTCGACCGCCGCCGGCAAGGCGTGTCCGAAGAACGGGCGGACATTCGCTTTCGCCGCGGGGACGGGCGTGAGATTTGGACGTTGATGTCAGCGCGTCCCTTATACGACGAGCGGGGCAGTTTCACCGGCGCGGTGGACTTGTTCACCGATATCACGGACCGTCGTCGGTGGGAGCAGGAACTGCGTGACGCGGATCGCCGCAAGGACGAATTTCTTGCCGTGCTCGCGCACGAGCTGCGCGGCCCCATCGCCCCCATCGTCACCGCTGTCAAGCTGCTTCAGGCAAAGGGTCCGAAGGAGCCCTCGCTCGAACGATTTCGCCAGACCATTCTGCGGCAGGCAACGCAACTATCGACGCTTGTGGAAGATCTGCTGGACATCGGCCGCATCACGGCCGGGAAGATCCGCCTGGAGAAGACACGCGTCGATCTGCGTGATGTCGTCAAACAGGCCGTCGAAACGTCTATGCCCCTGATCGAGCGCCACCAGCACCGTTTGGAGGTTCAGGTCCCCGACGAGCCCGCGTACGTCGAGGCCGACGCCGCTCGTCTTGCGCAGGTCGCCGCCAACCTCCTGAACAACGCCGCCAAATACAGCGCCGACGGTGGACAGATCGAGGTCCGCCTCACTGAAGAACAGGGGATGGGTGTGGTGTCCGTGCGCGATCAGGGAGTCGGCATTCCATTAGACATGATCGACCGCATCTTCGATCGATTCATCCAGGTTGGCACGTCCGGTCATCGCGCGGAAGGTGGCCTCGGTATCGGTTTGTCGATCGTCAAAGCACTGGTGGAACTGCACGGCGGCTCTGTGGAGGTGCGCAGCGATGGCATCGGCAAGGGCAGCGAATTCTCGTTCCGCGTGCCGTTGGCTGCTGCCGGCGCCTCCGTCTAGCGCGCGCCATGGTGGTCGTCCGCGACGTGACGCCCATACGAGCCGCCACGGTCCCACGGCCATGCACGAAGCCGGACACTCCGAATGAACGCCGCGCTAGACCATATGGAAAGACCGACCTCGGCTTGCAGAGATTCGCGGGTTACTCTGCCGGCTGGTGAAGGCTCACAGAGCAGAGCCGCATACAAGGAGGTCGGTCATGACGGAGTCTACTCCCATCGTCGCGTTCGATCAGCATGCGGCGTCAGTCGTGGCGGCGGTGCTGTTGCCGGGACACCGGACGGCGGCCGTGCACGCGCTGGCGGCGGATCTGCCGACGATCCGGCGGTTCTCGAGCGGCTCGGCCGTGCGGACGTGCGGTGCTGCTACGAGGCCGGGCCGTGCGGATTCGCGTTGCAGCGGCATCTGGCGGCTGCCGGCATCGCGTGTGACGTCATCGCTCCGGCGCTGATTCCGCGACGCGCCGGCAATCGCGTGAAGCCCGATCGGCGCGATGCCGCGCAGCTCGCCGTGCTGTATCGGGCCGGCGCATTGACGGCGATCCATGTGCCGAGCGAAGACGAGGAGGCCGTGCGCGATTTATTGCGGTGTCGCGAGGATGTCTGTGCCGATCTGCTCCGCGCCAAACATCGGCTGTCGAAGTTTCTCTTACGTCACGATCGACGCTGCCCGGCGACGCGTGCCGGGTCGAAGCGTTATTTTGCATGGCTGGCGACGCAGCGGTGGCCGCGCGCAGCGCTCGAGCAGACATTCACGGCGTACCGCCGCGGGATTGATGAAGCCATGGCGCGACTGCGCGCCGTCGACGCGGACCTGCGCGGAGCACTCACATTTGCGGCGCGTGCTCGTCGAGGCGGCATGGCATTACCGGCATCGGCCGGCGTTGGGGTATGCACTCCGTACGCGACAGCAGGGCGCCCCTGCGGCCGCCATCCGCTGCGCGTGGACGGCACAGCATCGACTGCATGGGCGGTATCGACGGCTGCTGGCGCGGGGCAAACCGCCGCAGGTGGCCGCAACGGCCGTCGCCCGTGAATTGTCAGCCTTTTGTCTGGGCCGCGTTGACGCAGTGATCGGATCGGCCGATTCGTACTGGAGGGCCCTCGGCGGTTCTATGCGATAGACGACTTCGGTCTCAAACTCGCGCTTCTAGAGCGAGGCAGCTCCTGGCGATTCACGGTCATGCGGTACCCAACCCGCGCATATCAGAGTGATCGAACATCGCTGCCGCTCGGCCGATCCGATGACCGCGTCAACAACAACGGCCCGCCCCTCATGACGAGGAGCGGGCCGCGGAGAACACAAACGACGAAGAACGAACTTCTACTGGCTCATTGACATCGGTCTTTCCATATCAGAACCCGTACTTGATGCCGAACTGCAGGATGCGGGGATCGCCGCTGATCGACTGAATGCGGCCGAAGTTGCCCGAGCTCAGCGTCAAGATCGGGTTCCCCCAGTTGACTGTGTTGAACAGATTGAACGCCTCGATTCGAACCTCCAGCTGCCGTGTGGTCGCAAAGGAAAAGAGTCGGGACAGGGCGATGTCCGCCTTCCACGATCCCGGACCCTTGATGCTGTTGCGCTTGTGGTTGCCAAAGGTGCCGGGCGCGGGATTGGCGAAGGCAGCGCGGTTCAGATAGCTGTTTATCGTCTTCGCGCCATACACGTCGTCTGACACCTGGTCGACGCGGTCAGCCAGGCCGTTGAACCCCGTCACGCCTGTCGTCACGGTGAGCCACGAGCCGGATCGTGTGCTGACGATTCCCGAGAGCTGCCAGTTCGACGCGAGAGCTCGCATCGCGGTACCGGCGAACTCGGGCGTCTGGTAGCCGAGCGTGAAATTGGTCAGGTGCGTCTGGTCGTAATCGCAATGACCGCGGTCGTAATCGATATCGGCAGGATTCTGGTAGTCTCCGCCGCCTCCAGGATCGCCGTCTCCTGCGCCTCCGCGCGCGACGCGGCCTCCCATGCACCGGCCCCAGGTCCAGTTGCCATTCAGTCGGATACCGGTGGCGGTACGCCGCTGAAACGCAAGCTTCAAACCGCGATAATCCATCGTCGTCACGTCGGTCATCAGCGCCAGCGTGGACACGAACTGGCCTTCGCGGTAGTTCTCCAACGACAGGACGCGCCGCTCGTTCAGATTCCCGGCAACCGTACAGGCCGGATAGCTGACGCCATTGAGCGCGCAGGGGCCCTGTCCCAGGTAGACCCCCGGATTCTGCTCGACGCTTCCGAGGAAGCGATCCGAGTAGCTGCCGAGATACGTGGCCGATATGCTCCACGCCGAGCCGAGCTGACGTTCGACGGTCGCGTTCCACTGCTGCACGCGTGGGGCGTTGTTGTCTGGGTCCACCGCGCCAAATATGCCAAAAGGAATGAACGTCATTTCCTTGTTCGGCACCAGCGGGAACGGACTGCCGCCCGCGACGCCCGCATAGGGATCGTCGGCGCCACCCGCTGGGTTCGACAAGCTCAGACGATTGCTATAAGGCGGGCCGCCGGCTGCGTTCCACCACGTTTCCGCTGCCGGGAAGTCGTAGGAAAGTCCGTAGGACGCACGCACGGCTGTACGGCCGTTTCCCGACACATCCCACGCCACGCCGACGCGGGGTCCGAAATTCAACCACTGGTTTTTCATGCCTGAGGGGCGGTCGAAGTCCGGATCGCCGTAGTAGGTGAACCCGGCCGGCGCTTTCGTAAACACGGCGCTCTTGGCACCTTTCAGGAACCCGTCCCGGCTGAAGTGCGCCACGGACGTGTCGTGGAACTCCTCGCCGGTGTACGGTTCCCACCGCAAACCGGCGTTCACCGTGATGCGGTCCGTCGCGCGCCAGGCGTCCGCGACATACACACCCTTGTACCAATGGTTGAAGGCGACGCCGACCTTGTTGCCTTGCACGAACGCGCTCGGCCGTCCGAGAAGAAAATCGCCCAACCCCAGCCCTGTGTTCTGGCCGTTGAACGTGTACTGTCCGTTGCCGCGCGAATAGGCCCACATGTCCACCGTCCAGTACGCGACATTGACCCCGAGCCCGACCTGGTGACGACCCCGCACCATCGTGAACTCGTCGCTCACCTCGAACGCGTTGTTGTCGCCGGTGGCTGCCGTGGCCTGCGCCTGCGAGATCGTGAACCCACCGGTCACGCTCAACTGCGTTTCGTGAACGGGCGAGTTGTTGTAGAGCTTGGCCCCCAGGTCCGACGGCGCGAAGAAGTCGTCGTTGAATCGTTGGACCTCGGTCCGGTTGAACGCAAACCGCAGGGCGTTGACCGTGTTGGCGCCCATCACGCCGGTGTGACCCACGGTGAGGGACTGAGCAAGGTTGTCGATGTTGGGCCTCAACGCGGCCAGGGCGTTGCCGCCTGACAACTTGTAGCTCGACACCTCATCGTGCTTGGTCGCCATGTAGCGGCCGAAGATCGATTCATTGGCACTCAGGTGATAGTCGATGCGTGACACGGCCTGCCACTGATCGCGTTGCTGCGGCAGTCCGAACTTCGTTTCGCCGCAGGGGTTGTCGGTCTTCGGCAGTTTCGCGCTGAGATTCAGCGCGAGGCGGCTGAAGAGCGCCGGATCGACCTGGTTATTCACGAATGGGGCGCGCAACGTGATCGGCCGGCCGCTGTTGCACGCCGGCGACGCGAACGCCGTGAAATCGCCCGCGAGCATCGCCGCCGTCGGGACGTAGGCGATGTTGTCGGTCGGGTTGACGCGAATGTTCGTGCCCTGATAACCGGCGAAGAAGAACAGGCGATCCCTGGCGATGGGCCCTCCTGCGGTGCCGCCGTACTGGTTGCGGCGCAGCCCATCGTCCATCCGTTTGCCGTCCGGTCCAATCGCCGCAAAGGGACTGGTCGCGTTGAACCTGCGGTCGCGGAAGAATTCGAAGATGTTGCCGTGCAGCGAGTTGGTGCCCGACTTGGTCACCGCATTGACGGCCGCGCCGGCATGCATCCCTTTGTCGGCGGACAAGCCGCTGGTGGCGACCTGAAATTCCTGCAGTGCATCCGGGAAGGGAAGCGGTAAGCCACCGTCGTTGCCGACGTCGTTGTGCATGGCACCGTCGAGCGTGTACGCAATGCTCGAGAGCATGCTGCCCGCGACCGAGATCTGCACGCCTCCCTGAAAGCCCTTGGTCGACGGCCTGCCGGCCTGGAACGCCGCGCCGGCCAGGACGATGAGGTCGGTGACCTCGCGTCCCTGCAGCGGCAGCGCCACGATCCTTTCTTGTTCGACGACCTCACTGATGCCGGCGCTGCGGACATCGACGAGTGGCGCGGCGGCTTCCACCGCGACGGTTTCCTCGAGGTTGCCTACAGCGAGCACCGCATTGATCGTCGGCGTGGCGCCCACCTGCAGCACGATCCCGGTCTGCACGTAGGTGCGAAATCCCTGCAACGAGACTTCGAGACGGTACGGGCCTGTGGGCAGGTTCGGCATGGCCCACGCGCCGGTGCTGTCGGTCGCGACCGTTCGCGTGAATGCCGTATCGGTTTGCGTGACCGTCACGGTGACGCCAGGAAGCACGGCTCCGCTTTCGTCGGTGACGCGGCCCGCAAGTGCGGCGGTCGCCTGCGCCCAGGCAACGCCGCTCAGTAACACCAAACTTACTGCAACGACGACAGAGAAATTGCGTAGACCACGGCTCATCACACAATCCTCCCCGCGCGGTAACGGTGATTTACATCCTGGCGTCGAGAACGGGCCGAATGCTACACCCAAACGCAGAAACCCTTACACGTCCGCTTTGGCCGTGTAGCATCGTGTGTTTGCCATCACGACTCCGCTCATCACCCGGGCGCGCCAGATGATCGTGATGACGTAGTTCGAATCCGTCCGCCAGCAGGCAAAGTCACCCCATAATTTTCGGAACTCGCGTACGAGCGCGACGAAGGACCTGGGATCGCGTTCAGCAAGCTGACCTCTTCTAAGGCGGGG
>DATNCQ010000031.1:0-38505 GCA_035571515.1 Vicinamibacterales bacterium
CTGCAGATCGAGGCCCGTGATGCGCCCGTCCTTCGTGACGCCGGTCCTGAAGCGCATCAGCACGGGATGCCGCCCGCGGTGGCAGTAGAAGACCTCTTCCCGCGTCAGGCAGATCTTCACCGGCCGATCGAGCAGCAGCGCCGCCCTGGCGACCACGATCTCGTGGTTGAACGGATCGCTCTTCCCGCCGAAACCGCCGCCGTTCGGCGTGGCGATGACGCGGATGTGCGCCGCCGGCAGCGCGAGCGATTTCGCGAGCGCGCGATGCACGTAGTGCGGCGTCTGCGTGCTCGAGTAGACGACGAGCTTGCCGTCCGGATCCTTGAGCCCCACGGCCGCATGCTGCTCGATGGGCAGATGCGTGCTCCCCTCGAAGAAGAACACGTCGTCGAACACGTGGTCCGCGGACGCGAGCGCCGCGTCCACGTCGCCAAACTGCAGCGACACCACCTTGTGAATGTTCCCTTCGTCACCGTAGTCGTGGATGCGCGGCTCGGAATGCGCGAGGCTGTCCTCCGGCTCCGCGAAGGTCCGCAGCACTTCGTACTCGACGTGAATGAGCTCCGTCGCTGCGGCGGCGGTCAGCTCGTCGACCGCGACGACAGCGGCGACCGGATCTCCGACGAACCGGACCTTGTCTCGACAGAGCGCGTGTTCGTCGTGGCTGACGGGCAGCACGCCGTAGGCGATGGGGAACGCGTCGCCGGTCAGCACGAGATGCACGCCCTCGAGGGCTTCGGCCCTGCTGGTGTCGATGCTGACGATGCGCGCGTGGGGAACCGTGGAGCGCAGCAGCTTGCAGTGCAGCATGCGCGGAAACGTGATGTCGTCGGCGAAGCGGGTCTGGCCGGTGACCTTTGCCCGGCCGTCCACGCGCCGCCGTGGCTCGCCGATGACCTTCAGCGAGCCGTCGCTCACCGCGGGTCCACCCTCCCGGCGGCGTCAGGCGTCAGGGCCGCGGCGGCTTCGACCGCCTCGACGATCTGGAGATACCCGGTGCATCGACACAGGTTGCCCGACAGCGCTTCGCGGATACGTTCGCGCGTCGGATGCGGTTCGCGATCGAGCAGGTCTTTGGCGGTGATCAAGATGCCAGGCGTGCAGTACCCGCATTGAGCGGCGCCGAGGTCGGCAAAGGCATCCTGCAGCGGGAGGAGCCGTCCGTCCGCCACCAGTCCTTCGACAGTGACGACCTCCCTGCCGTCGCACTCGAGCGCAAGGAGCAGGCACGACAGCGTCGGCTCGCCATCGACCAGCACCGCGCACGCGCCGCATTCACCGAGCTCGCACCCGTGCTTGGTGCCGGTCAGTTGCAGGTCTTCCCGGAGTACCTCCAGGAGCGTCTTGTATCCATCGACCAGCGTCTCCGCCGACTCTCCGTTGATCGTCAGCGAGAGACGGACCTTGTCGCCCGGCTCGATCACCATTTATTTCGTTTCTGGCAGCAGCGTCACCTTCACATAGCGATTCGTATTCAGGTACATGCGCGCGGCGTCGCGGATGGAGGCGACCGTGACCTGGTCGTAGTACGGCCGCATGTCGAACACGTCCTTGACGTCCTCGGAGTACTCGTACTTGAAGAGGATCCGGTTCAGCAGGTAGTCGTTCCGCTGGCTGTTGGTCTCGAAATCGCGAGCGAGCCCCAGGCGCGCGTCCGCCACCTGCCCCGTGCTCGGGCCAAACTGCTTGAACTGATCGATCACCCGGAACGCCGCGGCCACGAGCGCGTCCGCCCGCGCCGGGTCGCACGAGAAGTTGATCGTGAAGCGGTACTCCTGGCCGGGCCGCTTCTGGTAGCTCGGCTCGACGCTGACGCCGTAGGTGCCGCCAAGATCCTCGCGCAGCGTCCGCTGCAGGTTGCCGCCGAGCGTGTCGGCCATCGCGCTGGCAATCACGCGGTGCTCCTCGTCGTCCTGGAACGGCCCGCTGAAGACGATGCTCACCTGGCTGCGCGGCTCGATGCCGGCCGTCACCTGCTTGTCGACGACGTCGGACGGCGGATGCATCCCGACGTCCTTCACCACCTCGTTGCGGCGCAGCGACGGCAGGCTGCCGATGTAGCGCTCGACGAGCGGCTTCATCTTCGCGACATCGAAGCTGCCGACGAACACGAAGATGAAATCGCTCGCGTCGGCGAAGCGGTCCTTGTAGAACGCCAGCGACCGGTCGAGATTCATCTGGTCGACGCGCGCCACCGTCAGCGGCTGCGCGCGCGGATGGTTCTGCGTCAACGCGGCGCTCAGCGCCTCGTCGAACACGGCCTCGGGCATCGAGCGCTGGTTCGCGACCGCCACCTTGATCTGATCCTTCAACACGCCGAAGGCGACCGGATCCGCGCGCGGCGCCGTGAAGCGCAGGTAGATCAGCTGGAACATCGTCTCCAGGTCCTTGCTCGACGATCCCCCGCCGAGCCCTTCCTCGGTCGCGCCGATATCGGCGCGCACGAAGGCCGTCGTGCCCGCCAGCACCTTCTCCAGGTCGATGTTGCGGAACGTGCCCACGCCGCCCTGTTCGACGACATCGGCCGCCGTCGCGGCGGGAATGAAGTCGGCGTCGCTCGCGAGCGAGGTGCCGCCCGGGCTGATGGCGCGGAACAGGATCTCGTCCTGCTTGTAGGTCGTCGGCTTCAGCACGACGCGGGCGCCGTTGGACAACTGCCACTCGGTGATCCCGAGCGCATCGTTGCTGGTCGTCCTCGCGACCGCGCCTGCGGTCGGCAGCCGCGCGAGCAGCGGCTGGTTCGAGACGGTGTCGACGTAGGCGGTCGTCGTCGCGGTCTCCGCGGCCTTGATCACCGCCGCGATCCGCGCGTCGGTCGGCAGCGTCGCCCGATCCGCCTCCGGCGCACTGACGACGACGAGCCGGTTGCGATCCGGCACCCATTCCTTCGCCACCGCGTTCACCTCGGCGAGCGTGATCTCCGGCGTGAACCGCTGGCTGAGACCGAACTCGTAGACGATGCCGGGAATCGGCTCGGCGTGGATGAAGTTGCGCACGAACTCGTCGGCGAGGGGGCCGGACGGACTCTTGTCCTTCTCGGTGACCGCGGTCTGCAGGTAGCGCTGGGTGTTCAGCTTCTCGCGCGTGAGCTCGGTCGCGGTGAAGCCGAAGCGCGCGGCGCGGTTGATTTCGGTGAAGAGCGCGTTCAGCCCGCGCTCCACGCCGCCGGGAGGCACGAGCGCGACGAGCGACGTCACCTCCGCCGTGCGGACGAAGAGGCCGCGATCGCTTTCGGCGCGCAGGAACGGCGCGTTGGGCGAGTTCGCAATCTCGTCCAGGCGGGCGGAGAGCATCGCGCTGAACAGGCGCTCGACGATCGACCGGCGGTACTCGCCGATGGTCGCGAAGCGGCGCGCCGTCATCCGCGCCGAGATGTCGATCCGGGTGCTGGTGGCCTCGGGATCGGTGATGGTCGCGTAGACGGTTCCGGGCTGATCGGGCACGGTGTACTCGGGCCGCGGCTTCGGCGACAGCATCGTCGGAATGGAGCCGAAGTGCGCCTTGATGCGCTCCTCCATCGCGGCCTTGTCGAAGTCGCCGACGACCACGACCGCCATCAGGTCGGGGCGATACCAGTCGGCGTAGAACTGCTTGAGGCGCGCGGGGTTGGCGTTGCGGATGATGTCGGGCGTGCCGATCGGCAGGCGCTCGGCGTAGCGCGAGCCCTTGAGCAGCAGCGGGAACTGCTTGTTCGAGATGCGCTCGCCGGCGCCCAGGCCGAGGCGCCACTCTTCGAGGATGACGCCGCGCTCCTTCTCGATCTCGCCCGGATCGAACGTCACGTTGTGCGCCCAGTCCTCGAGCGCGAGCAGCGCGCGATCGATCACGGCGGGGTTCTCGGTCGGGATCTGCAGCTGGTAGACGGTCTCGTCGAAGCTGGTGTTCGCGTTGACGTGCGCGCCGAAGCGCATGCCCAGCGACTGCATGAAGTTGACGACGTCGAGCCGCGGGAAGTGCAGCGTCCCGTTGAACGCCATGTGCTCGACGAAGTGCGCCAGCCCGCGCTGGTCCTCGTCTTCCAGCACCGAGCCCGCGTTGACGGCGAGCCGCAGCTCCGCGCGCCCCTGCGGCAGCCGGTTCACGCGGATGTAGTAGCGGAACCCGTTGGGCAGCCTGCCGACGGTGATCTGCGGGTCGACGGGAACGAGGTCGTCGAGCTTCGCGGCGAGGACGTTGGCGGGAATCGCGGACTGCTGCGCCGCGGCGACGCCGATCGTCGCCGCGAGCGCGGCAGCCAGCAGGGACAGTCGGATGCGAACAGGAAGCTTCATGTGAGCGTAATTTGGACGCTTACGGGTTCTTGCCGGTCTTCAGATACTGCTGGGATGCGGCTTCGTCCCGCAGCGGAGTCACCTTGTCAGGATCGATGCGTACCATCAGATAGTCAATGTGATCGTCGATTTTCGTGAACTGATGGCCGGTCCCCGCCGGGATGACGATGACGTCGCCGACTTTCAGGTTGTAGCTCCTGCCGTTGCGGATCTCGGAGCCGTTGTTCCCGGGCCCGTTGAACAGGCGCACGGTCTCCTGCGTCGCCGGCCGGCGCACCAGGTTGGTGATATCGGGTCCGAGCAGCAGCGTCGCCGAGCCGTCGATGATGTGATAGACCTCGCTCACCAGATCGTGCTCGGCCACCGAGTCCTTCGCCGGCGCGGGCAGCTTGCCGCGATGGACCATGCCGATGCCCACGTGCGCCTTGCCGATCTCGACGTCGCGCACCTGCTGATCGACGAGGTTCTCCGCGACCGCCTTCTTCGTGTACGCCTGCAGCTCCGAGACGGGGATATACGTGCCGGGACACATGTTGCACGTCGGCTTCGGATTCGGATTGTTCCCCTGCGCCATGAGCGCGACGACGACGACCGCGGCCCCAAGCGCGCCAATCAGCATGCCTCTCATATCCGCCCTCCGGCGAGTATCTTACGGCTTTTTCAGTGGTCATCGGCCGTGCCTCGTCGGCTCGCTCGAGCGGCCACTCGAGGCCCTGGTAGATTGGATTTCTAAGGAATAGAAGGGCCGACCGGATGCAGGCAGGTGATCAGCGAACGGACAGGATTTCTATGGCACTCGACTGATCGTTACCTTCCGTAACTCGATCCTGTCGATCGGAGTTTCTCCGTTCACCCCCACCTGCTCGATCTTCTCGACCACGTCCATCCCTTCGACGACGCGGCCGAACGCCGAGTACTTGCCGTCGAGCACCGGCGTGCGCGCGAGGACGATGAAGAACGACGTGTCGCCGCTCGCCGGGTCGTCGCCGTGCGCGAGCGACACGGTCCCCTTGTCGTGCGGCGTGTCGTTGAACTCGGGCGCCATCTTCCGCACGTAGCGGTCCTGCGTGATGTCGAGCGGCTCGCCGCGCGTCGGCAGGAACCCGCCCTGGATGACGAAGCCCTTGACGACGCGGTGGAACGCGGTGCCGTCGTAGAAGCCGACCGAGGCGAGGCGCAGGAAGTTGCGCACGTGGTTCGGCGCCTTGTCGGGGAAGAACTGGAACGTGATGGTACCGAGCGACGTCTCGAGCACCGCGCGGTAGCGCGACAGCTCGTCGGCCGTCTCGGTGGAGAACGGCTCGGGCGCAGGCGCCGCCTTGTCGCGAATGGTCACCTTCGTGATGACCACGCGCTCGGTCGGCACCGTGTTCTCGGCCGGCACCTGCGAGATCTTCTGCGCCACGTTGAGTCCCTCGGCGACGCGGCCGAAGATCGTGTACTGCCCGGTGATGGCCGGCTGATCGAAGATGCAGATGAAGAACTGCGAGCCGCCGCTGTCGGGCATGTTCGGCGCGAGCACCGCCGCCACGGCGCCGCGCGTCATCGCCTCGCCGTTGCGCTCGAAGCGCAGCTCGCGCAGGCCGCCCGTGCCGTAGCGCGCGCTCTGCGCCGGGTCCTTCGACAGCGGATCGCCGCCCTGGATGATGCCGTTCGGGATCACGCGGTGGAAGATCGTCCCGTCGTACGCCCCCTCGCGGGCGCGCGTGATGAAGTGCGCCACGTGATTCGGCGCCGCATCGGCGAGCAGGTCGAGCACGATGGTCCCCAGGCTCGTCTCGAGGACGGCCTGCTTGTTCTGCGTGTCGCCCGGGGCGAGCGTGTTGACGAAATATGTATCTGCCGGCGGCTGCGGACGCGCCGGTTGCGGCCGCGCCCCCTGCGCCGGGCGGGGCGGCGGCGCCTGCCCCCGCGCCTGCGCGGCCGCGCTGCGCGGGCTGCCGAGGAGCGCGAGCAGAATCAGCAACGCAATCATGCGCAGATTATAGGCTTGCGTCTGTTATATTGGCGGTGGGCGTGAGTTCCCAGGCTACCGCGCACACCCGCGACACGTCGATGTACGAACAGTATTACGGGTTCGTACAACCGCCGTTCACGCTGACTCCAGACCCGCGCTTCCTCTATCGCAGCGAATCGCACGAGGAAGCGATCACCCTCCTGCAGCAGGCCATCCGCCGCAAGGAAGGCTTCATCGTCCTCACGGGCGACATCGGCACGGGCAAGACGACGAGCTGCCGCGCGCTGCTCGAACAGCTCGATGCGAGCGTCTTCACCTCGCTCATCCTCAACCCGTTCCTGTCGGTCGAAGAGCTGCTGCGCGAGGTGCTGCTCGACTTCGGCGTCGTCTCGCGCGAGGGGGTGCGCAGCGGCCGTATCGCCACCGCGAGCAAGCACGAGCTGATCAGCACGCTGCACGAGTTCCTCCTGTCGCTGATGCCCATTCACGGCAGCGCGGTGCTCATCATCGACGAGGCGCAGCACCTCTCGACGCAGGTGCTCGAGCAGATCCGCATCATCTCCAACCTCGAGACCAACGAGCAGAAGCTGCTGCAGATCGTCCTCGTCGGACAGTTGAACCTGCTCGACGTGCTCGCCGCGGCGGAGATGCGGCAGCTGGATCAGCGCATCTCGATCCGCGCGACGCTGAAGCCGCTCAACCGCGAAGAGGTCGAGGCCTACATCGCGCACCGGCTCTGGGTGGCGCGCGGGTCGACGGCGGTGACGTTCGAGCCCGTGGCGCTCGATCGCGTGCACGCCTACACCGGCGGCGTGCCGCGCATCATCAACCTGCTCTGCGACCGCTCGCTGATGCAGTCCGCGCAGATGCGCGTGAACCGACTGACGCCGGCCATCATCGAGGAAGCCGCGGCCGGCCTCGGCCTGCGGCTGCCCGAACAGGGAAAGAAGAAGAAAAAGGCGGCCGGCACGGCCGCCATGGCGCCGACGCGGGCCCGCGTCGCCGGCATGGCCGCGCTCGTGCTGGCGCTTCTCGTCGTCGCGGGCCTGTGGTTCACGCCGGTCGATCAGCTGATTGACGTCGGCGTGCCAGCGATACCGCCTGCCCCCGTGTACGAGTCGCGCTATCCGGTTGGCCCGAAGCCGATTCCCCGCGCCGACCTGCTGCTGCCGCCGCCGGTCACCGCACCGCCCCCGGCGAGCCCGCGCCCCGCCACACCCTAGCGCCGCGTCTTCCGCGCGCGCTCTTCCTGCTGACGCGCGAGCGCCGCGAGCTCCTCCTGCACCTTGAGGTAATTCTCGAGACGCCCGGCGGCGATCTTCCCTTCCGCGACCGCCGCCTTCACCGCGCAGCGCGGCTCGTCGCGATGCCGGCAGTCGGTGAAGTGGCACGCGGGCGCGAGCGCTTCGATCTCGTCGAAGGTCTCCCGGACCGATTCGCTGGCATCCCACAACTGCAGCTCGCGCATCCCCGGCGTATCGATGACGAGTCCGCCGCCGGGCAGCACCACCAGCTCGCGGTGGGTCGTCGTGTGACGTCCGCGCGAATCCGACGCGCGCACCTCGCGCGTGCGCAGGACGTCGGCGCCGAGGAGACGGTTGATGATGGTGCTCTTGCCGACGCCCGAGGAGCCGAGCAGCGTCGCGGTCGTCCCCGCGCCGAGGTCGCCCTGCAGCTGTTCGAGCCCCTCCCCTCGCTTCGGGTTCACGACGTGCACGAGGATGTCGCCGGCGAGCGACGTCACCTCGCGCAGGTGCGCGGCGAGGTCGGCAGAGAGGTCCGGCTTGGTCAGGAGGATGACGGGCGAGGCGCCGCTCTCGCGCGCCATCACCAGGTAGCGTTCGAGCCGGCGGACGTTGTAGTCGCGATCGAGTCCCATGACGACGAAGACGACGTCGACGTTGGCGGCGACGACCTGCTCGCCGGTGACCTCGCCCGCGGCGCGCCGCGTGAACGCGCTGCGGCGCGGCAGCACGGCCATGATGACGCCGCGGTCTTCCTCCGGCCGCTTGCGCACGGCGACCCAGTCGCCGACCGCGGGCAGCTCCGCGCGGCCGCGCGCGCGGTGCTTCAGCCGTCCGGCTGTTACCGCGTCCAGCTCGCCGTCCTCGACGTAAACGCGGAAGATCTGGTTGAACTCGATCGCGACCCGCCCGGGGTGCACGTGCGCTTTCGATCGCCATGGGTCGAAGGCGGCGGCGAAGGCGTCGTTCCACCCCAACTCGGTGAGCGTCATGAGCGGGCTGCTGAACGCGCCAGCGACAGTCTCATCGCCGCGATCGGCCTGCCCGCGACGTCCGCCGGATCAGGAAAAGGACGGGGCTGAACGCTCGCGGTCACGACGTCTACCGCAGCACGCGACCGAGGAACGCGGACGCGGCCGCACGAAAGGCGTCTGTCCACTCATGGCCGCCCTCGAACACGCAGACGTCCACGCGCGCGTCGATGCGCGCGAGCGTGGCCCGATCGGCGGCTTCCTTCGCCTCGGAGTACCACGGGTCCTTCGTGCCGCGGCCGAGCAGCACCGGCGGCAGCTCCATGGCGCGGCGGTCAACGATGTCGGCAGGCACGTCGGCGGCGAGAATGATGACACCGTCGGCGCGATAGTTCGAGGCCGCGCGGTAGGCCATCGCTCCGCCCTGCGAGAAGCCCGAAAAGACCAGCGTGGACGACGTCGCCCGGCCCGCGCGGACGCGCTCGAGCACGCGGCCGACGTAGTCGATGTTGTCGGCGATGGCGAGCTCGCGGTCGTCGCGCGTCATCCAGCTCGCCACCACCCGTTCCTGGCGCGTGTAGAAAGGATGCAGCGCCTGGACCGAGACGAGCAGCCACGCCTCGGTTCCCGGAATCGTCTGCAGCGCATCCAGGTGGTCGCCCGCCGCTTCGCCGTAGCCGTGAAACCCGACCAGCAGCGGCCAGGGACCGCGGGTGTGGGGAACGCGGACGAGAAAGCGGCCGTGCACCCGCGCGTCGATCGTCTCCAGCGACGGCGGGCCGTCGTTCATTCGTCCGGCAGGCTCCGGTGCAGGTGGACCGGCGTCGCCTTCGATCGCATGCGCAGGTTGATGATCTCGACGAACACCGAGAAGGCCATCGCGAAGTAGATATACCCCTTCGGCACGTGCTGGCCGAAGCCCTCGGCGATGAGCGACAGGCCGATGAGGAGCAGGAACGCCAGCGCGAGCATCTTCACCGTCGGGTGCCGCTCGACGAACTCAGCGATGGCGGTGGACGCGAAAAGCATGGTGCAGACCGCGATGACGATCGCCGCGACCATGATGGAGACGAATTCCGCCATCCCCACCGCCGTGATCACCGAGTCGAGCGAGAAGACGATGTCGAGGATCAGGATCTGGACGATGACGCCGGTGAAGGAGACGGCCCGCCGCACCTCCTGTTCCGGCGTGTCGCCTTCCAGGTTCTCGTGAATCTCGCGCGTGCTCTTGAAGATCAGGAAGAGCCCGCCGCCGGCGAGGATGAGCGATCGCCCCGACAGCTCCAGGCCGAAGAGGACAACCAGCGGGCGCGTCAGGCCCATCACCCACACGATGGACAGCAGCAGCGCGATGCGGATGAACATCGCGAGGAACAGGCCCAGGCGCCGCGCGCGCTCGCGCGTGCCGGGCGGCAGCTTCCCGGCGACGATCGCGATGAAGATGATGTTGTCGATGCCGAGGACGATCTCCATGACGGTGAGCGTCAGGAGAGCGGCCCATCCCTCGGCCGTGCTCATCCATTGCATGGCTGTCAGCTGGTTGGTGGATGGTGGGTGGTAGAGTCGGGCTAACTACTAACCGCCATCTTGCACTCCGGAAGATCCGCAAGAGCGCCCCAGGTGTCGGGGTCCTGCCACACGAGAGTAGAGAGATATAAGGCCACGTCGCCTGCCGGGTAGGACGCCGCGATCGCTTTCGCGGCCGTGCTGAGCGCCTCGGGCGACGGCGGCTTGACCTCGTCCTCCGCGATGATCCCTTCGTCGTGCGCGATGCCGAGCGCGTCGAGGAAGGACCCCATCATCGGCCGCTGGTGCGCGAGGTGATAGGCGACGAGCATCCGCGCCGCGAGCATTTCGTTCACCGCCGGCATCGACAGGATGTACTGCGACTTCTTTTCGACCGGCAGCGCGATCACGCTCTTGAGGCGGAACTTGATGCGCTGCGCGATGAGACCGATCGCCTCGGCCTGCTCGCTGGCGGCGTGCTCGTCGCGCCAGAACGCGTCGGCCGCCTCGCGCTTCTTCTCCGGATCGAGCGTCTTCCACAGCTGCGAGGGGCGCGGGAGGTCGGGAACGGCTGGAGCGTCGGCCATGCTGAAATCGATACGTTAACATAGCGCTTCTATGCCCAGTCTGAGCGTCGAAGGTTTTACACCGGTTGAAGTTGCATTCGGCAAGCGCCTTGTGCTTGCGATCGAGCAGGACGCGCACGTCGACATCCTGCACGCGTGCGGCGGCAACGCGCGCTGCACGACGTGCCGGGTCGAGTTCATCAGCGGCGAGCCGCAGCGGATGACGCAGGCGGAGAAGACGCGGCTCGAGGAGAAGGGGTTAACGGGCGTCCGGCTGTCGTGTCAGATCGAGTGCGACCACGACATGGCGGTGCGGGCGATCAGCCGGCTCGAAGGCAGCGGGCGTCCGGACCCGGGGAGAACTCCCGAGCCGGCGATTCAGCCGCCGCCGGAGTGGATCCCGGCTGGTTAGTGGTTGGCTGGTTGGTGGTTGGTGGTTGGTGGTTGGTGGTTGGGGTCGCAGGCCGGGGACCAGGGATCAGGGATCGGGGATCAAGAGCGAAGACAAAAAAAGAGACACAGAGAAAATCTCCGTGTCTCTATGTCTCTGTGGCCCGTCGCCGGTGAAGGCTGCGGCTATTCGATCGAGATCTTCCGCAGCAGGTTGAAGTCCGACAGCATCTTGCCGGCGCCGAGGACGACCGACGAAAGCGGGTCCTCCGCCACCGAGACCGGCAGTCCCGTCTCCATCCGCAGCCGCTCGTCCATCTTCTGCAGCAGCGCGCCGCCGCCCGTCAGGACGATGCCGCGGTCGCAGATGTCCGCCGCGAGCTCGGGCGGGGTGCGCTCGAGGCCGTCGCGAACCGCCTGGATGATCATCCGGATCGGCTCCGCCAGCGCCTCGCGAATCTCGCCGTCGCTGATCGTGATCGTCGTCGGCTTCCCTTCGAGCTGGTGACGCCCCTTCACCTCGATCGTCTTCGTCCGGTCGAGCGGCGCCGCCGACCCGATTTCCATCTTGATGCGCTCGGCGGTGCGCTCGCCGATCAGGAGGTTGTGCTCCTTGCGGACCCACTGCGTGATCGCTTCGTCCATGGCGTTGCCCGCGACGCGGACCGACTTGCTGTAGACGGTGCCGGCCAGCGAGAGGACCGCGATGTCGGTGGTGCCGCCGCCGATGTCGACGACCATGTTGCCCGACGCCTCGGTGATCGGCATGCCGGCGCCAATCGCCGCGGCCATGCCTTCCTCGATGAGGTGCACTTCGCTCGCCTTCGCGCGGTAGGCGCTGTCCTTGACGGCGCGGCGCTCGACCTGCGTGATTTCCGACGGCACGCCGATGATGACGCGCGGCCGGACGAGCCGCTTGCCCTTGTGCGCCTTGCGGATGAAGTAGCCGAGCATCCGCTCGGCCGCCTCGAAGTCGGCGATGACGCCGTCGCGCATCGGCTTGATGGCGGTGATGTTCCCGGGCGTGCGCCCGAGCATTTCCTTCGCTTCGTTGCCGACCGCCTCGATCTGGGCGTTGGCGGTGTTGAACGCAACGATCGACGGCTCGCTGAGCACGATGCCGCGGCCGCGCGCGAAGACGCAGGTGTTCGCGGTACCGAGATCGATCGCCAGGTCGTTTGAAAAGACTGCCAACGCTCCGAGGAACACGAGGGCCTCCCTCTGCCGGTAAATGACTCGTCGTGGATACGTAAGCTTGCTGGGCTTGACTCCCAGTGCTGAACCGTTTATCGGCCGATTGGCGCGTGACTGCACGGCACGTGCACCTGCCCGAACTCGAAATTCGACGCGTCGTTGGAGTCACGTCGAAGTCGAGCGTTTCTGCCCCCGAGCCGGGCCGTTTTACGGAACTGCACGGCCGGCCTGGAGCCCAACTGAAGCCGCCGTGGCATTTCGCTTGCCTCGAATCGCGGTGGAGGGACCTTCATGGATAAGGACAAGCTCCCGCTGGATGACCCGCTCGGCATCGCCGATGCGCCGGTTCCGCAGGACGAGAACGACATTCGCGCCACCAACGACCCTGACGAGGTCGCGCGCCGCCGCGCTCGCGCGCTGGGCGAGGCCGACGGCGAATTCAGGGGCCCTGGCGCCGACGTCAACGAGGACGGCTTCGGCGCCACCTCGATCGACATGGGCTACGGCGGCGAAGGTAACGCCGTCAAGAAGAACCGCTAGGTGTCATTCAGGTCTTGGCCGCTGATTGGCGGCCAGGATCTTCTTCCGCAGCCGGATGTTCTTCGGCGTCACCTCGACCAGCTCGTCGTCGTTGATGAACTCGATCGACTGCTCGAGGCTGAGCACGCGCGGCGGGATGATGCGAATCGCCTCGTCCGCGGTCGAGGCGCGCATGTTCGTCTGCTTCTTTTCCTTCGTGACGTTGACGTCCATGTCGCGTGCACGGGCGTTCTCGCCGATGATCATCCCCTCGTAGACCGGGACCGCCGGCTCGATGAAGATCTCGCCGCGCTCCTGCAGGTTGTAGATCGCGAAGGCGGTGGCGACACCGGTGCGATCGGCCACCAGCGCTCCGGTCGTCCGCGCCGGAATCGCGCCGTGCCACGGCTCCCACCCGGCGAAGATGTGGTTCATGATGCCGGTGCCGCGGGTGTCGGTGAGGAACTGCGACCTGAAGCCGATCAACCCGCGCGCCGGGATGCGGAACTCCAGGCGCACGCGCCCGCTCCCGTGATTGACCATCTTCGTCGGCACGCCGCGCCGCGTGCCCGCCTGCGCGATGACCACGCCCTGGAACTCCTCGGGCACGTCGATGACGAGGTCCTCGACCGGCTCCATCTTCACGCCGTCGATCTCCCTGGTGACGATCTCGGGACGCGAGACCTGCAGCTCGTAGCCTTCGCGCCGCATCATCTCGATCAGGATCGACAGCTGGAGCTCTCCCCGTCCGATGACCTTCAGCTGCTCGGGCGAATCGGTATCCTCGACGCGCAGCGACACGTTGCCGAGCAGCTCCTTCGCCAGGCGCTCGCGCAGGTTCCTCGACGTGACGAACTGGCCGTCGCGTCCGGCCATCGGCGAGGTGTTGATGCCGAAAATCATCGACACGGTCGGCTCGTCGATCGCAATCGGCGGAATCGCCATCGGCTCCTCGACCGACGCGATCGTCTCGCCGATGGTGATGTCCTCGATCCCCGCCAGGCAGACGATGTCGCCCGCCGCGGCGCGCGTGACCTCGACGCGCTTGAGGCCGTCGAAGGCGAACAGCTTGGTGATCTTCGTCTGCTGCGCCGCGCCTCCGAGCTTCAGCACCGCGACCGGGTCGTTGAGATTCACGGTGCCGTTGAAGACGCGGCCGATGGCGATGCGGCCCAGGTAGTCGCTCGAATCGAGGTTCGCGACGAGGATCTGCAGCGGCGCCGCGGGGTTGCCGCGCGGCGGCGGCACGTGATCGACGATGGCCTCGAACAGCGGCTGCAGGTTCTCGCCGCGCACGTGCATGTCGGTCGAAGCGACACCGTCGCGCGCGTTGGTGTAGAGGACCGGAAACTCGATTTGATCCTCGGTCGCGTCGAGATCGATGAACAGGTCGTAGACCTCGTTGAGCACTTCCTTCGGCCGCGCGTCCGGCCGATCGATCTTGTTGAGGACGACGATCGGGGGCAGCCCGCGCTCGAGCGCCTTGCGCAGCACGAACCTGGTTTGCGGCAGCGGCCCCTCGGACGCGTCGACGAGCAGCATCACGCCGTCGACCATCGACAGCGTCCGCTCGACCTCGCCGCCGAAGTCGGCATGGCCGGGCGTATCGCAGATGTTGATGAGCAGATCCTTGTAACGAACGGCAGTGTTCTTCGCCAGGATCGTAATCCCGCGCTCGCGTTCGAGGTCGTTGCTGTCCATGATGCGCTCCGCGACCTCGTGATGGATGGCGCGGAAGGCACCGCTCTGTCGCAACAGCGCGTCGACGAGCGTCGTTTTTCCGTGATCGACGTGCGCGATGATGGCGACGTTGCGCAGCAGCGGGTTGGCAACCTGTCGCGATTTCTGGTGTACGGGCATCTCATCAGTATAAAGAGAGCTCATCGATACGTCACTTCTCCGTTGATTGATGCACGCATGGTCTCTACCATCGCATTTAGGTGCGCCAGTGAACTCTACGGTCATGCACTCGGTGCTGGTCGTCGACGACGACATATCACTGCGGCCCATGCTGGCCGCTTGGGTCAACCGGTTCGGATTCACCGCCTACGAAGCCGCCTCGGCAGAGGCGGCGCTGCAGCACCTCGAGCACACCCCGGCCGACATCGCCCTTTGTTACGTCAACATGCCGGGTCGCGACGGCGTGTGGCTGGCGGGGCGGATTCGCGAGCAGCATCCGACCACCGCGGTCATCATGGCGACCTCCGTCGACGACGCGGACGTCGCCGTCTCGACGCTGAGCAACGACGTCGTCGACTACCTGCTGAAGCCGTTCGACAGCACCAGGCTCCGCGAAGCGCTCGCGCTCGGCCTCGACTGGCACCGCGCGAGCGTCGGCGACGAGGACCTGCACCACGTGCTGCAGTCGCGGCTGCGCACGCGGCGCGCGGCGGTCGCGGCCACGCTGGCGCAGGCGCAGGCGAGCGCGCAGCAGGCCGCCGACAGCCTCATTGCGATGCTGCAGCTGCACGAGAAGGACGGCCGCGGCCACTCGACGCGCGTCACCCAGCTGGCGATTGCGCTCGCCGACGAACTCGGCCTCCCGGATGACAAGCTCGAGGACCTCGAATTCGGCGCCATGCTGCACGACGTCGGCAAGATCGACATGCCGACCGAGATCCTGTGCAAGCCGGCGCCGCTCGACGACGCGGAATGGGACGTGATGCGCACGCATCCGCAGGTCGGCTACGACCTCGTGAGAAAGCTGCCTCACCTGGCGGGCGCTGCCGAGATCGTGCTCGCGCACCACGAGGCATTCGACGGCAGCGGCTACCCGCACGGGCTGAAGGGGAGAAACATTCCGTTCGCCGCGCGCATCCTGACGATCGCCGACTCCTACGACTCGATGACGCATCCGCACACGCAGCGGCCGGCGATGCCGGCGGCCATGGCCATGCGCGAGATCGAGCGCTGCAGCGGATCGCAGTTCGATCCGGATGCGGCCGCCGCGCTCGGGCGCGTGCTGCAGCACGCGAGCGAGCCGCTGACGGCGTAGACGGCTAGACGCGCGACCGCGTCCGCAGCCCCTGACGCAGGGACATCACGAACGACACGATCGTCAGCGCGATCGCCGCAATCCACAGTGCGTTCGCGGTGGCGACGCTCAATGGCCGGACACCGAACACGCCGGACATCGCGGCCATCGGGATGACGGCGAGCACCAGCGCCACCAACGCCAGCAGCCACGCCCACGCTCGTGATCTCATATGTATCCCCCGGAGTCCGCCTGAAGGCGGACGCTACGTACACCGCCGGCGAAATCGCAAGGGCCATACCGCTTCTGTTATGCTGCCCACCATGCGCTCGACCATACTTGCGACGGTCGTCTTTCTCGGCGCCGCGGCGGCGGCGCAAACACCCCAGCCGTGGACGCTCAAGATCCAGCCGCTCGAGCTCGCGAGCCAGCGCGGGAGCAACGGCGCGCAGGTCAGCGTGTCGAAGCGCGGAGTGCTACTCAGCTGGCTCGAGACCGACAACGACGTGCCGACGCTCAAGTTTGCCGAGCGGACCTCGACAGGCTGGACGCAGCCCGTCAAGGTCGCGTCGGGTGAGGATTGGTTCATCACCGAAGCGGACACGCCATCGGTGCTGCGCCTCTCGAACGGCACCCTCGTCGCCGACTGGATGCAGAGCAGCAGCGACGAATTCGAGGCGTCGAACCTGCGCCTCTCCTATTCCAAGGACGAGGGCAAGACGTGGTCGAAGACGTTCCTGCCGCATCACGACGGGACGATCACGCAGCACGCCTTCGCCACGCTGTTCGAGCTGGCCAACGGCAACCTCGGACTGGTGTGGCTCGATGGACGCCTGACGGTGAAGGACCGCGAGCATGGCCCGATGACGCTCCGCTACGGCGCCTACAACGCCCAGTGGGCGCAGGTGTCGGACCGCGGGATCGACGTCAAGGTGTGCGACTGCTGCACGACGAGCGTGGCGCTGACCGCGGACGGCCCGATTGCCGTCTATCGCAACCGCACGGACGACGAGATTCGCGACATCTACGTAACGCGCTACGAGAACGGCGCGTGGACCGCGGGCAAGACGGTGCACGACGATGGCTGGTCCATCCACGCATGCCCGGTGAACGGCCCGGCCGTCAGCGCCCTCGGCCGCAACGTGGCGGTGGCGTGGTTCGTGGCGAAGAACGACCAGGGGCAGGCGTTCGCCGCCTTCTCGAACGACGCGGGACGCACCTGGGGCCAGCCGATCCGCCTGGACGAGGCGGCGTCGCTCGGCAAGGTCGACATCGAGATGCTCGACGACGGCAGCGCGGTGGCGGCGTGGATGGAATTCGCGAACCAGCGCTCGCAGTTCCGCGTGCGCCGCATCGAGGCGTCGGGCGCGAAGTCGGCGCCCGTCACCGTGGCCGGGGCCGCGGGCAGCGGGCGCGCCGGCGGGGTGCCGCGCATGGCGCGGTCCGGCGGCGAGCTGGTGTTTGCGTGGGTCGATACGCCGGAAAACGGCGGCATCGGCGGCGTGAAGACCGCGACCGCGGCGTTACCGCATTGACCCGGCGGTCAGCGTCCACTTCCATCCGTCCTTCGGACGAACGATCGACTGCGCGCGCAGCCAGTGGTCCGCGTCGTTCTTGCCGGGATTGCCCGTGATGACGATGCGATCGCCGGGCTTGAGCGTCATGCTCGTCACGCCCTGGTGGTCGAGCTGCCCGCGCGCCTCCCACTCCACGGTCCAGCGCTGGAGCTGACGGTTCGAGTCGGGCGCCATGACCTGCAGCAGCGTATGCGGGTTGCGGAAGACGAACTGCAGCAGCTCGCCTTCGATCGACAGCTGCTTGGTCTCGAGATAGGTGGCCGCGAACGAATGGTGGGCGGAGACCTGCCGCCCGCACAGCAGTGCGCCGAACAGCAGCAGGACGGTTGCCACCCGCTTCATTACCACCCTAATAGTAAGCAGACCCGGGTCGGCGGTCCCTGAAGAGTACCTGAAAAATAGTTCAGGGAGTTGCTCGAGACTTCCGTAAGAACCGCCAGCCCACGATCACGGAGGTCATGCTCAGGAGCAGGCCGCCCACGCAGAGCGTCACGATGACGACGTCCCACAGCCAGCCGGCCTGATACAACCCGGGGAAGTCGAGGCTGTGCAGGCCGTGATAGAGCCACCGCACCGGGCGGCCGCCCGCCGTCTCGCGCTGCACGACGGCGCCATCACGCGCCGACAGGTACAGCCAGCTGTTGTCCGCGTCCGCGTACTTGATACGCAGTACCGGCAGCGGCCGCTCGCCCGCGCGGTCGTAGTAGTAGCTGTCGTAACTGGTGAGCCAGACCGCCTCCTGCGAGCGGACGCCGGGCATCGCGGCGCTCGCCGCCGCCAGCAGCTCCCCCTCCGTGAAGCCGTCCTTGATCGCGGGACCGTGGTCCGCGGTCAGCAGCAGGGTGCGTCCTTCCCCGTCCTGCACGCGGTAGAAGGGCGCATCCATGAACTGAATCAGCTCGAGCTCCTTCGCGGTACCGAAGCGTCCCAGCCGATCGGGATCGGATTCGCGCGGAACCAGCTGATGGGGACGCCGTCCCAACTCGGGTTGCGCCTCGAGGTCGGGTTCGCGCTGCAGCGTCTCCAGGACCTGCCGCGGTGTCATCGCGAAGCGGGCGGGATCCACGCCGTCGCCGCGCACGGCGACGACCTGGGCGCGCCGCGGCGCGGCATCCTCGCTGACGCCCCACGGCTCCATCGACAGCATGCCGCTGAACAGCCACGTCAGCGTGATGACGCCGAAGATCAGGCCGGCATAGTGATGCCATCGCAGCCATCCGACGTACGGGGTGCCGGAGAGGCCAAGCCGGTACCGTCGCGTCAACGAATACCGATACACGCCGATGACCAGGCCAACGACGCAGAGCAGACATCCGACGAGCGAGCCGTAGACGACGGTGTTGTACCAAAGCGACCCGCGCACACGGAGCGGGCGGAAGTAGAACCAGTGCATGACCGGACCCGCGTAGCCCCAGAAGCGGCTGCGCCGATCCGTCTTGAGCACGATCTCGCCCGTATCCGCGGCGACGTAGACGTTCGTGCCCGCGGCATCGCCGAGCGACACCAGGTGCAAAGGGCCGCCCGAGCGCATCCCGATGGTCCACTGGTCGGGCTCCCGCAGCGTCTCGACGAATCGACCCGTGCCGCTCTCCGAGGGAAACGCCGCGCGTACGGCGGCAAGCGCGTCGTCGCCCGTCAGCCGTTCGAGGACGCTGCCGTCGTCGGCAAACAGCGTCACCCAGTCGCCCTGGACGAAGAAGCGGTAGACGGGACGCGACTGATAGGTCGAGAGGCGGATGCGTGCGGGATTGTCGGCCAGCGTTGCCTGCGCGAGCGCTTCGGCGGGCGTCAGGCGAATGGCTGTGGGATCGAGCGCCGGCAGGCGGGCGACGCGCTCGGCGGGATCGTACGCCGGCATCCGCGCGTAGACCATCACGATGCCGGACGCGAACCAGACGACGAAGATCAGGCAGAAGACGAGGCCCAGGTAGCGGTGGACGACCGTCAGCAGCGAGATGGCGCTCTTCACGCCGGGAAGAATAGCCGAAGGGAGGCGGGTGCGAAAGGACCCGCCCTACATGGGGTCCTTCCGGACCCGCCTCACTGAAGGGCCGCGGCGGTGACGAAGCGCGGCTCGATGTCGACGGGGACGCTCGCCAGCCGGTCGAGCACGCGCTGCACGGGCGGCCGGACGACCGCCAGCGTCGCGATCATCTGCTTGGACGCGGCGTAGTCTCCCACCGCCTGCATCGTCATGAGGTCGCGCGTCAGGTCGGTGACGTTCTGCTTGATGCGCGCCGGGTTGACCGCGAAGGTCCCGTCGGGCGACACCGTGACGCCCCCCTTGTCGAGGAAGTAATTGAGCTGCATGGCGACGCCGCGGCCGTGCGCCTCGTTCAGCCCGAAGCGGATCGAGCGGAACATCGACGCCAGGTACGTCGTGTACATCGTCTGCTCGTACTTCTTCTCCAGCGTGCCGCGGTCGACGAGGAACTGCAGCGCGAAGAGGCCGGAAATGTCCGCCTTCGCTTCCTCGATCGTGCTGTAGGTCTCCTTCAGCTCCTGGCGCACCGTGGACGGGCGCTCGCCGGCGACGATGTTGTGCGGCCCGAGGCCGTGCATCAGCTCGTGCATCAGGATGTGGGTGAAGAAGGCGTCGAACTCCACGTTCGGCTGGTCCTTCGCCGCGAGCGCCACCTTCGAGATCGGCACGAGCACCTTCGCGAACTTCGCGTCCTGCGTGTTCTTCAGCATGACGCGCTTGGCGCCCTTCTCCGCCGTGATGCGCTCGTCGTTCGGCAGGTTGTAGGCCGCCGTCTGCACGCCGCGATTGCCGTCGCCGCCCGAGAAGACGACGTCCACGACGCGAATCGGCGCCAGCGCGCCGAGTTTCGGGTTGCGGTACTTCGGGTCGATCGGCAGGTTGTTCTCGATCTCCTGCAGCTCGGCGCCGAAGCGCGCCAGCTTGGCGCTTTCCGCGTCGTCGCGCAGCGTGATGAACGCCTCGAACGCGGCCTTGTAATTGAACCACTCGTCCTCGTAGACCTCGTACGGCCCGATGGTCGGCTCGATGCTCGCGTCGAGCTCCATCCACGCGACGTCGCTGTCGTAGTAGTCGTTGGTGAGGAACGCCTGCGCGCGCTTCTCGAGGAAGGTGCGGAGCGTCGGCTGCCGCGTCAGCGCGGCCGCTTCCTTCAACAGCGCCGCGGCGTGCGCCAGCTCGCCCTGGTATTCGTAGCTGTACGGGACCGCGATGAACTTCCCTTCGGCATTGCGCCGGATGGTCGTGTAGAAGCCGGTGGCAAACGTCTTCTGCGATCCCGACAGCGTCGAGAGCCATTCCTCGATCTGATCCTTGGTCGCATCCGGCGGGTAGAAGTTGGCCTGCTCGGGTTTTGCGGGCGCGCCGGGGACGAAGGCGTCGTTGTGATCGAGCCGGGACCAGGGACCCTTGTTGACGAGGAAGTAGTGCAGCCGCTCGCGCCCGAGCGGCGACGTGTCCTGCAGCAGGCCGAGCAGCATCGTCTCGTTGCCGGCCCAGACCTGGCGCAGGAACAGCGTGTCCATCACCTTCGCCGCCTCGACGAGGCGGGCGAGCGCCTGGCGCTCGTTGGCGGGCAGCGCGCTGACGTCGGCCGACAGGTCGACGGGCGCGAACCGCGCGGCCATGTTCTTCAGTTGATCGGCGCCGGGCGCGGTACTCTGCGCGCCGACGGCGACGCTTCCAGCAACGACTGAGGCCATGATGATCTTTCTCATTCTCGTTCCTGGGCCGCCTGAAGGCGGCCCCTACGCCTGGATCGTAGGGGCCGGCTTCAGCCGGCCCACCTGCTAATGAATCCCGCCGCCCGTGATCTGCAGGCCGGCGGGGTCGGCGCCGAGCCGCCGAATCGCCTCCTCCCACATCTGCTCGTGCGGCACGTTGAAGATCAGCGCCGGATCGACGTCCATCGTCAGCCACGCGGAGGCGGCGATTTCACGATCGAGCTGCCCCGCGTCCCACCCGGCATAGCCGACGAGCACCCGCGCGCGAGCCGTCGGCGGCGCCTGCAGCAGCTGCAGCGTCAGCTCTTTCGACACCGACAGCAGGACGCCCGGGCAAATCTCCCGCTGCTCCTCGTCCGGTCCCTGCGCTTCGGACATCAGCACCCACGTGCGCTGCGGATCGACGGGTCCACCGACCCAGAGCTTCACGTTCGGATCGACGCGAATGGGCGGGTCGGTCTTGACGAGCGTCCACGCCGGCTCTTCCATCTGTCGGTTGACGACGAGGCCGAACGCGCCGCCGTCGGTGTAATCACAGAGCAGGACGACCGTCTTCGCGAAGTTCGGGTCCGCCATCTGCGGCATCGACAGGAGCAGGATTGGGGCAGCGCCGGCCATGACTCGATCTTAGCCCGTCGGGGCGAAGGCGCGCCCACTCTATGTGTTCCCTCACCATCGGATCAGCTGTGGACGGCTGGTCCTCGCGGCGCGCGTCGAGCGCCGCGCGCGCATCGGCGTCGCCGCTGTTGCCGATGGCGACGGCGAGGTTGCGGCGAAGGCCCGTGAGCTTCGCGCGCGTCATCGCGCTGCCCTTGATCAACGCGCGCAGCTCGCTGTCGGGGCGCCGCCACAGATCGACGAGGCGCGGCAGGTCGAGCCCCGCGCGCGCCTGCCACGGCGCGTCCGACGACACGGACGAGGGCTGGTTGTGCGGACACACGTCCTGGCAGATGTCGCAGCCGTAGACGTGGTTGGCGAGCGCGCCGCGATACTGCTCGGGGATCGACGAGCGAAGCTCGATCGTCAGGTAGGAGATGCAGCGGGTCGAGTCGAGGACACCGGCATCGACGAGCGCGCCGGTGGGACAGGCATCGAGGCAGCGCCGGCAGGAGCCGCACTGCTCGAGCGCCTGCACGTCGGGCTCGAGTGCCAGCGTGGTGATGATTTCGGCGAGGAACAGCCACGAGCCGTGCTCGGCGTTGATGAGGCAGGTGTTCTTGCCGATCCAGCCCAGGCCCGCGTACTGCGCATAGACGCGCTCCTGCACCGGCCCGGTATCGACGTACGCGCGCGCGTCGAACGGCTGCGGCGACTCCGTGCGCATCCACTGGAGCAGCGCATCGAGGCGCGACTGGAGCACGTCGTGGTAGTCGTCCCCGCGGGCGTATTTGGCGATGAGGGCAGCAGACGGTCCGGCTGAAGCCGGACCCCACCGGTGATGCTCGCCGGATTCAGGCAGATCGGTGTTGTAAATAGTGCCGGTGACGATCACCGAGCGCGCGCCGGCGACGACGTTGCGCACGTCGGCGCGGCGGTCGGCGGAACGCGCCATCCACGCCATCTCACCCGCGTAGCCGCGCGCGAGCCACTCGTCGAGCGATTTCAGCTCGGGGAAGCTGTCGGCCGGTGCGATGCCGCACAGATCAAAACCCAGCTCGCGTGCCCGGGCTTTGATCCGTTCGGCTGCGATCACGCGCGGGAAACCAGTTGCCTGACCACGTACGGCAGGATGCCGCCGTGGCGGAAGGCGATCAATTCCTCGGGTGTGTCCACGCGCGCCATGACGGTGAACTCGCGCACGCTGCCGTCGGCGGACATCGCGCGCACCTGCACCTCGCCGCGCGGCTGCAGCGCCGCGCCGGCGCCGGCGAGGCTGTAGACCTCGGTGCCGGTGAGCTTGAGCGACGCCGCGTTCTCGCCGGCCTTGAACTGCAGCGGCAGCACGCCCATGTTGACGAGGTTGCTGCGGTGGATGCGCTCGAACGATTCCGCGATCACCACCTTCACCCCGAGCAGATACGTGCCCTTTGCCGCCCAGTCACGCGACGAGCCGGAGCCGTACTCCTTCCCCGCGATCACCATCAGCGGCACGCCGGCGCCGCGATAGGCCACCGACGCGTCGTAGATGGACATGACGTCGCCGCCCGGCTGATAGGTCGTCCATCCGCCTTCGGTCCCCGGCGCGAGCTGATTGCGCAGCCGCGTGTTCGCGAACGTGCCGCGCATCATCACCTCGTGGTTGCCGCGCCGCGCGCCGTAGGAGTTGAAGTCCGACGGCTGCACGCCACGCCCGATCAGGTACTTCCCCGCCGGGCTGTCGGCCTTGATCGATCCAGCGGGCGAGATGTGATCGGTCGTGATGCTGTCGCCGAGCAGCGCGAGGACGCGTATGCCGGCCAGGTCGCTCGGCGGCGCCGGCGTCATCGTCATTCCTTCGAGGAACGTCGGCCGGCGGATGTAGGTGGAGTCTTCCCACGCGTAGCGGTTGCCTTCCGGTACCGGCAGCTGCTGCCAGCGATCGTCGCCCTTGAAGACGTCCCTGTAGCTGCGCTTGAACATCTCCGCGTTCACCGCGCGCTGCATCGTCTCCTGGATTTCCTGCTCGCTCGGCCAGATGTCCTTCAGGTACACCGGCTTGCCGAACCGGTCGTCGCCGAGCGGCTCGGTGGTCAGGTCCTTCGTAATCCACCCGGCGAGCGCGTAGGCCACGACCAGCGGCGGCGACGCGAGGTAGTTCGCGCGCACGTCCTGCTGGATGCGTCCCTCGAAGTTGCGGTTGCCGCTCAACACCGAGCAGACGACGAGACTCTTTTCGCGAATGACGGCTGACACTTCGTCCGGAAGCGGGCCGCTGTTGCCAATGCACGTCGTGCAGCCGTAGCCGACGAGATCGAAGCCGAGTTGATCGAGGTAGGTCGCGAGGCCCGCGGCTTCGAGATACTCGGTCACGACCTTCGAGCCGGGAGCGAGGCTGCTCTTCACCCACGGCTTGCGCGTCAGGCCGCGCTCGACCGCCTTCTTCGCCACGAGGCCGGCGCCGATCATCACGCTCGGGTTCGACGTGTTCGTGCAGCTCGTGATCGCGGCGATGACGACCGCCCCGTGATTGAGCTCCTCGAGCGCCGGGTCGGCAACCGCCACGCCGGACTGCGCCACGGCGCCGGTGGCCATCGCCACGCCCTGCCGCGCGCCGCCGGCATCGGCGGCCTTGGCCGGCTTCGGCGCCACCTGCATGGTCGGCAGCGCCACCTGGAACGCGGCCTTCGCGTGCATCAACGAGACGCGATCCTGCGGCCGCTTCGGTCCCGCGAGGCTCGGTTCGACGGTATCGAGCTTGAGCTCGACGGTGTCGGAATAGATCGCATCGGGCGCGCCCTCGAGGCGGAAGAGTCCCTGCGCGCGCGCGTAGGCCTCGACCAGCTGCACCCGCGATTCGTCGCGGCCGGTGAGCCGCAGGTAATCGAGCGTCATCTCGTCGATGGGAAAGATCGCGACCGTCGCGCCGTACTCGGGGCACATGTTGCCGAGCGTCGCGCGGTCGGCGATCGTCAGGTGCTTCAGCCCCTCGCCGAAGAACTCGACGAACTTGCCGACCACGCCCTGCTTGCGCAGCAGCTCCGTGATGGTGAGCACGAGGTCTGTCGCCGTCGCCCCCTTCGGCAGCGCGCCCGTCAGCCGCACGCCGAGCACCTGCGGAATCAGCATCGAGCTCGGCTGACCGAGCATCGCCGCCTCCGCTTCGATGCCGCCGACGCCCCAGCCGACGACGCCCAGGCCGTTGACCATCGTCGTGTGCGAGTCGGTGCCGAACACGGTGTCCGGGTACGCCACCGTGTGGCCGTCCGCCTGCTCCGAGAAGATCACGCGGGCGAGGTGCTCGATGTTGACCTGGTGGACGATACCGGTGTCCGGCGGCACGACGTCGAAATTGCGGAACGCGCGCTGGCCCCAGCGGAGGAACGCGTAGCGCTCGCGGTTGCGCGAGAACTCGAGCTCCGCGTTGAGCGAGAACGCGTCGGCGCGGGCGAAGTAATCGACCTGCACCGAGTGATCGATCACGAGCTCCACCGGCTGCAGCGGGTTGATGCGATCGGGGTTGCCGCCGAGGTCGACCATGGCATCGCGCATGGCCGCCAGGTCGACGACGCACGGCACGCCGGTGAAGTCCTGCAGGAGGACGCGCGCCGGCATGAACGAGATTTCCTTTTCGACGTTGGCGGTCGCGTTCCAGCGCGCGAGCGCCTGGATGTCCTCGGCCTTCACGAACGCGTCGTCTTCGCGCCGGAGCAGGTTCTCGAGGAGGATCTTCAGCGAATACGGCAGGCGCGAGACGCCGGGAAAACCGGCCTTCTCGAGCGCGGGGAGGCTATATATCTGGACTGTTTGCGCGCCGGCGCGGATCTCGGTGCGCGTGTTGAAGCTGTTTCGGGTGGTCATACCAACCCAGGATCATACTTCGCTCAACAGCAATCGGTGCACCCGCTCAGGTGCGGCGTCATACATCGGCGCGACACGTACGACAGGGCGCCGGCGGCTCGCTGCGTGATTTCAATGCGTAAGCTGGCCCGTCCGCGCGTCACCTGATCGGTTTGTTCGCGGCATTCGGTTTGCGACCGGTCACGATGGAGGTGTCCCTCAATGGACCAGAACAAGAACACCCAGGGTCAGCAGGGCCAGAAGCAGAACCAGGGCCAGACGAACCAGGGTCAGCGGCAGGGTTCGCAGGGCAATCGGGATCAGGCTGAGGGCTCGCGCGACAAGACCCGCGGCGGGCAGTCGGCGGGCGACGAGAACGACGACAACCGCGGCAACGTGGGCGGCCCGGAGCGAGGCACCGGCAGTCAGGGTGAGCGCAACTCGAGCGGCATCTCGAACCGCGGGATGAGCGAGAGCGAGGAGCAGGCCGATCTTCCGAGCCGCGGCTCGAGCAGCGAAGACGACCTGGATCAGTCAGAGCGCTGAGAGGACGCCATCTTCGGAGTCGTACTCCGGTACAGGTCGTGCGCGAGCCTGACTCGCGCACGACCGATCACCGTACTCCGACTCGCAGACAGTCCGACTCAACGTCGTAGGTTGTGCGTACGCGCAACCGCGAGCACCGCATCGGCCGCACGGCCACTCGCCCCGCGATCGCCTAGCCTTGCCCGCACCCGTCGCAGCTCCTCCCGTGTCCTGGCGTGCAATTCGCCGTCGGTCAGGAACCTGACCGTTTCCGTCGCGACGCGCTCGGCGGTGAAGTCCTCCTGGATCAATTCCGGCACGATGCGTCTGCCCGCCACGAGGTTGGCCATAGCGTAGGTGTCGACGCGGACGAACGGCTTGCCGAGCCGGTACGTCAGCGGTGACAGCCGGTAGACGACCACCATCGGCCGCTCGTGAAGCGCCGCCTGCACGGTGGCCGTCCCCGACGCGGTGACGACGACATCCGACGCCGCCAGCACGTCGTCCGTGCGCTCGCGGACGAGGGCCGGCCGCCCGACGGCCCCCGCGCCGGCATCGAGCAGCGGCGCAAACAGCGTGTCGGGAAGATTGGGCGCGGCGGCAACGAGAAACTGGACGCTCGGCACTCGCGCTCGAATGAGCGGCAGCGCGGCCGCCATGCCGGGCACGATGCGCCGCAGCTCGTTCGGCCTGCTGCCCGGCAGCAGCGCGACGGTCGGAACGGCGGGATCGAGACCGCGCTCGCGCAGCAGCTCCGCTCGCGGCTGCCGCACCTGCACGAGATCGACCAGGGGATGGCCGACGAACTCCACGGGCACGCCGGCGTTCCGGTACAGCGGCTCCTCGAACGGGAAGATGACCAGCACGCGCGTGACGAACCGCTTCATCGTCTGCATCCGGCCGGCGCGCCACGCCCAGAGCTGCGGGCTGATGTAGTAGACGACGGGAATGCCCAGCGCGTGGACCTTCGCCATCAGCCGGAAGTTGAAATCGGGAAAATCGATGGCGACAAAGACGTCGGGCCGCAGATCGCGGGCCGCGGCGGTGAGACGCCGCAGCATGGCGAACGATCGCGGCAACACGCGGATGGCTTCGGTCAACCCCGTGACCGACAGTCCCTCGAAATCGCCGATGAGGCGCGCTCCCGCCGCCGCCAGCCGCCGGCCACCGAAGCCGGACACCTCCGCCGACGGTTCGCGCGCGAGCAGCTCCGCGACCAGCGCGCCGGCGTACAGATCACCGGACGGCTCGCCGCACGAGAGCATGATGCGCATGACGCGTTAAGTTATCGGAGGGGCTGCTGGAACAGCATCGGGTCGACGGCGGTGTTGAACGTGACGGCCTTCAGCGTCCGCTCGAGAATCTGCCGGCCGTCGCGCATCACCGTCGCCTTGAACGGCACCTCGATGCCGTTCACCTTGCGGTAATCCGAGAACACTTCTTCCGCCTGCGACGGGCGCCCGTCCGGGCCGGGCGTCGTATAGGTCTGCCGCGCGATGCGGTAATCGCGATCGATGTAGACCTTGACGGGGTCGAGACCCTGCCCACTGAACTCGAGCACCTTGAACGTGGCCCCTCCTGCGCCCTCCTCCGCCAGCTGGCGCACGGTGACCTTCCCTTCGGCGGCGGCGATCAACAGCGGAAACGTGTCGCGGCGAACCGTCGCCGCGAAGTCGTTGCGCATGGCCGGCGGCGCGGCCGACACGCCAGCCGGATCCCGCACCCACGCGGTACCCGCGTTGTACGCCTGCACGCTCTGCTGCCCGGCGAAGGTCGCGTCCACGCGGAACTTGTCGGGATAGACGACGTAGGTCTTGGTCGGGATGATCGTTGGCCCGCGAGCGGTCATCACCGACATGTCGGCATCGACCACGACGGTGCGAATCGCCTTCAGTGCCTCGACGCCGCCCTTGGCCTGCACGACACGTTGGACGAGGTCGTTGACCGCACTCGGCGCGCTCGCGCTGGGCGGTGCGCCAGGGCCGCCTGGCGCGGCCTGGCCGCCCGGAGCGTTCGGCGCCGCAGGACGCGGATTCGCCTGCCCCTGCGAATACGCCACTCCCAACTCCCCAACTCCCCATTGCCAAGCAGCCCGTTGTCGCGAGTTTGGATGTGCGTGGAAGTTGGAAGTTGGAAGTTGGGAGTTTGCCGCGGCGCCACGCGGAGCGGACGGCGTACCTATCGCGCCGCGCCGCGTTGGCTGCTGGCGCTCGCGCTTCAGGTTCGGTGACATCAGGTCCAGCTGATCGACCGGGATGACTTCGTAGCCGCCGAGCCCCATCTCGATCAGCTGCGACGCGAAGGCGCGCGCGTTGCCGACGAGCACGATGGAGAGGCGATCGGGCCTGACGTATTGCCGGGCGACACGCTGGATGTCGTCGGGCGACACCGCGAGCACGCGCTCGCGGAAGGTGCCGATCTCCGCGATCGGCAGGTCGTAGAAGAGCACGTTGAGGACCTGCGTCGCGATTTGATCGGGCGTCTCGATCGTCAGCGGGAAGCTGCCCGCCAGGTACGCCTGGGCGTCCGACAGCTCGCGCTCGCCGACGCGCTCGCGCGCGAGGCGCGAGAACTCGTCGATCATCAGCCGCAGCGCCTGGCCGGTGGTGTCGGTGCGCGTGTCGGTCTCCGCCACGAAATCGCCGGCGTTCTTCCGCGCTTCCGCGTTCGCTTCCGCACCGTAGGTGAGGCCGTACTGCGACCGCAGCACCTGGTGCAGGCGGTTCGCGCCCTCGCCGCCGAGGATCTTCACCGTCAGGTCCCACGTCAGGTAGTCGGCGTGCTTGCGCGGAATCGCGAGCTGGCCGACGCGGATGCTCGTCTGGACCGTGCCCGGCTTGTCGACGACGACGATGCGGCGCGAGGACGGCGGCGGATCTACTGGTGTCGCCGGCGGAAGATCGCCACGCGCCCAGCCGCCGAACACGCGCTGCGCCGCCGCGAACGCCTCGTCGCTCGTCACGTCGCCGACGATGGCGAGAATCATGTTGTTGGGCACGAAATACTGGCGATGGAACGCCTGCAGGTCCTCGCGTGTCAGCGAGGTCAGCGATTCTTCCGTGCCGCTGCCGGGCAGCCCGTACGGATGAAACCCGTAGACGAGCCGGTCGAAGACGACGTCGGCGATGTAGCCGGGATCGTCGGAGTTGACGCGCAGCGAGGAGAGAATTTGGTCCTTCTGCCGCGCGATCTCGTCCGGCGCGAACGACGGGTTGCGCGCGATGTCGGCGACCAGGTCCATCCCCGTCTGAAACGAGTCCTTCATGACGATCGCGTTGACGAACGACAAGTCCGTCGCCGCGCCCGTCCCGAGGTCGCCGCCGATGAAGTCGATCTGATCCGCGACCTGCTGCGCCGTCCGCGTGGTGGTCCCCTGATCGAGCAGCGACGCCATCAGGTTCGCGACGCCACCCTTCCCCTTCGGGTCCTGCGCCGAGCCCGCGCCGACGAGCAGGCGGATGCTGACGGCCGGCTGCTCGTGGTGCAGGACGGCCACGACGCGCATGCCGTTGGGCAGGGAGCGGATTTCGTACGGTGGGAAGGTAACCTCGTGCGCCGCCAGCGGCCGCGGCGGCTGCTCCGCGGGCCAGTCTCGCGCTTGCGCGCGAGCCTGGCCCGAAAATCCCAACACCCAAATCCCAAAACCCAACGCACAAAGGCGGCTCATCGCCCGCCTCCACCATTGCCGCCCTTCGGCATGATGTAGAGCACCGTGCGGTTCTTCTCGCTGAAGTAGGTCCTCGCGACGCGCTGGATGTCGGCGGTGGTGAGATTCAGGAACACGTCGATCTCGTCGTCCGCGGTCCGGATGTCGTTGTGGATGACCGCGGCGTGCGCGAGGTGGAGCGCCTTCTGCTCGTCGCTCTCGCGGCCGATGATGTAGTCGCGCATGAACTGGTTCTTCGCCCGTTCCAGCTCGTGCGCGCTGACCCCCTCGGTCTTCACGCTGTCGAACTGCGAGAGCATCTCGCGCTCGACGGTCGGCAGCGACTGACCCGCGGGGACGATCGCCACCGCATAGAACAGGTTCGGGTCCTGCAGGATGTTCGCGCTGCCGAACGCCGCCACCGCGATGCGCTTGTCGTAGACGAGGTCGCGCGTCATCCGCGAGCTCTCGCCGTCGAACAGGATCTTCGAGGCCAGGTGCAGCGGATACGAGTCGGGATGCCCGTCGTAGGCGACGTGATAGGCGACGACCACCGCGGGCAGCGGCCATTCCTCCTGGATCGTGGCGCGGCGCTCCTGCGCCTGCTCCGGCTCCTTCGGGATGTCGCGCGGCACCGGCCTGGCCGCCTTCGGCACGCGGCCGAAGTACTGGCGCACCAGCTGCATCGCCTGCGCGGAATCGAAGTCGCCGACGATGGTGACGACGGCGTTTTCCGGCACGTAGTAGGTGTCGTGGAAGTCGCGGACGTCCTGCAGCGACGCGGACTCGAGGTCCTTCATGCTGCCGATCGTCGGATGCTTGTAGGGGTGCGTGGTGAACGCGCGGTCGAAGAGGATCTCGTTCAACCGGCCGTAGGGCTGGTTGTCCACGCGCAGGCGGCGCTCCTCCTTGACGACCTCGCGCTCCTTCTCGAAGGCGTCGCGGTCCACGCGCAGCGTCGCCATGCGGTCCGCCTCGAGCCAGAGCGCGAGCGGCAGGTATTGCGAGGGCAGCGTCTCCCAGAAGACCGTCGCGTCTTCCTGCGTGTAGGCGTTGCTGCGCCCGCCGATGCTCGCGATGATCGACGTGTGCGACTCGGGCTGCACGTTCTTCGAGCCCTTGAACATCATGTGCTCGAACAGGTGCGCGAAGCCGGTGCGCCCCGGCCGCTCGTCGCGCGATCCGACGTGATACCAGACCGACAGGTGCACGATGGGCGTCGAGTGATCCTCGGAGACGATCACGCGCAGCCCGTTGGGGAGCGTCGTGACCTCGTATTCGAGTTTCGGCGGATGGACGAACGCGGAGAGGGGGGCCGCGAGCGCCGCTACGCCGGCGAGCAGCAGGAGGAGAAGGGCGGCGCGGCGCACGTTTCTATCATCCCCTTTTTCTTATCGGCTGACGAAGCGGAAACCGGCACTCAACCAGCTCAGCGAAGAAAGATCGAGCGGGTATGGGTCGATCCTCCGTTCGCCCGCGACCACGAACTCGATGGCGCCGCGTTCGCCCTCGAAACGCATGCCGGCTTCGACGCGGCCGCCGGTCTGCGCGCCGCGGTTCCTGCTGCCGTCGACGCCAAGGTGCCGCACGTTTCCGCCCGCGATCACGCTGACGTGCGCACGTACCGGCACGCGCACGTCGAGGCCGCCGATGGCCTCCCACCTGTAGTCGACGTTCGACTGCACGAGCACGCCGAGCACGTGGCCGTACGGCCGCAACGTCGACGCGCCGGCGCGGACGTCGTGTTCGACGGCGAGCCCCAGCATGTTCCAGTCCACTGGCGCGCGCTTGAAGCGATCGCTGAGATGCCGCGACGTGTGGTGCATCACCGCCGCGAACTCGCTGCCGTGGGTGCGCACGGACGTCGAGGCGTCGAGGCTGTAGTTGCCCTGGTTGGGATCGAAGTTCCGGAATTCCTGGCCGAGCACCGCTTCGTAGTTGGCGGCCAAAGCCGCCCGGCCGATGCCGTAGTCGACGACATCGATGACGCCGCCGAAATTGGTGTCCCAGACGAACCGTGGATCCGACTGCGACAGATGTTCGGCGCCGATGTGAAAGTCGAAACGCGGGAAGAACTGGATCGGGGCCTGTCCGGCCGCGGGAGATGCGCCCGCAAGCAACCCGAGCACGATCAGCGTGGGCCGGGTCACTTGACGTCCTTCGAACCCTGCAGCCCGGCGAGTCTTTCCTCGAGCTGCTCCAGCCGCTTCTTCAGCTCGGGCAGGCGCCGGTAGACGGCCGCCGCGCGCCGCCACGCGCGCGCCTCGATCGCCGGATACCCGGCGACCATCGTCCCCGGGTCGACGGAGTTGGTGATGCCCGATTGCCCCACCGCGACCACGCCACGGCCAATCGTCAGGTGCCCGCCCACACCCACCTGGCCGCCGAACATCACGTCGTCGCCAATCTCGCTGCTGCCGGCGATGCCGACCTGCGCCGCCATCAACACGTTGCGGCCGACGACGACGCCGTGTGCGATCTGCACGAGGTTGTCGATCTTGGTGCCCGCCTTGATGCGCGTCTCTCCGACCGCGGGACGATCGACGGTCGTATTCGCGCCGAGCTCCACGTCGTCTTCGATGACGACCGTCGCCACCTGCGGAATCTTCTCGTGCGTGCCGTCGCCGCGCCGGACGAATCCGTAGCCGTCGCCGCCGACGACGACGCCGTTCTGGAGCACCACGCGATCGCCGATGGTGACGCGCTCGCGGATGGCCACGTTGGAGTGGATCACGCAGTCGGCGCCGAGGCGGGCGCCCGCGCCGATGGTGACGTTGGGAAAGACGATCGTGCGATCGCCAATCGTCGCGGCTTCTCCGACGGCCACGAACGCGCCGATCGAGACGGCGTCGCCGATGGTCGCATCGCGGGCGACCGCGGCCATGGCGTGCACGCCGGGCCGCGGTTTCCACTCGGGCGCGAAGAGGCCGACCGCGCGTGCGAACCCGAGGTACGGGTCGGCGGTGCGCAGCACCGGCATCGACGGCTTTGGCGCCTCGTCCCGCAGCAGGACCGCGGAGGCCCGGGTCGTCGCGAGCGCGGGGAGGTACTTCGGGTTGGCGACGAACGTCAGATCGCCGGGGCCGGCGTCTTCGATGCCCGCCACACGTACGATCTCGACCTCGCCGTCGCCCTCGAGCCGACACGCGAGCCGTTCCGCCAGCTCCCGCAGCTTCATCGTGGGATGAGCCGCAGCATATCAGAGGTGGGAGTTACGACGCGTGCCGTACCGCGACGCGTTCGAAGAACGTGGAGAGGTGCTGCAGGCGCAGCTGCGCGGCGATTTCGTGCACGTGACGGTCGCGCGCCTCGCCCTTCAGCGAGGCGGCTTCACGCAGCTTGGTCAGCGGCTCGCACGGCTGCCCGGTCCACGTGACGTCGCGCAGGCCCTGCGCGGCGCCGCGAATCGACAGCCAGTGACCCATCACGCGGAACGCGAAGTAGTAGCCGACGATGTTCGGTCCGGGAACGAGGATGAGGGCGATGGAGCCGAGGAGCAGCACGCTGTCGACCGCGAGCCAGAGGCGATGGCGTTCCCAGTCGCGCTGCAGCGTCCGCCGAATCAGCGTGTGCGTCTGTTCGAAGGTGAGGTCCTGCGGATGGAACGCCACGACCGCCTTCTCGCGCCGGAGGTTCCACAGCAGGCGCTGCTCGGCGATACGCTCCGCCACCCAGCCCATGATCCAGTCCTGGAGGCGGCCGAGACGCGTGTCGGAGTGCGGCTCGGGCGACGGACCACTGCGGCGACGCTCCTCCGCCTGGTGAAGCATCACCGCAAACTGGTAACGGATGCGTCCGATGATTCCAGTCGACCCGGGCGTGACCGGCGGCGCCTCTACCGCAGCCTCGCAATAGAGCTCGTACCGGTCGGGGCCGACCGGAATCACGAACACGTCCATAGAGAAAAAGGTTTCAGGTATCGGGTATCAGGTGTCAGCAGGTATCAGGATAGCCCGATACCTGCGCCACGCCTGCTACCTGACACCCGATACCTCACCGAAGCCGTCAGATCGCCGTGCGTCGACCGGAGATCAGGTTCACGAGGAACAGAACCACCGCGATCACGAGCAGCACGTGAATGATGCCGCCGGCGACGTGGAACGCGAACCCGAGCACCCAGAACAGCAATAACAGGACGATAAGCGTCCAGAGCATGATGCGCCTCCCCTGACAGCCGGACTGTTTGTTCCTCGACCATTGACCCGGGATGCCCGGGAGGGTTGAGGGGCCGGCTTGTGTCAAAGGAAGGGGCAAGCGGTGTGCCGGAAACGTCCGGTCGAGCTCGCCCTACTGCCGGCGCCGGCGCTGCGGCTCCGCTCGAAGCGTGGTGGACATGACGGGCTTGCCGGCAGCCTCCCAGGCGCCGCTAATCATCGCCGCCACCGCGGCGATCGAATCGTTCAGCCGGCGTTCCATGACCCCGCGATTGGCCGCGAAGAACGATTGGTAGTACGCCTCGTCGTAGGCGTCGCGATCGCCGATGGCGTCGCGATCCGACTTCAGCAGCGCCGGGACGAGCTGCGTGTCCTGCAGGAGGGCGTCGAACAGGAAGCCGCGCGGATCCTTGATGGGCGCGATCGCCTTCGGCGCGATCGTCAGCTGATTCACGTAGCGCTCGAAGAGAACGGCTTCCCATCGCGAGTGCACGCCCCACTGCTGCGTGAGCTGGCCGTCGTAGTTGGCAACGCCGTGCAGCGGTACGTGCGCATCGGCGGTGTAGTGCGCGAGCCAGGCCGAGAACAGGATGACGTCCAGGTGCGCGTTGGGACCGAAGCCGCCGCGGCGCGGGTAGGCCTCGAACGCCCGTCGCAGCGAGCCGTACACCTCTTCGGCGGTCCAGGGCACCGTCCCGGCGTCGCGCATCCGCGCGGCGCCGAACTTCGCCAGCGCCGCCGTGTAGTCACGCGGCAGCTCGGTGAACGGGTAGGGCCCGAAGCCGGGCGAATCCATGTCGACGAAGTGGTGCGGCCGCTCCTCTTCCCACCCCGCGATGATCCACGTGTCGGGATCGATCGCCCGTTCGACGACTTCGGCGCGGTGCGCCTCGAACAGCGGGCGCAGCTCCGCGGGCAGCAGCGCGATGGCGCGGTCCATGACGAACTTGTGCGCCGAGAAGCCCCACGCGTGGGCGGGACGCGGGACGACGAGCAGGAGCAGCACGAGAGCAGTGGTGGCTCGCATGCGGCCATTATGGCTGAAGCCCGCCAAGGTCCGGGAAGCATCATCGGTAGGGTCCGCCTTCAGGCGGACCTTATAGTGAATCATGCGGATTGGCGCGCACATGTCCATCGCCGGCGGCGTCTCGAAGGCCGTCGATCGCGCGGTGGTGCACGGCTGCGAGGCGCTGCAGATCTTCACCAAGAACGCGAACCAGTGGCGCGGCAAGCCGCTCGAGCGCGCTGACGTCCGGCTGTTCCGCGAGCGCATCGAGCAGACCGGCATCACGCCGGTCGTCTCGCACGCCAGTTATCTGATCAACCTGGCGACGACGTTCCCGGTGCTGCGCGCGCAGTCGATTGCGGCATTCGTCGACGAGATCGATCGCGCCCAGGCGCTCGGCCTGCTTGGCGTCGTCATTCACCCCGGCACCTGCACGGCGGGACCGGACGATGAGGCGCTGCGCCTGATTGCGGACGCGATTCGCGTCGCCTTCACGGCGCGGCCCCGTGGCAAGACGATGGTGCTGCTGGAGCACACGGCGGGCCAGGGACGGACGCTTGGCCACCGGTTCGAGCACCTGGCCGCGATCATCCGGCACCTGCGCGGGTCGAAGCGCGTCGGCGTCTGCCTCGATACCTGCCATCTGGTCGCGTCGGGCTACGACATCACGACCGAGGCGGGCTACCGCGACACCTTCGAGCAGTTCGATCGCATCGTCGGCATCGAGAGGCTGAAGGTATTCCACGGCAACGACTCGAAGCGGCCGTGCGGCAGCCGCGTCGATCGCCACGAGCACATCGGGCAGGGCTGCATCGGGCTCGATCCGTTCCGCCGGCTGCTGCAGGACCCGCGGTTCGAGGGGCTGCCGATCCTGATTGAAACGGAGAAGACGCACGGCGCCGAGAAGAAAGGCGCGGTCGTCGCCGACCCGCTCGACGTCAGGAACCTGGAGACGCTGAGACGACTGCGGACTGGGTGAAGTTGCGCGCGGCGACGCCCGGACCGCCGACGAAGCGCATGTCGCCGACGGTCACGCGCGTGCCGCGCGGGCCCGGCTCGATGGTCCAGAACGGGAAGCGCGACCAGACGAGGAACGCGCGGATGTTGGGCGCCTCGCGCCCGGCCGCGACACGCGGGTCGGCGTCGTTCTTCGGCACGTCGGTGGCGTCGAATCGCACGCTCCGTGGCTGCCACGTGAACGTCCCCGTCTCGTACCGATCGCCCGCGTCGATGATCACCTGCCGGCGCAGCGGGGTGATCGGCACCGGCCCGACCATCAGCGCCCGCGGCGGCTCGCCCTCGACCTGCTGCCACCGGTCCACGATCTCCGCGCGCGCCGCGCGCGCCGACACGATCATGGCGGCCACGTAGACCGCCGCGAGCAGCAGCGAGCCGCGCGCCGGCCTCGCGGAGCGCCGGTGCCGCGCGAGCCAGACGCCGGCGCCAAGCACCACCCACAGCCACGGGTCGATGATGAACAGGACGTCGCCATAGAACCAGTGCTGGCTGAATGGCATCAGCAGTCGCACGCCGTAGTTGTTCAGCAGATCCATCAGCACGTGCAGGATGACGCCGAGGTAGGAGAGCGCCAGGATCTGCCGCGGCCGCACGTCGGCGCGGCGGCGTGACGCCAGCACGATGATGCCCGTCAGCAGCAGCGGCAGCAGGAGGTCGGCCAGCACGCCGTGCGTCCACCCGCGGCGGAACGCGACCGAGGGCGTGGTGGTGGCGAAGACCAGCACGTCCATGTCCGGAAGGTTCGACGCGATCATCAGCGTCGCGCTGCCGAGCGCCGTCCGCCGCTTGAGGCCCGCCTCGCCGAGCGCTGCCCCGACGAGCGTATGACAGAGGTTATCCACCGATGCGTAGCGACCGGCCGTCACACCGGCCCGCCGCTTCCGAAAACACCACCGCCTCGAACACCAGGATGCGCGCGCCCGCCTTCCACGCGTCGCGCGGGAGTCCCGCCTTGAGGCACGTGTGCTCGAGAAAGGTCTCGCGATCCCACGCGTGCTCCGAGGCAACCTGCGGCAGCAGCAGCCCGCGCGCGCGCCCCTGCTCGACGATGAGGCCATGCCGCCCCACTTCGATCTCGTCGATCGACACGACCGGCCGCTCCGGCGTCAGCAGCGAGATCTCGATGTGCAGCAACGCGAGCTCGTCGGGCGTCACGGGTGGAAATCGTGGATCGGAATCGGCGACCGCGCCGCCGAGGTGCACGAGCGTCTTGCCGAGCGGCAGATCGGCGCTGAGGCGGCCGAGGCAGCCGCGCAAGTCCTCGCCGGCGTGAATCGACACGAACGCGCCGCACCGCAGCGCAAGCGGCCCCGTGCAGGAGACGTCCGACAGACGAAGGCCGCCGACGCGCGCCTCGAGCGCCTCCCGCGCGACCGCCAGCAGCAGCTGTTGTTCGTCTTCGCTGACCATGTCGATTCCCACCGCCGAACTGCCAACTCCCGTTGGTAGTTTTCCATTTACCAGACCGCAGCCGCCATGTAGCCGACGACGGAAGACTTGTCGCCGCTGACGTCGCCCGAATCGGCGTACTTCAACACGCGCGCGTCCGTCGCGCCCAGCTGACGCGCCGCGCGCAGCACCGCGACGATCGGGCCGCCGCCGCACGCGTGGTGCGGCTCCCGCTCGAGCGCCTGCATCAGACCGTCGGCATCGAGCCGTTCGACGTGGTCCAGCACCACCGCGTCCATCATCGCAGCTGTCCGGGCGTCCTGGTAGTGCGAGAGGTCGCTGCTGGCGATAAGTAACGGCCGCGGTTCGCTCTCCGCCCGGAGCGTACGCGCGAGCGCATCGCCGAGGCCGAACGCCGTGTCGCGCGACTGGTAGCCCATGACCATCGGCACGATTGGCACGCCGGGCAGCAGGTGCGCGACAAAGGGCAGCTGCATCTCGAGCGAGTGCTCCCGGCCGTGCGCCTGCCGGTGCTCGCCGATCTCGGCCGAGGCGGCCGCGATGCGCCCCGCGAGCTCCTCGGCCACGGGTATCGGGCCGTACGGCGTCTGCCAGGCGCCGCGCGCCCAGATCGACACGCCGTTGAATCCAACATAGTGCGACGGCCCCACGAGGATCGCGGCGCGGTAAGGCTGGCCACTGACGGCCTTGTACGCGAAGGCCGCCACGGGACCCGAATATTTCAACCCCGCATGCGGTGCGACGATCGCGATGGGCGCCGGCAGCGTATCGATCGCCGCTCCGGCGACGTACTCGTCCAGCTCGCGACCGAGACGATCCGCGGCCGCGGGGTACCAGGTCCCCGCCACCGCCGCAGGCCGAACGTCGCTTCCCACACGTCTAGCCTACGCAATTCAAAATTCAAAATGCAAAATGCAAATCCAATTGTCAGGCGTCAGGCCTCATACCCTCACGGGCCACAGAGACAGGGAGACAAAGAGATCAATTTTTCTCTGTGGTTCTTCTCCGTGGCCTCTGTGCCTCTGTGGCTCGTGATCGGTGAAAGCTGCAACGCATTGCGGATGCGGACGTCGCGCGACGCGTGCGGTTTGCATTTTGAATTTTGCATTTTGCATTACGATGGCCACGTGCCGACGACGCTCACCATCGCCGACGTCGAGCGCATTGCCGCGCTCGCGCAGCTCGAGCTGACCGACGAGGAGAAGCACCTCTTCACCAGGCAGCTTGCCGACATCCTGCATTACGCCGAGCAGGTGCAGGCGATCGACACGAGCGGCGTCCCCGCGACCGCCCACGTCAACGCCGCGCAGCGGACCGAGCGCGACGACGAGCCGCGGCCGTCGCTGCCGACCGAGGACGCGATGGCCAATGCACCCGACGCGGCGTTCGCTGCGGGACTCTTCCGCGTGCCGCGGGTCATCGGCGGATGAGCGTCCTCGACGCCAGCGCGACCACGC
>DATNCQ010000032.1:0-27132 GCA_035571515.1 Vicinamibacterales bacterium
GAAGGAGCGGCTCGAGGAGTACTACGCGTCGGAGCTCGCCGGCATCTTCCGCACGGTCCGCTTCGGCACGGGTGAAGCGCACGGCCGCGCCGAGATGATGGAGTTCAACTACTACAGCGAGCAGGGCGCGATCGTGAAGGCGAACGGACGCTACCGCGTGGATTACGCGAAGATCGGCGACGCCACCGCGCGGCTGGCGAAGGAGCTGCTCGAGCAGGAAGCGACCGGCGACCGCGCGCGCGCGGATGCGTGGTTCGACAAGTACGACAAGATGCCGGCGGACCTGAAGGCGGCGCTGGGGGCCGCCAGGGACGTCCCGGTCGACGTCGACCCCATCTTTTCCTTCCCCGAAGACCCGCAGTAGGGCGGGTTCCGCGGCACCGACTGATTCCCGGGTGATCGCGGCGGGTCCGCGACGCGGCGGCATCGGGACGCATCGCGGAACCCGCCCCACGTACGGTCTGCGGGTTTTTCTCAGAAACCACGCGTTACCAACTGAACATACTGAGCTCAGGAATAAAGGCGAATGCGCTCGTGTTTAACACCATTTAGAGTCTGAACACTGTTCGATGTATTATCGGTGTTCGGAGACCATTCCCAGATGAGCTCAAAAGAACGCCAGGAACGCGACCGGCAGCGCATCCAGAAGGCCATTCTCGATGCCGCCCGCGACCTCTTCATCCAGGAGGGGTACCAGCACGTCTCGATGCGCAAGATTGCCGACCGCATCGACTACAGCCCGGCCGCGATCTACAGCTACTTCCAGAGCAAGGACGACATCTTCTTCGCCCTCGCCGAGGAGGGCTTCCGCATCCTCGGCCACGGTGTGCTTGGTGCGGTGCGGGACGTGGACGATCCGTTCGAGCGGCTGCGCCGGGGCCTGTGGGCGTTCTACCAGTTCGCGAAAACGCACCCCGAATACTTCGGGCTGATGTTCCTCGACCGCTCGGTGCCGAGCCTGAACGAGGACTTCCAGCGCTTCGAGTTCTTCCAGCAGACCACCGCCCGCGCCGAGGCCGACATCCGCGCCTGCATCGAGCGCGGCCAGTTCTCGAGCGCGCTCGACCCCGCCGCCGCCCTGCACGTGCTCTGGGCCGGCGTGCTCGGCGCGGCAGCCATCGGCCTCGCGCAGCGGCTCGCAGCGGGCGAAAACCCAGATGCGCTCGCGCGCGACGTCCTCGAATCGCTGCTCGCCGGTTTCACCACCCCCGTCCGCACCACGTTTGTCGCCGCGGATTGCGCGCTCGTCGCGAGCGAGCCCGCGGCTTTGCCTGGGACAACCACACATGCGTAGCCTCGTCTCTCGTTCACTCGTCACCCTGATCCTCGTCAGCGGCGTCGCGCTGACCCTCTCGGCCTGCCGCGAGGCAGAACCGACGGCGGCGGCGGCCGCGCCCGTCGCCGAGCACCGCGTGGACGTGCCGGCGCTGACCGTCGGCGCCGCCGACCTCGAATCGACGCTGCAGATCTCGGGCAACCTGGCGCCGCGCACGCGCGTCGCGATCTTCGCCAAGCTGCCGGGCACCCTGTCGCACGTCGCCGTCGAGATCGGCGACCGCGTGCACGCCGGCCAGGCGATCGCCACCATGGACCGACGCGAGATCGACGCGCAGGTCGACGCCGCAGTGGCCGCGGTCAACGTCGCGCACGCCGGCGTCGAGTCGTCCGAGGCGGCGCTCGCCAACGCCATCATCGAGCACGAGCGCGCGCAGAAGCTGTTCGACACCGGCGCCATCGCGAAACAGCGCCTCGACGCCGCGGACACGACCCGGCGTTCGGCGTCGGCGCAGCGCGACCTGGCGAAGGCCAGCGTGGCGCAGGCCGAGGCCGCGCTGCGGCGCGCGCGCGAAGTGCAGCGCGACGCGACGCTGACGTCGCCCATCGACGGCGTGGTCGTCGAGCGCAACTACGACGCCGGCAGCCTCGCGAGCCCGGGCGACAAGCCGGTCGCCGTCGTCGCCGACCTGCGCGTGTTGAAGCTCGAGGCCGGCGTCTCGGAGCTCGAGGCCGGACGCCTCCACACCGGCATGCCCGCGCGCATCAGCGTCCAGGCACGTCCGGGCGAGACCTTCGACGGCCGGCTGGCGGCCATCGCGCCGGAGGTCGACGCGCGCAACCGCCATTTCGCCATCGAGGTGCGCACGAGCAACCCCGGCTCGCTGCTGTCGGGCATGTACGCGACCGCTACGATTCCGCTCGAGCGCGTCGCGGGGGCGCTGGCCGTGCCGCGCGACGCCATCGCCACGCGCGACGGCCGCCGCGTCGTGTTCAAGGTCGACCAGGGCACCGTTCGCGATGTGCCGGTGACCGAAGGGGTCTCCAACGGCGCGCAGGTGCAGATTGCAGACGGCCTGCAGGCCGGCGACGTGATCGTCGCCGACGCGCGGCGCGACGTCGCGCCGGGCACGAAGGTCAATCCCGTTTTCTCGCGTTGAACGTTCGTTCGTAGGGGCCGGCTTTAGCCGGTCCGGACAGGTGCGTATGTGGATCTCCGATATCTCGATTCGTCGTCCCGTCTTTGCCACGATGTTCATCGTCAGCTTCATGGTGCTCGGCATCGTGTCGATGACGCGGCTCGGCATCGACCTCTTTCCTGACGTCAGCTTTCCGTTCGTCAACGTCACCGTCGTCTACCCGGGCGCGTCGCCCGAGGAAGTCGAGACGCTGGTGACCAAGCCGATTGAGGACGCCGTCGCCGGCATCAACGGGGTCAAGCGTGTGCAGTCGCGCTCGACCGACTCGCTGGCGACGGTCGGCGTCGAGCTGCGCCTCGAGGTGGACGCGCAGGACGCGGCCGCCGAGGTGCGCGAGAAGGTGGCGGCCATCCGTGGACGCCTGCCGCAAGAGGTCGAGGACCCGACCATCGTCCGCTTCGACGTGGCGGCGCTCCCGATCATGACGTTCGCCGTCGGCTCTTCGCAGGCCTCCGACGTCACCCGCCGGCAGATCGAGGACGACCTCAAGCCGCTCATCGAGCAGATCGACGGCGTCGCGGCGGTCGAAGTCAACGGCGGCGACGTGCGCGAAATCCAGGTGGACCTCGACCCCGGCCGGCTCGAGGCGCTCGGCCTGCCGGTCAGCGTCGTCGCCGAGAAGCTCGGCGCGGAAAACCTCGACGTGCCCGGTGGCCGCATGACGCGCGCGGGTCAGACGATCTCGCTGCGGACGAAAGGCGAGTTCCAGGCCGTCTCCGAGATCGAGAACGTCATCCTGCGCTCGGAAGCCGGCTCGACCGTCCGCGTCCGCGACGTCGGCCGCGTGGTCGACGGCTACGAGGAGCGGACGTCCACCACGCGCCTCAACGGCGCCGACGCGGTCTCGTTCTCGATCAAGAAGCAGAGCGGCGCGAACACCGCGGCCATCTCCGAGCGCGTGCAGGCGCTGCTCGCGCGCGTCGGCCCGAACTTCCCCGCCCTGCAGATTCGCCAGGTCCACGACGACGCGGAGTTCATCAAGGCGAACATCGCGCAGGTGCGCGAGCACATCATCTTCGGCGGCGTGATGGCCGTGCTGGTGATCTTCCTCTTCATGCGCGACTGGCGCTCGACGCTCATCAGCGCGCTCGCGCTGCCGACCTCCGTCATCGCGACGTTCTTCTTCATGTGGATCGCCGGCTTCACCTTCAACATGATGACGCTGATGGGGCTGTCGCTCGTCATCGGCATCCTCATCGACGACGCGGTCGTCGTGCGCGAGAACATCTACCGGCACATGGAGCATGGCGCGGACCCGATGACCGCCGCGCATCGCGGCACCGCCGAAATCGGCCTCGCCGTCATGGCGACCACGTTCACGATCCTCGCCGTCTTCCTGCCGGTCGGCTTCATGACCGGCATCGTCGGCCAGTTCTTCAAGTCGTTTGCGCTGACGATCGCCTTCGCGGTAGCGATGTCGCTGCTGGTGGCGTTCACCCTCGACCCGATGCTCTCGTCGCGGTTCGTCCGCTACGTGTCGCCGGCGGAGCGGACGCGCACGCGCGCCGGCCGGCTGTTCGAACGCTGGGGACGCGCCTACGACGCGCTCGATCGGCGCTACCACGCGGTGCTCGCCTGGGCGCTGTACCACCCGTGGAAGACGCTCGCCGCCGCCGCCGCGGTCTTCGTCGCCAGCCTCGGCACGATGGCGTTCATGGGCACCGAGTTCGTGCCGGTCGAGGACCGCGGCGAGTTCCAGGTGATCATCGACCTTCCGCCGGGCACCTCCTTCGACCAGAGTGTCGCGGCGGTGGCGAAGATCGAGCACGACGTCCAGGCGATTCCCGAGGTGCGGCAGGTGTTCAGCACCATCGGCGTCAACGGGCAGGTCCGCTCGTCCACGATCCGCGTGCGGACGACGAAGAAGGATCAGCGCGCGCGAGGGCTGGCGGCGATCAAGTCGGAGCTGCGCACGAAGCTCGCCACGATGCCGTTCGTCGACGCCAAGGTCGCCGACCCCGAGTTCATGCAGGGCGCGCCCTACGAGCCGCCCATCAACGTCTTCGTGCGCGGCGACGACCTCGCCGTGCTGCAGCGCATCACCAGCGAGATCGAGGCGAAGGTGCGGCAGGTGCCGGGCGCGGTGGACATCAGCACCAACCTGGAGAGCGGCCAGCCCGAGGTCGTGGCGCGCGTCGACCGCCCGCTGGCGGCGGACCTCGGCTTCAGCGTCGGCGGCATCGGCTCGCAGCTGCGCGGCATGGTGGAAGGGATCGTGCCGACGAAGCTGCGCGACGGCGACCGCGAGTACGACATCCGCGTCCGCCTCGCGCCCGAATATCGCAACGACCCGGCCGCGGTCCTGCGGACGCCGCTCTACTCGCCGACCGGCGCGGCCGTGCGCGCGGGCGACGTCGCGCGCTTCGCGCCGGCGGTCGGTCCGAGCAACATCGACCGCGAGCAGCGGCGGCGCCAGGCGAAGATCGGCGTCGACCTCGCGGCCGGCTATGCGCTCGGCGACGTGACGAAGGGCATCGAGCGGACGATGTCCACCGTCCAGATGCCGGCGAACTTCGAGTGGGGCTTTGCCGGCGACGTGGAGATGATGCAGGAGTCGGCGGCGGCGCTCGGCCTGGCGCTGATCCTCGCGGTCGCCTTCATCTACATCGTGCTCGCCTCGCAGTTCGAGTCGTTCATCGAGCCGTTCATCATCATGCTCTCGCTGCCGCTCGCCATCGTCGGCGCGCTGCTGCTGCTGCTCGCCACGGGCAAGAACATCGGCATGCCGGCGATGATCGGCGTGGTGATGCTGATGGGCCTCGTGACGAAGAACGCGATCCTGCTGGTGGACTACACCAACCAGCTGCGCCGGGAGGGACTGTCGGTGAAGGACGCGCTGCTCAAGGCTGGACCCGTGCGGCTGCGGCCGATCATCATGACGACCATTGCGATGATCCTCGGCATGATGCCGTCCGCGTTCGGCAGCGGCGACGGCAGCGAGTTCCGCGCGCCGATCTCGATTGCCACCATCGGCGGCCTGCTGACCTCCACACTGCTGACGCTGGTCGTGGTGCCGGTGGCGTACCTGCTGCTCGACCGCGCGCTCGTCCGCGTCAAGGCGTGGAAAGAGGCGCCGATGCCGGCGTGGGCGCGGGCGGCGGCGCGCGTCACGGGCGTGCTCGTGGTCATCGCCCTGCTCGGCGCATTCCTGAGCGTCGCCCGGGCCTTCGCCGGGCAGAATCCGGCGCCGGCTTCGGCGAGCCAGGGTCAGCCGCTGACGATCGATCGCGCGCTGCAGATGGCGACCTCGCGCAACGAGTCGCTGAAGGTCAGCCAGGAGCGGCTGCGCGAGAGTCAGGCGCACGTGTCGGAAGCGAAGGCCGCGTTCCTGCCTTCGATGAACCTGAACATCCTCTACACCCCGGCGCAGGCCTCGCCGCTGCTCAAGATCCCGGCCGGCGTCTTCGGCCCGAACGAGCAGACGTTCCGCGCCAACATGATCCGCGAGAACGTGATGCGCTTCGACCTGTCGCAGCCGGTCTACACCGGCGGCCGTCTCGCCAACGCCTACGCGGCACAGGCGGCAGGCGAGGAAGCCAGCCGCCTCGACGTCGAGCGCTCGCGGCAGGCGCTGACGCTGCAGGTCTACGAGTCGTTCTATGCGGCGCTGATGAACGAACAGGGCATCCGCGTCAGCGACGAGGGCGTCACCATCGCGCAGAAGCATCTCGACCTGGCGAAAGCCCGGTTCGACGCCGGGTCCGCCGCCCGGCTCGACGTGCTGCGCGCCGAAGTGGAATTGTCGAACGCGAAGACGAAGCTGATTCGCGCGCGCAGCGCCGCCGACGTCGCCTACCAGACGCTGCGCACGGTGCTGTCGCTGCCCGAGGGAGAGCCGCTGCGGCTCGCGGGATCGCTCGACGACATTCCGAGCCTGCCGCCGGCGGCGGCGCTCGACGACGCGCTCGCGTCACGCGCCGACATCCGCGCGATCGGCCAGCAGCGCGAGGCCGCGCAGCGCATGGTCTCGCTCGCCAACGCCGAGCTGAAGCCGATGGTCGCCCTGAGCGGCAACTTCCAGTACCAGGAGGACGGCCTCTCCAACCTGCTCCAGGGGACGAACCGCAGCTATCAGTTCGGGGTCAGCATGACGGTGCCGCTGTTCAACGCGCCGAGCGTGGCCGCCAAGCGCGGCGCCGCCACGGCGCGAGTGAAGCAGGCGGAGCACGCGGCCCACGCCGCGCTCGACAGCGCGCGGCTCGAGGTGGCGTCCGCGTCGAGGGAACTCGACGCGGCGCGCGAGATCGTCGCCACCGAGCAGAAGGCCGTGGAGATGGCGCGCGAAGGGCTTTCGATCGCCGAGGTCTCGTACGAGAACGGCGTGATCACGTCGACCGAGTTGAACGACGCGCGCCTCTCGCTGCTCGAAACCGAGTGGGAATTGATGCAGGCGAAGTACGGCCAGATCGTCGCCGCCGCGCGCACGCGCTTCGCCGCGGGCGTGTAGGCCAGCAGGGCGAGCCTCAATCAGGCTCGCCTCGCGAACCCGACAGGGTTCGCGCCACAGAGAAGTGAATCCGCGCTAACGGCGGCCGCCGTCAGTCTCGCCCGTGGTGGCGGCGTCCGTTGTCGGTCTCGACGGTCAGGCCGGCGCTCTCGCCGCCGGTGATTTCTCCGTTATACGCGACGACGGCGAGCGTGTGCTGGCCCTTCGTCAACGCGGTGATTTTCGCCAGGTCGAACTGATACGTGAACGTCCCGACGGTCGTGGACGGGAGGACAATCGCCTCCGGCTTGCCAACATCCTGGCATGCCGAGACAGGCTGCGAGTCGACGCACACCAGGAAGCCCGTCACCGTGTCGGTGACCGGCTGATCCCATGCGAGGGCCCCACGGTCCTTCCTGCCATCGTTGTCATCTTCATCGTCATCGCGCCCGTCCCGGCCGTGCCGGTCGTGGTCGAAGTCGAGCTGGATGATCTGGTGCGCGACGGTGGCCGATGGATCGTTGCGTGAATCCTCGGACACCACGGGAGCGCCGTCCGCGCCGAGCGCGATGCGGGTAATGGAATGGAGACTCCGATCGTCGAGGCTGGAGGGGATGACCACCATCCAGTTCAACTGTCCCCTGCCGTTCACGCTCACGAGCACGCCGCGCTGAAACACCACCGCCGGACTGCCTGTCGATCCGCTGGTGTCCGCGGCGACGACGATGTTGCCGTTCTGGTCCGCCGCGATGTCGCGCGGGTTGTCGTCGAACCCGCTGTTGTACGGCGCCGTCCACACGGTGTTGCCCCTTGCGCCGTCGAGCACCGCGATCGTGAAATGCCGGCGCCCCGACGCGTCGTTGACCGGCGCTCCCGCCACCGCGACCGCGTCCCCGTTGTTCGAGCGATCGCCGCCGCGGTCGGATGACCCGTGATCGTCGCGATCGCCGCCGCGGCCGGATGACGTGATGGCAACGCCGCTCCCGGCAATGCGCGCGTTCCAGAGCTGCCGGGACAGCAGCGCGTCGTACTTCGAGGTCGAGGCCTCGGTGCCGGTGACGACGATGTTGTTCAACGAATCCACCGCGACGGCCACGCGCGAGCCCGTGACCGGCGCGTTGGTGTCACCCTGCGCCACGCCGAGAGGCGCGAGCGTCGCGCGGCTCACCTTCACGGTGAGCAGCTTGAAGGTGCTCGGCTTCGAAGGGGTCGAGGCAGGGAACGTCGCCACGCCGGTCAACACCGGATTCCCATCCGGGCCGATGGCGATGCCGCCAATGTTGTCGGTGTGCGTCGCGGTGATCCCGGGGTTGATCAGCGTGGCGAATGGCGCACACACACCCGACGCCGAGCAGGTGATCACGAAATAGCGAAGCACGGGCGTCGGGGCGGGCAGTCCCGGTACCCCCGGAAACGGCACCGAGAACGGTGTCGAGACGCCGTGGCCGGCGATGAAGATCGTGCCATTGGAGTCGACGGCAACGCCGCCAGCCTGCGCGAAGGCGACGTTGAACGGGACGCCGCCGATGGTCGCCCGCACCTGAAACGACGTGCACCAGAGGCGTTCGCCGGTCTGCCGGTCGTACTTCGCCAGCACCAGCGTCGAGGCAAAGCGCGCGACGTCTCCCAGGAACACCGGATTCTGATCCGGCCCCACGGCGATGCCGCGGTTCGCGACGGGGCTCGCTGCCGGAACGCACCCCGTGGCGTCCGCCGAATGCGGCGCCGGCTGATTCCACAGGATGGACGGCACGTTCGCGTCGGGCGCCGGAGATGCGGCGACACCAGCGGCAGCGAACAATCCGAGAAACACGAAGACCAGGGAACGACTCATAGGTGGCGGACAACCCTGCAAATGCGCAGCCGCCGTACACGGCGGATCGCGCTCGATGTTGAAACGGAAGGTTTCTATTATGGCGACTTTAGACGCGCTTTGCAGGAGTTTCCTCGGGGCATTTGCACGGTTTTCACGCCTGCCGCGCCTCGAGGTGGTACCCCGCGATCGCGCGCGTCATGCGGGATCGGCGAGCGCGTGCAGCCGGCTGCGATCGGTGATCTGCACGTGACGCCGGTCGGGAAACTTCACGATGCCGTGCCGCTTCAGCCGCGCGGCCGCGCGGCTCAGGGTCTCCTGCGTCAGCCCCAGGTAACTCGCGATGTCGGCGCGGCTCATAGGCAGCCAGATGGAGCCGGGCGGGGCCTCCTCGGCCTCCTCGCGCAGCGACGAGTTGCGCTGCAGCATCTCCAGGAACGTCGCCAGCTTGCCCGACGCGTCGCGGCGCGCGATGCCGATGGTCTGCCGCTGCGATTCGCGGAGCTCGTGGGTGACCTTGCACAGGAAATGAAACTGCAGCGCGAAATCGCGGCGGAACGAGTCCTTGAGCGTGTCCATGCGGATGCCGTAGAGCGTCGCCGGCGTCAGCGCCTGCGCGTTGTTGACGTAGCGGCCGCCCTCGGCGAGGCCGAGGACGTCGGAGGGAAACAGGAACGCCATCACGCGCTGCTTGCCGTTGCGGAGCTCGCGATACGCCTTCATGACGCCACGCGAGACGATGAACACCGACTCCGCCTGGTCCCCGGCGTGGAAGAGTGTCGTGCGCGGGGGGACGAAGCGCACCGTGGCGATTTCCGCGAGGTGCCGCCGCTGCTGATCGGTCAGCAGCTCGGTGGCCAGGCCGGCGGGCCAGGTGTGGTCGAAGGGAATCGCGCGAATCGACGGGGCGTGGGCCTGTGACATCACCGCGTGAACCGCAATTCCAATTCCACGCGCGGCCGCACATTTTCACCGTGAATTCCGGAGCCATTTCGCCCCGCTCACGATATTTCGCGATGGGGAGGACGGCGGGTCCGCGACGTTGTGGATCTCGGCAACGCCGCGGGACCCGCCCCACGGGCGGTTGTAGGGCGGCCGGTTGTGGGGCGGGTTCCGCGACGCGACCGGAGCCGGCGCTTCGCGGACCCGCCGCGAGAGCAGTTAGTTCGTCGATCTCCGCCGACCCGCCGCCTCGAGCACCTCGCTGTACGGGACGCTGCCGCCATGGACCTGCACGAGGCGTGCGACGTCGAGCTTCAGCCGCGTGGCGTTGTCCACCAGGTTCGTCGTGTACGGGCTCGGCATCGCCAGCGGCGGCGCGCCGGGACGCGGGATGAAGGCGTCCGACTGAATCAGCAGCTTGTCTTTCGGCAGATACACCATCAGCAGCCCTTCGCTGTGCGGCTGATCCTTCATCAGGTAGATCTCGAGCGTCGTCGTGCCGTCGGTGATGACCCGCTTGTCCTTCACGAACTCCAGCATCGGCGCACGCGGCGCGCGCGCAAGGCGATCCGGGTTGATCGAGTGCGGGTTCTTGAAGATCTGCTCCTCGTAGTACTTGCGGTGGGATTCGTGCGTGATGATGGGAATCCCTTCCGCGACATAGGCGCGCATGCCGCCCGCATGGTCGGCGTGATGGTGCGTGTTGATCACGTACTTGATCGGCTTGCCGGGGGCGAGCCGTTTCGCCGCGGCGATCGACGCCTCGGTCACGGCGTCGCCTCCCGGCGCTTCGACCATGACGACGTAGTCCTTGAACTCGACGAGGATGCTCCCCTCGCCGTTTGGCGTCAGCTGCCAGACACCCTCTCCCAGCTTCGCCGGCTGCGGCTCGACGCGTGGCGCAGCGGCCTGCGGGGCGGCCGGCGCGGCGGACGTCGCGCGCGCGACCGTGTCAATTGCCTCCTGCGTGTTGGGGCGCACCTGCGCCACGTTGACCTCGAGCACCGGCCATCCACCCTCGCGCATGAGGATGTGCATCGGGAAGCGGATGCCGTCGAGGTCGCGATACTCGGTGTAGGTGCCGTCGAGCACCGTGTCGCCGGTGAACGCGATGTCGACCAGCGCTTCGACTTTCTCGATCACGTTGCGGTCGTCGACCGTCGCGGTGATCGGGAACTTGTTGAACGCCATGAACGACAGCGTCTTCTTGCCGCGGGCCGCGCCCGTCTTCGCCGTCGCCAGGTTCGCGGCGATCCCTTTCAGGAACCCGTGCGGCGTCAGCCAGAACTGGATGGCGGCGTTCTGGTTCGTGCCGCGCGCGTCGATCGTGTTGTTCTGCACGATGTCGCCCGGAATCGGCCGGATGCCGCCCTGGAACGTCTGCGGGTTGTAGCCGCCTGCCCCGCCGCCGCGCGGCACCTTGGCGTCGTCAATGCGCACCAGCTCCTGCCGCATCGCCGGCAGGGAGAAGTCAATCGACATCGTGTACTTCGTGACGGTGTAGCGCGGCCACGCGCCGCCGGTCGTGTACGCCTGGCCCGTCGGGTTGATCGAGCCCGTGCCGGTGTACTGCACCGCTCGCAGCCGGGCGGTGCCCATCGCGGTGGTGACGGCCTTGATAACCGTGTCGGCATCGGCCGCCGGCTGTTGCGCGCGGATGTGCAGCGAGAAGAGCACAGACGCCGCGATGACGACCCCGAGCATCCTCTTCATGGGCAACCCTCATGGAAAAATCGCAACCGCTTCCCGGAACTTGGAGCTTGGAACTTAGAGCTTGGAGCTTGGGATTTTCTACCGACCCTGTCCAGGCGCCGCTGCGCCACCACCACGTCCGCCGCCGCCCTGGAACTGCCCGCCCTGGTTGTGGCCGGGCTCCGGATACAGGCCCAGCCCGTAAATCTCGTTGACGTAGATCAGCTGATACCGGATGCCGTTGCCGTCCTTGTCCACCCACCCGAGCGACTGGTAGAAGAGGCCGGGCTCCGGATATCCCTTCGGCACCGTCCCCTCGAGGACGTACAGCCGGTTCTCGCGCATCGCGACAAATGCCATCGTCCGCGACTGATCGGCGCGATTGGTCAGGTGAATCTCGTGGCCCTCGACGAGATCCTGCCAGTTGTAGAGGTAATGCGTGACCGTCGCGTCACGCTTGAGGAACTGGAACGACGCGTAGATGAGCGCGCCCCGTATGTCCTGCACCGAATACCCGGGGCCGATCGTCGACAGCGCCCCGCCGCGCTGCCCCTGGCATGTCTCGGCGCCGGCCGGGCAGTTGGCCTGCCGCTCGAGCCCCTGCTTCTGGATGCCGTTGTAGTCGACAACGGTCATCGAGTAGTGCTCCTTGCCCTTGTCCACCGTGTAGACGCGCGCCGGCAGCGTGTAGCCGTACTCGGACTTCCACGTCGTCTCGGCGACTTTCGGCGGGCCGGGGAAATCGATCTTGAAGCCGTCCTTCGTGCTGACGAACTGGTCCCATTCCTGTGCGGACGCAACACCAGCGATCGACAGCGCGATTGCAAACACGATTGTCGTCACGCGCATGGTGTCTCTCCATTCCGGCGGGTCCGAAAGGACCCGCCCTACCTTGACCAAGGACCCGCCCTACCCTGACCGAAGGTCCCGCCCTACGCTGACCCGAGCTCCCGCCCTACGGATTCTGACCGCGACCGCCGCCAGCCCCTTGACCGCGGCCGCCGCCGCCACCCTGGCCCTGACCCGGGCCCGGTCCACCGCCGCCGGGCGATGGCTTCGGATAGACGCCCATGCCGTGATACGCGTTCGAGTAGATGATGCCCTGGTAGCGGATGCCGTTGCCGTTCGCGTCCACGAACCCCATCGACTGCTGGAACAGGCCGGGCTGCGGATACCCCTTCGGCACGGTCCCCTCGAGGATGTACAGCTTGTTCTCGTGCATCGCGACGTAGGCGAACGTGCGCGAGTCGTCCTGGTTGGTCAGCTGGAGGAAGTTGCCTTCGACCATGTCCTGCCATTCCCACGCGAGGCTCGTCACCTGCTTGGCCTTCTGAATCAGCTTGAAGGTCGCGTACATCAGGGCGCTGCGCTCGTCATGCTTCCAGTAGCCGGGGCCCATGATGCCCGCGTTCTGGCGGCACTGCTGGTTGCCTTCCTCGCACGTCTTGGCGCGCTCGATCCCCTGCTGCTCGATCGGCCGGTAGTCGACGACCGTCATCGAGTAGCGCTCCCTGCCCTTGTCCACGCTGTACACCTTGCCCGGCAGGATGTAGTCCATCTGCGACTTCCAGGTCATGTCCGTCACGGTTGGCTTGCCGGGGAAGTCCACCTTGAAGCCGTCGTCCTTGCTGACGAACTCCTCCCATTCCTGGGCCGCTGCCGTCCCGGCGGCCAGCAGCATCACCGAGACGGCGATCGCGATTACGCGCATGACGTGTCCCCCCTCGCGGCGCTAATACTACCCGGAAATCCGGGATGCTTCCCTATTCCCCCCGCGTCCCCTTCGCGTGCTCGTGGAAAAACGCGGCGATCTTGCCCGACGTCGGCCGCGGATACTCGTGCCCGCCCGCGTGGATCCACGTCATGACGGGCGCGGCCGTCCCGGCGCCGTGCACCATGCAGCCGTCGCCGCACGATTTCCCGCTGCCCTCGACGCCGTTGACCCGCATCGCGATGCCCATGGCCTGGCGCTGATCCGCGAAGGCGACCTGCGCGTCGCGCGCGCCGCCGATGACGAGGATGGGCCGTGGATCTTTCGGCATCGCGGCCGCGCGGATGCGTCCCGCGACCGGCGCGAAGGCCGCGAACACGTTCGGCCGCGCCGCCCACAGCAGGTAGGTGAAGTGCGCGCCGTTGGAGAACCCCGTCGCGTAAATGCGGTTCTCGTCGACGTTGTACTTCGCCTTCAGCGCGGCCAGCGCAGCGTCAACCAGCTTCAGGTCGCGGTCGCCGTACTCCCCCGGTTCCACCTGCCACCCGGCATAGCCGTCGCGGCTCGGCAGCCCCTGGAAGTAGACGACGATCGCGTCGGGCCACGCGGTCTGGAGGCCGACGAACTGGAAGTTCTCCGCGTCGTCGCCGTGGCCGTGAAAGGAGAAGATGAGCGGCAGCTTGCCCGCCGGCGGCGACTTGGGCGCGTAGATGATGGCGAAACGCTCGACGCCATCGACCATCCAGCTGACGGTCGCCGCGGCGGCGCCGCGCGCGCACACCAGGAGAAGGACAAGGAAGAGGAAGGTCCGGCTGAAGCCGGATCCAACGAGTGGTGACCGCATCGTTATCTCCCTGGCTGCGCGGCCGGCGGAGCCGCCGGACCGACGGGATTGGGACGAACCGGCGGCACGATGGGCGGCTGCGGCCCGAGCACTTTCACGAGCGCCGCGTGCCCGCACTCTTCGTCGCCGCCGGACGCGCCGCCGACGCCAAGCGCGCCGATCATCATCTCCTCGACGATGATCGGGTAGCCGCCTTCGACGAGATAGAGGTTGAGCGGCGCGCGCGCGAGCGCGGCTTCCGCGCCGCCCCAGCGATTGACCATCGAGCGCGTCGGCGCCCGCATGTAGAGCGCCATCTTCGCCTTCTCGAACGCGGAGTCGAAGTTGTTCGGGATCTGCCCGTCGGAGCGCGCCGCGTAGACGATGTTGCCGGACGGCCCGACGACGACGACGGTCGCGCCGCCGGTGGGGTTGGCCGCGCGCGAGAACGCGACGCAGGCATCGGCGAGCTTGCGCGCGGTCTCGAGGTTGATCTCCTGCAGGTGTGCGCGCTTTGTCGCGTCCGCCGACATTGTCACGTCGGCCAGCCGGGCGGGGGGCGTCTGCGCCGCCGCGCTCGCGGCGCTCAGCAGCGCGATGACCAGTGCAGCACGAACCATCGCCTGCTCCTTATTGCCTGCCAGCGGGCGGCGCGTTCGGCGGCGCACCGGCGCCGCCGCCACGTCCCTGCCCCGTCAGCGGCGGCTTGGCGGGAAACGCGTCCGGGTGCTCGGCGTGCATGTTCGAGTAGATGGCGGTATAGCGCATGCCGTTGCCGTTGCGGTCGACGTAGCCGAGCGACTGCTGGAACAACGCCGGCGGCGGATAGCCCTTGGGCACGGTGCCTTCGAGGATGTAGAGGCGGTCCGTGTGCATCGCGATGAAGGCGAACGTGCGCGAGCCGTCGGGGTTCAGCAGCGACAGCTCGTGGCCGGAGACCAGGTCCTGCCACGCGAACGAAAGGTGCGTGAGCTTCGCGTTGCGCTGCACGAACTGATAGGTCGCATACAGCGTCGCGCCGGCCATGTCTTCCTTCCAGTAGCCGCGCCCGGCCAGCGTCAGGCCGCACGAGCGCTCGTCGGGAAAGTCCTTCGGGCACGTCAGCTTCGCTTTCTCGTCGAGCAGCCGCGGCGCCTCGCGGTAATCCACGACCGTCACCGAATACTTCTCCGCCCCTCTGGCCGCGGTGTAGACGCGCGCGGGTAGATCCGCTCCGTATTCCGACTTGTAGGTCGTCTGCATGGTTGTCGGCGTGACCGGGAAATCGACCTTGAAGCCATCTTCCGTGTTCGTGTAGAGCGCCCACTCCTGCGCGAACGCGTGGCCGGACACACCGAGAACAGACGCCAGAACCAAAGCGGTGACACGCATCTTCGGACTCCTCCCGTAGGCCCGCAATACTGACAGAAACAGCGGATGGCCGCCAACAGGGGGACGCCGCACCGCTCGCGGGCTGGCGTGACGGAAGGGCGTGTCGCGATTAGCCGAACGAGCGGTCGAACAGCGCGTCGATGGCTTTCCGGCCGTTGTCCTGCATCGTCCTCGTGCCCGTGCCGGTGAAGTGCGGGTGCGTGATGACGGGCTCCTTCGCGCCCGCCAGCGTTTCCCACTCGGACCCCGTCCAGCGGCACCAGCGGCCGGCGGCCTGGTCGAAGACGAACAGCGGCTTGTTACAGAGCTTGGCGAACTCCGCGCCCCACCCCGTTCCCCCGCGCACGGTGCCGTCGTCCTGGATGGCGCCGATGACGTAGATTTCCTGCCCGCTGTTCACCTGGTACCACAGCGTCTGCAGCACGCGGCGCAGCGTCGGACTCTCGGTGTAGCGGCGGTGCATCAGCCGCGACACGTACTCGAGGCTGACGTCGCCGGCGAGCAGTTCCTCGTGGTTGAGCACGCGGACGCCGCGGTGGCGATCGATGTTGTGCCCCTCGAAGGTGAAATTGACTTCTTCGACACCGTGCCGCTCGGCGCAGGCGCCGAACGCCGCTTCGGCGCCTGGCGCGCCGCCGCTGAACAGGATGCAGTCGGCTGCTTTCATCGTGGAAACATAGTACTCGCGTAGCATCGAGCGCGTGGCGGAAACCTCGACCATCTACAACTTCTCGATCGATCTGTCGGACATGGATCGAGGCGTCTATGAGACGCTCGAGCTTCGCGTCGCCCGGCATCCGTCGGAGACGGCGGAATACATGGTCGTCCGCGTCCTGGCGTACTGCCTCGAATACCAGGAAGGCATCACGCTGACCGAGGGCGTGTCATCGGGTGACGAGCCGGCGCTGCTCGTGCGCGATCTCACCGGGCGGGTGACGGCGTGGATCGAAGTCGGGATGCCCGACGCCGCGCGCCTGCATCGCGGCAGCAAGCACGCCGGCCGCGTGGCCGTCTACACCCACCGCGATGCGCGCCAGCTCATCGCGCAGCTGTCCGGCGAGAAGATCCATCGCGGCGACGAGATCCCCATTCGCGCCTTCGATCGCAGGACGATCGGCGAGATCGCCGCGGCGATCGACCGGCGAACGTCGCTCTCGCTGTCGGTCACGCACGGCGAGCTCTACATCGCGCTCGGCGAGCGGACGTTCACGCTGCCGATGGTCGAGCATCGAGTCAGTACGTAGGGGCCGCCTTTAGGCGGCCCAGCGATCGGGCCGGCTAAAGCCGGCCCCCACGGACTGCGTAGCGCCGCCGTCCGTACGTAGCGGCCGCCTTCAGGCGGCCGTCCGTACGTAGCGGCCGCCTTCAGGCGGCCCAATCACCGGTGCACCGCCCTCCAGTCCTCGATGAAGTGGTCGACATACTGCCGGATGGTGAGGCGCACGCTCGCCAGGTTGTTCCCCGGCGCCACCAGCACGGTGCGCGCGTCCCACGTCATCGCGTCGACGATGTTCGACGAGGTGACGGGCGAGCGGAGCGTCTGCCGCAGCTGCACCTGCAGCGCGACGGCGTAGAGGTTCTGGCCGCCCAGCCTGACGGCGTTCACGTCCACGTAGAGGTACGGCTTGGCCTCGCTCGGGTTGTCGTTCTGCGACGTGTAGACGGCGAGACCCGCGGCGCGAAGGCGTTGCACGACCTCCTCGTGAATCGTCGCGCCCGTCAATCCGTCGCGTTCGAGCTCGGGCTCGAGTTGTTCGATGACGACCTCCACGCCTGGCAGGCCACGGAGGGTGTCGCGTCCCGTCGTGACGAACATCTGCGCCGACGCCTGCGGGGCCATGACGCAGAGCAGCAGAAACGGCGCGGCGAACGGTATGCACGTGCGCGTGAACGGCATTCTCATTCCTCGAAACTTGTGTATAGTCTGCCATCCATGCACATCCCTGTCAGCCGCCGCGCGTTTCTCTCGAGCCTCACCGTGGCCGGCGCGGCCGCGCTCGTCCCTGATGTGCTGCAGGGTCAGCAGGCGCAGCTGCCTCCGCCGACGCCGGGCCGGCGCATCATCGACGTCCACTACCACTACGCGTCGCCGATGTACCGCGAGGTGCTGCGGCCGATGGGGACCGGGCAGACGCCGATCATCGAGTGGAACGACGTCAAGGCCGTCGAAGACATGGACCGCTACGGCGTCGCCGTCTCGATGCTGTCGATCAGCGAACCCGGCGTGCATTTCGGCGACGATGCGAAGGCGCGCGCGCTGGCGAGGGAGTGCAACGAGTACGGCGTGACGTTGATGCAGAAGTACCGCGGCCGCTTCGGCCTGTTCGCCATCCTGCCGCTGCCCGACGTGGACGGCGCGCTCAAGGAGATCGCGTACGCGTTCGACACGCTCAAGGCCGACGGCGTCACCTTCATGAGCAGCTACCCGTACCCGGGCAAGTACCAGGGGAACAAGTATCTCGGCGATCCGCTCTTCACGCCCGTGATGGAGGAGCTCAATCGGCGCCGGGCCGTGGCCTACACGCACCCTTTCCGCGCCGAGCCGATGTACAACCTGCTGCCCGATCGCCGGGCGATGGGCATCACGCTCTCGACCGACACGACGATCACGCTGCAGAGCGTGCTCGACAACGACATCGCGGCCCGGTTTCCCAACATCCGTTTCATCTGGTCGCACGGCGGCGGCACGATGCCGTACCTGACAGGCCGCATGGGCATCGGCACGGGGCCGGACGGCAAGCCGAACGCGCGCATGGCCGCGATCCTCAGCTTCTATTACGACACCGCGCAGGCCTTCAACGGCTTCACGCTCGACGGCTTCACGAAGCTGATTCCGAACCCGCACATCCTGTTCGGCAGCGACTATCTCGGCAACGCCGGCAGCGCGGGCAATGTCGTGCGCGGGCTCGAGAGCTACAAGGGCTTCACGCCCGCGCAGCTGCGCGCCGTCGAACGCGACAACGCCCTCGAATTGTTCCCGCGGCTCAAGATGACGTAGCGAGGGTTCCGCATGAGGCGTGCGCTGAAGATCGTCGGCCTGCTCGTCGTCGTGTTCATCGTCGCGGTCGTCGCAGTTTTAGGCGCGACCTTCATGGGCCGCCAATCGATCACGGACGGCGCCGAGGCGAGCGGCCTCCGCATCGTCAAGGACGGGATCGTCAGCGTCGGGGTCATCCCGGTGTCCGAACGGGAGATCGCGCTCGTTGACGCCGGCAACGACAAGGAGGGAAAGGCCATCCTGGCCGAGCTCTCGCGCCGTCACCTCGGTCCCGACGCGGTCACGACGATCCTGATCACGCACGGCCATCCCGATCACACGGGCGGCGTGGCGGTATTTCCGAGGGCACAGGTCATCTCACTCGACGCCGAGAAGCCGCTCGTCGAGGGCCGGGTGGGCGCGAAAGGGCCGATGACGCGCCTCTTTCCCGTCAGTCCGACGGGCATCACGGTCACGAAGACGGTCGCCGACGGCGACACGTTGATGCTCGGCCCGCACCGCGTGCGGGTGTTCGCCGTCCCCGGCCACACGCAAGGCAGCGCCGCCTATCTCGTGGACGACGTGCTGTTCATGGGCGACGCGGCGGACACGAAGAGCGACGGCACCGTGATTGGCGCGCCGTGGGTCTTCAGCGACAGCCAGCCGCAGGACCGCGCGTCGCTCGTCGCGCTCGACGAGCGCCTGACGCGCGACAACGTGCCGGTGAAGGCCGTCGTGTTCGCGCATTCCGGCCTGCTGGCCAACGGCCGCGCGCCGCTCGATGCCTACGCGGCGAGCGCGAAGTAAAGTAAAAAGGTGGGGCGAGCTCTCTACGGTTCGCGATCGATCCGCAGTACCGGATAGAGATTGAGTCGATCGTCCCAGGACGGGTGCCGCCGATAGAAGAAGTCGAGCCGCGCGCCGGGACTGGCCGCGAACGCCGGGTCCTCGCGCAGCCGCCGCTCGAACTCCTCCCTGGCATGCGGATCGGTTTTCAGCATGTCGACGCCGAGCGCGTCGGCCACGTACGGCTCCATGTATTCCTTGGGCTCGAACGCGGCGTTGAAGAAGCCCCAGCTGAGGAGCGAATCCGGCCCGCGCGGCTCGAACAGCGTCATCACGAGGTGCGATTTCGCCTGGGCGATCGGCACGAACAACGAACCGGCCGGCACGCCGCGGCGTTCGGGAGTCCACTCGCCTTCGACCGAGCGCATGGCGTGCCCCTCGAACGTGGCCGGCGCGAGTGCCGCCTTCGTCGCGCGAAACACCTCCACGTCGAGCGGCGCGTCACCCGGGGCCAGGACGCGGCTCGCAATGCCGTGCAGCGCCAGCTTCTCGCCCACCCACGACGCGTGCGCGGCGGGAACGATGTAGCCGCCACGCGGCGCGACAACGGAAATCGACGGCCGCACCTCGTCGCGCAGAGGCACGTGCCACACCTGCGGCTTCGTCGCGTCGTAGCGCGTGGCGAGACCACCCGAGATCGCCGACGGCTGGCGCGTGTAGGCGTAGCCACGGAAGTCGATCGTCTGCACGTGGTCGGTGCTGGCATAGGCCAGCGCCACGCTCGTGCCGCCGACGCGCGCCGCCCGTTCGTCCGCGCCGCGCGCCGCGGCGAGCCACTGCGCACCATGCGCCGCCGCGAGCTCCAGCATCGCGATCATGGCGTTGCGGGTGACACGCACGCGCGTCGGATAGTCCTTCCACGAATGCGTCTCGACGAGGATGGCGAGGCGATTGCGCAGCGGCCAGTACCCGTCGGAAAAGCGAGCCTGCGAGACCGATAGCGCAAATCCCGACGCCGGGTCGTCCTGTGCGACGAAGTCCGGGTAGAAATCGAGCGGCAGCGATCCCTGCGCGGCCAGGCGCGCGATCAGCTCGTCGCGGAGCCCGAGGCCGGCCTTCCTCAGTTCGTCGTCGCCAACGAGCGTGGGCCCGCCGGTGACGGAGACGTCGTGCTCGAACTGCGCGCCGTCGGTCACGTGAAGATCCGCGTACAGAATCGGATCCCACTCGCCGAGCAGGCGCAGCATGGCGCGCATCTCGGGCGCATCCGCCTTCACGTAGTCGCGATTGAGATTGAGGTTCTGGGCCGTCGTCCGCCAGCCCATCTCCTCGGGGCCGGTCTGGTTCGGACGGTTCCAGCGCCCAAAGCGTTCGTGGCCGTCGACGTTGAAGACCGGCACGAAGACGAAGGTGACGCGCGACAGCAGCCCCCCGGCAACCGAGCCGTCGAGGAGCTGTCGCAGCAGCAGGAACCCGGCGTCCTTGCCGTCGATTTCTCCCGCATGAATCCCGCCCTGCATCAACACGACGGGGCGGGCACGTGCACGCGCGGCCTCGGGGTCCAAGGCGCCGTCGCCCGACGCCACCAGCGCGAGCAGCGGCCGGTTTTCCGGCGAGCGTCCGAACTCGACGCACCGGACCTGCGCGGGCCACGCCTTCTGGAATGCAGCGCAGAGGGTCTCGACCTCCACGTAGCGGCCGGTTCGCACGAACCCGGATTGCTCGGCGACCGTCACGAGGGCGGGCGCAGGCGCGGAAGACCGGCCGCACGCCACCGCGGCCAGGGTCACCAGCAATACGGCTCGAGGCCGGGTGAGCGTGGCGCGCGTCATTGTGTGCATCTTTGTACACGTCCTTCTTGCCGGATGGCAATGTCCGATAAGGGCATCGAGGACGTTGAATGAAACTCCCTGACTGCCCGCACTGCAACGAGACGAGCACGCTGACGCCGACAGACGCCGAGCCACGCGGAGTGAAGGTCTGCTCCTGCTCGTGCTGCGGCAACAGATGTCGAGTCAACGCGGATGGCGCCGTGATCCACGACTCTCGCGCGGACGAGCGTCACCGTTCGGTCGCACGCTGATCCCGGGCGTCCTTCCGGACGCTGCAAGATTTCCAGCCTCCCTCGTTCTAAGGGCAGGGAGGATGGTATGAACCACCGTTTCGCCTGTCTGATGGCTGCGGGCCTCGCGCTTGCCGCCGGTCTCGACCTTGTGGTGTCGGCTTCATCCCAGGATCAATCAGTCGCCGCCGGGGATGTCGACATCGTCGTCGACGGCGCTCGTCAGCCACGCTACGCGCATGAGGGGCGCTGGTACGTCGAAGCGCGGAAGGGGCGGGAATACGCCATCCGGCTGCGCAACCCGTATCCCGTCCGTGTGGCCGTGGCGCTGTCGGTCGACGGGCTCAACACCATCGACGCGCGCGAGACGACCGCGGCCGAGGCCCGTAAGTGGGTGCTCGGCCCGTACGAGACCGTCACCATCAGCGGGTGGCAGACGAGCCAGCTCGACGCGCGCCGCTTCGAATTCACGACCGAGGAGCGCTCGTACGGTCAGGCGCTCGGCAGGACCGCGAACCTGGGCGTGATCTCCGCTGCCTTCTTCAAGGAACGCCTGCCTATCATCATGCAGGACACCTCGAAGGATGAGAGCGGTGGCCGGAGGCCAGCCTCGCCGTCATCGGCGCCGCGCGAGCAAGAGGCTGCCTCGAGCGATGCCGGGGGGTCGGACAACGAGTTCGCTGCCACGGGCATGGGCCGCCGAACCGATCACGCCGTCACGCAGGTGTGGCTGGACCTCGAAGACACACCCGCGCATACGGTGAACATCCGCTACGAATTCCGTCCGCAGTTGGTCAGGCTCGGCATCCTGCCGCCCGCTCCCGCAGCCGATCCGCTGCAGCGTCGTGAGCGCGCGCGAGGCTTCGAGCCGGGTTTCTCCCCGGAACCACCGCCACGTCCCTGACGAGCCTGTGCGACTATGTCGCCGAGGCACACAGCTCATTTGGAGAGCGATCGCATGCGGCGTCGATTCGTATTGGGAGAAGCCGTCGCCATCCTGTCGCGAACACCCCGGACGCTCGACGCGCTGCTGCGCGGGCTGCCGGACGGCTGGATTGCCGCCAACGAAGGAGGCGACACCTGGAGTCCCTTCGACGTCGTCGGCCACCTGATTCATGGCGAGCGCACCGACTGGATGCCGCGTGCGCGAATCATCCTGCAGCACGGCGAGACGCAGCCGTTCGAGACGTTCGATCGGCTGGCGCAGTTCGAAGAGTCCCGCGGTCAAACGCTCGGCAGCCTGCTGGACGAGTTCGCGCGCCTGCGCGAGGCCAATCTCCGCGACCTGGCGTCGCTGCAGCTGACGGATGGCGATCTCGACCGCCGCGGGCGCCATCCGCAGCTTGGCGTCGTCACGCTCGGTCAGTTGCTCGCCACGTGGGTGGCGCACGATCTCGATCACGTGGTGCAGACCTCGCGCGTGCTCGCACGGCAGTATTCGGACGAAGTCGGACCGTGGCGGGCCTACCTGCGCATCATCAGCGGCGACCAGGGTTGATCCGCCTCGACGATTGGAAACGTCAAGGCGTGGCATCATGACGCCATGCGCGGTGTCGCAGTGCTCGCGGTCGTGCTGCTGGCCGGTGTCGACAACCTCGAAACGAAAGGGTGCAGCTCGCAGAACTCGACGCCCTCGTCCTCCCAGGTCTTCTCCACGGACGATGGCGTCCGCTTCCGCGTCGAGGTGGTCGCCAAGGGGCTGGAAATACCGTGGTCGCTCGTGTTCATGCCCGACGGCCGGCTGCTCGTGCCCGAACGGCACGGCCGCGTGCGCGTCATCGATACCGCGCGCGGCACGGCCGACATCGCGCTGACGATCGACAACGTATTTACGGAGGGGGAAGCGGGCCTGCTCGGCCTCGCGCTGGATCCGGCGTTCGCGTCGAACCGGCTCGTGTACGTCTACTACACCGCCCGCTCGTCGGGCGGCGCGGCCAACCGCGTGGTGCGCTACCGGGAGTCGGGCGGGCGGCTGGCGGAGCCGGTGGTGCTGCTCGACAACATTCCCGCGAACACCATCCACGATGGCGGCCGCCTCCGGTTCGGACCCGACGGCCTGCTGTACATCACGGCCGGCGACGCCGCGAACGAAGAGCTCGCGCAGGACGTGGCGTCGTACGCGGGCAAGATCCTTCGCATCAACGCTGACGGCACGACGCCGCGCGGCAATCCCTTCAGCTCGCCCATCTACTCGTACGGGCATCGCAACCCGCAGGGGCTCGACTGGCACCCGGCGACCGGCGACCTGTGGGCGTCGGAGCACGGCGCGACCGGCAACGACGAGATCAACGTCGTGGAGGGTGGAGCAAACTACGGATGGCCGCTAATCCAGGGCAATGAGACGCTGCCGGGGATGCGTGAGCCGATTACGTTCTACAACCCCGCGATTGCGCCAAGCGGCGCGTCCTTTTACCGCGGCCAGCGGTTTCCTCAGTTCACGAACAACCTCTTCGTCGCCACGCTGCGGGGCACGCTGCTGCTGCGGCTTCGCATCGATCCGTCCGCGCGCCGGCTGATTGGACAGGAGCGCCTGCTCGAAGGACAGTTCGGACGACTGCGGGACGTCGTCACGGGGCCGGATGGCTACGTGTACTTCTGCACGAACAACCGCGACGGCCGGGGCGACCCGACATCGGACGATGATCGCATCGCGCGTCTGGTGCCCGCGTCCTGAAGGGACGACCAACGACCAGCGACCCGCTAGCCCGGGCAGTTCCCGGCCGCCGGCTGCCAGCTCTCGATGTCGATGTAGTTGACGCCGCCGACCGCCGGCGACGGGCGCCCGACGCTCACGCCGCCCGCGCCAGGCGTGACGCGCACGCCGCCGCCGACCGGGATGCCGGTCTCGTTGTACTGCCCCTTCTTCATCAGGCCGGTGACCTGGATCATCTCGCCCTCGTGCGCCTTGATCTCGGCCATCAGCTTCTTCGGCCCGTTCATGCGGAGCCGCGCGCCTTCGGGGATGTCCGCGCGCCCGAGCTGATCTTCGGTGCGCGCCGCCGCGGTGAACACCGAGCCCTTCGTGCACCCGGGAACGGTGACGCGCATCGAGTCCTTCGGGACCTTCTTCGTCTCCTGTGCGACGAGCGGCAGGCTCGACACGATGAGCGCCAGGACGAGCGGCGTGACGATTCTCATGAACGACCTCTCCCTCATTGTAAAATTTCCACGTTTCCCGTGGATCCCTCTTCCCTGCCCAGCCCACTCCTGGCCATGCGCGGCGTGTCGAAGCAGTTTGGCGGCACGCAGGCGCTCGTCGATGCAGGTATAGACGTCGGCGCGGGGGAAATCGTCGCCCTGCTCGGCGAGAACGGCGCCGGCAAGTCGACGCTCATCAAGATTCTCGCGGGGGTGCATCCCCTCGACGCCGGCGCGATTAGTTACCGCGGCCGTGACGCCGCGGGCGCCGCCGCGCTGCGCCGGCTGCCAATCGCCTTCATCCACCAGGACCTGGGATTGATCGAGTGGATGACGGTGGCCGAGAACATCTCGCTGATGCTCGGCTTTCCGCGGCGGCTCGGGCTCATCGACTGGACGGCGACGCGCACCCGCGCCGAGCGGGCGCTCGAGGCGCTTGGCGCCGGCATCGATCCCGACGTCCGCATCCATAGCCTGACGCGCACGGAAAAGTCGCTCGTCGCCATCGCGCGCGCGCTCGCCGCCGACGCGGAGCTGCTCGTGCTCGACGAACCGACCGCGAGCCTTCCCGCCGACGAGGTGACACGGCTCTTCACCGCGCTGCGGCGGCTGCGCGCGCGCGGCGTCGGGATGATCTACGTCTCCCACCGGCTCGACGAAGTGTTCGAGATCGCCGATCGCATGGTGATCCTGCGCGACGGCCGCGTCGTCTGCGAGCGCCCGGTTGCCGACACGACCCCCGAGCAGTGCATCCTTCTCATCGTCGGCCGCGAGCCGTCGCAGGTGTTCCGGAGGCCCGCGCGTCACGAGGGGGCGGCGCGCCTGGTCTTCGATCGCGTCACGACCGATTGCGCGGGGCCGCTCGACTGCCGCATGCGGGCCGGCGAGGTCGTCGGCCTCGTCGGGCTGCGCGGCGCGGGCCAGGAGAGCATGGCGCGGGCGCTCTTCGGCCTCTCGCCGATCGCCGGCGGCCGCATCGTGCTCGATGGCGAGGACGTCGCGCCCTCGTCGCCGCGCGACGCGATCGCCCGCGGGATCAACCTCGTCTGCGCGGATCGCATGGCGGAATCGGTCGTTCCCGGCCTCTCGATCCGCGAGAACCTGTTCCTGAACCCGGTCGCGGCGGGCCGCGCGCTCACCTCGTACCTCGATCCCTCGGCGGAGTCGGAGGCGGCGTGCGAGCTCGGCGAACGCATCGGGCTGAAGCCGAACGACCCGTCGATCCCGATCGACTGGCTGTCGGGCGGCAACCAGCAGAAGGTCGTCGTCGGCCGGTGGCTGAACCTGGAGGGGAGAATCTACGTGTTCGAGGATCCGACCGCGGGCGTGGACGTCGGCGCGAAGGCGGAAATCTACCGGCTGTTCGACGTCGCGCTCGAACGGGGCGCCACGATCCTCATCGTCTCCACCGACTTCGAAGAGGTCGCCAAGGTCTGCCACCGCGCGCTCGTCTTCGATCGCGGGCAGGTGGTGGCGGAATTCAGCGGCGACGACCTCTGCATCGAAAACCTGCTCGCCGCCGCGTCAGCGACCGTGCAGAAGGTCCGCCTGAAGGCTGAGTGATGCAGTCACTGAAATCCAGCGCGCTCGAGCCCACACGAGCGGACCTGGCCGGACTGAGCCGCGGACAGATCGTCGTGCGCCTGCTGCCGATCTACGGTCTGCCGATCCTCACCCTCACGCTGATCGCGTTCTTCTCGCTGCTGCTGCCCGATTCGTTTCCGACGGCCATCAACGCGCGATCGATCCTCAGCGACAAGGCGATCATCGCGCTGCTCTCGCTCGCCGCGATGGTGCCGATGATGGCGGGCCGCATCGACCTCACGGTCGGCTTCGGCATCGTGATGTGGCACATCCTCGCCATCAGCCTGCAGGTGAAGTACGGCATCCCGTGGCCGGTCGCCTGCCTCGCCGTCATCGCGTGCGCCGGCATCGCGGGGCTCATCAACGGGATGCTGGTCGAGGTCGCGCAGATCGACTCGTTCATCGCCACGCTCGGCACCGGCACCATCCTCTACGCGCTGGCGCTCTGGCACACCGAGGGGCGCCAGGTCATCGGCGTGCTGCCCGAGGGGTTCGTCGACATCAACGGGATCTCGGTCTTCGGCGTTCCCATCCCGGCGATCTACGCGGTGGTGCTCGCGCTGGCGCTGTGGGTGATCACCGAGCGGATGCCGCTCGGCCGCCATCTCTACGCCATCGGCGCCAACGAGAAGGCCGCCGCGCTCAACGGCATCCCGGTGCGCGCCTACGTCATCGGCGTCTTCGTCGCGTCGGGGGTCCTCGTCGGCTTCACCGGCTGCGTGCTCGCCAGCAAGCTGCAGATCGGGCAGGCGAACGTCGGCCTCGACTACCTGCTGCCGGCGCTGGTCGGCACGTTCCTCGGCTCGACGACCATCCGCCCCGGCCGCGTCAACGTGTGGGGCACAATCATCGGCGTGCTGATCCTCGCGGTCGGCATCTCAGGCATCCAGCAGCTCGGCGGCGCGTTCTTCGTCGAGCCGCTGTTCAACGGCGTCACGCTGCTCGTGTCGATCGCGCTCGCGAGCTTTGCCCAGCGGCGGCGATCGGCGACGACCCGCAAGCCGCCCGTAGAGGTTCCTCATGGCGTGTAGTCGATCGGTTCGGGCGGCGGCGCTCCTCGCAGTCCTCGCGGCCGCGTGCGGCGGCGGCACGCGCAATAGCGGTACGAGCTCCACGGCGCCGGCCGGCGGCACGACGGACGCGGCGTACCTGCAGATGGCGAAGGACTACGTGGCGATGGTGACCGCGCCCGGCACGCCGTGGACGGGACCGACGACAGGTCCGGCCGCGCAGGGGAAGAAGCTGATCGTGTACGTGTCGTCCGACCAGCGGAACGGCGGGCCGCAGGGGGCCGGCGACGGGGCACAGGATGCGGCCGGCGTCATCGGCTGGG
>DATNCQ010000033.1:0-44813 GCA_035571515.1 Vicinamibacterales bacterium
CCTGTTCGTGCTGCAAGTGGACGAACAGTTCAAGCAGGATCAGGACTACTTCCGGCTGCTCTATGAGGAGTTGGAAAACGGCGGGCCGCCGCAATGCTCGATTACTTCCTCAACTATGAGGTCGATTGGGAGCTGCTGCGGGTTCCGCCCGAGACGACGGCCAAGCGCGAGATGAGGGCCGAGTCACTGTCGTCCGAGGACGAGTGGTGGCGGGAAGTGCTGGAAGCGGCCGACGAGGCGTCCTGGGGCCAGTGGCAGACGAGGATCGCTCGCTCGGTGGTCGTCGCTCGCTACTCCGAGTGGTTCGATGACTTCAAGGGACGCGGGAACAAGAAGAACGCGAGCAGCCTGGGTGCCTACTTCGCCCGCCACTTCAAGGCAGGTGGGATGCCGAGTTGGCCGAAGACCGGCAGCAAGGTCCAGAACAACGGCAAGCGTGAGAACGGGTGGGTGTTTCCGTCGCTCGCTGAATGCCGCGCCGTGTTCGACAAGGCCACGGGCACGGAGCACGACTGGCCCGACGACGAAGCGCAGACCGTCCACTCGCCGGCCGCGTAAGCCGAAGGTGGACACATGATGGACAGCAGGGTGGACAGCGAAACATGAGAATTACCGAGGAAAGTGCTCGATCTTGCGTTTGTCCACCCTGTCCATCTCTAAATCAAGGAATTACCACACACAGTCGTCTGACGCTGTGAGCGGCAGTTTCGGCAAAACGAAAACGGGGGGTGGACAGTGGACAGGCTGGACATGCGGACGGGTCCCGTCGCTGCTGTCCACTCTGCCGTGTCCGCATCCGTTCCCTCTTCCCTATCCGATGTCCGCAGGTGTTCATTCCCCGATCTCGATACCGGGGGGAACACTTGCGGGCAGCGGGACGCTTCGGCTGGTCGGTCGCTCCGCTTGGCGCTCCGCGACTCGCGACGGTGATCTAGACGCCGCTGGAGCCGCCTACGAGTAGTCGATGATGACGGTTACCCCCAGGCACACCGGCGATGATGGCGGCTCGAACTCCCATTGCCGGACGGCACCGACGACAACGTCGTTGAGAGCACTCGAAGGTGGCGTCGTCTTCGGTGCGCGGTTCACGAAGACATTGGCGACTTTGCCCGCCCGATCAATCAATACGGTGCCGACCCATAATCCTTGCCCGACGATTCCAGGCGGCAGCGATGCGAGCGACGGGCGGACATATCGTGTCCGCTTCGGAGCTTTGTGGGTGCGATCCACGCGCACGGCTTCGACGCTGTATCGTGTCCGCGCTTCCGACTGGCAAGCGGTAGATGCGATTGCACCGACGCGGCCAGCACCGTTTCGACCGCCGCCCTGTGCGTCAGAACGAGCAGGCGGCGACAACGCGAGCAACGCCATGCACGCGGCGGCAATCGTGCGAGCACTCGGCACCAAACCCATGAACGATCTGATTATCGGCCACTCGGCAACCGCCGCCGAGGGGATTCCACACCCCGAGGCATCTCGCCGCGTCAAGATCACTGCCGACTATGCGTTGTCGCCCCGTCCTCGCGTTCGCAGCCACAGGGATCAAGAAGTTCTGCCAGCTACAATACGTCTGTGCCGCCACGACGCCACAAGGAAGACTTTGACAGCCACGACACCGCCCAAATCTGTCTGAATGGACATTGGATATCGGGCTCGTATCACGACGCTCCCGAGTTCCGCGAACCCTTCTGCAAGCACTGTGGCTCTCGCACCATCATTCAATGCGAGCATTGCCACACCGAGATTCGCGGATTCTACCGAGACGCCATACCGTCTCTCGAACGCACGGTTCCGGCTTTTTGTCACGGGTGCGGGAAGCCACATCCGTGGGTTGCTGCCAAGATCCACGCGGCAAAGGCCATGGTGTCGGAACTGCAAGGGCTCACGGATGCCGATCGTTTAATTATTCAGACCAGCATCGACGACATCGCCGCCAACACGCCGATGACAGAAGTTGCCGTAGTTCGCGTCAAGAAGCTGATACCGAAAGTGCTATCCAGCGGCGGCGAAGCGTTACGAAAGCTGATTGTCGATGTCGCCAGCGAGACTGCGGCGAAGGCGTTAAAGGGATGAAGCGCTTCTGCGGGGCAGAGATCAATCCCGCCCCGCGATTGCCGTTATGCGAGCCGCCCGAGCGGCGAATACTTCGCGTGGCCTTCCTGCAAGTGTTCGAGTCCCATCGACCGCAGATACAACTGCGTCGTCGCGATGGACGTGTGGCCCAGGATGCGCGACAGTCGGTAGATGTCGCCACCGTTGCGGATGTAGCTGACCGCGAAGCAGTGGCGGAAGGCGTGCGGATTGACGCGGGCAGACACGATCCCGAGGCTGCGACACAGCGAAGTCAGATCCCGATGCGCGTTTCGTTGGGACCACTGCCGACCACGTATCGTGCCGAGAACGTATCGCGACTCGTTGCGAGACAACCACCGGAACACCGCCTTGCGGCCCTCGGCCGAGATCGGCACCAACCGCACGCGCTGACCCTTCCCCATCACGCGAAGCGACATTGCATCGAGATCGACGTGCTCGCGTTCGAGACTCAACGCCTCGGTGATCCGAAGACCCGTATCGAGCAGAAGGACTGCGAGCGTCCAAGCCCGCAGTTGGGGCCAAGGCTTCGGCCGGTGCGTGACGAGACGCCGGATGTCGGCATCGCTTAGGATCGCGTAGGGCTTCGGCGGGTTTGGCAGCAACTTGATCCGCAGTCGTTCGGCTGCGTGTCCTTCCTCATGCAGCCACGTCAGGTAGCTATTGATCGTGCGCGCATACACGTTGACTCCGCCCGGTTGCAGGCCGCGCTCACGCATCGCGATCACGAACGCTTGCAGTGTGGTCTTCGACGGCGAGTGCCCATCGAGCACGGACGCAAGCGCCCCGAGCGCCTGCCGATACGTGCGAACGGTTGCCGTCGTCCAGTTACGAAGGTAGATCCCGTGCTTGATGAAGTCGTCTGCGTGCGGCGCGGTCGGAAACGTCGGCGTGGTCTGCATCTGCGGCTCCCGTGAAGGAGCGCCGATGACTGACAGAGGCTAAATACTTGTTGGCGTTGACGTTGGAGTGAGCCGCCTCGCAGTTGCTACTCTTAATCTGCGGGTTCTCGGTTCGATTCCGAGGCGGCTCACCACAACCAAATCAACAACGTAGCGTCGCGGGTCGATCTGCGCGGTTACGAGTCTGCGGCTCAAAACCAAGCCGCCGGACGCGCTTCGCGTCAACTCCGATGCGGGTCCCAGCCCGCCGGGGATCAACCGCGCGGCGCGGGCAGATGGTCGGCGACGATCTTCGCAACGTGGTCGGGGTCGCACGGCTTGCACAGGACGACGAGCGCGTGCTGCAGGTCGGGCTTGGGCTCGCCGGTTACAACGATCACCGGAATCTCGCTCGTCGCTGGGTTCGCGGCAAGGTCCTTGAGGATCGTGCGGCCGTCCACTGACGGCAGATTCAGATCCAGCACGATCAAAGACGGACGGTTCTCCTCGATGGCCCGCAGCGCCGCGAAGCCGTCACCCGCCTTGACGCAGGCGATACCGCGCATGCTGAGCGCCGAGCAGTAGAGAGACGCGAGTTGGGGATCGTCCTCGACGACGAGGACGCGTTCACGGAGAGGCACCGGGGAGTATCGTAGCGCACATATTTCCTTCGCAAACTCGTCCGTTCACCTCAGGGCGCCGGAAGAATTGAATTTGCATCGATAACGTTCGGGTCTGGTGCCTCCCCATCATGGCCTCGGCTAAACCCCCGGATGCTCGTCTCTCTCAACACGTCGTTTGTCCCAAGTGCGAGGCCGTCGGGCACGCATGGGCGTCGCCTCTCCGGTGGATGGGCCAGCGCTACATCCTCTACACCTGCACTGCGTGTGGGCACGCATGGAGCATCGCCGAACGTCGCGACCGGAAACGGTGATGGCACGGACGGCGCGTGTGAGGCGAGCCGTGTGCATTCTTCGCCCCGAAAGGGAAAGTCGGGCCAGAAGTCGCGGCCAGAAAGCCGCAACGCGAAGATCGCATCCGGTTGCATCTGTGGTGGCGTGTAGATACACTCATCCACGTGGCCGACGAGAACAAGCAAGCGATGAACATTCGCATCGATCCTGATCTGGTCGAGGCACTAGAAGTCATTCGGGACGCTGAGGGCATTCCGGTATCGGAACAGATCCGGCGCGGCATCCGGTTGTGGCTCGACCAGAAAGGCGCGGCGCAGAGGACGACGAGGCGAACATCGAGCACGAGGGCGAGGGGGAAACGAGCATGAAGGCAGCGGGCTCGACACTCCGTATAGCCAAGTCAACCGACGGGCTCCGGGCACCCTCGTTGCACGCGCGCTGCGGTCATGTTCTGGCGAGGCGGTTCAGTTCCCCTTCTGGCGCCGGCAGTCGCGGTTTTCGCGACCGCACTTCTCAGCGGATGCGGGAGCACGGCGCCGACTCAGCCTTCCGCGGTAACGCCGTCAGTCCAATCAACGGCGCCGCCATTCGCGTCGCTGGTCGGTTGGTGGGGAGGGACGGTCAGCATCGCGCTCTTGTATGGCAACCCGTTCGACCCTGCGAACCCCATTCTCGACTCGTCCCACTGCACGCTGTTCGGGAACGTCACCGAACACACGGCGACCACGTTAGTCGGTAGCGCCAGCTTCAATGGCGCTTCACTAAACAGCGATAAGGAGTGCGGCAGCGGGTTCTCATTCTCGGCGACGATGAGGCGCGACGGCACCTTTACGAGCGTGCAATTCACCCACGTCGGGCTATCGTCGTTCGAGTGCTATCCGTCAACGCCTCCCGTTTTCAACAATGGTTCGGCGAACGGCAACGGCTTTCGCATAATGCTGGTTGACCAGACCACCTGTCGATGGCCCCCGTTGACGTTTACCAACAACGTGCCGACGCGCGGCACCGAACGGACCTTCACAGTGATCGCGGGTTTCCGCCACAGCAGTGCCGTGCCGCCCGCTCCGTAACCGCGTTGGTGGGCAGTTCGTCGGCGGCGAGCACGAACGCCCAGCGCAATCAGCGACTGTTGATACGTTGGCACGGTTTGGACGGGTCCAATTGCGAAGGGTAAACGCCGTGCCTGCCGCTCCTGACGACGTGGGCCTCGAGCCACGGCTGAGATTCGCGGCGGCGCAACCTGCCGCATAATTGGCGGCTTGTCATGCCCGATCGAACACCCTGCAAGTATTGCGGGAAGGTTGGCTTCGTCCGCCGCGAACATGTCTTGACGGCCGGACGTTCGATCACGTCCTTCTACTGTGGATCGTGTAATCGGTCGTGGGAACAAGCCGAGGAAGCAACCAGCGGCGAGATCAACAACCGCCGCGACGACAAACGGGGAAAGACGTAGCTACGCCGCGCTCGTCGCCTTGACGGGCCAACGATGATCGCAGCGGGTGCAGTGCCACAGCAGCGTCGTGCTCGCGCCTTTGATTGTGGTTTCCTGTTTCACCGTGCCAACGCTCCCGCACGATGGACACGGCGGCGGCGCCGTCGGCGTAATCGAGTTATCGGGCATTCGAGCGCGGCGATTTTAAACTGCCACCTCAGCTTTGTCCCAGACCTTTTCAGCGATTCTCGTCGACACGACGTTTCGTTCCATCCTGCCATCCCGAATACCATGCGACGCGAAATTCCCCTCCAACACCAACGCGCCGCTCGCTACACTGATCTCATGTCTGAGCACCCCGGTCACTTCCACGCCGTCCGTTTCTACAATGACTCCGACTCGTTGTGCCGCATCGTCGGCGAGTTCGTCGGCGCGGGACTGGAGCACGGCGAGCCGGCGCTCCTGATCGCGACGCCGGAGCATGCGGCCAGGATCGACGACTGTCTCCGGGCGCGCGGGCTCGACGTGGACGCGTTGAAGCAGGGTGGCGAGTACGTGACGGTTGACGCGCGCGACATGCTGTCCACGTTCATGCGCGACGCGATGCCGAACCCCGGTTCGTTCCGGCGCAACCTGAGCGAGGTGATCAAGCAGATGTTGCGCGGCCGCGAGCAGACTCCCGTTCGCGCCTACGGCGAGATGGTCGATCTGTTGTGGAAGGACGGGCTCGAGGCCGCCGCAATTCGCCTCGAAACGCTGTGGAATCAGCTGGCGAACACGCACGACTTCAAGCTGCTGTGCGCCTACTCGATGGGCAACTTCTACAAAGGTGCGGCCATCGAGGCCATCAAGGGGCAGCACTCACACCTGGTCACCGATACGGGCGAGCACACCGCCATTCAGTAAGCGGACGCCGCTAACGGTCGGCCTGCTTCGCCGCGGCCTCCACCCACCGTGCGAGGTTGCGGCGTCCGTCCTGCTGAACCCAGTCATAGGTCGGGTACGTCCTCGACAATTTCGCGCCGGTGTTCCTGAAAGTGAGGAAGTCGAACGGGTTCTGACCCTTCGCGGTGGTCAGTCCGTCCCGGTCCCTCACGTTGTGAATGTACACGCCGAGTAACCCGTTGCCGCGCTTCACGCTCTCGACGATTTCGTAGTTGATCCATTGACGGTTCGCCGTCTCCGTCCCGATCAGCACCACCGTCACCGAGGTCCCGCGCAATTGCTCGTCAATCCACCGGACAATCGCATAATCGCCGCCGCTCCTGATGCGCTCCCATTCGTCGCTGTCGAGCACGCCGCAGGCGGTATCGCCACGGCCGAGCGCGACACCACTGTTGAGGACCTGCGCGACCCGCGCGACGTCGCGATCGTAGTGGACGCTGAAAAAGACCCGGCGGGCCATCGATCATCCCCTCTGCACCATGTGGACGATCATAGCCAATCGTGAGCAAGCCCCCTCTCGCCGGATGGCGGCACCGTCGTTGCACCCTGCAGGGTGGGGGTGCAACATGGCCAGCAAGAAATCCTCATCCAAGCGCGAACTGATCGATACCGGCAGCGACAAGCGCTACGTGCGGCGCGACGAGCGCGGCCGTTTCAACGAGTCCGATGATCAGGGCCGCGCGCTGTCGAAGGATCCGCGGCAGCACGCCAAGACCAAATCCGAACGAGGACAGGGCGACCGCGGAGATCGGTAGCGCGAGCATTCGCGACGTCACGGCCTTCGGAATCTCGACGCCTTCAGTTCGCGGCAGGCTCCCATCCGGGGGACGATAGAGAATATCGTCCTCCGTGATGAAGATGCCCGATGACCTGGCCGCGACATACCAACGCCAGCTTCTCGACCAGGCGCTGCAGACCAACGACGACACGCCCATCAGCCAGGCGACGGTCGAGGCATTCCTCGCGACCCCGCGTCACCTGTTCGTCCGGCGTTACCGCGAGCGCGCCAGCACCGAGTGGCGCGACGTGGACGCGAGCAACCTGACGCAGCACCTGGCAACGCTCTACGCCGACAATCCGCTGATTCTGTTCGGCGACGACGACGACAACGTCCCTTCCACGATTTCGCAGCCGTCGTTCGTGCTCCGGATGCTCGACCTGCTGCAGGTTCGCCCGGGACACGCCGTGCTGGAGCTCGGCGCCGGCTCCGGATGGAACGCCGCGCTCATCGGCCGCCTCGTGGGACCGTCGGGCCGCGTCGTCACGCTCGAGATCATCCCGGAAGTCGCGCAGCGCGCCGCCGCGACACTCGCGGAGTTGAACATCGCCAACGTCCACGTCATCAGCGCGGACGGCGGCGACGGGGACACCGAAGGCGCGCCGTACGACCGTATCGTCTTCACGGCGGGCACCTACGATCTTCCGCGTCCGCTCTATGAACAGATCCGCCCCGGCGGCCTCATGCTCGCCGTCATCAAGGACGCGGGCGGCGGCGACAACCTCTTCCTGCTGGAGAAAGTCGACGACCACTTCGAGTCGCGATACGCGACGCCCTGCGGGTTCGTGCAGCTGACCGGCAAGTACAAGGTCGACACGCTGGATCCGGCTCCCGTCGAAGCGCTCCCGCAGTGGAGTGTGCTGAAAGAACAGGAAGTCGGACGGCGCCCCTTCTGGTGGGGCGGAAAAGGCCGCGAGTTGTTCATGTGGCAGACGGCCGGCATCCGCTCGTTTCTCGGCGTGACCGAACCGTCGTTCCGCTCTTTCAAGACGGTTAAAACGGACGGTGCGGCAAAGGAGCAGCACTACTGGGGACTGTGGGATCCGGACGGCGCCTCCCTCGTCCTCGCACGCGACGACGAGCTCGTCTCCTACGGCAATCCGAAGGCGACAGAACACCTGCTGCGGCTGATCCATCGATGGGTGGACCTCGGCATGCCGACGGCGTCGAGCTTCACGCTGCGTGTGTTCCGCGCGGATGGTCCGGTGAGGGCCCGGAACGATGAATGGATCGTGAAGCGCCGGGACTCGCAGTTCGTGTGGAGCCTGTTACCTGGCAGCCCGTAGCGTGCTCGACTGGCGATCGCCGGTCCCCGGAATTGCCGGCTTGAGGGCGGAATCGACGGACAGCCGAACGACGTTGCTATCGAAGTTCGCGGCGAAGAGCCCGGCCGGCGAGAGGTCGGCGACCATCGAGTCGGCGGTGCTCTCGACTCCGAGCGGCCGCGAGAGGTTCGCCAACTGCCGCGCGACCTGCGCGACGGTCCCGGGCCGCACGTGAATCTGCGTCCGGACAAAGGGTGTCGTCGGATGTTTCGCCCACGTGCTCAGCGCGACATCGAGCTTGGCGGGGACGTGAGGGCGCGCAGCCAGGGCGCTCACCATCGCGGCAGCGCCGATCAATGCACCGAGACGCAGACGAGCCATACGTCCAACGGGTGGCAAACGGCGTACCCGAGCGCCGTCGCAGAGGATTTGCGGCGGCTAGCGTCGGTGTTTCAACGACTTGGCGCGATGCGGCCGCCGCCGCGGGCGGCGGCACGGAGGTCGCGCCTGCTCCGCCCTGCGACACCGCGAGGCCGGCGGGACGCGTCAGTGAACACGGCGACGCGGAAGTGTGCAGCCACGTGCCGAATGCCCCGTGTCTCATGTTTCGAGTCGGCACATCTGGTTTTGGCGTAGAGTAGGCCGCCGATGCCCCTTCCGGATCCCACAAGGGACAAGGAGTTGCCATGTCCTTCTATGAAAAGGGCCCCGTTCGCATCTACTACGAAGAGCACGGTTCGGGCTTCCCGCTGCTGCTGATCGCCGGCGGCGGCTTGAACTCGACGATCGCCGGCCTGAAGAACCCGTTCGACGCGATCGGGGAGTTCAAGGGCGAGTACCGCTGCATCGCGTCAGACCTGCGCAACGCCAACACCGGGCAGTCGTCCGGGCCGCTCGAGATCGACCGGCCATGGGACGCGTACACCGACGACCAGCTCGGGCTGCTGGATCACCTGCGCATCGACAAGTTCATGGTGATGGGGTTCTGCATCGGCGGCCCGTTCATCTGGAACCTGCTGGAACGCGCGCCGAACCGCGTCGTCGCGGCAGTGCTGGCGCAGCCAAGCGGCTGGCGGCCGGAGATGCCCACGCTCAGCTACGACAACAATATGAGCGGCTGGGGCCCGGAGCTGGTCAAGCGCCGGCCGGAGATCACGATGCAGATGGTCGACCGGTTCCTGACGAAGATGTACAAGAACGTCGACTTCGTCTTCACGGTGTCGCGCGACTTCGTGCGCAGCTGCCAGACGCCCGTGCTGATCCTGCCGGACGACATCCCCGCGCATCCGTACAAGGTCGCGATGGAGGCGGCGATGCTGGCGCCGAAGGCGGAGGTCAGCATCTTCCCGTGGAAGGAGCCGAAGGAGCGGATTCCGCTGGCCGTGCGGCAGATACACTCGTTCCTCAAGGCGCATCGGCCCGCGTCTTCCTAGGGGGTGTCCGTCCGCATCCTGCCCGCCGCGGCGCTCCTGCTCGGTTGCTGGCTGTGGGCGCCCGGCACCGAAGCGGGACAGATCGACTACACGACCGCCCACAGCGAACGCACGCTCCCCGCGGTGCGCGCCGAGGGCCCGATCCGCATCGACGGCGCCCTCGACGAGGCGGACTGGGCGCGCGCGCCAAACGCGCACGGGTTCATCCAGAGCGATCCGCGCGAAGGCGAGCCCGCCACGGAAGACACCGACGTGCGGGTGCTCTACGACGCCACCAACTTGTACTTCGGCGTCTTCGCGCACGACCGCGAGCCGCTCAACATCCTCACGAGCGAGCTGGCAAAGGACTTCAACCGCGAGTCGGGCGACGACTTCGAGATCATCCTCGACACGTTCCACGACGAGCGCAACGGGTACATGTTCGCGACCAACGCGCACGGGGCCAAGTGGGACGCGCAGACGATCAACGAGGGGCTCGAGACCAACGAGAACTGGGACGCGCTGTGGGACGTGGAGACGCGCATCACGGACGCGGGGTGGTACGCGGAGATCGCGATTCCCTTCCGGACGCTGCGGTTCAGCAGCGCCGACGAACAGACCTGGGGCGTCAATTTCCTGCGTCGGATCCGCCGCCGCAACGAGGACAGCTTCTGGGCGCCGGTGCCGCGCATCTACGAGCTGCAGCGCGTCTCGCTGGCGGGGACGCTCACGGGGCTGCGCGGGGTGCGGCCGGGCAACGACATCCGCATCAAGCCGTACGTGCTCGGCAGCGCCGGCGAATCGGCGAGCGTGAACGTCGGCGCCGACGCGGACGCCGGCCTCGACGTGAAGTACGGCGTCACCAGCGGCCTGACGTGGGACTTCACCGTCAACACCGACTTCTCGCAGGTGGAAGCCGACGAGCAGCAGGTGAACCTCACGCGCTTCAGCCTCTTCTTTCCCGAGAAGCGCGATTTCTTCCTCGAGAACTCCGGCATCTTCCAGTTCGGGCAGGGGCGCGGCGTCGTCTTCGGCGGCGGCGGCGGGTTGACCAGTGGACGGCAGACCGACGCGATCCTGTTCTTCAGCCGCCGTATCGGCCTCTCCGACAACGGCGCATCGATTCCGATCGCGGGCGGCACCCGCCTGACCGGCCGCGTCGGCCCCTACGCGGTGGGCCTCCTCAACATCGAGCAGCGGAGCGAGGACGCCTCGCCCGCCACCAACTTCACCGCGGTGCGGCTGCGGCGGAACGTGCTGGCCAACTCCGACATCGGCATCATGGCGCTGAACAAGGAGGCGAACGGACCTGCCTTCAACCGGGTGCTTGGCGCCGACGGGAATTTCCGGTTCTTCGACAGCCTCGACGTCAACCTGTCGCTCGCGCGGACGTTCTCACCGGCGGCGGCGGTCGCGACCGCGGGCAGCGAATCGATGGGCAACGCCAGCGCCCACTACCGCGACCGGCGCTGGGAGCTGCAAGGCACCTACGTCCGGATCGGCGAGCGGTTCAACGACGAGGTCGGGTTCGTGCCGCGCACCGGCGTCGCCAAGTTCGACAGCACGTACGGGGCGCGGTTCCGGCCGACGCGCTTCTCGAAGTGGCTGCGCGAGCTGTTTCCGCATCTCGGCGTCACCAACGTGTCGTGGCTGAGCGGCGAGCTGCAGTCGCGGCTGATCGGCGCGCACATGAGCATCAATCTCCAGGACGGGAGCGGCGGCGAGATTGGCGTCGATCCGACGACCGAGAACCTGATCGCGCCGTTCACGATCAACCGGCGGCGCGGCATCGTCATTCCGGTGGGCCGCTACGAGTTCAACGACTGGCACGCCACCTGGCGCACCAACGGGTCGTCGGCGTTCTCGATGAACGGCCGCGTGGATGTCGGCGACTTCTACGACGGCCACAAGCAGTCGTACGGCGGCGGCGCGGCGGTGCGCCTGGGCGGCCGGCTCAACGCCTCGATCAACGAGTCGCGCAACCAGATCCAGCTGCTCGCGGGCCGCTACACGACCGACCTGATCACGGCCCGCGTCGAATATGGCTTCTCGACCATCGCGTTCGCCAACGCGCTGCTGCAGTACAACACCGACGCGCGGGAGTGGAACTCGAACCTGCGCTTCAACCTCATTCACCACCACCTGAGCGACTTCTTCCTGGTCTTCAACGAGCGGCGCGATTCAACGACCGGCGGGCTGCTGGACCGCGCCCTCGTCGCCAAGATGACCTACATGGTGGCGTTCTAGCGCGTTTTCACAACGCTCGAGCGCGGATCTCACCGGTGGGGCGAGGCTTGTCAGGCTCGCCTCGCGAACCCGACAGGGTTCGCGCCACCGAGAAGTGACATCCGCGCAAGCGGTCAGGGCGCGAGCCTGACGAGCGCCGCATCGACGTTGCCGGCGAAGGTCGTGCTTCCCGCCGGCGTCGTGACGAGGTCTCCCGCATCGACGGCGGTCCCGAACGCGTCGCCGAAGACGGCGGTCGCAGCGGCAAGAGTCCCCTTCACGTTGGAGACACGCTTGGCCGCCGGCATCAGCGCATACGGCGGCGCCTGCGCCAGCGCCGCGAGCCTGACGCTCCCGTCGGCGGCGACGGCGACACCGGCTCCTTCGTCGAACTCGGCTCCTCCCCACGTTGCCGCGCCCGCCACCTTTCCGCTCGGCAGCAGGTGGACGACGAACGCGTCCTGACCACCGGCGCCGGAGCTCGACGTCGTGCCCGCGAAATAGACCGAGCCGTCCGCGGCTGCCGCGATCCCGGCGGCCACCTCCGTGCCAGTCCTGCCAGCCCATTGCCCGTCGAACAGCAGCGCGCCGGCGGCGCTGAGCCGCACGACGAGCGCGCTGATCCCGATCTTGGGCGCCTGCAGGGCGCCCGCGATGTAAATGGATCCGTCGGAGGCGACGGTCATTCCGCCGCGCGGGTCAGCGTCATCACCTGCCGCGTATTCCCGTTGCCACAACAGGACGCCGTCGGACGTGATTTTCAGCGCCACGAGATCGAAGAACGCGAACGTTCCGTCTCTCGCCGTCGTTGCAGCCGCGTACACGCTGCCGTCGGGACCGACGGTGATCGCTTCGAAGCCCCCGGAGCCATCCCAGACCTTCTGCCAGATCATCGCGCCGGCGGGGTCGAACTTCACGACGAACAGTCCCGACCCGCTCGCGCCGAAGCTGTTGGTGTGGCCGACGATATAGACCGGGCCGTCGGCGGCGGTTGCTACCCCGTTGGCCACGTCGAGGTCGACGCCGCCCCACGTCCTCTGCCAGACCAGGTTGCCGAGCGCGTCGAACTTCAGCAGCACCGCGTCGTTGCCGCCGCTCGATGTCAGGCCGGTCACGTAGATCGAGTCGTCGCTCGCGTTACCGGGCAACGTCCCCGCATGCAGCGCGACCGCGGGTCCACCGAGACCTCGAACGGTGTTGCCATTCCAGATGCGCTGCCACGCAACCGATCCGGTCGCGTCGAACTTCACCAGGAAGATCTTGGGAGAAGAGTTGCCGAATTGATCGCGCGTGAAGCTGTCGGTGATGCCGGTCACGTACGAGCTGCCGTCAACCGCGACCGCGACACCGCTTGGAGCGTCGACGCCGAAGCCGCCCCATGTCGTCTCGGAGACCACGGCGCTCTGGCCGTACGCCGATCCGCTGAGCATCCCCAACAGGCACACTACCGCGCCCGACATGACACATTCCCGTTTCATCGTGGCCTCCTTGTCAGCTGTGGTTGTGTGACAGCCAGGATCCGGGGAAAGAGATCCTGTGACAGCGCGGCGCGAGGCGCGATCGGAGGGAATGAGATCGCCCGCTGCTGGGTCAGCCGAGGTGCCGAGCCGTGTTCGTGCCCGCGCGGTGCAAGGCGGCGGCCACGAGCCGAACCTCGACCTCAGGTCTCCCGGCGCGCGTGCGTCATGAAAAAAATCGATCGTGCGCTGACCCATCCGGCGGGAATCAGGTGCAGCCTCGTCAGGGTGTAGCCGGCGAGCCGTCCGGCGGCGTGCCCGTCCATCTCCTCGATGATCTTCTCGACGCGCAACCCCGCCTTCTGCGCGTTGGCCCGGATGAACGCGTGCACTTGCCGGTGCGTCGTCAGCCACCGGTGCCGATCGCCCTGATGGTGGCTCAGCAGATCGTACTTGTCGGTTCCGAGCCGGCCGGTGACCGCAAACCGCACGCGCCGGGGGAGCGTCGCCATGTTCGGCAGCGCGATGACGACGCCGACCCTGGCGATGCGCGCCAGCTCGTGAAACGCGGCGTGGATGTGCTCGACGTGCTCCAGCACGTCGAGCGCGACGACGTGATCGAACCTGGCGTCGGGAAAGTCGAGCGGCCGCTCGAGATCGATCTGGAAGTCGTGCCCCTCGCCGACGTCGGCGGAGAAATACGACAGGTGGCGAGTGTCGAGGTGCTGCGCGAGGCCGCGGTCGCGCGCGCCGACGTCGAGCAGCGTGCCGCGCGCCGACCGCAGCGCGCCGGCGACCGCCTTGAACTTGTTACGGAAGACGAATTCGCGCGCGATGGCCATTCGCGTCCGGGTGAGGTCCACTCGCGATGACGGAGGGTTTATCCGCGGCGCACACGTGTAGCGCGGCCGGCTGCACGCGCACGACGCCGCATGTCAGACGTGCTTGCGCACGTAGCGTCGAGACCTCGACGAGGAACGCCGCCGGCGCGAATGGCCGCACACGCGGCAGCGCCAGAACACGCGATCCAGCACCGGATCAGCCTCGAGCGACGCGCCCCATTGGCCGCAGTACGCACAACGCACGAACGAACCAACGAGCCACGAAACCATGAACGCCAACCACGAACCGAGCACTGGGGGGTGCCGAAGTATGGCGGACGCCGCGCGGCTTCGCAATACTGCCCGACGGGTATCGTGCGGCGCGTGACGCGCACACGTGCACGTCGAGCGCGAGGCGACCGCCCGGTCATGCGTCCCGCGAACGCGCCAGGCGCGCGAAGATCCGCGCACCCACGTAACGAGTCGCGCGCGGCGCGCCGACTTATGACGCACGGCGAGATGACTTTCGCGCTGTGCAGCATGGACGGGTACCCGCGTCATGCGCCGCGTGGATGACTGAAAAAATATTTGCGCCGACAGGGGGCGTCAACGCCCACAACCTCGACCATGTGACGGAATCGCGCTACGCCCGAGCTTTGTGGTGGAAAGATTTCAGTAAACTGACGCCGTGGTGTCACGCCCGCGCGTGCTGGTGGTCGAAGACGATGCGCCGCTCGCGCATTTGTACTGCACCGCGCTGACGATGAACGGCCTCGCTGTCATGCGCGCCGCCGACGGCCTCACCGCGCTGCGTATCGTGGAGGACTACCGGCCCGACGTCGTCGTGCTCGACCTGATGCTGCCGCAGGTGGACGGCTGGACCGTGCTGCGCGAATTCGAGGCGCGCCCGTCGACTCGGGGCATTCCGGTAATCGTCGTCACCGGCGCCGACACCGCCCCCATCGCCCACGCGAAAGCGGTAATCCGGAAACCCGTAGATCCCGACTACATTGCGACCGTGGTCACGCGACACCTGCCCTCGAGCGGACACGCGTAAGCCTTTCAGGCAAAGACCCCAGCCGCGGCATTCCAATTGCACACCTCTGCGGTGCGCTTGCCGCGCCGGCCCGACCGTGCGCGGCGGGGTTTCCCCCCGAAGCGCATCCGCGCGCGGTCGGGGCCTATCCCTGGAGGGGTGTCCATGGTTCGTACGTTCTGCAAGAGCGGCGAAAACGAGGCGGTCAAGGGCGCATTTCACGCGCTGGGAGGCATTCTCGCGGCTTCGATGGCGGCGTACAACATGGCGGCGTGGTGTTACCGCCGTGAAACGCACCTCGGCGTCAACGCGGTCGTGTACACGCTCGCCACCATCTTCGAGATGAAACAGACTGTCCACCATCTCGAACGGTGCGACGTCGTGACGCCAGAGGTCGAAGCGGCGTAAATCCGCTACAGCCGGGTTTGAGGAGGCACGTGATTTAATCAAGCCGTGACTCCTCTCGACGGCATTTTCGTACTCGATCTGTCCCGCATTCTCTCCGGTCCGTTCTGCACGATGATGCTTGGCGACATGGGCGCGGCCGTCGTCAAGGTCGAACCGCCGCCGCGCGGTGACGACACGCGCCTCTGGGGGCCGCCGTTCGTCAACGGCATCAGCAGCTATTTCCTGTCGATCAATCGCAACAAGCGGAGCATCGGGCTCAACCTGAAATCGCCGGGCGGCCAGGAGGTGCTCTGGAAGCTCGTCGATCGCGCGGACGTGCTCGTCGAAAACTTCCGCCCCGGCGTGCTCGACAGGCTTGGCTTCGGCTACGCGGCGGTCTCGCGCCGCAACCCGCGGATCATCTACGCGTCGATCTCCGGCTACGGGCAGACGGGCCCGTATCGCGATCGCCCGGGATACGACGTCGTCGCGCAGGGGGAATCAGGAGTGGTCGACCTGACCGGAGAACCGGATCGGCAGCCGGTGAAAGTGGGCGCGTCGATCGCGGACATCGTCGCCGGCATGTACGCGTATCAGGGCATCCTGCTGGCGCTGCTCGCGCGCCACCGGACGGGCAAGGGGCAGCGCATCGACATCGCGCTGCTCGACGGCATGATCTCGACGCTCACCTACCAGGCGATGAGCTACTTCGCCACCGGCACGTCGCCGAAGCGGATGGGCACGAGGCATCCGTCAATCGTCCCCTACGAAACGTTCGAGACGAAGGACGGCTTCGTGAACGTCGGCGCCGCGAACGAGAAACAGTGGCAGAACTTCTGTCGCGCGCTCGGCTTCCCCGACCTCGCGTTCGACGAACGGTTCAACACGATGGCCGGGCGCATCAGGAACTACGAGCAGCTGCGCGCGATTCTCGGCGCGGCGATGAAGAAGATCACGCGCGCGGAAGCGTTCGAGCTGCTCGCGAAGTACGAGCTGCCCGTCGGGCCGATCAACACCGTCGCCGAGGTGCTCGAAGACCCGCACATCCACGCGCGCGAGATGGTGCGGGAGCTCACGCACCCGGAGTACGGCCCGCTGCGCTACGTCGGCATCCCGGTGAAGCTGTCAGACACGCCAGGCGAGCTGCAGGGACCGCCGCCCCGCTTCGGGGAGCACAATCGCCACATCCTCAGCGAGCTCGGCTACGACGACACCGCGATCGATCAGCTCGCGACGTCGAACGTCACCGCTGAAGCGGAGCCAGCGTTGAGTCGTTAGTCGTTGGTCGTTGGTCGTTGGTCGTTCGTCGTTAACCGTGGTTGTCCAACGGTCAACGACCAACGAGCCTGCGTCAGTTCGTGGCGCCGGCCGGATGTAACGGAATCGCCGGGCCCGGCTTCGGGCCGGTGTACCTGAGGATGTAAATCCCGGCGTGCCGGTCTGACAGATATATATAGCCTCGCGTGTCGACCAGGATGTCGGCGGAGTCGGTCACCCACTTCGCCGGCGGCGGCGGCGCGCCTGCGACGCGCGGCGGGTCGGGCGGGATGAAGTAGCCGATCTCCTTCGGCGTCCGCGCGTCCGCGATGTCGTAGACGTGCAGTCCCGCGTTCACCCACGTCATGTAGACGATGTTGTCGGCGTGATCGACGAACGGGTTGTGGAACAGCATGTTGACGTTGTGCGCGCCGAAGCCGTTGCTCTTCTCGCAGAAGTTCCGGTAGGGCGCCTCGGCCGGCGGCACCGGCGGCGGGAAGTACGAGATCACCTTCGGGTTCTTCGGGTCCGCCACGTCGACGAGCGACGCCTGGCTCGGGCCGTCTTCGCAGTTGGCCTCGGAGTTGGTCTCCACGATCTTGCGTGCCGGGAACGGGAGCGCCGTGTGCACTGCGAACAGCCCGCGGAACGGCGGATCGAACGTCAGCTCGCTGATCTCCTTCGGATGCTTGATGTCGCTGATGTCGAGCATGACGAACTTGGTGCCGAACGGCAGGTAGGCCGTGTTGCCGACGACGATGGGCGGTCCGTGCAGGCCGTGGCCGTGCGGGTACGCCGCGTTCTGCGCGTTGGGGTCCTTCAGCTTCAGCTCCGGCAGCCCCCATCGCGCGACTTCGACCGGGTGCGCCGGGTCCGCGATGTCGACAATCACGTAGATCTGCCCGAAGTAGCCGCGCACCGCCGCGGCGGTGTGCACGTAGCGGCCGCCGAAATACGCGTTGCGGTGCGTGCCGAGCCCGCCGGTCTTCCACTGGCCGAGACGCATCGGGTGGACCGGGTCCGCGAGGCTCCAGATCACGATGCCGTCGTCCCACGGCGCGTTCGGGTCCGTGTCGCCGCCCATCTGGGACCGCTCGGCCGCGGTGATCAGCTTGCCGTCCGCGATGTCGAGCTCGCCGCTGCGCGTGTTCTTCGGACCGGGGATCCAGTTGAGGACCTTCGGCGCGGCGGCATCGGTGACGTCGAGGATGCTCCAGCCGCGATCGGTCTGCGCGCCGGCGTACATGTACCAGCGGCCGTTCACCTGCTGGATGTCGATCTTGAACGGCAGATGGCCATTCAGGTTCGTGAAGCCGACGTATTCGACGTTCTTCGCGAACGTACCCGGTGGCAGTGGCCGTGCCGGCGGGCGCGTTTGCGCGCGCGGCGCGGCGAGCAGCGCGACGGTGGCGAGAAGGGCAAGGACGAACTTGTGGGACATCAGGCCCTCACGATGACGCGGCAATCATACAGCGCCGACGTAGGCGGTTCCGCCGACGCCCGCGCCATGCAGCGCCGACGTAGGGCGGGTTCCGCCGACGGCCAGTGCGACATCGCGCCGACGTAGGGCGGGTTCCGCCGACGGCCGACACACCATCGGAGGCGGACCCGCCGGTGGTCTCAGCGCCGGTTTCAGTGGTATTCTCCGCGCGTTTCCGAGAGGAGCTTCCATGCGCAAGACCGCGATGGCGACGGCGCTCATCCTTGGCCTGACGGCCGGATACGCCGAGGCCCAGTACATCGGGATTCCGAAGACGTTTCAGCCAAGCCTCGACGCCGCCACGAAGCGCGTGCAGCTGAAGAACCCTGCGCCGACGACCGCGCCCAGCGTGAAGGACACGCTCTACAAGATCGGCGACGCGCTCGGCATGCTGCGCGACACCGACGAGCGCGACACGATCCTGACGATGGACTGGAAGTCGACGGGCACGATGACCGTTGATGGACAGTCGTGCACGCTCGCCAGCTACCGCGGACAGGTGCGCTACAACGTGCCGGCCCTGCGCATCGACTACACGTGCGGAGGCACGCGTCACGTCGAGGTCGTCGCCAACGCCATGGCGTGGAACGAGACGACGCCCGGCGGCGCCGCCACGCCGATGCCGAACGCGGTCAACGATCGGCTCATCCAGCTCTGGTCGCTGCCCTACTCCGTCTACAAGGCCGCGACGCTGGCGGGCAACAACGCGAAGGTGACGCTCGAGGGTGGGGTCGTCTACCTCTCCTATCCACTGCCGGCGCCGCTCGCCGGCGCCACCGCGCGCGTCGCGCTCAACACCGTCGATGCCATCGAGCTGACGATGGACAGCGGCGAGAAGTACCAACTGAGCTACTGGATCGACAAGGTCGAAATACGCATGGGCAACTCGGTCACCGAGGTGACGTATTCCGACTACGCGGAGCTGAACGAGCCCGATTATCGCAGCGACGTGTTCTTCCCGCGGCGCACGATCGTGAAGCGGGGCGGCACCACCATCGCCGACCTGACGGCGCAGCGGACCAACACGTACAACCCGTACGTCGTGATGCCCGTGCCGGCCAATGTCAAGGCGGCGTATCCGGCGGCGGCAGCGACGACCGTCCCGTCGGCGATCCCGGCCGTCGCGGGAGGACGCGGCGGCGGCGCGGCGGCTGGAGCGGCAGCGGGCGGACGCGGCGCGGGCGCGGGGGCGGCGACGGTGCAGACGCCTCGCGGCGCCGACGGGCATCCCGATCTCAACGGCCGCTGGGGCGGCGGCGCAGGCGGCGGCATCGGCACCGGCCCGGTGCAGGGCCTCGACAAGGATGGCAAGCGCGTGACCTTCGAGAGCCTCGAAGAAGCGAAGGCCAAGGCAACCAAGATCTTCGCGCGCAACTACAACGCGCGGCACGGCAACCCCACGTGGGCCGAACGCGATCAGGGGATGAACGACCGGTTCCGCGACCTGCAGAACCCGCCGCTCTACAAGCCCGAGAACTGGGACCGCGTCCAGTATCTCGACATGCACGGGAACTACCTGGACACCGCGTTCCTCTGCGCGCCTGTCGGACTGCCGCGCATCGGGGCGCCGATCCGCATCATCCAGACGCCGACCGAGGTCGTGCTGCTCTACAACGCCCGCAACACGTGGCGGGTCGTGCCGACGGATGGCCGCCCGCACGGGAAGGAAGACGACCGGGATCAGACCTACCTCGGCGACTCGATCGGACACTGGGAGGGCGACACGCTGGTCGTCGAGGCCGTCGGGTTCAACGACGACACGTGGCTGTCGAACGTGGCGACCGCGCCGGGGTGGTTCCACACCACCGAAATGCGCGTCGTCGAGAAGTTCCGGCGCCAGGGCAACACCCTGTTCTACGAGTACACCGTGTATGATCCGGACGTCCTCGCCGAGCCGTGGACCGTGGGGCCGCGGGCCATTCAGCTCAACACGGCCAACGGGCCCTACAACGAGGACCCGCCGTGCATCATGAATCCCCGGCCGATGGTCAGCCGGGAAAGAGGTTGAGGGATAGGAGACTGTCCGATGCGTAAGCTATCCGTTGTCTTCATCGCCGCGGCGCTCATCGCAGCCGCCCTCCCGGCGCTCGCGCACCACGCGAGCCAGGCGGAGTTCGACAAGAACTCGCCGAAGACCATCCAGGGCGTGCTGACGCGCGTGCAGTGGACCAACCCGCACGTGCGCTGGTACGTCGACATCAAGAACGAGAAGACCGGCGAGGTCGAGACGTGGATGCTCCAGGGCTCGGGCCCAGGCGCCTACAAGGCGAACGGCATCTCCGCCGCCGGCGTCTTCCCGATCGGCAAGACCTACACGGCGATGATCGCGCCCGCGCGCGACGGCTCCAACGGTGGCTACGTCATGACGTGGACGCTGCCGGACGGCACCAAGATGGACTTCTGGCACGACTACGGCGACGGCAGCGGTGAGCGGCCGTAACACCCGTCGCAACCTCCTGTTGCTGACGGCGGTGCTCGTCTGCGCGACGAGCATCGCCGCGGCGGCCCGCCAGGCCGCACCCGCCCCGCCCGGCGCCGCGCCCCAGATGTCCGAGACGTTCTTCAAGGACATCCGCGTCCTCAAGGGCATCCCCGTGGACGAGTTCATCGACACGATGGGCATGTTCGCCGCCGCCACGTCGAAGGACTGTACCGGCTGCCACTCGCCGCAGATCCTCGACGGCAAGCCCGAGGCGTTCGCCATCGAGACGCCGATGATCCAGAAGGCCCGGTTCATGGTCGGCATGATGAACACCATCAACCGGAACTTCTTCGGCAACCAGAAGCGCGTCAGCTGCTTCACCTGCCACTCGAACACGTCGGCGCCGCAGAACGTGCCGAACATGGCGATCCAGTACGGCGAGCCCGTCGACAATCCCAACTCGCTCGAGTTCATCGTCGCCAGCGGGAGCAACCCGAGCCAGATTGACGGCGTGTTCGCGAAGTATCTCGACGCGCTCGGCGGCGCGCAGCGGCTGAACGCGGTCACCAGCTTCACGGCGACCGGGACTTACGCCGGGTGGGACACCGGCCTGTCGGAAGTGCCGGTGGAGATTTTCGCCAGGGCGCCCGAGCAGTACGCGACCGTCGCGCACCGGACCGAGGGCGACAGCATCTGGACCTACGACGGGCAGAACGCGTGGGAGGTCAGCATCAATGCGGCGCTGCCGTCGGCGATTCCGCTGACCAAGGGCAACCTCGAGGGGGCGAAGCTCGAGGCGATCGTGGCGCTCGCGCCGACGCGGCTGCGGCAGGCCTTCGCCAGGTGGCAGATCACCAAGGGACTCATCGACGACATGCCGGTGCAGATCCTGCGGGGCAGCAATCCCGGCCAGCAGCCCGTCAACTTCTATTTCGACAACTCCGGCCTGCTGGTGCGGCTGGAGCGGTGGAACGAGACGTTGGTGGGACCGGTCGCGACGCAGTACGACTACTCGGATTACCGCGACGCGGGCGGCGTCAAGCGGCCGTTCAAGTGGGTCAAGACCTCCACGCGCAACCAGGTGACGATGGTCATCAAGGAGATCCGGCCGAACGTCGCGATCGACGCGGCGCGGTTCGCGCGACCGACGACCACGCGCCTCATCCGCTAGCGGGTGGCGCGCGGCCGGTTCGTGGGTGGGTGGTTGGTAGTTGGTGGTGGGCAAACCTGAAGGTCGGCCCCTACGTCCACCAACTACGAACCACCAACCAGCAACCACCACCCACTATCCACCAGCCAGCCAACCAGCCCCGGGTCAGAACGCCACGCGGAAGCCGAGCTGCAACGCGCGCGGCCCGTACGACACGTTGTTGTTGAACGACGGCAGGCCGTAGGACGCGCTGCTCTCCTGCGTCGTGTAGGAGCCGTAGTTCGCGTGATCGAACACGTTGAACAGCTCCAGCATCCCGTCAATCCCCGCGCGTCCGAGCTTCACGTGCTTCTGCAGCCGCATGTCGAGGCGATGGATCGGCGAACCGGTGAGATTGTTCCGCGGGGAGATCGTGCCCGCCGGCCCGATCGCAGTGGCCGTCGTCCGAAAGCGGTTCTCGCCACCCGCCGCCTGCCCGCGCGGATCGCCGCCGACCGACGTGCCGAAGCGCAAACCGGACCCGTAGAAGTAGACGCCGCTCACCTGCAGCCCGTACGGCGCCTCGTAGATGCCGTTGAACACCGCGCGGTGCCGCTGATCGGTCGCGGCCAGGCCGTATTCGCCACCCATGTCGGCCGCGGTCTCGAACCCGAGATCCTTCCGCAGCAGGTGGCCGTTGTCGATGTACCAGAGCCACGGCACGTGCGTGGCGTCCTTGAACTGCGAGAGCGTGTAGGTCACCGACGCCTGCAGGTGGTTGATCATGCGGCGCGTGAACGCGCTCTCCCAGCCGTAGTAGTTCGAGCGGCCGTTATAGAGGCTCATCTGCACGGGCCCGAACTGCGAGAGGGGACGCCGGCTCGCATCGCTGTTGTTGTAGTTCACGCCGGTCGCCGGGTTGTACGCCAGGTTGATGTTCGGGGTGAACTCCTCGTTGCGTCCGCCCGTGAAAACGACGTTCGACTGGAACGACATCGAGGTGCCGATCTGCCGCTCCATGCCGATCGACGCCTGGTGGCTGTACGGCATCTCCCAGTACGGGCTGTTGATTTCCGGGATGAACTGCCGGACGATGCAGCCGGGACGGCTGTTGTTCAGATCGCAGGAATTGGCGAGCACCGAGCTGAACGTCGGCGTCGCGCCGTTGAACGGGTTGGTCGGGAAATCGGCCCGCCCGTCGTAGGGGACGAGAGGCGACGCGCCGATCTGGTAGAGGATCGTCTGGTGCGCTTCGTCCTGCGTGCCCTGCGCGAAGAAGATCCCGTAGCCGCCGCGCACGACCGTCCGGTCGTTCACCGTATAGGCGGCGCCCACGCGCGGCGCGACGTTGTTCTTGTCGCTCGCTTTCGGTCCCGGCAGGAACGGCGGCAGCTGCAGCTCCTGGCCGACGTGGTTCTGGTAGTCGTAGCGGACGCCCAGGTTCAGCGTCAGGCGTGACGTCATCTTCCAGTCGTCCTGCAGCCACACGCCGAGCGTGTCCTGCGGGATGGTCCTGAAGAACCCCCGGATGTCGGTGAACGACGCCTCGTACCGCGTCGAGATCGGCGCCAGCGCGTTGAGGTTCCACGTCGCCGCATCGTTCCAGACGGGGAACGCGTTGACGAGCAGCGCCGCCGAGTTGGCGGCCGACGCGCCCTGCGCGATGAGCCGCGGCGTGCAGAGGCTGCCGCAGCCGACGAGGTTGGCGAGGTTGTAGATGAACTCGCCACCCGTCTTGATGTCATGACGTCCGCGCGCGTCGAAGGACAGCGTCAGGTCGTCACGCACGGACGACAGGTCCTGGTTGTGGTGCTGGACGACCGCGCCGACCGAATAGCCGGTGAAGGTGACGCGCGGCGGCGCGCCCCAGCCGAACGACGGGATGCCGAGGATGTCGGGGTTCGGCCCGCCCTTGAAGCCGGCGAGCGAGTGGTTGTTGCGGTTGAAGTTGCTGTAGCCCGACTTGACGACGTTCACCATCCGGTTGTTCAGGACGAGCGTCCAGACACCCTGCGCCTGCTTGGTGAAGCGCTGGTTGTCGAGGCCGGTGGACGGGTGCGACGTCGCGCCGCCGCCCGACAGGTATTCCTGGTCGTAGCCGTTGCCGCGAACCGACAGGCGGTTGTTCGGCGAGAACTGCACGTCGCCCTTCAGCCCCCAGATGTACTGCGTCCGCGGCGCCGGGATGTTGCGGTTGAACGCGGCGAGCGCGCCGTTGGCGGCGAAGACGAGCACCTGCGGCTCGCGCTCGTACTCGTAGTTGGCGAAGAAATGGACGCGGTCCTTGATGACCGGCCCGCCGAACGTCGTGCTGATCTGCTGGTTCTGGTACGGCAGCACCACGTGCTGCACCTTGTCGGCGGCGTTCAGCTTCGCGTCGCGGAAATAGCCGCCGATGCCGCCCGAGAAGGCGTTGGTGCCCGACTTCGTGATGGCGTTGGCGATCATCCCGGCCGAGCGCCCCTGCGTCGCGTCGAAGCGGTTCGTGATCACCTCGAACTCCGCGATCGAGTCGCGCGAGAAACGCGGCTGGTCGTCGCCGATGCCGATGTAGTTGTTGGTGACCTGCTGGCCGTCGATGTTGATCTGCGAATACCCCTGGCGCAGCAGCGGCACGCCGCTCGACTGATTCTGCCGGCTGCCCGGGGCGAGCATCGCCAGGTCCATCCAGTTCCGGCCGTTGATCGGCAGCTCCTGCATCTGCTTCGGGTCGATGTTGCCCGCCAGCACCGAGCTCTCCGTGTCGATGAGCGGCGCTTCACCGGTCACGGTCACCGACTCCTGCACCGTCGAGGGCGCCAGCTGCAGGTCGAGCGCGGCGATCTGCCCGAGCAGCAGGTTGACGCTGCGGACGACGGTGGCAAAGCCCGGAAGCTCGAGCGTCAGGCGATAGCTGCCGGTCCGCACCGGCAGGCGGAACGAGCCGACGCTGTCGGTGACGGCGACAAAGGTATTGCCCGACGCTTCGTGCAGGGCGGTGATGGTGACGCCGGGGAGGACGCCCCCAGACGAGTCCTTGACGGTGCCGGTCAACGTCGCGTCCTGCGCACGCGACAGCGCGGGAAGCGCGAGCAGGATGGTAGCCACGATCACGGTTCTGACCACTGGGGAACCTCCTTCATGAGGATGGACCTGGGGCGCGATAGATTCGCGGGGAAAAACGTTGAAAACCCGAATGCCGCGCGGATTCTAGCAGGTTCCCGGCGGCCGGCCCGGCGGCCGGCGACGCCCGCGATTCGCCTTGACTTATACCGAGCACGGGTGTTTATTTGCGCCCTGCGTTCTCTCCGGGTGGCTACTTTTCAAAGTGGAGGAACGATGAACCCGAGATTCGCGCGGCTCCTGTTGGCGTGCCTTGCTCTGTCGGTACCCGCCATCGCGTGGGGACAGGCGGATAGCGGCAACATCGCCGGCGTGGTACGAGACACGTCCGGCGCCGTGATGCCAGGCGTCACGGTCGAAGCAAGCTCTCCAGCGCTCATCGAGAAAGTCCGTTCGGTCACCACTGACAGTCAGGGTCTCTACCGCATCGTCGACCTGCGGCCTGGCTCGTACGCGGTTACGTTCACGCTGCCCGGCTTCGGCACGGTCAAGCGTGAAGGAATCGCCTTGACTACGGGGTTCACGGCGACCGTGAACGCCGAGTTGAAAGTCGGCTCGCTCGAGGAGACGATCACGGTCACGGGTGAGGCTCCGGTGGTCGACACGCAGAACGTCGAGCAGCAGCAGACGCTCTCGCGCGATGTCCTCGATGCGATCCCGACCAGCAGGCGTCCCGCGCAGTTCATCACGCTCATCGTCGGCGCCGACGGCGGCGCCAATGCGTCGACGTTGCACGACGTCGGCGGCGTCGGCAGCGACCGCGCGTTCTTCGGCGTCCACGGCCAGCGCGCCGACGACATGACCTACAACTTCGGCGGCATGGACTCGCGGGTGTTCAGCGGCGGCGGCTTCCAGTACAACGCCCACACCTTCGAGGAAGTCGTCGTCGAGACGGCAGCCGGCTCCGCGGAGGCGACGACCGGCGGCGTCCAGATCAACATCATCCCGAAGGATGGCGGCAACATCTTCTCGGGCACGATGAGCGCGGAAGTCACCGGGCCCAAGCTGCAGTCCAACAACATCAACGACTTCCTGCGCACGCACGGCATCGCGAGCGCGGGGGCCGTCAAGAACTACTACGACGTCGGCGGAGGGCTCGGCGGCCCGATCCGGCAGAACAAGCTGTGGTTCTTCGCGGCGGTCCGCTACGAGGACCGCTCGCTCTATCAGGCCGGCAACTACTACAACAAGCGCCAGGGGACGGTGTTCTACGAGCCGGACCTGAGCCGGCCTGCCTACAACCACGATTATTCAAAGGACGCCTCGCTGCGCCTCACCTGGCAGGCCACGAGCAAGCAGAAGATCGTGGCGAGCTTCACCGAACATCCAGCGTGCCAGTGCACGTTCCAGCTCCTGGAGCAGGTGAGCCCCATCTTTGCGCCGGAAGCGGTCGCCGAGCACCGCTACGTCCCGCAGTACCTGGGGACGGCCCACTACACGAATCCGCTGACCAGCCGGGTCCTGATCGAGGCGGACTACTCGAAGAGCCGTTACAACCGCGAGCAGCGGCGGATACCGGGTGTGGGGCGCGAGACCATTTCGGTCACCGATACGGGCCTCAATCTCAGGTACGGCTCGCGGAGCACCCTCTATCAGCGGCTGAACGACCTGCGCTCGCACGAACGGGTCGCGATGTCCTACATCACCGGCACGCACAACTTCAAGGCCGGCGTGGACCTGAACCAGTTCAGCCAGGGCGAGAAGGAATACAACGATCCGTTCCTGGTCAACCAGGCGATCTCCTACGGGTTCCGCAACCAGTTGCCCGTGTCCGTCTCGATCTACACGGGACCGTACGGGCCGTATCAGGAAGGCATCGAGAACAACCTCTACGCCCAGGACCAGTGGACGATCAAGAGGATGACGCTGAACGTCGGCCTCCGCTACAGCCTGTACGACATGACGATCCCGGCCATGCACCTCGGGCCCGGCGTATACGTCCCCGCGCGCGATTTCCCGGAAGTGAAGCACTCGCCGCGCTGGGAAAGCCTCAGCCCGCGCGTGGGCTCGGCCTTCGACCTGTTCGGCGACGGGAAGACGGCGCTCAAGTGGGCGCTCGGACGGTATCCGCAGCGCAACACCGGCGTCGCGGTGAACCTTCCGGTGTCCAACCAGCCGACGAGCACCACGATCGCGTGGAACGACCAGTTCTACGGTGCTGGCGATCCACGGTCGGGGAATTTCGTCCCCGACTGCGATCTGCACAACCCGACGCCCAACGGCGAGTGCGGCGCATGGGGTGACCGCTCGTTCGGCCAGGTCGTCGGCGGCAACACGCGCTTTGCCCAGGACGCGCTGAGCGGCTTCAACGGGGAGAACTACAACTGGCAGGCCAACGTCTCGCTCCAGCAGCAGCTGCGGACGAACATGGGCGTGACGGTGTCGTATTTCCGCACCTGGTACGGCGCGATGCAGGCGCTGGACAATCAGGCCGTGACACCTGCGGATTTCGATCCGTTCTGCTTCACCGCCCCGGTGGACTCCCGGCTGGGGGCCGATGTCAGCGGCAAGCAGTTCTGCGGCAACTACGACGTCAAGCCGGCGAAGTTCGGCCAGGTCGACTACCTGCGCACGCGGGCCTCGCATTACGGCGACATGAGCGAGGTCTTCGACGGCGTCGACATCACCACCATGGCGCGGTTTGGAAAGGCGCAGTTCCAGGGAGGCCTGGCGACCGGACGGACCGTGACCGACAACTGCAACCTGAAGATCGACTCACCGGCGACGGCCACCGCCGGGTCGCCGGCAGGCGCAGCGCTCAATCTGTCGGCCGTCGATCTTCGGCCGGGGTTCTGTAACGTGAGCCGGCCGTGGGGCTCTTCCACGCAGGTCAAGTTCAACATCGTCTACGCCCTGCCGTGGGACTTCCAGGCCAGCTCGATCTATCAGAACATTCCGGGCGTGCCGATCAGGGCCAGCTACGTCGCCACCGACGCGGAAATCCTGCCGTCGCTCGGGCGACACCTTGCCTCGTGCCCCAGCCAGACCGCCGCGACGTGCAACCAGACGTACACGGTGGATCTGATCCCGCCGTTCTCACGGTATGGCGACCGGATCCAGCAGGTGGATCTGCGCCTGACGCGAAACTTCCCGCTCACCAGGGGCCGCAAGCTCCAGGGGAATTTCGATATCTACAACATCCTCAATGCGAGCACCGCCCAGAACGAGCAGGCGACCTTCCGTCCCGGCCCGGCGAACCAGTGGCGGAACCCGATTCAGATCATGGGCGGACGCCTGATCAAGTTCAGCGCCCAGCTCACCTTCTAGTGGACAGTCAGCAGTAGGCAGTGGGCAGTAGGGGCCGACCTCGAAAAGGTCCGGCCCCTACGGCCGCCCGGGCGGACGTCGCGCCGCCGCCGCGCATTCATCGAGCACCTCTCCTATCTGATCGATCGCCCAGGCGGTCTCTTCTTCCGTGATGACGTACGGCGGCATGAAGTAGAGGATGTGGCCGAGCGGCCGCAGCAGCAGGCCGCGATCGAGGAACGCGGCGGCGAGCCGCGGACCGATGTCGTCGAGGTACCCGCCCGCGGTCCGGGTTGTCCTGTCGGACACCAGCTCGATCGCGCCAACGCCACCGATCACCCGTAGGTCGCCAACGAGCGGATGATGCGCGAGCGGCGCGAGCCCCGCGCGCAGCTGCGCTTCGAGGCGCGCCACGCGATCGAGCGTGCGATCGCGTTCGAACAGGTCGAGGCTGGCGAGCGCGACGGCGCAGGCGAGCGGGTTCGCGGTGAACGAGTGGCCGTGGAAGAAGGTGCGGCCGCGGTCGTCGCTGAGGAACGCGTCGTACACCGCATCGGTCGTGCACGTGGCGCCGAGCGGGAGGTAGCCGGCGGTCAGCGCCTTCGACAGGCAGATGATATCGGGCGTGACGGCCGCGTGCTCGCACGCGAACATGCGCCCCGTGCGGCCGAACCCGGTCAGCACTTCGTCCGCGATCATCAGCACGCCGAAGCGATCGCAGAGCCTGCGGACGCCCGACAGGAATTCCGCCGGCCACACGATCATGCCGCCCGCGCCCTGCAGCATCGGCTCGACGAGAACCGCGGCCGCAGTCGCGCCAAGCTCGGACAGCTTCTCCTCCAGATCGCCGAGACACTCCACGCGGCAGGTCGCACGCTCGAGCCCGAGCGGGCAGCGGTAGCAGTACGGCGCGTGCGCGCGGGTGACCGGGAACAGGAGCGAGGCGAACGCGCGGGTGAAAATCGAATCCTCGCTGACCGACATCGCGCCGACCGTGTCGCCGTGATACGCGTGGTGCAGCGTGACGAAGGCCGTCCGCTGCGGCTCCCCCTTGTTGATCCAGTACTGGACGGCCAGCTTGACCGCCACCTCGACGGCCGTGGATCCGTTGTCCGAGTAGAAGACGCGGGTGAGGCCCCGGGGCAGCAACGCGACGAGCCGCTCCGCGAGATCGACGGCCGGCGGATGCGTGCAGCCGGCAAACATCACGTGCTCGACCCGCGCGGCCTGCTCCGCGAGCGCGGCGTTGAGCGCGGGATGCGAGTGGCCGTGGATGTTCACCCACCACGACGAGATGCCGTCGAGAATCCTGCGGCCGTCTTCCGTGTGGAGGTAGACGCCGCGGGCACCGACGATCGGCAGCGGCGGCGGCGCCGTCCGCATCTGCGTGTAGGGATGCCAGACCAGTGCGCGATCGCGGTCGAGCAGCCTTGGCGGACCTGAAAAGGTCCGCCCTGCAGCGGTCATCGCAGGCCTCCGACAAAGAGCACGCCCGAACGATCGAACTCGGCGTGCACCCACCGCTCGAGCGCGTCGGGCGTCAGTGGATCGAAGCGCGGCATCTGCGCAATGACCTCCGCCGCGCCGTATGTCTCGATGGCCAGCCGATTCTCGTCGTTCGCATCGCCGACCATGACGACGCCGGCGACGCGCAGCCTGCGGCGCCGCAGCGCCTCGACGGTCATCAGCGTGTGGTTGATGGTGCCGAGCGTCGAGCGCGCCGCGACCAGCACCGGCAGATCGAGCGCGCACATCAGGTCCGCCATCGTTTCGCGCTCGTTGAGCGGGACGAGCACCCCGCCCGCTCCCTCGACGATCCAACGCGTGTCGTCACCGCCACCGTTGATGTGCTCGAGCAGCGAGCGCACGGTGATGCGCGTGCCCGCCAGGCGTGCCGCGAGATGCGGCGACACCGGGTGCGGCAGCCGCACGCCCTGGTCGTGGATCGCCGGCATCCCCGCCAGCCGCGCCACCTCGCGCGCATCGTCATCGTGCTCGATGCCGGTCTGGACCGGCTTCCAGTACTTGAGCGGCGCCTCGCCGCGATAGCGCACCATCAGCGCGGCGGAGAGCACGGTCTTCCCGACGTTGGTGTCGGTGCCTGTAACGAAAATGCCCCGCTGCATGCTCTACCCGTGGTCTCTCAGACCGATCCTCATGATCCGCCACCTGCTCGTGCGGCCGATCTACAGACCAGCCCCGACACCGGCTTCGCGTGCGAGCGCCGACGCCAGCGCCGGCACGAACCGATCGATCAGGTCGTCCGTGAGGTTGACGTTGACCGAGATGCGCAGCCGCGCGGTCCCGGGCGGCACGCTCGGCGGGCGGATGGCGCGCACGTCGAAGCCGTCCGCCTGCAGCGCCTCCGCCACGGCGATGGCGGCGGCGTTGTCGCCGATGAAGATCGGGATGATGTGCGAGGAGCCTGCGCCCGCCGGGACGCCGGCCGTCGCCAGCCGCGCGCGGAGGCGCTCGACCGTCGCGCGCAGGCGCGCGCGCCGCTGCGGCTCCCCTTCGACGATGTCGAGGCTCGCGTCGAGCGCGGCGGCGAGCGAGGGCGGCGGCGCCGTCGAGAAGACGAACGGCCGCGCGCGCTGGACGAGGTAGTCAATCGCCCATGCCGGGCCGGCGACGAACGCGCCGGCGGCGCCGAGCGCCTTCCCTGCGGTGTTGATGGAGAGGAAGACGCGGTCCGCGACACCGCGCTCCTCGGCCAGCCCCGTTCCACGCTCGCCGTAGATGCCGACGGCATGCGCCTCGTCCACGATCAGGTGCGCGCCGGTCGCGGCGCACGCCGCCGCGTACTGCACCAGCGGCGCCTCGTCTCCGTCCATGCTGAAGAGCGACTCGACGACGACAAAGGAGTGACCCGCCTCTGCCGCCCTGCCGGCCCGCAGCAGGCGCCGCACCGTGGCGACGTCGTTGTGCGCGACGATCTCGCGCCTCGCCGGCGAGAGCCGGATGCCGTCGATCAGGCTCGCGTGGTTCCGCTCGTCCGACACGATGACGTCGTCGCCCTCCGCGAAGGTCGTCATCACGGCGAGGTTCGCCAGGTAGCCGCTCGAGAAATAGAGCGCGCGTTCCGTTCCCTTGAAGCGCGCGAACCGCGCCTCGAGCGCCGCGAAGCCGTCGCGCTCGCCGCGCAGCAGGCGCGAGCCGGTGCTGCCGACGCCCTCGCGGCCGATGGCCGCCGTCATCGCGTCCTTGATGCGCGGGTCGGCGGCGAGCCCCAGGTAGTCGTTCGACGACAGGTCGACGCCGGAGGGGGGCCGCAGCGCGCGCAGGAGACCGTGCTCTTCGAGACCGCGCATCCGCGCGCGAATGCGATCAGAGAGACTCATAGGCGGGCGGCTGCAGCTGCATCCCGAGCCGATCGAGGAGCGAGCGATCGGCATCCGGCGCCGGGTTCGGCGTCGTCAACAGGCGGTCGCCGAGGAATACCGAGTTGGCGCCGGCGATGAAGCAGAGCGCCTGCGCCTCGTCCGAGAGGGAGAGCCTGCCGGCGCTGAGGCGCACGTAGGAGCGCGGCATCATGATGCGCGCGGTGGCGACGAGGCGCACGAGATCGAACGGATCCACCGGCGGCCTGCCGCCGAGCGGCGTCCCTTCGACCGCGACCAGCATGTTGATGGGCACGCTCTCGGGGTGCGGGTCGAGCGCGGCCAGCTGCTGCAGCAGGCCGAGGCGCGCCTCCGTACTCTCCCCCATGCCGATGATGCCGCCGCAGCAGACGGTGATCCCCGCCGCGCGCACGCGGCCGAGCGTCGCGAGGCGATCGGCGTAGGTGCGCGTCGTGATGATCTCGCCGTAGAACTCCGGCGAGGTGTCGAGATTGTGGTTGTAGGCGGTGAGGCCGGCGTCGGCGAGCGCGTCCGCCTGGTCCTGCTGGAGCATGCCGAGCGTGCAGCAGGCCTCCATGCCGAGCGCGCGCACACCGCGGACCATGTCGAGGACGCGGTCGAACTGCGGGCCGCGCGGCACGTCGCGCCATGCCGCCCCCATGCAGAAGCGCGTGGCCCCCTGTGCCCGCGCGGCGCGCGCCGCCGCGAGCGCCTCGTCCACGGCGACCAGCTCGCTCCGCGCGACGCCGGTCCTGTAGTGCGCCGACTGCGGGCAATACGCGCAGTCCTCGGGGCACCCGCCGCTCTTGATGTTGAGGAGCACCGAGCCCTGTACCTCGTTCGGCGAGTGATGCTTGCGGTGAACGAGTTGTGCCTGGAACAGCAGGTCGATGAAGGGGGCGCGGTAGATCTCGTCGATCTCGGAGAGCGACCAGTCGTGCTTCACGGCGCGCCATTATATCCAGCGAAGCGCCTCCGGCCGGTAGATGGCTCAGCTTGCACGGGGCATGCTTGACGTCTATTCTGCGAAGAGGCGTCGCCCCCTCGGCGCCGGATCGAACTGAACGTGGCGCCCAAGCCTGCTGGTCTGCACGATTCCTCCGCTCCTTCCCACGCGACTGCGCATATGGTGCAGCTGTTCGACGCGCCGCGCTCGCTCGCCGACGCCGTCTCGCACTTTCTCATCGAGGGGCGCGCCCGCGGCGAGCACCTGCTGGTGATCGCGCGCGCGTCGCACTGGCAGCTGATTCGCGCCTACCTCGAACGGCGCGCGTTCCCGGTCGACGACAGCACCGACGGGCTGACCGTGATTGACGCCCGGAAGATTCGCATGCGCATGATGCGGCGCGGCCTCATCGACCCGGGGCGCATGGAGGATACGCTCGGCACGATGCTGTCGGAGCTGTCCCAAAGCTCGCGCGGCCTCCGCGTCTACGGCGAGATCGTCGAGCTGTTCGCGGAAGAAGGCAACTTCGAGCAGGCGTGCGCGCTCGAGGACTACTGGAACCACCTGCACGGGAAACACCGCTTCACGCTGCTGTGCGGCTATTCGGCCGCGCACTTCGCCGACCCGCGGAACGCGCAACACCTGCGCGACGTCTTCGGCCGCCACACGGCGGTGAAGTCGCAGTCGGCCGACTCGCTCGGCAGCTGGCTGGCCACCCGCTGACCCCGCCTGCGGATGTCTCGTGGCGCGTCAACGCCGAGCGCCTCGTCGTGCTCAGCTGGCTGCGCGCCATCCTCCTCCAGCTCGCGCATCCGCTCGTTGCCGCCGGCGTCGCCGAGCACAGCACCTTCCGCGGCGGCGCGTCAGCTGCGCTGTCGCGGCTGCACCAGACCGTCGGCGCCATGCTGGCCATCACCTTCGGTGACGACGAGGCGTGCGAGCGCGCGCTCGAGGGCATCCGCGTCATTCACCGCCGCGTCCACGGATCGCTGCGCGAGCCGTGCGGCGGCTACCCCGCCGGCACGCCCTACTCCGCCGAGGACCCGGGGCTGCTGCTGTGGGTGCATGCGACGCTCATCGATTCCGTCGTGCGCGTGTACGGAGAGCTGGTGGCGCCGCTCGCCGGCGCCGATCGGGACGCCTACTGCGCGGACGCCGCCGCTGCGGCGACTGCGCTCGGCGTCAACGCGCGCGACGTGCCGCGCTCGTGGCACGCGCTCCAGGATTACCTCGACGTCCAGCTGGCTTCGGGCGCGATCCAGCCTTGCGCGCAGGCGCGGCAGCTGGCGGCAGCGCTGCTCGCGCCGTCGCGCGCCTTCGTCGCGCGTCCGGCCCATACACTCCTGCGGCTCATCGCGGCGGGACTGCTGCCCGCGGACGTGCGCCGCGGCTATGGATTGGAATGGAGCGCGCGGCGGGAGCGGGCGTTCAGGGCGCTGATGACGACGCTGCGCATGACGCGGCGCGTCGCGCCTCGTCGCGTGGCCTGGTGGCCGGCGGCGCGAGCCGATCGCTCAGGGCCGCCGCGCCGGGCCTGAGGCGCTCGAGCTCGCGCGGTTCACGAGCGCCGTCACCGTCCGGTAGCACTCACACGAGGCATCCTCCAGCCCGGCACGATCGACCACGGCGACGCGGCCGCGCCGGTAGGTGATGAGGCCTGCCTTCTGCAGTGTCGCGGCGACCAGGCTCACCGTTGGCCGCGTGACGCCGAGCATCATCGCCGCGAACTCCTGCGTCAGGTCGAACGAATCCTTCTCGACCCTGTCGTGCGCCATCAGCAGCCACCGCGCCAGGCGCTGTTCGACGGTGTGCACCGCGTTGCAGGCGGCCGATTGCATCACGCTGCCGACGAGCGCCTGCGTGAACCGGGCCGTGAGCTCGTAGAACGCTCCGCGGCGATCCGCCTCCGCCCGGTATGCGGCGACGCTCATTCTGAAGCAGGGATCGATATGTGCCTGCACCATCGTCACGTGCGTCGCCGGTGTCGCGTCGAGCACGGCGGCCGTGCCGACGACGCCCTCGCGGCCCACCGTGGCAACTTCGATCAACCGTCCATCTTCGAGCACCGCCAGTACGGAACAGAACCCGCTTCCGGGAAAGTACAGGTGCTCGATCATCTCGCCGGGCTTGTGCAGAATTTCCTTGACGGTGGCGGGAACGATCTCGAGGGACTTTCGAATGCGCGCGTAGTCCTCTCGAGGCAGAAACGCGAGAAGACGGTTGGGGTTGTCTCTCGGAGCGAGAGGAGCGGACGGACCTGGCATCGGTGGCCCACCCCTATCTCATCCCGGACCGGGGGCCGTCTGTCACGAACCCGACGCAACTTTTATGTAAGGAACCCGACAGACAGAGCGGCCATTCCGTGTCAGAAACTGGACATTTGGAGGGCAACTTATGTAACCGATCGAACAGACGGGGGGGGCGAATTTTTCTATCTTTTTCTGACTGACCGCGGGAGAACTGTCATGGATCGTGGTTCTGTTGCCGCCTCGCATCTTTCATCCCTATCCCAACCACAACTGGGCGTGCGGATCCCGACTCCGGGGCCGGCGGCCGCGCCGAGCTACGAGATCCTGCTGGTCGGAGAGGAATCGAGCGCCTCCTCGCACGCGCGGGTGCTTCGCGCGAGCTACCGGGTCGCCACGACGATCAACACCGACGTGGCCGTGCAATACATCACGAAGAGCGCCCCGACGCTCGTCGTCATCGAAGCGGATGCGGTGGGCGACGGCGCGAAGCAGATTTGTCTCACGGCGAAGTCCGCGTCGGTTCCTCCAACCACGCTCGTGACCGCGACACACGCGGAAGCGGCGCCCGAGGTGCTGAAAGCCGGCTGCGACGCGATACTGCTGAAGCCGTTTGCCCCCAACCTCCTGTACTCGCGCATCGGCCGCCTGCTGCGCGACCGCGCCGACCGGCTTCGCGCGCGCACGCGGACATCCAACGGCTCGAACGGTTCGGAGCCGCTCGCCACGACCAATCGCGTGTGGCCGGCGACGAATTGTCCGGCGTGCGATCGTCCTGGCGTGGTGAGCTTCGAGTTCAGCAGCCATCGGCGCGCGTGGTACGCATGCCTCGGCTGCAAGGCGGTCTGGATCCAGAAGCGCCAGGAGTAACGGGGAGGCGTCAGCGCTTCGGTCTGCTGCTCTCGAGCAGGCCGACGATCCTGCGATAGCACTCGCACGACAGCCCTTCGAGCGCGGCGCGGTCGACGATCGTCACATGGCCGCGGTGATAGCGGAGCGCCCCCGCTTTCTGCAGCACCCCGGCGGCCAGCGTCACGGTCTGGCGGCTCGCGCCCAACATCATCGCGGCAAATTCCTGCGTCAGATCGAACTCGTCGCTCTCCATGTGGTCGGCCGCCGCCAGCAGCCATCGGGCGAGGCGCTGCTCGATTGAATGGGTCGCGTTGCACGCGGTCGACTGCATGGCGATGCCGATGAGCGCCTGCGTGTGGCGCATCACCAAACGGTGGAACGGTCCGAGCCTGTCCATCTCCCTTCGGAACGCATCCGCCGGCATCGCAGGGCACGGACCCATCTTTCCCTGCACCATCGTGGCGGTCGGCGTCAGAACGTCTTCCATTGCGCCGAGCGCACCGACCGCCCCTTCGCGGCCGACGGTTGCGACCTCGACCATCCGTCCGTCGCGAAGGAGCGTCACCATCGAGCAGAAGCCGTTGGCCGGAAAATAGACGTGGTCGACGATTGCGTCCGCTTCGTGCAGCAGTTGCCTGAGCGTCACCGACACCGGGCTGAGGTCGCGCCGCACACGCGCGTACACGTCCGCTGGAAGTGCGTTCAAGAGGAGGTTCGGGTTCTTTTCGCGAACCGATCGGCCGGACGACGATTGCCCGGTAACTGGAGCCATGGCGCTGCGCCTCCGTCCGCCAACTGGCGGCATGTGTAAGAGGCTTTCGCAGGCCAAGCTCTACCCTTATAAGGGCGAGGCAGGCGGGAGTCCCTTAATTGTCTTCAGGATATCACTGACGGCTCGCCCTCCCACCGTGCGATCACCACGGTCGCGAGGCAGTTTCCGAGCACATTGGTCGCGGTGCGCGCCATATCCATCAGCGCGTCGATGCCGAGGATGATGAACACCGGCTCGGCGGGCAGGTTGAAGCTGCTCACCGTTCCCAGCAGGATCACCAGCGCCGCGCGAGGGACGCCGGCGACGCCCTTGCTCGTGATCATCAGCGTCAGCAGCAGCAGGAACTGCTGGCCGATCGGCATCTGAATCCCGGCTGCCTGCGCGACGAAGATCGCCGCCAGCGAGAGATAGAGCGTCGACCCATCGAGGTTGAACGAATAGCCGGTGGGGATGACGAAGGCGACGACGCGGCGCGGCACGCCAAACGCTTCCATGTTCTCCATGGCGCGCGGCAGCGCCGCCTCCGAGCTCGCCGTGGCAAACGCGATCGACGTCGGCTCCGCGGCGGCGGCGAGGAAGCGCCTGATTGGCACCCGCGCGACGAGCGCCACGGGCAGCAGCACGCCGAGGACGAACACGATCACCGCCGCGTACATGGTCGCCAGCAGCTTGATCAGGTTGACGAGGATGCCGAGTCCGAGATGGCCGACGGTATAGGCGATCGCCGCGCCGACGCCGATCGGCGCGAAGAGCATGACGATGTTCGTGAACTTGAACATCGTCTCGGCGAGCGCCTCGGCGAAGGTCAGCATCGGGCGCCGCCGTGCCTCGGGCAGCATTGCGAGCGCGGCGCCGAAGATGACGCTGAAGACGACGACCTGCAGCACTTCGCCGTCGGCGACCGCCTTCGCGATGTTCTCCGGGAACACGTGCAGCAGGATGTCCTGCCACGACTGCGGGGCCGGCGCCGCCGCCTGTTCGCCGGCTGCCGGCGGCGGGAGCGCGATGCCGACGCCCGCGCGGCTGATGGTGATCGCCGCCCAGCCGATGAGCAGCGCCAGCGTCGTCACGACCTCGAAGTAGACGAGCGCCTTGACGCCCATGCGCCCGACCTGCTTCAGGTCTCCATGCGAGGCGATGCCGACGACGAGCGTGGCAAAGAGCAGCGGCGCCACGATGGTGCGCACGAGGCGGATGAAGATGGTGCTGAGGACGCGCAGCTCCGTCGCGGCGTCGGGGAAGAAGTAGCCGAACGCGCCGCCGGCGACGATGGCGATCAGGATCCAGGTGGTGAGCGACGGCCGGCGCACGAACTAACTACCAACCACCAACCACCAGCCATCCACCAACCAGCTACCGCGTGTTGCCGGTGAGGGTCGGCGGCGCGGCGCGCGACGGAGTCACCTCGAACGAGAAGCGCAAAGCCGGGATGCGATTGCCGGGATGGTCATCGGCGTACGTGAGCTGCGGCAGGCGATAGAGCTGCTGTCCGCCGTCAGGCCCCTGGTAGATCCCGGGATAGAAATCGATGAGGTGAACGCCGGGTGTCCCGGCCGCGGTGAAATGAATGACCACGTCGCCCGCGGTGTTGAAGCCGCACGCGTATCCCATGTACGCGTTGTCGTAGGTCGCGACGTAGATGTTGTCGTACTCCGTCCAGCCGACGCCTTTGAGGTGAATGGTGACCGGAGTGCCGGCGGGTCCCGACGCGGGCGTCATGCTGACGATGGTCGTCTCGACGACGAAGTAGGTGGTGGCGAGCGTGCGATCGCCGGCTCGAACCGAGAGCGAGTGCTGTCCGCCGAGGTCGTCGGGAATCGAGACCGGCAGCGAGAGGCGGCCGTCCGCGGTCGTCGTCGCCTTCGTGAGCTCGTTGTCGATCGGCTCGAAGCCGTTGCCGCTCACGCGGTTCCCCTCGTAGCTTCCCCACACCAGCGACACCGGGGTGTTCGCCGGGAGCCCGGTCACGTCGAGCGATGCTTTCGTGTTCGCCGGCCCCTGCGTCGGCGTGATCTTGGCGGCGGCGCCGTTGACGCCGGTTGACGCGGGCACCGGCTGCCGCTGGTACGGCTCGGCGTAGAAGGCGGGCGTGGCCGCGCGACCCGGCGTCACGCGAAACGCGAACTGCGGCACCGGCAGATACGCGTTCGGCGCCTGCTCGTGATTCAGGTAGCCCTGGCCCATGTAGCCCGTGAGCACGTTGATCGTGTGCTCGCCGGCCGGGCCCGTGGCGCGGAAGCGCGCGACCGCGCTTCCCTTCGTCCCCGCCGCCGTCACGTAGCCGGCCTGCTGGTTGTCCCAGTTCACCACCCACGTGCTTTCCATCGTCCGCCAGCCGAGTCCCTTGACGCGAAGCTCGATCGTCGTGCCGACGGGCCCTTCCTTCGGCGACAGCTCGAAGGTCTGCGCGACCTCGACGCCGCCCTGCGCGAGCGTGGTGTTGCCGTCGCGCACGAACACCTCGTGCACGCCGCCGAAGTCTTCGGGAATCGCGAAGCGCGTGGCGAGGCGGCCGTTGCCGTCGACGGTCGCCTGCGCGAGCGTGCGCGTAGTCTCCGCGTACTTCTTTCCGCGGAAGTGGAAGTAGTCCTCGATCACCCAGCCGCCCTCGACCGTACCCCAATCGAGGTTGAGCGTCTTGTTCGGCGGAAGACCTTCCGCCGTCACGTCGACGCTCGTGCCGACGACCGGCTTCGGATGCTGTGTCCTGTCGTAGGTGAGCGTCAGGCGCCCGGGCGCGGACGCTGCCTGACTTGAAGTATCGGTCGCGGGAAAATGCGCGGGGCCGGGAAGGACGCGCTCGTCGTCGGACGATGTGGCGGCACCGGCAGGCTGGGTCCCTACGGACCCGGCGGACTGATCGCCGCGCTCACACCCGAAGGCGGTGAGCGCGGCCAGGCATGCGGCCCCGACAACAGCGGCGGCACGCATTGCGGTTCCTCTCCCGTGCCTAGTTGGTGGTCGGGCCGTCGGCGACGATCGTCAGCTGCGAAGCTTCGACGTCGAACGGCTTGAACTCGCCGGTGCGGCCATTCTTGTCCTTCGCGGTCACCGTGAAGCGCACGATGCCCGTCGGGGCGTCGTTCGGCACGATCCACTTGGCGACCCAGAAGGTGCGCTCGGGCTGAGTGGCCGTGGCGCGCCACCGCATCGGGATGTCCTTCGTCTGGCCCGCGTACGTCAGGTGCACGACCAGCTGCGTGTCGGGTTCGGCGTGCTGCCCGGTCTGCGGATCGACGGCCTCGATGCGCCAGCCGACCGGCTCGCCGCGCTTGTAGACGTTGTTCAGCGTGCAGTTCTTCGGCTTGCCCGGCCCGAAGAAGTACGTCATGTCGCCGCGGAGAATCAGGTTGCCCGTCTTCGCGGCGGGCGCCTGGGCGGCGACGTGGAGCGACGCGAGCGCGAGCCCGGTGACGATGACTGCGGCGGACAACGCGATGGTCAGTGTTCTGCGCATTGAATCTCCTACTCGACGCGATCTGCTGGTCGACGACCGTGAACGGGGACTGCCCCGGCGGGCAGTGTCCTCCGGCGGAAAGTCTACCCGATCTGCAGGAAATTGGGGTCGGAAAACGAGCTTACTTGCGGGATTGGCGGCCGCGTTCGAGGGCGGCGGCCACGGCGGCCCGCTGCTCCTCGGACACTTCGAGCCGTTCCACGTGGATCACGCTGCCGGGCGCACTGACGACGTGCCGCTCGATGATGCGGGGGGGCTGAGCCGAGGTCACGGCCGGACCCTGCGGCTGGGTTTTCGTGGGCGCCATTTCTAGCTCGTCCTGGATTCAGTATAACGTTTGCCTACAAAGACAGCAATTCCGCGAATGGCGGCGAGCACCAATTCCTGTCGCTCCGGCGTGAAGAAATCGCGCTGATTCGCATCGAGATACAGGATGGCGTCGCTGCGCCCTTGCCGGTCGTAGATGGGTGCGGCCATCCATGCCATCGCTCCGGGATTGAGGAGGCGCGCCTGCTGATCCGTATAGCTCCAGGCGGTGATCAGTTCTCGAACGTATGCCTCGTACTCGTCGTTCACGCGGCGGGCGATGAACACGCGGTTCTCCCGGAGCGCCTTGCCGATGATCCCCGCATTCGCCGGAAAGCGACGTCCGACCTGACCCGTCTTTGGCGGATCGCCGACGTACTCGGTAACCTGCTCGAGATCCCCGTTGACCGGCACGTGTATCGCCAGACGCACCTTGCATGTTCCTGGCGCCAATACCTCGTGCAGCGTATGGAGGCATCCTTCGAGTTCATGTGTCGACTGCCGTTTCCGTGCGGCGGCAAGGCTGACGGCCTGTTTGATCACGGAAAAAATGAGGACGCCGAGAGTGCCCGCCAGCGCCAGCGACGCAGGGAGTGGACGATTCTGCGACCACGAGGTCCATGCCGCCGACAACCCGGCAACCGATGCGAAGAGCGCAATCGCGATGTCGTAGGACGACGTCTGCGAGAATATCCAGCGGAGTCCGCGTGGTGGTCGTGGAATCGCCACGGCCGCGCGAGTCTAGCACCGGGTTATACTCAGAGGTCCTGCCCGCGCGCGGAAGTGGCGGAATTGGCAGACGCGCTAGCCTCAGGAGCTAGTGGCCGCAAGGCCATCGGGGTTCGAGTCCCCGCTTCCGCACCAACCTTCAAATACGTTCGGTTTTACGGGAGCTTTCGGGCTTCGACAGGGCAGCGTTGCACGTGCGTTGCACAGAGCCGGGTCAGCGGCGCTGTAACAGGGCTCCCAACGCGTCGGCGGCTTCCGACTGCATGTCCGGCAGGACGTGCGCGTAGACTTCCAGCGTCATCGACACCTTTGCGTGGCCGAGCCGTTCGCTGACGACTTGGACGGGCTGACCGGCTTGCAGCATCAGCGTGGCGCAGGTGTGGCGCATCCCGTGGAACTTGATTGGCTTCACGCCTGCCGCCTTGATCAGTCCGGCGTATTCCCGCTGTCCGAGGTTGTTGATTAGGAGCGGCTTACCGTCCTCGCGGGCGAAGACAAGGCCGTGTTCGCGATACGCCGGTCCCTGCGCCATCTTGTCCTCGCGTTGGGCGGCACGGTGCACCCGTAGCAAGTCGGCGGTGTGGTGGTCGATGGTGACCGTCCGAACCCGTCCGGTCTTGGTGGGGCCGAACACCGGCTTGCCGTCCTCGCCCACGAAGCCCTTTGAGAGCGAGCGGACCACCCGCACCTTGCGCGTGTCGAAGTCCACGTCGGCCCACGTCAGGCCGCACAACTCGCCCTTCCGCATCCCGGTGTGAAGCGCCACCCCGTAGAACGCGGCGGGCTGTGGACCGGCAGCATTGGCGGCGTCGAGGAACTTCTGCGCTTCGGTCACGGTCCAGCAATGTTGCCGAGCGTCCTCGCTCTTGCCCCGGCTGCGGCGTGGACGCGCTTCAAGATCGCGGGCCGGGTTCGACGGGATAAGCCGGTCGCGCACCGCCTTGCGAAGCGCCGAGTTGATGACGTTGTGATACAGGGTCTTCGTGGATGCCGATACCGCAGTCACATTCGCGTAGAACGTCTCGATGTGCAGCGGCCGGAGCTTCTGGATCGACAGCGTTGCAATCGGAGCCTTGCTGATCGTGTTGTCGATGATGCCCTTGTAACGGTCATACGTGGCGGGCCGCACGCGCGGCTTGATGACTTCGATCCAGTCCGTCAGCCATTGCCCGAGCGTCATCTTTGATGCTTCGACGTAGGTTCCGTTCTCAACTGCGCTGACCAGATCGCGCAGTTTCTTCTCTGCGGCTTCACGCTTGCCCCGGAACGTCACCATCGGCTGGCGGCGCTTGCCGGTAGCGGCGTCGATGCCCGCGTCGTAACGCAGGCGATAGACGCCTTCCTTAACCCGTTTGATTGATCCCTGCATGGTTCCCCCTTGTGGATTACCGGCGCGCTTTGCGTCGGGTTGTTGTTGCTCGTCCCTCACCCTCGCGCTTGTCCAACCACTCACTGAGGGCGCGGCGCACCTGTTCGGCCGCAGGCACACCGTCCCTCTCAGTTACCGCCTTCATCCGCGCAATGAGATCAGGATCGAGCCGAAACGCCGTCAGTACCTTCTCTGCCATACGCGGATTGTATAACGATGTATAACGCTAGATCAACACGTCGCGTGGCGGCTTGAGCACCGACTTCGGCACGAGCCTGCGTCCCCCCACCTTGATGCCGTGGCGACGCGCCAGGTCGTACGCCGCCGACCGCGACAGGTTCGTAACGATCCGCAGTTCGGCCACGGTCAACAACTCGGGCAGGTCCCGGTGCGGCGTAGCAACCGTCACACAAGGCCGCGCGGCGCTTGCTCCCTGATCGGGAGTCCGAGGGTCAGCGGGCCGCTCATGCGCTCCGAGCCACCATGCGACGCTGACAAGCATCTGTTCGCGTTCGGTGAGCGAATCCACCTACGCCGCCTTCCCTTCCTCGTCCACCACCTGCCCCGCCACCCCTTCGGGGGTGGTGGCGTGGCTGACGGATGTGGGCTCGGTGCTGCTGGCGTTCGATGGCGCGCCAATGGCGGACGCACCCTTATCGGTCAGCCGATAGCGAGCAGGCTTCGAGTCGCCTACGGCTTCGACGTAGCGGTCGTCAACGAGCGCCTTGCGCCATTTCTCAAACGTGTCCGGGGCAATGTCGCCCTTCTGCTCCTTCGAGGCCGTCGCGACCCGCCACACGCCGGTCTGAGCTTCCCCAAGCGCCTGAAGCGCCAGCAGCGCGTCACGGTGCGTTGGCTGCAATGCCTTCGACTTTGCCGACCGAACGAGCACCGACGCGGGCTCCAATACGCAGGACGTGATCGGCTGGCGGTGCGCCGTGGTGCCGATCGTGATCGGCGTCAGCTTCAAGTGGACCGGCCGAAACTCGGCGTCGTCCTTCTGCTTGTCGTTGGTGACCGTTACGACATCGTTGTCGTCCTTCGACACGGCGATCATCACGTCAACGCCAGCGAGCAGCGCACTGCTGCCACGCGCGCCGTTCTTCTCCTTCTTGCCGGTGTGGTGGATGAGCAGCACGGTGCAGCGACCCGCGCCTGCTTCTTCCTGCAACCGCTGCGCGGCGCGGACGTAGTCGCCCATGTCCGCCGAGTTGTTCTCGTCGCCCGAGAAGCTCCGCGCCAGGGTGTCGATGATGATCAGCGTCGGCTTGATCCCCTTCTGGTTGATGCGGTCGATCAGACTCTCAACGTCGCCCGTCAGCGTGACCGATTCGAGGACCATGAATGCACGGTCAGCGGTCGCCATGTCATGGTGTTGGAGCCATGCACGCACCCGCTTCTTGATGCCCCGTCCGCCCTCGGTCGCGATGTGGATGACCGCACCGCGCCTCACATTGCGTCCGTGCCACGGCGTGCCGGTCGCGATGCAGAGTCCCCAATCAAGCGCGAGGAAACTCTTGCCGTCACCGGGCGGCCCGAAGACGCACGCGAGCGCGCCCTGTTCGATCACACCGTCGATCTGCCACACCGGATCGGGCAGGTCGAGCACTTCGTCGATGCGCAGAATGTTCAGCCGCTGACGATCACGCGGCTCGTTCACGTTCACCAATGGTTCGTCCTTCTGATGCCGTGCGCCGAAATGACGCACACGTGTGAGAAGTTCACGGTGAATGCCGTAGCGCTCGCGGGATGTGAAGGGACGCATCGGGATCTGGCGGGTCGCCGTGGGATGTGTGGTAATCCGGCTGAGCGCCGAACTTCTGACTCGGTCTCTTACGATCTTGTGCGTGGATGACGAGACGCCAACCACTCGTCGCACCAATCACGCGTCGTCATATAGCCGCGTCCGCTACGGACTGAGCGCAGCGCTCCCTCGCGGCACGCCTTACGGATCAGCTTCACGCCGCAATGGGAATAGCGCGCTGCTTCTTTCGTGTCGATGTAGTCGAAGCTCATCGTCGGACTTTCCGCTGAGCTTTGCGACCCGGACCGGCCGGGGCGTTAGCTCAGCCGCATGACCGGACGCCATGCGAACGATCCAACCGTAGCCGGTTCGATGGTCGCCGTGCAACCAGTAAGTCCTTATTTAGCTGATAGTTGATAGCTGCTGATAGCCGGGAGTTGAGAGCGGCGAGCTATCAGGACTTGATAGCAAAAAGGCCGAGATGATAGGCGGTCCTATCAGGGCACGGGCCGGATGATAGCGACGCGGGAAGTTGACAGCGGACTTGTAGGCCCTATCAGCAAGTCACATCAAACGGCGCGGGTCAGAGCCGGGCGACCGCGCCGATCACTAGCCGCCTTCGTTCCTCGCCCCGGCCCGGAGAACAAGTCGCGGCCAGAGTGGCGGACGCTCGCGACTAGCGGAGAATCGCGAGCAACATCCACCCACCGCTCAGAAATAATGCGAAGCCTGCAAGAGGAACTAAGACAAAGCGCGCTACAAAGAATGCT
>DATNCQ010000034.1:0-4073 GCA_035571515.1 Vicinamibacterales bacterium
AGATGATCGGCTCTATCAGTACGGACGAGGGCGTATCCAATTGCGAGTTCGGCGCAGACGGTTACCTCTACCTCGCCTCGTCGACCAGAATTCTGCGGGTCAAGGCCAAGGCCAAAAAGCTGCTATTTAAAGTGGCCTGACAGTTTCGGAAACTCCTCGCTGGGGCGTTGCAGATGGACGCAGCGTCCCCGCCCTCGCAAACAACGGGTCGGTTAAGTACGCGACGTCTTGAAGGTTTCGCGCGCGAGTTCCATTTCGAGTTCCATCACGGCGGCAAAATCGGCAACGGAACGTAAGCGATGGCTAACGTCGCGCAAACGGCTTCGCCCGAACGAGGCGGTCGTTGGCTGCAGATGCAACCAGGTTGACCCATGTACTTGCCACAAGCTTTTGCAGAACACGATCGGGAACGCCTGCGCCATTTCATCCGGAGCTATCCTCTCGGAACGCTTGTTACTGCCACAACCAGTGGCTGGGATGCCAACCATATTCCCTTTCTCGTTGCCCAAACCGCGGGTGCCGCGGCAACGCTTCACGGTCACATCGCCCGCGCGAATCCGCTGTGGCGGGATGTGGCACCCGATGCGCAGACGCTCGTGATTTTCCACGGACCGAACGGCTTCATTTCGCCATCTTGGTACCCGAGCAAACTCGAAAATGCGCGGGTCGTACCTACCTGGAACTACGCCGTCGTTCACGCGCACGGAATGCTTCGGTTCATAGACGATGCAACGTGGTTGCGAGCGCATGTGGAGGCGCTCACACGCGAGCACGAAGCGAACCGCGACAGTCCGTGGGCAGTGACCGATGCACCCGCCGAGTTCGTCGACAAGATGGTGACTGCAATCGTGGGCGTCGAGATTTCCGTCACGCGGTGGTACGGCAAATGGAAGATGAGCCAGAACCGTTCGGCGGCCGACAGGGTCGGCGTCGTTGAAGGGCTGGAACGAGAGGCGTCGGCGTCGAGTGCTGCGTTGGCGGCCCTGGTTAAGGAGACCCTCAGCGAGGGCTGAGCGTCGCCATCCACCGCGCTCGCGGAAGCGCTGCGGGGGTTCTGGGGCACCGACAGGATTCCGTTCGTCCTCGACAGCCGCGTCACATCCACGGTGCGCGAGTACGCACGTTTCCGCGACGTGGCCAACGAGGTCAATCGGGCGCGTGTCCTGGCGGGGTTCCACTTCCGGAACTCGGACCAGGAAGGCTCGACGCTGGGGCGCAAAGTCGGCCGGCACGTCGTCGAGCGGTTTTTCCAACGCTCGGCTGATTAGATGCCCCTGGCGTAGTCGTGTCCTCTGACGCGTGACGCCGAAACAGAGAGCGGCTCGCCCGCGGGCCATAGCGGGCAAGCCGCCACGACTTCGCTGGTGCTGGGCGGAGGACGCGCCGTCAAGCCGAGCCACCGCGACAATTCCCGACGGGTCGCGAAAATTATTCCGAGGGGAATGCAACTCAGGCGGAGTGCGCACGTTCGTGGCCTGTGTGGCTTCGCTATGAAGTTGCGGCGTCGATGATTTGGCAGGGATTCGGCACTCTTTCGCCCGTGACCATAGGCACCGAGCTCCGGGACGCGCGCGAACGACGGGGTCTTTCGCGCGAGCAGATTTTCTCGACGACCAAGATACAGGTGGCAAAGATTGCGGCGCTGGAAGAGGGCGCGTTCGACCAGCTCCCTACGGGCATATACCTCGACGGTATTGCCGCTGCGTGCGCACGGGAGGTCGGACTGGACGTGGATGCGTTCGTCCGACGCCTGCGCGCCCAGGTCCAACCGCCGCCCTCCGAAAGCCTGGAGCAGATCGCCCGGGTTCGCGAGCAACACGAACGCGGCGCACGCGAGGCACCACTCAGCGTGGGCCGTGCGATGCTCGCGTTTGCCAGCGTCGCGTTCATGCTCGTCCTCGCAAGCCTGGGCATGCGCCTCTTTCCATTACCGTCGGCCGCGAGACCCCAGCAGGCTCTCAAGGTGGCGAAAAGCGGCAGCATCGCCACGCCGGTCTTACAGGAAATCCCCGACTCGGGCCCGCGCGGGGTGGCAACCAGCGGCTTTGAGCGTGCCGAACCGGCAGTTGTCGAACCCGAGCGGCCAATGGCCGTAGACGCTGACACCCACGTCGAGGAGAAAGCGCCGACCATCACAGCATTCAAGGGTGCGGTGGTGCCGCCCGTGGTGGCAGGTCCCGCCGTTGAACCGCCCGCCGCGCCGCAGTCCCCTGTCCAGGCGCCGATCGACACCCGTGCCGCTTCAGATGTCGAGGGGGCCTGGAGTCTGGAGACGCGGGTGGCATCCACCAGCCTCAGCGTGTTCCAGGGCCTTCGTCTCGGGTACCTTCTCGAGCTGCGGCAACGCGGCAGCCGGGTCGAGGGGACCGGCCGCAAAATCAGCGAAAACGGCGTCACCCTTGGCGGGTCGCGCCGCACGCCGATAACCGTGCAAGGCACGATCGATAACGGCCGTCTGAAGCTGACGTTCGGGGAAGAGGGAGCCCGCCGGCGCAGCACGGGGACGTTCGATCTGGTGCTCGAAGACCTCGAAGTGCTGCGCGGGTCCTTCTCCAGCGACGCGGCGCGCTCCGCAGGAGTCGTCCAGGCGCGCCGACTCTAGGAGACTGTCAACCTGACGGCGGCTCGCTTTCCTCGACTTGGTTATGGCATCGTATCCGGCCATGACCAAGCCCAGGATGTGCGCCGGCCTCGCTGCCCTTTGTGCCACCGCGATGTTCGCGGCAAACGGCCCCAGCTACGCGCAGGTCGTGGCGCGACAAGTCGTAGACAAGGACGGCGCACCCCAATACCGCGTCGACCCGTTCTGGCCCAAGCCACTCCCGAACAAATGGAGCATGCAGCAAGTGGTGGGGATCTGGGTCGACCAGATGGATCACGTCTGGTTCCTCAATCGCGGCGTCGCCGCGATCCCCATCGAACTGGTCGCCGAGGGTGATCCATCGGCACCGTGCTGCGTGCGCGGGCCGGAGCTGATCGAGCTCGACCCGCAGGGCACGGTCGTCAATGCGTGGGGCGGCCCGAAATTTCACCCGAAGTGGCCCACCGCGCTTCAGACCGTGATCGTCGATTCGAGGGGCTTCGTCTGGATCGCCGGCGAGGCCAACGAGGACAGCATCCTGAAGTTCACACGCGACGGGAAACTGGTGTGGGACTTCGATCATCGTCCGCCGACGGCAGCGGCGACAGCGCCGGAGAACAATCAGGAGACGAGCTATCTCCTCAACAAGGGTCGCTTCCAGCTCGACGAGGTGGCCAACGAGATCTACATCATCAACCAGAAGCGCGTGCTCGTGTACGACGCGACGACCGGCGCCTACAAGCGCGGCTGGGGCGGACATGGGATGCCGCTCAGCGAGGTCACCAACGAGAACATCGCCGGCTACAAGTGGACCGGCGGTCCACCGCCCGAGGAGAAGAACTTCGTCCCGAACCTGCACTTCGTCGAGATCTCGAAAGACCGGAAGGTCTACATCGGCGAGCGCGGGCAGAACCGGATCCAGGTGTTCACCACCGAAGGGAAGTGGCTGCAGGACATCTACGTGTCGCCGAACTCACCCGCGCAGCGAGGCGGATGCGGCGGCCTGAACATACCCAACGCTCCGGCCATGGCAGTTCCGATGACCTTCTACCAATCGATTTGCGGCACCATGTACAAGATGGTGATGTCGAAGGATCCGCAGCAGAAATATCTCTTCGTCGCCGACGCGCACAACGACGTCATCTGGACCGTCGAGCGCCAGAGCGGCAAGACGCTCGGATACTTCGGTGGAAGCGGCCGGTACGCTGGCCAGATGACTTTCCCGAACTCGATCGGGATCGATACACGGGGAAACGTGTACGTGGGCGAAGTCGATATGGGAAAACGAATCCAGAAGTTTGCTCCGGTTCTCACGGGCGCCCGCTAGCCCTCGGACAGTCGCGTCGCGAATCGCGATCGAGCTGACCGTGGAGGCACTGCAGCGTGCCCGGGAGTCATTCGCGCGGCGGGCATGGGGCGAGGCGCATCGGTTATTCGAAGCCGCTGATCGTGAGACCGCGCTCGAACCCGAAGACCTCGAACGGCTTGCGGG
>DATNCQ010000035.1:0-37157 GCA_035571515.1 Vicinamibacterales bacterium
TCCGTCCCCGTCCTCCGACCTCCGCCCTCCGTCCCCGTCCTCCGCCCTCCGCAGCGTCAGGCTCCCATCACTTTCACGACGACCCGCTTCTTCCGCTGGCCGTCGAACTCCGCGTAGAAGACCTGCTCCCACGGCCCCAGATCCAGCGTGCCGCCGGTCACGGGCAGCATCACCTGATGCCCCATGATCGTCCGCTTCAGATGGGCGTCGGCGTTGTCCTCGCCGGTCTGATGATGTTTGTACGGCAGGCCGGCCGGCGCCAGCCGCTCGAGCCACGTCTGGAAATCCTCGATGAGCCCGTTCTCCCAGTCGTTCACGTAGACGCCGGCGGTGATGTGCATCGCCGAGACGAGCACCATGCCTTCGCTGACGCCGCTCTTCTCGACGATCTTCGCCACCTCGTCCGTGATGCGGACGAACTCCTGCCGCTTCTTCGTATTGAACCAGAGGTACTCGGTCACGACATTCATTGATGTAGGGCGGGTCCTTTTGGACCCGCCGTCATAGCGCCAAACTGGCTTCCGCGTTGATATCGGCGTACGCGTCGAGCGGCCCGCCTCGCAACCGCCGCAGCCCCGCCGCCGCGATCATGGCCGCATTGTCGGTCGAGAGCGCAAGGTCAGGCAGCAGGACCGGAATCCCCTTCGCGCGGCCACGCTCCTCCGCGTCGGCGCGCAGCCTGCTGTTGGCGGACACGCCGCCGGCGATGCCGACGCTGGCAGCCTGATACCAGCGCGCCGCGTCGAACAAGCGCTCGAGCAGTGTCTCGACGACCACGCGCTGAAAGCTGGCGCAGATGTCGACCGTCTCGCGCTCCGGCAACGGGTCCGCCGGCGCAAGGCCGAGCGCGCCTCGGCGCGCCGTGACGTGGCGCATCACGGCCGTCTTCAGGCCGCTGAAGCTGAAATCGCGCGTCCCCGGCAGATCCGGCGCGTTCCGATCCGCGTGCGTGAGCCGCATGCGGGGAAACGCGATCGCCCGATCGTCGCCCGCACGCGCGAGACGATCGATGACCGGCCCGCCGGGATAGCCGAGCTGCAGCAGCTTCGCCACCTTGTCGTATGCCTCGCCCGCCGCGTCGTCGCGTGTGCGTCCGAGGAGCTCGTACGAACCTGGCGAGGCAACGCGATAGAGGCTGGTGTGCCCGCCGGAGACGACGAGGGCGACGGCCGGCACCGGCATTTCGCCGCCCTGCAGCACGATCGACTCGATGTGCCCCGCGAGGTGATGCACGGGAACGATCGGAACCCCGCGGGTCCACGCGAACGCCTTCGCGAACTGGAGTCCGACGAGGAGCGATCCCACCAGCCCCGGGCCCTGCGTCACCGCAACGGCGCCCAGCGTCGGCGAGCCCGCGTCTGCGAGCGCGCGCTCGACCACGCCGCAGATATCGCGGACGTGCTGCCGCGCCGACAGCTCGGGCACGACGCCTCCCCACTCACGGTGAATCGCCACCTGCGAGGCGACGACGTTCGAGCGGATGCGCCAGGGGCGATCGCGGTTGCCCGTCTCCTCGACAACCGCCGCGGACGTTTCGTCGCAGGAGGTTTCGATGCCGAGGACGATCATGTCAGGTGGCAGGCGGCAGGTGGCAGGTGGCAGAAGGCCGCAGGTGAGCCGCTGTCGCAGGATGCAGATGACATCATGCTGCCCCCTACTGCCCCCTGCACCCTGCCTCCTGCCCCCTGTTCATCAGCGCGGCCAGCGATTCGTGGAACGGCGCCCGCGCCACGCCGCGCTCGGTGATGATGGCGGTGACGTATTTGGCCGGCGTCACGTCGAATGCCGGGTTCCTGACGCGCGCGCCCTCGGGCGTCAGGCGGCTGGGCCCGACGTGCGTCACCTCGCGGCCGTCGCGTTCCTCGATCGGAATCGTCGAGCCATCGGCAGTGTCGAGATCGATGGTCGACAGCGGCGCCGCCACGTAGAACGGGATGCCGTGTTCCCTGGCAAGCACCGCGACGCCATAGGTGCCGATCTTGTTGGCGACGTCGCCGTTGGCGGCAATCCGATCGGCGCCGACGACCACGAGATCGACGTGCCCGAGGCGCATCATCGACGCGGCCATGTTGTCGGTGATGACGGTGGTGTCGATGCCGTCCTTGACCAGCTCCCACGCGGTGAGCCGCGCACCCTGCAGGAACGGCCGCGTCTCGTCCGCCAGCACCGCCACTTTCTTGCCCCGCTCCGCGGCGGCACGAACGACGCCGAGCGCGGTGCCGTAGCCCGCCGTGGCGAGCGCGCCGGCGTTGCAGTGCGTCAGGATGCGCGCCTCCGCCGGCACCAGCTCCGCGCCGAATGCGCCCATCGACCGGCAGCTCTCCACGTCCTCATCGTGAATGCGCCGCGCCTCCGCTTCGAGCCGCTGCTTGAGCTCGTCGACCGAGCAGCCACCCTGCGCCGCCTCGGCGAAGATGCGTTTCATCCGCTCGATCGCCCAGAAGAGATTGACGGCCGTCGGCCGCGTCGCCGCCATCAGGTCGCACAGCTTCTGGAACTCGACGGCGAACTGCTTGGTGCCGGTGGCCTTGCTCCTCCGCATCCCGAGCGCGATGCCCATGGCCGCGGCGACGCCGATGGCCGGCGCCCCGCGGATGACCATCGTCTTGATCGCCCGGGCGACTTCCTGCGCGGTCCTGCAGGAGACGTAGACCTCCGACGCAGGCAGCTTGCGCTGGTCGATCATGACGACGGCGTCGTCTTGCCAGTCGATGGTCGGGAGCATGGATTCTGGATGATAGCAGTCAGGTGGCAGGGGGCAGGGGGCCGGGGGCAGGCGGCAGGAGGTGGCAGGTACGAGGTGGCAAGCCGTAGCGAGTGCGAGGATGCAGCCCGCTCGAGCTGGTACGGCCTTCGCACCCCCGACGTCACATCATGACCATTCGAAACTACTCCGACCTGATAGCGTGGCAGAAGGCTATGGCGCTCGCCGAATCCGTGTACCAAACCACTCAATTAATGCCGCGAGACGAGCGGTATGGGCTGGTTTCGCAGATGCGGCGCGCGGCGGTGTCGATTCCGTCGAACATTGCCGAAGGTGAAGGACGCGGGACTGACGGGAACCTTCTACACGCCCTAAGGCTTTCCTCCGGTTCGCTACGGGAACTCGAGACCCAGACACTTCTCGCCAAGCGTCTCCATATGCTCAAAGATGCCGACGTCCAGGCAGTCTTTGATCGATGCGACGAAGTTGGGCGTCTTCTGAATGGGTTGATGAAAACGGTCAAGAGCCGGCTACAAGCGAAGCAACGACGCGAATGATTTCTCGAGGGGTAGATGCTACCCGAGGACTTCCTCCCTTACTGCCACTCGCGCCATACAGTGAATCCACTGCCCCGTCACCTGCCACCTGCCGCCTGCCACCTACTGCCCCCTGCCCCCCGCCACCTGCCCCCTATTTCAGCAGCCGCGCATCAAACGGCTGCGGCAACAACTCGCTGATCCGGTGTCGTCCCGTCTCCCCGCTGAGATTCGCCAGAATCACCTCGAGGTCTCCCGCGAACTCCCACAGCAACTGCCTGCACGGACCGCACGGCGGCGTCGGCGCGTCCGGCGGCGCGACGACGACGATGCGGCGGAACCTACGATGCCCGTCCGACAGCGCCTTGAACAGCGCGACGCGCTCGGCGCAGACGGTCAGCCCGTAGGTCGCGTTCTCGATGTTGCAGCCGCTGATGATGGTGCCGTCGCTCGCCTCGAGCGCTGCGCCGACCTTGAAGTGCGAGAAGTCCGCGCACGCGTTGTCGCGTGCCCGCCGGGCGGCGGCCATCAGATCGTCAAGCTTCGGATCCCGGATCCCCGATCCCTGATCCCTGCCTGCATCCTTCGGCTCCCGGATCCCGGACCCCGGATCCCGGCCTGCATCCACCCTAGAGTCGCTCAATGATCCCCTCGAGCAGCGAGACGAACGAGTTGCGGACGCGTTTCATCGTGGCCAGAACCTCCTGGTGATCGATGGGCTGCGGCAGCACGCCCGCCGCGGCGTTCGAGATGCACGAGATGCCGAGCACCTCGAGACCCATGTGTCGTGCGGCGATCGCTTCCGGCACCGTCGACATCCCGATCGCGTCGGCGCCCATCGTCCGGTAGAAGCGAATCTCCGCCGGCGTCTCGTAGCTCGGCCCGTGGACCGCGACGTAGATCCCGTGCGAGACGGGGACGCCGCGCGCGCGCGCCGCCTCGTCCGCGATCGTCCGCAGGCGCGCGGAGTAAACCTCGCTCATGTCCGGAAATCGCGGGCCGAAGCGGTCGTCATTCGGGCCGATGAGCGGGTTGCTGCCGAGCATGTTGATGTGGTCGTCGATGATCATCAGCGCGCCCTGCGCGAACGCGGTGTTGATGCCGCCGGCCGCGTTCGTCAGGATGAGACGGCGGACGCCGAGCCGCGCCATCACGCGCGTGGCGAACACCACCGTCGCGAGGTCGTGCCCCTCGTAATAGTGGACGCGGCCGGACAGCGCCGCAATCCTTTTGCCGGCGACGGTGCCCACCACCAGGCGGCCCGCATGGCCGACGACAGTCGAGGGTGGCCAGTGCGGCAGATCCGTGTAGGGCGTGGCAATCGCGTCGAGCAGCGTTTCCGAAAAATCGCCGAGACCGGAGCCGAGGACGATCGCCGTTTCCGGGAGCGCCGTGCAGCGGCCGCGGATGTGAATGGCCGCCTCGTCGACGCGCTCCCACAGGGATGGCGGGCTCACGATTCCTTATCGTATGGCACGCCGAGCGCGCCCGGCGCGCGCGACTGGCCGATGAAGCCGGCCAGCACGACGATGGTGACGACGTAGGGAATCATCTGGATGAACTGCACGGGCACGTCCTCGCCGGACGGCAGCTTCACCACGCCCTGCATCTGGATCGTCAGCGCATCCGCGAACCCGAACAGCACGCACGCCAGCATCGTCTGCACGGGCCGCCACTTGCCGAAGATCAGTGCCGCCAGCGCGATGAAGCCGCGCCCCGCGGTCATGTTGCGCGTGAACAGCGACGACTGGCCGATCGACAGGTACGCGCCGCCCACGCCGGCCAGCACGCCCGACAGCACGACGCCGGCGTAGCGGATGCGGTTGACGCGAATGCCCGCCGCGTCCGCGGCCTCCGGATTTTCGCCGACGGATCGCAGGCGCAGGCCGAATGGCGTCCAGTGCAGGACGTACGAGGTGAGGCCGACGACGAGGAGCGCCAGGAAGGAGACGATCGACACGTCGGTCAACACTCGCCACTGCGGCCCAATCCGCACGACCTGCGACAGCGTCGGCAGCAGCTCGTCCTGCGGAATCTGCGGCGTCGAGCCGGACGAGAGAAAGAGCGCCCCGCTCAGGACGGCCGGCAGCCCGAGGAAGAGGATGTTGATGCCGGTTCCGGCGACCACTTCGTTCGCCTTGAAGCGGATACAGACCACCGCGAGCAGCAGCGCGAAAAACGCCGCCGCCAGCATCGCCGCGCCCACGCCGGCCCACGGGCTGTGGGTGTAGAAGGTGACCGCTGCCGCCGTGAAGGCGCCGGCGAGCATCAGCCCCTCGAGCGCGATGTTGATGACGCCGGATCGCTCCGAATACAGGCCGCCGATGGCCGCCCACACGAGCGGCGTCGCGAGGCGGATCGTGGAGAAGACGAGCGAAAGGGTGAGGATCGATCGCATCAGCCCTCTGCCCCCCGCCTCCTGCCCCCTCTCCTGAACGCCGCCTCCGCCGCCACGAACAGGATGACGAGCGCCTGCAGGATGAGGACGATGTCCTTGGACACCAGCTGCGTGAACGCGTCGACGGGCACGCCGCCGCGCTGCAGCACCGCGAAGAGCAGCGCCGCGACGACCACGCCGAAGGGGTGGTTGCGTCCCAGCAGCGCGACCGCGATGCCGGTGAACCCGTAGTTGTCCGAGAAGCCGTCGTAGTAGCGATAGCGGTAGCCGAGCACCTCGTTGATGCCGACCATCCCCGCCAGCGCGCCGGAGATGGCCATCGTCAGCACGACTTCCCTGCGGACGGACACGCCCCCGTACTCGGCGGCCGCGGGGTTCTGCCCGGTCGCACGAATTTCGTAGCCCCACTTCGTCTTCCACAGCAGCACGTAGACGAGCCAGGACGAGAGCAGCGCGAGGAGAAACGCGATGTTCAGCGGGATGCGCGCCGGCAGTCCCGGGATGAAGGCGCCAAGCCGCGGAATGTGCGCGCCGCTGCCGACCGGGGCGGTCTCCATGATCGGATCGCCGGGAATGCGGTAGTGGTATTGCGTGAGGTAGCCGACCAGCGCAACCGCCACGAAGTTCAGCATGATCGTGTTGATCACTTCGTGCGAACCGAACCGCGCTTTCAGGACGCCGGGTATCGCGCCCCACACGGCGCCGGCGACGATGGCGGCAACACAGCACAGCGGCACCAGCACGACCGCCGGCAGGTTCGCGAACGTGATGCCGATCCAGGCGGTCGCGAACGCCGCGACGTACAGCTGTCCCTCGGCGCCGATGTTCAGCAGGCCGCCACGGAGCGCGACCGCGACCGCCAGGCCGGTGAAGATCAATGGCGTCGCGAAGAACAGCGTGTAGCCGATGCCGTCCGGCCACGAGAAGGCGCTGCCGAGCAGGAGGCGATACGTCTCGATGGGACTGTCGCCGACGAGCGCGACGATCACCGCGCCGGCGAGAAACGCGCACAGGACGGCCAGCGACGGAAAGAGCAGGTCGCGAAGAACCTTCACGCCCGACCGCCCGTCATCAGCAGGCCGATCTCCTCATGCGTCGCGCGCGACGGATCGACCTCGCCGGCGACCCGCCCGTTGTGCAGGACGAGCAGGCGGTCGGCCAGCGCGGTGACCTCCTCGAGCTCGGCCGACACGAGCAGCACGGCGCAGCCGGCATCGCGCAGCGCCACGATCTTCCGGTGGATGAACTCGATGGCGCCGATGTCGACGCCGCGTGTCGGCTGCGCGATGAGCAGCAGCGTCGGCGGCAGCTCGAACTCGCGTCCGATGATCAGCTTCTGCTGGTTGCCGCCCGACAGCGCGCGTGCCGGCAGCGACGCGTTCGGCGGCCGGACGTCGAACTCGCGGATGACGAGATCCGCGCGCCGCTGAATCGCTGCCTGATCGAGCAGCACGCCCCCAGGGCCCGAGACCGCCGGCGCACGGTAATGCACGCCGAGAATCGCGTTCTCCCGCAGGCTGAACTCCAGCAGCAGGCCGCGGCGGTGGCGATCCTCGGGGACGTGCGCGATGCCCGCCTCGCGCCGCCGCCGCGCATCCAGTGCGCGGATGTCACGGCCGCCGACGGAAATCGACCCCGACACCTCAGACCCGGGCAGCAGTCCGGCCAGCGCCTCGATCAGCTCCGTCTGGCCGTTGCCTTCGATCCCCGCGACGCCGACGATCTCGCCCGCCCGCACCTCGAACGAGACGCCGTCAAGCCGCCGCCTGTCGCGCCGCAGCTGCCGCGAGGCAGCGGACGCGGATGCCGTAATCGACAAATCGCGCACGGCCAGCACCGTCGCTCCCGGACGTGCGGCCGGCTTGTCGACGCGCAGCAGCACGTCGCGCCCGACCATCAGCCGCGCCAGCGCCGCCGCGTCCGTCTCGCTCGTCTTCACCTCGCCGACGACGCGCCCGTCGCGCATCACGGTGACGTTGTCGGAGATCGCCAGCACCTCCGAGAGCTTGTGCGTGATGATGATGACCGTCTTCCCCTGTCCGCGCATCCGGCGCAGGATGGCGAAGAACTCGTCCACTTCCTGCGGTGTCAGCACCGCCGTCGGCTCGTCGAGAATCAGCAGCGCGGCGCGCCGGTAGAGCGCCTTCAGCAGCTCGACGCGCTGCTGCTGGCCGACCGAGAGGTCCTCCACCACCGCGTCGGGATCGACGGCCAGCCTGAACTCCTCGGACAGGGCGCGGATGCCGGCGGCGGCCTTCCTCAGGTCGAGCGACATCGCGGAGCCTGGCTCGGCGCCGAGCACGATGTTCTCCGTCACCGTCATGGGACGCACCAGCATGAAGTGCTGGTGCACCATGCCGATGCCGAGCGCGATGGCGTCGCGCGGCGCGCGAATCTGGCGCGCCTGGCCGTCCACCAGGATCTCGCCGCTGTCGGCGGTGTAAAAGCCATACGCGATGCGCATGGCGGTCGACTTGCCGGCGCCGTTCTCGCCGACAATCGCGTGAATCGTGCCCGGGGGAATCGTGATGTCGAGGTGATCGTTGGCGAGCACGGCGCCGAAGCGCTTCGTGATGCCGCGCAGCTCGAGTTTCATTGCGCCATCGCGTCGGTCACCTTGATCTGGCCGGAGATGATCTTCTGCCGCGCCTCTTCCGCCGCGGCAATCGCGTCGGGCGAGACGAGGTCGCGGTTGTACTGATCGATGACGTAGCCAACGCCCTCGCTCTCGAGGCCGAAGACGTGGAACCCGCCGCTGAACTTCCCGTCGACCACCTCCTTGACGATGTCGTAGACGGCGTTGTCGACGCGCTTGATCATGCTGGTGAGGACGTAGCCCGGCTTGACGGCGTTCTGATTCGAATCGACGCCGATGACGTAGTGCGTCGCGCGGCCGTTCTGCATGCCGGCCTGCTCGACGGCATCGAACGCGCCCAGGCCCGAGTTGCCGGCCGCCGCGAAGATGACGTCGGCGCCCTTGTCCATCTGCGCCAGCGAGAGCTCCTTGCCCTTGCCCGGATTGTTCCAGGCCGCGTCGGTGACGCCGACGTAGTTCTGGATGACCTGGACGCGCGGGTTGACGGCCTTCGCGCCCTCCTCGTAGCCCTTCTCGAAGCGGCGGATGAGCGGGATGTCCATGCCGCCGACGAACCCGACGGTGCCGGTGCGCGAGGTCTTGGCGGCGATCATCCCGACCAGGTACGACCCCTCGTGCTCCTTGAAGAGCAGGCCGGCGACGTTCGGCATCGGCGACTTCCCGTCGTCCTGGAAAACCACGCCGTCGATGATCGCAAAACGGATGTTCGGATAGTCGCGGGCGACGACCTGCATGATGGGCGCCTGCGTGAAGCCGACGCCGATGACGAGGTCGTAGCCGCGCTCGGCGAACGCGCGCATGGCGGGCTCGATCGAGTTCGGCGTGCCGGGCTCGACGTCGCGCAGCACGATGCCGAGCGCCGGCTTGCCGCAGCTCGTCTTCCCGTCGGGCAGCGTCCCCGTTTCCGCGCACTTCACGCCCGCCCACGCCGCGGCGTTGAACGAGCGGTCGTCCTTGCCGCCGATGTCGAACACGATACCGACGTGCACCTTCGACGTGTCGTCGCCGGCGTAGCGCGCGCGGCGGCAGGCGGGCGCTGCAACCAGGCACGATGCGAGCGCGACCAGGACAAGCGTGTTCCTCGTCATCGGACGTCTCCCAGGATGACCGCGCGCGCCGGCGGCGGTTCGTCTCCGATCGCGATGGCGTCGCCGCAGAGGGCGAGCGCCGCGTTGACACCGCGGCCGCTCCGGTGATGGATCTCGACGAGCGGCTGCCCGCGCTCGATGCGCGCGCCCGGCTTGGCGAGGATGAACACGCCGACCGCGTGATCGATCGGCTCGCCCACCTTCGTCCGCCCGGCGCCGAGGAGGTTCGTCGCCAGCCCGATCGCTTCCGCCTTCACGCGCGTGACGTAGCCGTCCCGCGCCGCCAGGAAGTGTTCCCGACCCTTCACCGACGGCAGCAGCGAGGGGTCGTCGGCGACGGCGCGGTTGCCCCCCTGCCGCTCGATCATGCGCCCGAAGGTCTCGAGCGCCTTGCCCGACGAGAGCGCGCCTTCGACGCGGCACAGCGCCTGCGCCTCGGTCGATTCGCGGCCCGCGAGCACGAGCACGCGCGAAGCGAACCGCTTGACGACGCCCGTGAGGTCGGCCGGGCCTTCGCCCTTGAGCGTCTCGATGCATTCGATCACTTCGACGGCGTTTCCGACCGCCCGTCCGAGCGGCGTGTTCATGTCGGTGATGAACGCTTCGGTGCGCACGCTGGCGCGGGTGCCGATGGCGACCATCGACGCGGCCAGCGCCTGGGCGTCCCCTTCCTGCTTCATGAACGCGCCGTCGCCGCACTTGACGTCGAGCAGGACGATGTCGCTCCCTTCCGCGAGCTTCTTGCTCATCACCGAGGCCGAGATGAGCGGGATGCTGCCGATGGTCGCGGTCACGTCGCGGAGCGCGTACAGCTTCTTGTCGGCGGGCGCGAGCGACGACGTCTGCCCGATGATGCTCGTGCCGACGTCCCTGAGCACGGCCTTGAATTCGTCGATCCCGAGATCGACGCGGTAGCCCGGTATCGACTCCAGCTTGTCGAGCGTGCCGCCGGTGTGCCCCAGCCCGCGGCCCGACATCTTCGGCATGATGACGCCGCACGCCGCCGCCAGCGGCGCGAGCACGATCGACACCTTGTCGCCGACGCCGCCCGTGCTGTGCTTGCCGACCTTCACGCCGGGGATGTCCGACAGGTCCACCCGGTTGCCCGAGTTGACCATCGAGTCGGTCAGCCACGACGTCTCGTCGATGGTCATGCCGCGGAGCACGATGGCCATCAGCAGCGCCGAGGCCTGGTAGTCGGGCAGCGTCCCGCGACTCACCCCGTTGACGAAGAAGTCGATCTCCTCTCGCGACAGCGTGCCGCCGTCACGCTTTTTCGCGATTACGTCGACGGCGCGCATGAAGACGGCATTTTATTCAATAATCTTATTCGGTCAGATGACTCAGGCGACCCTGTCTCCGGAGCTGACACGTCAATCGATTGCCCTGGCCCGCGCGCTTTCCGCCGCGGCGCGAAACTGGACCCTTTACCCGCCCGAGCATCCGACCGTGTCGGCGTCGGTCAAGCGGCTGAGCGAGACGATCAGCCAGACGGTCGCCGGCGCCGCCTTCACCTTCGGCGTCACGCCGGAGACGCTGCTGGTCGCCGGCTACCCGCTCCCTGACGACCAAGCGGTCGCCGAGACCGCCCGCCTCCTGCACGACCACGACCTCCTGCAGGTGACCTTTCTCGGCGACCCGGAAGCTCCGGCGCTCCATGCGCTGCTGACGCTGCTGTCGCGCAACCCCGAGGAGCTGCGCGCGTCGGGCGGGCCGGCGAAAGCGTGGAACGCGGCGCCGCACACCTCCATCGCCATCGACCAGATCGACTACGAAAAGATCCTCGAGGACCGCGACATCGACTACGACGTCGAGCGGCGCGACGACATCTGGCGCTCGGTCGTCAACGCCATCGTCGAGGGACAGACCACGTTCGACTCGGTGCAGCAGCAGCGGCTGCTCGACATCGCGGGCAACGCCTTCGAGATCAAGGAGCTGGCGGCGGCGGTCTCCGCGCCGAAGTGCAACATCGACGGCTCGCCGATGATCACCACGCAGGCGGCCATCGTGCTCGCGACCTTCCGTCACCTCGCCAGCATCGTCACGGTGATGGACCCGGAGAAGCTGCCCCAGGTGATGCGCAACGTCGCCGCGGCGACGACCGCGCTCGACCCGCACGTCGTCATGCAGATCATGCAGACCGACGAAGGGATGCAGGAGACGCCGATCGTCACCAGGCTCGCGCAGTCGTTCGACGACGAAAAGGTGGCGGAATTGCTGGCGACCGCCCTGTCGAAGGACGGCAAGGCGACGGCGCGCCTCGCGCGCATCTTCGACACCATCGCGCCCGACGACGAGCGCAAGCAGCGCGTGCTGCGCATGACGAAGACCTTGCTCAGCGAGCACGACTTCGGACGGAGCAGCCAGTTCAAGGCCGTCTGGAACTCGATGGAAGAGCTGCTCCTCACCTACGACGAGTCGCCCTACGTGTCGCAGGCGTACCAGGCGTCGCTCGAAGGGGCTGTGGGCCGCAGCGAGATGTTCGCCGCCCGCGATTTGCCGCCGGAGCTGTCGGACTGGGTCGAATCGCTGCAGCAGGACAACGTGCGATCGCTCTCCGTCCTGCTGATCACGGACCTGCTGCGTATCGAGACCAACGAGGACCGCGCGGTCGAGATTGCCGGCGACATGGCGATTCTCGTCGATGACCTCCTGCTGGCCGGCGATTTCTCGAACTCGGCGCTGGTCCTGCGCGAGCTGCGAAAGGCGAGCGAGGGGAAGGTGGCGCCGGCGGCGGCGCGCGCGGCGCTGACCACGGTCGGCGAATCGATCGCCCTGCGCGAGGCCGCGTCGATGCTCAGCGACTTCGACGAGGCGACGCTCGCCCAGTTCATCGAGTGCTGCGCATCGATCGGTCCCATCTCCATCCGGTCGCTGCACCCGGTCCTCCAGAGCGAAACCGAGACGCCGGCGTTCGCGCGCGCGCGCGATCTGACGCAGCGGTTCGGCGCGGCCGGCATCAACTACATCGCGCCGCTGACCGACGACAGCCGCTGGTTCGTGCAGCGGACTGCCGCGGCGCTGCTCGGGTCCACGCGCAGCGCCGACGCGGTCGGCCCGCTGCAGACGCTGCTCAGGCGCAGCGACCCGCGCGTCCTGCGCCAGGCGGTGGCGGCGCTGGCCGGCATCGACGACCCCGCGGCCGCCAGGGCGGTCCAGACGGCGCTGCGCGCGGCGTCCGGCGCGGGACGGACCGCTGTCGTCGAGGCGCTGGTGGCCGAAAAGGATCCACGGGTCGTACCGATGCTCAGCCGCATCCTGAGCGAAAGCGACCCGTTCGGAGGGGACCACCAGACCGTGCTGGACACGCTGGACGCCGTCCGGCAGCTGCGCGACGAGCGAGCTGTCGCCGCCGTCGCGACCATCATGCGCCGCAAGAGGTTCTTCGCCCGGAAGAAGGCGCGCGCCTTCAAGGGGGCCGCCGTGGACGCGCTCGTGGCCATCGGCACGACGCGGGCGACGGCGGCGCTCGCCGAGGCGGGGCGGACGGGCGATCGGCTGCTGCGCCGCATCATCCGTGAGAAGGGCGCGCCGGCATGAGCCGGAACCCGGAGGAGCTCGTTCGACGGCTGGCCGCGGGGCTCCGGGCCGCCGAGCTCTACGCGCCGCAGCATCCGCTGGTGCAACGCTCCATCGCCGCGCTCACTTCCGCGTGCGCGGCGCACCTCACCGACGCCTCCTCGCTCGTCGTCGGGTTCATCGGCGACGACGTCGTCGTCAACGACACGCGGCTCGGCAAGGGGTCGGCCTCGCTCACGGGCTTCGTTCGCGGGCTGCGGGATCGCGAGATCGAGAAGATCACGTTCCATCGCGGGGTGACCGCGGCGGAAGTGCAGGCGTTTCTCGGCGAGCTCGCCGACCGCCGGTCGCGGACGCCGCTGCTCGACCGGCTCGCCGCACGAGGCGTCAAGCGCGTGGTCATCGGCAAGCTCTCGGTCGAGGACTCGCCGCAGGACGCGCTCGGCATCGAGGCGGCGCGCCGCGTGTACAGCACCGCGGTCTCGTCGGCCGAGTCGCTGTGGCAGCAGGCGAAGTCGGGCGACAAGCCCGATCCGGAAAGCGCGCGCAAGATCATCGACAGCCTCGCCAACATCGTCACGCAGGACCGCACGTCGCTGATGGCGCTGACGGCGCTGAAGAAGTACGACAACTACACGTTCACGCACATGGTGAACGTCGCGGCGCTGGCGATGGCGCAGGCGCGCGCGCTCAACCTCGAAGGGCCGCTGCTGCGCGAGTTCGGCTTCGCGGCCCTGATGCACGACATCGGCAAGGTCAACACGCCACTCGAGGTCCTGAACAAGCCGGGCAAGCTGACCGAAGAAGAGTTCAAGATCATGAAGATGCACGTGGTGGACGGAGCGCACATCCTGCGCCGGACACCCGAGATGCCGGCGCTCGCGCCGGTCGTCGCCTTCGAGCATCATCTGCGGCAGGACCTGAGCGGCTACCCGGAGAACATTGGCCATCGCAAGCTGAACCTGTGCACGCAGATCGTCAGCATCGCCGACGTCTTCGACGCGCTGCGCAGCAACCGGCCCTATCGCGAAGGGCTCGCCACCGCGCGCATCCGGTCGATCATGGGCGAACAGGGCAATCCCGCGTTCAACCAGGTGCTGCTGCGCCGCTTCGTGAACCTGATGGGGCTCTTCCCCATCGGTACGATCGTGCGGTTGAGCTCCGAAGAAGTGGGCGTGGTCACCGCGGAGCACCCGGAGGATCCGTTCCGCCCGCAGGTCAAGATCATCTTCGACGCGAAGGGCGGACGGCTGGAGAGCGAGGTCCTCGTGAACACGTGGGAACGCGACTCGCGCGGCGCGTTCCCCAAGGCCGTCATCGAAGCCGTGGATCCTGATTCGCTGGAGCTCGACCCGTTGACTGTTCTGTAGAGCATGGCTACCCCCGCACCAGCAGAGCACATGTCCGCGCAGCAGAGCGCGGCGCTGGCTGATTTCGCGCGCACGTGCAAGGCCGCGGCGCGATCGGTGTCGCTCTACCCGGCGACGCATCCGGCCATCCAGGGCGCGCTGGGGCGCGTCGTCAACGCCTCGCGGCGTCTCACCGCGGACGGCGACGTGACGATCACGGTGCTGCCCGACGCGCTCGTCATCGACGGCCGCACCCCGAGCAAGCCGGACGCCGCCATCGGCGAATTCGCGGAACTGCTGCACGAGCGCCTGGTCGGCGAGCTGCGCATCGAGCGCGACGCGGACGCGACCGACTGGCGAACGCTGCTGCTGCTCCTCTCGCGCACCACCGAGGAGCTGATGGCGGACGGCGGCATCTCGAAGGCGTGGGCCGAGTCGGGGCGGGCGCACTTCGACATCCGCGAGATCGACTACGCGGAGGTGCTCCGCGAACGCAGCGGCAGCGAGGGCGCTGCGTGGAAGAGCATCATCGAGTTCTGCCTCCAGGGCGATACGAGCGCCGCCATCGACGAGCGGACGCTCGAGGCGGTCATCGGCGCGCTCGACAATCCCGAGCGGTTCAACGAGCTGCTGCAGGCCGTGCAGTCGGCGCCAGCGGGCGCCGCGTCGATGGGCGCGCGCGCCGCGGCGCTGCTCGGGCTCATTCAAAAGGCGATCGAACGGCTGCAGGCGCGCGGCGAGCTCGACCAGTCGGCGGTGACGCAGACGATTGCCGATTCCGCGGCGCGCATGACGCCCGACATGATGCTGTCGCTCATCCAGCAGGCGCGCGAGCCGACCGACACCGGGGAGGCGTCGCTGGCGGCGACGATCATCTCGCAGATCGGCGAGGACACCATCGCGAGCTTCGTCGGCAACGCGGTGGTCGCCGAGCACGGCGCGAGCGAGCGACTGGCGCTCGCCTTCGAGGCGCTCGTGCCCGAAGCCGAACGCAAGGAGCGGTTGCTCGACGTCGCGAAGGAAACGGCGGCGCAGTCGCCGCTCGGTGGCGAGGCCGGGTTCGAGAATCTCTGGCAGAACGCCGCCGAGCTGCTGATGTCGTACTCGGACAAGCCGTTCGTCTCCGACGAGTACGGGCGCGAGTTGTCGAGCACGCGGCTGCAGGCCACCGAGGTCGAACGCCTGACCGACGACCCCGAAGAGCGCCTGCAGGCCTGGCGCGACTCGGTCAGCGACGAGGCGATCCGCGTGCTCGACCTCGCCCTCATCCAGGACCTGCTGCGCATCGAAGCCGAGCCGGACGCCTGGCAGGCCATCGCCATTGTTGCCGCCGACGAGGTCGAGCGCAGGACGCTGCTCGGCGACGTCGAGACCGCGCAGGCACTGCTCGATCTGCTCGTCGCCGAGCGCGGCGAGCAGGGGCGCGTCGCGCTGCGCCCGGTCGCGGAGACGATCGTCTCCAAGCTCTCCTCGGGACAGATCGTCCGTCACATCGTCTTCCATCTCCGGAAGGTCGAAGACGTCGAGCCATTGAGCCGCCTCGCGCACACGCTCGGACCGTCGGTGGTGCGGCCGCTCGCCATTGCGCTTGCCGCGGAGGAGAACAGCCGCGCGATCCGCCACCTGCGCGAGCTGCTGCTCGGCTTCGGCGCCGCGGGGCGGCAGTCCGTCGAGCAGCTGAAGAACTCGGCCAACCCGGCCGTCCGGCGGATGGCGATCGACCTGCTGCGCGTGTTCGGCGGACGCGAGGCGCTGCCCGAGCTCGCCTCGATGCTCGACGACGCCGATCCGCAGGTGCAGCGCGAATCGATCCGCGCCATCGTGCAGATCGGCACCGACGAAGCGTTCGCCATCCTCGAGAAGGCGCTCGTCGGCGGCGCCGCGTCGCGCGACACGATCCTGCAGCAGCTGATCGGCCTGCGCGAGGACAAGGCGATCCCGCTGCTCTGCTACGTGCTGAATCACACCTCGCCGCGCGGCAAGCTGGTGTCGGTGCACGCGCAGATCATCGAGGCGCTCGGCACCCTGCCCGCGCACAAGGATTCGACGCGCACCCTGCGCAACATCCTCTACCGGGGCGAGTGGTGGGCGCCGTTCCGCACCGCCGCGCTGCGGCGGGCGGCGGCAGCGGCCCTGCGCCACATCGGCACGCCGGAAGCCATGACCCTGCTGCAGGAGGCCGCCACGCGCGGCAGCCGCGGCGTGCGCGCGGCGGCGAAGAAGTACGCGCCGGCAGCGGCAAGGGAGGTCGTGTGAGCTCGGTCCAGCGCGCGCGTTACGCCGACGACCTGGTGCGCAAGCTCGCGGCGGCCATACGCAGCGCGCAGCTCTACGCCACCGGGCACCCGATCGTCGTACGCAGCATCGCGGCGCTCGCCGAATCGCTGGCGGTCATTCACGCCACGTCGCCCACCCTCGCCATCGGCATCGTCGGCGAGGACCTCGTCGTCGGGGAGATTCCAGTCCCGCGCGCGGCGGAGAACATGGGCGAGCTGATGCGGCGCCTGCAACAGGCCGGTGTCGAGCGCATCGCCATCACCCGCGGCGTCGAGAGCGCCGAGCTCACCCGGCTGATTCAGACGCTCGCAGCCGCCGATCCGGAGCGGGTGTCCGCGCTGGCGGGCCTGAAGCACATTCGTGTCGGCCGCCTCGAGGTGGAGAAGAAGGTCGATGCGCCCGCCGGCGACATGGCGACCATCAAGCGTCTCTACGACGATGCGGTCACGGTCGCGGGCCGCTTGTGGAACACGGCGGTGGCCGAGGGGAAACCCGACCCGAACGCCGGCCGCGGGATCGTCGATTCGCTGGCGCAGGCCGTCGCCCAGAACCGGACCGCGCTGCTCGCGTTGACCGCGCTCAAGAACTACGACAACTACACCTTCACGCACATGGTGAACGTGTCGATCCTGACGATGGGACAGGCGCGCGGCGTCAAGGGCATCGAGGGGGCGCTGCTGCGCGAGTTCGGCCTCTCGGCGCTGATGCACGACATCGGCAAGGTGAAGACGCCGACGGAAATCCTCAACAAGCCGGACAAGCTCGACGACCGCGAGTTCGAGATCATGAAGCGCCACACCGTCGACGGCGCGCAGATTCTCCGGCGCACGCCCGAGATGCCGACGCTCGCGCCGATCGTCGCCTTCGAGCATCACCTGCGGCTCGACGGCACGGGCTACCCGAACGGCGTCAAGCGCGGCCAGCTCAACCTCGCCACCATGATGTGCGGCATCGCGGACGTTTACGACGCGATGCGATCGCAGCGTGCCTACCAGCAGGCGTTCCCCACCGATCGCATCCTCGCGGTCCTCCAGCGCAACGACGGCAAGCAGTTCGATCAGCACCTCGTACGACGCTTCGCACAGCTCGTCGGGATCTATCCGGCGGGCAACCTCGTCCGTTTGAACACCGGCGAGATCGCGGTCGTGATCAAGGCGTACGCGCCAGACCCGCACCGCCCGCGGATCAAAGTCCTGCGCGGCCGCGATGGCGTGGATCTCGAGCGGCCCTACGAGATCAATCTATGGGAGGCCACTGAAGAGCAGGCGACGGCGATCGAGAAGCCGCTCGACCCGGCGGAGCACGGCATCGATCCGCTGTCACACCTGCAGTAACATTGAATCCCCTGCCTGCCCACCTTCGTTGAGGCCTTGATGTTCCGTTCCAAGACAGCTGGTGTCCTGACCATCGTCGCGCTCGCCCTCGGTGTCGTCGCGGCGCAGGACGCGGCGCCCGGGTTCCGCACGTTCATCTCGGATCTGACCCCCCCGGGAATCGACACCGGCTTGCGCGACAAGGATGCGCCGCGGCCTCCGCGCCCCTATCCGACCGACGTCTCGAGCCGCGACGGCTTGCCGTACCTGCGCGGCAGCATCGCCGTGAAGTTCCGTCCTGGCACCGCACCAGCCGCGCAGCGGATCATGATCGACCGGGTCGGCGCCTTCGCGATGGACGCGCCGTCCTACGCCGACTTCAACATCGTGACGATCGATCCCGACGCGGACCCGGAAGCGGCGGCCGCGACGCTCGCCGAGCAGCCCGACGTGGAGTACGCGCAGGCGCGCTACCGCATGCACCCGATGTTCAAGCCGAACGACCCCTTGTACACGGAGCAGTGGAACTTCCCCGCGATCGACATGGAGCGGGCGTGGGACTTGAACCCCGGCGCCACGCCGTCGATCGTCGTCGCGGTCATCGACAGCGGCGTCGCCTACCGCAACCTGGTGCTGCGACGGAACATTCCGTCGTGGCGCGGCAGCGCCGGCGGCGCCTTCTTCACCTTCCCCGCGCTCGGGGTCGTCGACATCCCGTTTGCCGCGGCGCCGGATCTCGGGCCGCCGGACCGCTTCGTCTCGCCGCGCGACTTCATCTGGAACGACACCGAGCCCGTGGACATGGACGGCCACGGCACGCACGTCACCGGCACCATCGGTCAGCTGACGAACAACAGCGTCGGCGTCGCGGGGATGGCGTTCAACGTGCGCATCATGCCCGTGAAGGTCATCGACTCGCTGTGGGACGACATTCTCGGCAGCCCGTTCCAGGGGACCGACGACGTGGTGGCGCGCGGCGTCCGCTACGCGGTGGACAGCGGCGCGAAGGTGCTCAACATGAGCATCGGCCGCTCGGGGCCGCCGAGCCCGCTGCTGCAGGAAGCGCTCACCTACGCCACGCAGCACGGGGCGTTCGTGTCGATCGCGGCGGGCAACGACTTCGAGCAGGGGAACCCGACGGAATGGCCGGCGGCCTACGCCAATTCGATCCAGGGCGTGGTGGCGGTCGGCGCCATCGGACGCGATCGGCTGCGCGCGTATTACTCCACCACCGGCTCGTATCTCGAGCTCGCGGCGCCGGGTGGCAACCAGCGGTCCGGCGGAAGCGCGGGCGGCATCTTCCAGCAGACCTACGACCTCAATTTCGTCGAGACCTATGCGCTCGGTCCGACGCGCTACACCGCGCCGCGGTTCGACGTCTTCGCGTACCTCCCCTTCCAGGGCACGTCGATGGCCGCGCCGCACGTGTCGGGGCTGGCGGCGCTGCTGATGCAGCAGGGCATCACGAGCCCGGCGGCCGTCGAGGCGGCCATGGAGAAGTTCGCGACCGACCTGGGGCCGGCGGGGCGAGACGATCAATACGGCTTCGGCCTCATCAACCCGCGGGCCTCGCTGCGCGGGCTGGGGCTGGCGCAATGAGACGCGCCGCACTCGTCGCGCTCGCCTTCGTGCTGCTCCTCCCGGCCGCCTCCCGCGCGCAGGTGTCGGTCCGCGGCTTCGGGGACTTCGGCTTCACCGTCTTCAACGCGACGCAGAGCTTCAAGGCCATCCTCGGCAAGTCGTCCGGGCCGGTGTTCGGCGGCGGCGTCGAGTTCGGCGAAAAGCAGTTCTTCCTGTCGCTGGCCGCGCAGCGCTTTCGCCGCGACGGCCATCGCGTCTTCGTCTTCGAGGACCAGGTGTTCCCGCTCAACGTCAAGGACACGATCACCGTCACACCGATCGACCTGACGTTCGGCTATCGCCTCCGCTCGCGCGGCCTCGTGCCCTATGTCGGCGGCGGCCTGACCTGGTACCGCTACGTGGAGACGTCGGAGCACGCGACGGAGTCCGAAGACCTGAAGGAAACCCACGCCGGCTACCACCTGATCGGGGGGGCCGAGGTGCCGCTTCGGCGATGGCTCGCCGCGGGAGTCGATGCGCAATGGTCGGCCGCGCCGAACGCGTTCGGCGATTCACCGACGGGCGTCGCCACCGTCTACGACGAGCACGACCTCGGCGGCTTCACGCTGCGCGCCAGGATCATCGTCGGCCGTTGAGAGGCACAAGCGAATTCCGCAGCCGGGTCTTGTCGGCGGTGCGCCGGATTCCTGCCGGGCGGGTCGCGACCTACGGCGACATCGCCGCGCTGGCGGGGAAACCACTGGCCTCGCGCGCGGTCGGCAACATCATGCGCACCTGCAACGACCCGGGCGTCCCCTGCCATCGCGTGATCGCGGCGGGCGGGGCCATCGGCGGCTATGGCGGAAACCTGCAGATCAAGCGTGAGTTGCTGCGTGCCGAAGGAGTGGAGGTCGGGATGGGACGGATTCGCGCCTTCGAGCGGCGGCGATGGCGCCCCACCCCGCGTAGTCGAGGTAAAAGCGGATCTTCGGGTCCTAGCGGCGGCCGCGCGACTTGTCGCGGCTGACGGCCGAGGTGACCTTCCGCGCTGCCTCGCCGGCGCGGCTGCGGACATGGCCCGCAACCTGGTTCGCCTCTCCACGAGCCCGAAGGTTGCTGTCACCCGTGGCGCGGCCCGCGATTTCCTGCGCCACGCCCTTGACCTTCTGTCCAACTCCCTTGATTTCCTGTTCGGCTGCCTTGCGGCGGAACGTTGCCATCCAATTCCCTCCTGAGACGCCATGTGAAACAAGAACCATTCCGCGACAACTCCGGGCCGGCCCGTCGCCGTCTAACCAGCCAGGAGACGTGAGAACCGCCGACCTCGAGCTGGCCGCGCGGTGCCGGGCAGGGGATGCCGACGCGTTCGAGGAGCTGTATCGCCAGCATGCCAGGCGCCTTTTCGGCCTCGTGGTGCGCATGCTCGGCTCCGGGGAGGACGCCGAGGACCTGCTGCAGGAGGTGTTCCTCCAGGCGCATCGGAAGCTGGCCGGGTTCCGCGGTGAATCGACGCTCGGCACCTGGCTGTATCGCCTGACGATGAACCACTGTCTCGATCACCTGCGCGGACGCCACGCGAAGATGAGCCGCGCGACCGATTCGCTGGATGACGAGGGGACGGCCGAACCGATGGCGCCGGCGCCGGCGGTGCCCCCGGCCATCAGCCGCATGGATCTGGAAAAGGCCATTGACGCGCTGCCACCCGGCGCCCGCGCCGCGTTCCTGCTGCACGACGTGGAAGGGTTCGAGCACCAGGAGGTCGCCGAGATCCTCGGTGTCTCGGAGGGTACCTCGAAATCGCAGGTGCACAAGGCGCGCCTGAAGCTGCGGGCGATGTTGAGACGATGAACTGCGAGACCTACGAAAACCAGCTCGGCGACTATGTCGACGGCGCGAGAGCGTCCGGCCTTCCCGGCGACGCGCGGCTCGCGGCGTTCGAACGCCACCTGGCCGGGTGCGCCCGGTGCCAGGCGCTCGTCGCCGACTTCACGAGCATTCGCGGCGCCGCCGCGAGGCTCGAGGAACATGTTCCGCCGCCACGACTCTGGACGCGTGTCGCGGCGTCAATCGGGGAGCCGCAGCAGCGGCCCTGGTGGCGGCGTCCGCTCGCCGGCGCGTTCCCCTCGTGGGCGCCGGTTGCGGTCGCGGTCTCGCTGGCGCTGTTGATCGCGGGCGCGACGTGGCTCGCATGGACACAGGAACCCGCGGCGGCGCCGCACGAGGCGGTCGGCGCGCCCGCGGAGCCCGACACCGCGCCTGCCGAGGAGCATTACGAGGCGGCGATCGCCGGGCTCGAGCAGCTCGCGGCGTCGCAGGACGCGTCGCTCGACGCGGACACGCGCGCGGTGCTGAAGCAGAATCTCGCGGTGCTCGATCGCGCCATCAGCGAGAGCCGGGCGGCGCTGGCCGACGAGCCCGCGGACGCGCTCGCGCAGGAAAGCCTGCTCGACGCGCTGGACACGAAGGTGACGCTCCTGCAGGACACGGTCGCACTCGCCGCGGACGCCGACGCGGGTTCGGATGACGCGGCCGGCGCCGCGAAGGAACTGAATCAATGATGCGCGCCCGCGTGTTCGTGTTCGTCGTTGCCACGCTCGCCGGCGCGCTTCCGGCCGGCGCGCAGACCCCCTCGACTCAGCCGGGGGCGACGACCGAGGTCAGCGAACGGTTCTCGCGCAGCTCGCACCTCGACGCCAACGGCGCGTTCGACCTGATCAATCTCCACGGGAACATCGTCATCACGGCGGGGAGCGGCCGCGACGTGACGATCGAGGCCGTCAAGCGCGTGCAGCGGCCGAACCCGAACGCGGCGCGCGCCCTGCTGCAGACGATCGACATCCAGGTCGTCGAGGAGGCGAACCGCATCGAAGTCCGCACGTCTTACCCTCGCCCGCGGAATTTCCCTGGATCCGTCGATTTCACGATCACGGTGCCCGCCGACGCGACCGTCTCCGTGCGGGCGACCGGTGGCGGCATTCGCGCGACGGGCATCCGCGTCGAGGCGCTGCGGACCGTGGCGGGTGACATCGACCTCGTGGACGCGTCGGCCGATCAATTCGCCACCGCGTCGGCCGTCAGCGGCAACGTCACGGTACGCGGGCTCAAGGCCAGCGCGATCCAGCTGACGACCGTCAGCGGCAACGTGCGCGTGGACAACTCGCGCGCCGATCGCCTGATGGCGCGCGCCGTCAGCGGCGACGTCGAGTACGCGGGCGAACTGTCGCGCAGCGGCCGCTACGAGCTCGTCTCGCACTCCGGCGACGTCCGGCTGCTGCTGTCGGGCGCGACCGGCTTCGACGTGCAGGCCAACAGCTTCAGCGGCACCGTCCAGTCCGACTTTCCAATCACCCGCCGCGGCCGGGGCGGCGAAGGCAACGGGCGCGGCGCCGCCACGCCGCGTGCGATCCGCGGTGCCTTCGGCGACGCCAGCGCGATGCTCGTGCTGCGCGCGTTCAGCGGCAACGTCAGCATCACGCGGCGTTAATCGCGCGCCTCCCTTTACCTGGAGGGGTCCCGCCTGAATCGCTGATATCTCTGCCCGAAGCTCACCTGCAGCCGTTACCCGACGGCCATCAAATCGAACTGCTCGTGGTGAAGCTGGACATCCGGCTTCACTGCGATCTCCCGCCCGATCGACTGCCTCAGCTCCTTGAAGACCGCGCGCTCTTCGTCCTTCAGCGCGCGCGCGATGTCGGGGTTCACGCGCAGCACGAGGCTCTGGCCGTCGAGGTCGGCGCTGATCTTCTTCACCTCGGAGAGGATTTCGTAGCAGATCGTCGAGCGTGACTTGATGACGGCGCTCCCCGCGCAGTACGGGCACGGCTCGGTGAGCACGCGCTCGAGGCTCTGCTTGACGCGCTTGCGCGTGATGATGACGAGGCCGAAGTCGGACACCTGCAGCGCCTTCGACGGCGACCGATCCTTGCGCAGCTCCTGCTCCACCGCCTGGAAGACCTTCTGCCGGTTCTTCTTCTCCTCCATGTCGATGAAGTCCAGGACGATGATGCCGCCAAGGTCGCGCAGGCGGATCTGGCGGACGATCTCCTTCACCGCTTCGAGATTGGTCTTGAGAATCGTGTCCTCGAGGCGGCCCGCGCTCTTCTTGCCGACGTAGCGGCCGGTGTTCACGTCGATGGCGACGAGCGCCTCGGTCTGGTTGATGACGATCGATCCGCCGGACTTGAGCCACACCTTGCTGCGCAGCGCGCGGTCGATCTCCGCCTGGACGCCGTACTCCTCGAAGATCGGGTACTCCTTGTTGTAGAGCTTCACCTTCGGCGCCAGGGGCGGCATGATGCGCTCGATCAGCTCGAAGACGCGCCGGTATTCCTGATCGTTGTCGATGCGGATGGCCGAGTACTCCTCCGTCAGCAGGTCGCGCAGCAGCTTGGCCACGAGGCTCTGCTCCCGGTAGACGACGGCCGGGGCGCGCGAGGTCTCGGACTTCTGGCGAATCTCCGTCCAGACCTTGTGGAAGTAGCTCAGGTCCGAAACGATGTCGTCTTTCGGCCGGCCGGCAGCGGCGGTGCGGATGATCACCCCGCCGGTGAAGCCGTGCTGCTCGCGGAACTCGCGCACGATGCCGCGCAGCCGGCTCCGCTCGTCGCGCGAATCGATCTTACGGGAGACGCCGACGTGATCGACGGTCGGCATGAAGACGAGGAAGCGGCCTGGCATGGTCGCGTGGGAGGTGAGGCGCGCGCCTTTCGTCCCGATCGGCTCCTTGGCGACCTGGACGATGATCTCCTGCCCTTCCTTCAGGAGCTCTTCGATTTTCGGCTCGGGTCCCCTGTCGCGGTCGCGGCGGCCACCGCGGTTGCCGGGTCCGGCTCCGCTGGCGCCACCGTCGCCGGCACCCGGCCTACGTACGGCCTGCGTGGGGCGGGTTCCGCCGGAGGACCCATTTGCGACGACGGCGGACCCGCCGTCGTCGTCTTCGTCCGTTTCGAGGCGGTCGAACTCCTCGAAGGTGGCGACGACGTCCGATACGTAGAGGAACCCGTCGCGCTCGAGACCGAGGTCAACGAACGCCGACTGCATGCCGGGGAGCACTTTCGACACCCGGCCCTTGTAGAGATTGCCGACGACGCCACGCTGATGTTCGCGTTCGATGAAGATCTCGGCAACCTGATCGTCCTCGAGGATCGCGACCCGTGTTTCGTGGGCGCTCGAGGAGATGATCATCTCCTTGGTCATGCCCGAAGCTCCAGGAGGGCCGTGCCGCGTGCGCGCAACGGAGCTCCGCCCGGCGTACGGCGACGTACGCGAGCAGCATCCAGAGAAGCGCGATGAGAGCGGTCACAGCCATGTAGAGGCGGACCGGCGGTCCGCCTTCCTCAATTCGTAAATCGACGCATCCGCACGTTGAGAATCAGGCCGAACGCCGCCAGGGTTGCAATCATGGAGGAGCCGCCGTAACTCATGAGCGGAAGCGTCAGTCCCTTGACCGGCGCGAGGCCGGCCGACATCGTCACGTTGTAAATCACCTGGAACGTGAAGCTGGCCAGTACTCCCAGCACCAGGTACGCGCCGAGGCGATCCTTGGCGAGGCGGGCCGCCTCGAGCGCGCGCAGTATCACGAACAGGTACAACCCGAGCGTGACCAGCACGCCCGCAAAACCCTGCTCCTCGGCGAGCACCGAGAAGATGAAATCATTGTGTGCGACGGGCAGGAAACGCAACTGGCCCTGCGTCCCCTTGGTAAAGCCTTTCCCCCACAGGCCGCCGGAGCCGACGGTGATCCGGGCCTGAATCTGCTGATACCCCGCCCCCTTGGCGTCCTGCGAGGGGTCGAGGAAGGTCGAGATGCGCTCCTTCTGGTAGTCCTTGAGCGCGAATTTCCAGGCGACCGGCGCGACCAGCACACCGACCAGCGCCAGGATGCCGATGATGCGCATCGGCATCCCGGCGACGTAGGCGATGGCGAAGCCGACCGGGATGAGCGTCACCGCGGTGCCGAGGTCCGGCTGCCGCGCGATGAGAATGAGCGGGACGGCGGTGAGCGCGCCCGCGATGGCGAGGTCTTCCCGCGTGATCGCCCCGCGCCGGCTCTCGCCGAAGAACTTCGCGAGCACGAGCGCGACCGCCGCCTTGGCGAACTCCGACGGCTGCAGGTTGACGACGCCGAGGTCGATCCAGCGGCGCGATCCGCCACGGACCGCGCCGAAGAACAGCACGTACATCAGGAGCAGGAGTACCGCGAGGTAAATCCAGTGCGACTTGTCGGCCATCGACCGGTAGTCGATCGTCAGGCAGACGGCCATGGCGAAGACGCCGAGGAGGATCCCGTAGATCTGCGTGTAGTAGATGCGCGTGAACCCGCCGGTCGCGCTGAAGATCTGCGCCAGACCGATGGCGCAGAGCGCGAAGATGCCGGCGATCATCGCCCAGTCGATGTGATAGTAGAGCCTTCGTTCGAGCATCTCAGTTCGTGATGTTGACGGGTTCGTCGGTTTCGGGCTCGACTCCCGGCATGCGGCCCGGGCCGTACGGATCGGAGAAGTCGAACTGCATGTCCTGCGGCGTCGGCGGCGGCGGCAGCGGCTTGCCGAGCTTCTTGGCGTAGAACGTGGACAGGATATGCCGCGCCACGCGCGCCGCGTTCGGACCGTGGACGCCGTGCTCGAGGAAGACGACGCCGGCAATTTCCGGCTTGTCACGCGGCGCGAAGAAGACGAACCAGCCGTTGTCGCGCAGGTCCTTGCCCGACCGCGCCGCCGCGACGCGTCCCGCGTTCGAGATCACCTGCGACGTTCCTGTCTTGCCGGCGACGTCGAAGCCGACGACGCGCGCGCGATTGCCGGTGCCGCCCCCGTTGACGACGCCCCACATGCCATCGCGCACCGCCTGGAGTTTCTCCGGATCCAGCTGCACCACCGACTGCGGCGGGGGCGCCGGCACCGGTTTCCACCCGTTCCCCTCATCGATCGCCTTCAGCAGGTGCGGCGTCACGCGCGTCCCGCCATTGGCCATCGTCGCCGCGTACACCGCCATGGAGACCGGCGTCACCGAGACCTGTCCCTGGCCGATGCCGACGGAAATGGTCTCGCCCGCGTACCACTTCTCGTGCATCTTCTCGCGCTTCCACTCCGTGGACGGCACGAGGCCCGTCACTTCGTTCGGCAGGTCGATGCCGCTCTTGACGCCAAGGCCGAGCGCGGTCGCCCACTTGTTGATCTTGTCGACGCCGAGGATGTTGGCGACGGTGTAGAAGTAGACGTCGCACGACTGCTCGATCGCGTGGCGCAGATCGGTCGTGCCGTGGCCGCCTTTCAGCCAGCACTTGAACGTGCGGCCGTAGAAGTTCGCCCCGCCGGCGCAGTGCACCTTGAAGTCGGGCGTGATGACGCCTTCCTGGAGGCCCGCCAGCGCCACCGCCATCTTGAACGTCGAGCCCGGCGAATAACGCCCCTGCAGCGCGCGATCGTTGAGCGGCCGCTGCTCGTCGGTGGTGAGCGACGCCCAGGTGGCGCGGTCGATGCCGGCGGCAAAGGCGTTGGGATCGAAGGCGGGCTCGCTCGAGTAGGCCAGCACTTCGCCCGTGTTCGGATCGAGCACGATGGCCGCACCGGCGTTGGTCAGGCGCGCCACGCGCGCCACCTTGAACCCGTCATCGACCGCCTTCTGCAGGTCGTAGTCGATCGTCAGCTGCAGGCGCTTGCCTTCCATCGGCGCCACTTCCTCGAGCGTGCGGATTTCGCGGCCGAGGCTGTTGACGACGACGACCTTGGCGCCGTCCTTCCCCATCAGCATCGGGTTGTAGATCTTCTCGATGCCGGCCTGGCCGACGAGGTCGCCGCTCTTCAGACTCTCGTCAGCGGCCACCATCGTGTCGCTCACTTCGCCGACGTAGCCGAACAGGTGCGCGGCAATCCCTTCCCCCGGGTACTGCCGCGTCGGCACTTCTTCGACGACCACGTCCGGCAACTCGAAGTCGAGGCGGCGCGCCGTGATGGCCGCCACCTGCGCCAGCGACGCGTCGTCCACGACCACGATGGGGCGATAGCTCGGCTCGCTGCGGTGGCGCGCGACGACGGCGCGAACGTCCTCCACGTTGAGCCCGGCGACCTCCGACAGCATGCGCACCGTTCGATCGAGGTCCTTCGTGTGTTCCCGCACGATCGAGATGGTGAACGAGTGGCGGTTCTCGACGAGGACCTGGCCGTTGCGGTCGTAGAGGACGCCGCGCGGCGCGCGCAGTGCCAGCGTGCGCTGGTGATTGTTCTGCGCCATCTCCTCGTAGCGGGCGTTCTCGACAATCTGCAGGAACCAGAAGCTGATCGACAGCGCGGCAAACACCGCCACGCACGCGACCTGCAGCACGGTCAGCCTCGTGGTAATCCGCCGGCGATCTTCCTGAATAGCCATATTTGATTCGCTATCTTTTCGAGCGCCGATATTTCCGCCGCTCGATCGCGCCCGGCAGCGATTCGATGATCGCGAACGCGATGATGCCGACCGCCGCGTTGGCGAGCGCCTGGCTCAGCACCGCCGCCCACGGCGACGGGAACTCCTTCAACCCGAGCACCACGTACATCCCCATGAACAACGCCGCGTGCACGATCGTCGCGGCGACGAACATCACGAACCGCGGGAACGCCGCCGTGACGATGAACTGCTGGCCGATCACGCCCGCCGCGAACCCGACGATCGCCTTCGCCAGGCCGCCGATGCCGACCGTGCCGCTCGACAGCGCGTCCTGGATGATCCCCGCGATGCTTCCCGCCAGCATCCCCGTCACCGGTCCGGTGGTCAGCGCGACGTAGACCACCACGACCAACACCAGATCCAGGGCGGCGGTGCCGCCGACGACGAATCGCGCGAGGCTCGTCTGCAACGCCAGCGCCAGAGCTATCGCCACCAGGACGCCGGCGGTCTTCACTCGCGATCCTGGTCCGCGCCCGCCTTACCGCCCGTCGCAGCGAGCCCACCGCTGTCACCACCCGCAGGCGGCGGCGCGAGCACAATCAGCACTGCCTCGAGCGAGGTGAAGTCGACGGCCGGCCGGACGACGATCGCGCTGTACTGCCCACCGCCCCTGCTCACCGATTGTATCTGACCTATGACAAAGCCCTTAGGGTAAATGCCGTCGATTCCCGACGTCACCACCACGTCCCCAACCTTCACATCGGCCGTCCCCGCCACGTAATCCATGCGTAGCTCGTCCGCGCCCGTTCCGACGACGACGCCCTGTGCACGGGTCCGCTCGATCAGCGCACCGGCGGCCGCATTGCGGTCGATCAGCAGCTGGATTTTCGCCGCCCGCGTGTTCGGCTGGATGACGCGTCCGACAACACCCGCCGGTGCAATGACAGCCATGTCAGTGCGCAGCCCCTCGCGGGTCCCCTTGTCGATCGTGATCGTGCGGAACTCGGGGCTGGCGCCCCCTGCGATGACGCCGGCGCCCGTGGTCGTGAGTGTCGTGCTGGCCTTCAGGTCCAGGAGCTTCTGCAGCGCCTGCGACTGCTGGGCCAGGTTGCGCTCTTCCTGCAGCCGCACGCGCAGCTCGCCGAGCTCCTGCTTCAGCTGCTCGTTCTCGGTGCGCACCTGGCGCAGCGCGAAGTAGTCCTGCCACGTGCCGCGCACGCCCATCGTCATGCCGTTGGCCCCGCGCTGCACCTCCGAAAAGACGCCGAACACCACCGCCTCGAGCATCGGCACGCCGCGCTTCGTCGTCACCTGCGTCGAGATGAGGATCACGTGGCCGACGATCACGGCGAGGAACAAGTAACCGGTGCGGCGGCGGATGTCGATGACAGCCATCGTCAGTGGGCAGTGGGCCGTGGGCCGTGGGCCGTGAAGAGCACGAAGGACGTCCCGCTAATCAATCGAAATCTTCCGCAGAAGATTGAAGTCGGACAGCATCTTGCCCGCGCCGAGCACGACCGACGACAGCGGGTCCTCCGCCATCGCCAGCGGCAGGCCGGTTTCCTCGCGCAGCCGCTTGTCGAGGTTCTTGAGCATCGAGCCGCCACCGGTGAGCACGATGCCGCGGTCCACGATGTCGGCCGACAGCTCCGGCGGCGTGCGCTCGAGCGCCACGCGCACCGCGTCGACGATGACGTTGACGGTTTCGGCGAGCGCCTCGCGAATTTCCTCGTCGCTGATGGTGATCGTCTTCGGCACGCCCTCGATCAGGTGCCGCCCCTTGATCTCCATCGTCATCTTTTCCTCGAGCGGGAACGCGGAGCCGATCTCCATCTTGATCTGCTCGGCCGTGCGCTCGCCGATGAGGAGGTTGTACGTCTTCTTGATGTACTGGATGATCGCCTCGTCCATCTCGTTGCCCGCCACGCGCACCGCCTTGCTGTAGACGATGCCGGCGAGCGAGATGACGGCGATGTCGGTGGTGCCGCCGCCGATGTCCACAATCATGTTGCCGGACGGTTCGGTGATCGGCATGCCCGCGCCGATGGCCGCGGCCATCGCTTCCTCGACGAGGTGCACTTCACTCGCCTTGGCGCGGTAGGCGCTGTCCTTGACGGCGCGCTTCTCGACCTGGGTGATCTCCGACGGGACGCCGATGACGATGCGAGGACGCACCCACACGTTGCGGTTGTGCGCCTTCTTGATGAAGTAGGTCAGCATCTTCTCGGTCACTTCGAAGTCCGCGATGACGCCGTCCTTCATGGGCTTGATCGCGACGATGTTGCCCGGCGTGCGGCCGAGCATCTCCTTGGCATCCTTGCCCACCGCCTCAACGCGGCCGTTGATCTTGTTGATCGCGACAATCGACGGTTCGTTGACGACGATGCCCTTGCCGCGGGCGTAGACGCAGGTGTTCGCGGTGCCGAGGTCGATCGCGAGATCGCTGGAAAACAGGGAGAAAAACGAGCCGAGAGCCAAAGTCGATTACTCCTCAGGCCGCCCGAGGGCCGGCCTCTACGTCGTGTCAGAAGGCCGATGCCTCCTGTGCTATGTGAATCCCGTTCTTCCCCGCGTCCTTGACCCTGTACATCGCCACATCTGCGGCTCGTAATAGTTCTTCGGCCGAAGCAGCAACGTCCGGCAGGGTCGCAACTCCAATAGACGCGGTGAGATGGATGGACAAGCCATCCGACACCAGGAACTCGCAGGCGTTGATCCGCTCCCGGATGCGTTCGGCAACTGAAACGGCGCCCTCACGGCCGGTATCCGGGAGAATCACTGAAAACTCGTCGCCACCGAACCGGGCGGCCACGTCGGTCTCGCGGGCGCTGCCGCGGATGATGGCGGCCGCCTCGACAAGCGCTTTGCTGCCAGCAAGATGGCCGTGGGTGTCGTTGACCCCCTTGAAACCGTCGAGGTCCATGAACAGCAGCGACAGGGGGCGCCCGCTGCGGGAGGCGCGTTTCGATTCGCGACGCAGCACGAGGTTGAGGTACCGCGAGTTGTACAGGCCCGTCAGGTCGTCCGTGACCGAGACCGCCTCCGTGCGCTGGAGCGTCAGGGCGTTGTCGAGCGCGATGGCCGGCGGCTCGAGCACCGATCGGATGGCCAGGGAAAGGGCCGGGCCGATGGCCGGCGTCGCCGCCGACGGCAACGGATCGAGGCCCACCAGCACACCGACCGTGCGGTTCCGGCAGACGAGCGGGAAGGCGACGGCGCTGCCGGCGACGCCCGGCTTTCCACTGTCCTTGGCGAGGTCGGCGGAGAGCAGTTCCGTCCCGTGCCGCATCACCCACTGCGCGGCCATCCAGATGCTCGGGGTCAGGTTCGGCGTCAATCCTTCGTCAGCAATCACAGCCAGGTCGCCCTTCAAATCACGGGAGACGACGACCCAGCACGGCGATGGAATCCACGAGCGCGCCTGGTGCACCAGCCACAGGGCCACCTTTTTCGGGTCGAGCGTCGCGTTGGCCTCCCGAACGGACTCGAGCAGCGTTTCCCGGCGTTCGAGCTGCGTGCGAAGCGTGCGAACACGCCCCTTCAGGCGAGCAGCAAGATCGGCACGACGTGTACGGCGCCCGGCGGGCTCAGGGAGGTCAGACTTGGCGGAGATAGGTGTCACCGCTTGAACAGGGCGGGGGCGCTAAGTCCTTCTAATCCGGACAAATATACCACGAAACCGTTGCGGCTCGGCAGCGTCATGGCGTACGATGAGAGGCTTCAACACCGACTGAGGAATTAGACCATGACGATGCTCGACCGGATGCGCCGGCACCGGAACTGGCTCAAGTGGAGCCTGGCGCTGGTGGTGCTGACATTCATCGCGTTCTACATCCCGAGTTTTCTCGACACGACGCAGGTCGTCGGCGGCGCGTCGGCCTCGGACGTGGTCGCGACGGTGAACGGCAAAGACATCCGGGCTCTCGACTACCAGCGCCGCTATCAGAACCAGATGATGGCGTATCAACAGCAGTATGGCGGCAGCATCAACGAGCAACTGCTGCGCCAGCTTGGCGTCGACCAGCAGATCCTCCAGCAGATGGTCGACGAACAGGCCGCGCTCGCCGAGGCCGAGCGCCAGGGCCTGCGCGTCAGCGACGAGGAGCTCGCGCAGCAGATCTTCTCGATCCCCGCGCTCCAGGAAAACGGCCGCTTCATCGGCGAGGCGCGCTACGAGCAGCTGCTCCTTTCGCAGAACCCGCCGATGACGAAGGGCGACTTCGAGGAGAACCTGCGCCGCAGCATGATGATCGACAAGCTGCGCTCCGCCGTCACCGGCTGGCTCGCGGTGACCGACGCCGACGTCGAGCGCGAGTACCGGAACCGCAACGAAAAGATCAAGCTGCAGGTCGTCGCGCTCACGGCCGACAAGTTCCGCGACAAGGTGACGGTCGCCGACGCCGACATCAACGCGTATTACACGGCGCACCAGGCGGAATACCGCAAGGGCGAGCAGCGGAAGATCCGCTACCTGCTCATCGATCGCGATCAGCTGCGCTCGCGCACCACCATCACGCCGCAGGAGATCGAGAGCTACTACAACGCGAACGTGCAGCAGTTCCAGACGCCCGAGCAGGTGCGCGCCAGCCACATCCTGCTGAAGACCGAGGGGAAGGACGAAGCCGCGGTGCGCACGCAGGCGGAAGACGTCCTCAAGCAGGCGAAGGCGCCCGGGGCGGACTTCGCGGCGCTTGCCAAGAAGTACTCCGAGGACGACGGGTCGAAGGCGACGGGTGGCGACCTCGATTACTTCCCGAAAGGCCGCATGGTCCCCGAGTTCGAGCAGGCCGCGTTCGCGATGCAGCCCGGGCAGATCAGCGACCTCGTCAAGTCGCAGTTCGGCTTCCACATCATCAAGGTCGTGGACAAGAAGCCGGCGACGACGCGCACGCTCGACGAGGTGCGCGCGCAAATCCAGCAGACGCTGCAGGCGCAGCGCGTCGAGCAGCAGATCACGGATCGCACGCGCGATCTCGACGCGCGCATCACCAAGCCGGCGGATCTCGACACCGTCGGCAAGGAAGCGGGCGCCACCGTCGCCGAGTCGGGCTTCTTCGCGCGCGAGGACCCGATCCCCACGCTGGGGCCCGCGCCGGAAGTCGCCGCGCAGGCGTTCCAGCTGAAGGACGGCGAGGTGAGCAAGGCGGTGCAGTCGCCGCGCGGCCCCGTCTACATCACGACGACCGGCAAGCTCGATCCCTACGTCCCGAAGGTGGACGAGGTGAAGGACCGCGTGCGCGAGGACGTGATCAAGATGAAGGCGGCCGAGCTGAGCAAGCAGCGGGCGGGTGAAATCGCCAGCGCGCTGCGAGCCGCGAAAGACTTCGCCGCCGCCGCCAAGGCGCAGGGGCTCGAGGCGAAGGACACGCAGCTGATCGCGCGCGGCTCGCCGCTGCCCGACATCGGCGTCAGCCCCGAGGTCGACAAGGTCGCGTTCGGTCTTCCCGCCGCCGGCGTGAGCGACCCGATCGCGACGGCCAACGGATCGGTGATCGTGCGCGTCGCCGAACGCCAGGACGTGACGCCCGACGCGCTGCGGCAGGCGAAGGAAAGCTTCCGCACGCAGCTGCTGAACGAGCAGCGCGAGCTGTTCTTCGCCTCCTACATGTCGAAGGCGAAGCAGGGCATGAAGATCCAGGTCAATACCGACGTCGCGCGCCGGACCGTCGGCGCCTGATCACCTGATCAGCGGGCAGCGGGCAGTAGCCGCCAGCCTTCGTGTTCTCACTGCCCGCTGCACGCTGCCCGCTGCCAGCTACCGTACAAATGTAAACGGCATCAATGCCAGCGGCTCGCCGCGCCGGAAGACCGTGACCGGCGCAACGAGCGCCGCGGCCGCCTGCCGCTGCGCCGCGTTCATCAACACACTCCACGACGCGAGCCCCGCCGAGGATCGGCCCAGCTGCGTGAGCGCCTCGTACAGACTGCGCCGCGGCGAATACATCACGAGCTCCACCTCCTCGTCGGCCGGGATGTGCGCGCGCTGTTTCGCGATAGACACGGCGGTGTCGAGCCCGCCGAGCGCGTCCACGAGGCCGCGCTCCTTCGCCTGCGCGCCCGTCCAGACGCGCCCCTGCGCGACCGCATCGATCCGCTCGGGCGTCGAGTGCCGGCCCGCTGCGACCTTGGCGACGAAGTTCTTGTAGAAGCCGTCCATGTACTCGCCGACCTTCATGCGCTGCTCGGGCGAGAAGCGCGAGAACGGCGAGTAGATGTCCGCGTTCTTGCCCGACTTGACCGTCTCGGTCGTGACGCCCACCTTGTTCAGCGTGCCGTCGAGGACAAACTTGCCGGCGAAGATGCCGATGGAGCCGGTGAGCGTGCCCGGCTGCGCCACGATCACCTGGCCGGGCACCGCGATGTAGTACCCGCCCGATGCCGCGAGATCCGACATCGACGTCACCAGCGGCCGCGACGGTTTCTGGTCGCGCGTGATCATCAGCTCGCGCCACATCACGTCGGAGGCGACCGACGACCCGCCGGGGCTGTCCACGCGCAGCACGATGGCGCGGATGCTGTCGTCGTCGCGCAGCCGCCGCAGCTGCTCGACGAACGTGTCGGAGCCGACGACCGTGCCGGTGCCCGGGTCGTAGCCGCTCTTGCCCGATGTAATCACGCCCGACGCGTAGAGCACCGCGATGCGCGACGCCGGCCGGACGCCGAGCGAGCGCGGCGTGACGCGCTGGTAGTCGATGCCGTCCACGCGCCGCATCTCGCCGGCCTGCCGCAGCTGCGGAACGCGGTCGTCGAGCTGGTCTTCGTACGCCAGGCCGTCCACGAGGCCGAGCCGTACCGCGTCCGCGGGGAGGAACGGGCCCTGGTCGAGCAGCTGCCGCATCTCGGCCTCGGTCTTCTTGCGCGCCGACGCGATGCCGCGCACCAGCTGCTCGTACATGTCGCCGTTGAGCGACTCGGTCATCTCGCGGTGCGCCGGCGTGAACGATTTCTGCGTGAACTGGTTGACGGCGGTCTTGTAGGCGCCGATCTGCAGGAAGTCCGGGTAGGCGCCGACCTTGTCGAACGTCCCGCGCAGGAACACTTCGTAGGAGGCGACGCCGGTCAGGTCGAGCGCGCTCGTCGGCAGCAGGTAGACGTGGTCCGCCGCGGTCGCCAGGTAGTACTCGCGGTCGCCGCCGAACTCGAGAAAGGCGACGACCGTCTTCCCCGACTTGCGGAAGTCGAGCACCGCGTCGCGCAGCTCCTGCACCTTGCCCCAGAACGGCGAGGCGAGCGACGCGGGCATGAGGAGGACGCCGGTGATGCGCGGATCGCGCTTGGCCAGGCGCAGGCTCTCGACGAAACTCCGCACGGTCATCGTGTCGCGCCCCATCAGCTGTCCCACGACGTCGTCCGGCAGCGTCTCCTCCAGCGCGCCGCCCGGCCGCAGCACCAGCGTCGAATCGTCCTGGATGGACGGACCGCGCGAGACCAGCAGGTAAAGGAAGACGACGCCGCCGAACGACATCATCACGGCAAGCGCAATCAGGGAGAGGACGATCACAACGCCGCGGCGAACAGCCACGAGAACCTCCAATCAACTTCCAACTTCCAACGTCCGACGTCCAACTGCCGGAGCCCGGAGCCCGCAGCCGGTCAACGGAAGATCGTCTTCGGCAGCATGGCGTGCACGCCCTTCGTCATGTCCACCGTCTGCGTGACGTGCAGATCGGCGGCGAGCGAGCAGAGAAGATACGCATCGTCGCGCGTCATCCGTCGTTCGGTGACGAGGAACTCGATCATCTCCCTCACCGCGAGCTTCGAGGCCTGATCCAGATCTTCGCTCAATCCCATCGTCATGTAGTGCGTGGGCGTTTCGGCGCGCGGCCAGCTGAGTCGCTTCCCCTTGCGCAGCACCACCTGGAACGTGCCCCGCAGCGACGTCTCCAGCGCCGTCCCGGACACTTCCCCGTCGCCCTGCAGCGCGTGACCGTCGCCGATCGAGAGCAGGCCGCCGGTGACGTTGACGGGCAGATAGAGCACGGACCCGGCAACGAGATCCTTGTTGTCGAGATTGCCGCCATGCGGGCCGGGTGGCGTGCTCGAGATGCGCCCCTGCAGGACCGGCGGCGCGACGCCGATCGACCCGAAGAACGGCGCGAGCCGCAACGCGATGCCCGGCGCGTACTGCGCGGTGCCCGCCCGCTCGTCGATGCGAACGAGCTTGAGGCCGTTGTAGGGGAAATCCTCGGGCAGTGTTCCACTGCCTGGCAGGAACGCCGTTACGCCCCAGGGGTGCAGCAGCTCGATGCGCTGGATGTGGATCTCGAGCGAATCGCCCGGCTCGGCGCCCTCGACGAAAATCGGTCCCGTCATCGGATGCGCGCCGGGGCCGCGGGTCGTCACGTTCTGCTCGACCACCTTCAGCGATTGCGGGATCTCGTCCTCGCGCACGCCGGCCAGCCGGACGCGTTCGAGCCCGCGCGCCACCATCGTCTCCACGACGACGGTGTCGCCGGCGGCGATGCGGAGCACCGGCGGGACCTTCGCGTCGTAATAGCCCCAGTGGATGTTCGCGGGTTCGAGCTTCAGCTCGTGGGATCGCGATTGCGCGTCCGCGCCGCTCCACGGCATCGCCACCGCAATCGCCACGGCGCACAGCAGTCTGCGTGTCATGAGGACTCTTATAGAACTTCCAACTCCCAACTTCCAACTCCCAAGTCACTTCCAACTTCCAACCCCCAAGAAGCCTGGTGTCTCGAGACCATGCTGCTTGGAAGTTGGGAGTTGGGAATTGGCCGCGCGACGCTCAGCGTCAGGCGGTTTCGAGCAGCTCGCGCGCGGCGCGCTGGCCGGTTTCGACGGCGCCGTTCATGTACCCCTGCCACTCCGCGCTCGTGTGCTCGCCGGCGAAGACGATGCGTCCCGCGCGCCGGGCGAGCAGCGGGCGCCACGCCGGGTCGAAGCCCGGATCGAAGAAGGCGTAGCCGCCGCGTGCCCACGGATCGGCGGTCCAGTCAGCGACGTGCACCGCCGTCACCGGCGCCCGGTTCATCCCGAGCCAGCACAACTCCGAGAGCAGCTCGCTGCCGCCGGCGGTGGCGGACTCGCGCAGCGCGCCGCTCGCGGAGCCGCCCCCGAGAAACGCCACGATCGATGCGGTGGTTCCCTGCTCTTCGCTCGCGTCCCAGAAGGCGCCGATGCCACTGTCGGTGGCAAACGCGCGTGCGTGACGCAGCCCGAACAACGCGCTCGAGCTCTGGACGAGCGCCTTCGTCGTCCGGCCGTAGGGCAGCCGCTGGATCGCGTGCTGCTGGTCCTCCGGCAGCGCCGGACGAATCTCGACGTCGCGCAGCGTCGACGCGGGCAGCGTCATCACGAGGTAATCGCCTTCAATCAGCTGCGTGAGGCCGCCGGCGTCGGTGACGCTCACGACCACGCGATCCACGGCGTGCGCGACCGCGCGGATGACATGGCGCAGGAGCAGCCGCGCCGGCGTCGCGCTGACGAGCG
>DATNCQ010000036.1:0-8570 GCA_035571515.1 Vicinamibacterales bacterium
AAAGGGCTGCGGCGAAAGCGGCGCAGCTCACGTTCGACGATGGCCCAGGCTCGGTGCATGGCTAGCGCCTCCCCCTCTGCATGACGAAGCTGAAGTCGCGCGGCGCGCGATCCTGAAGCGCGTCGCGCAGGTCGTGCCCGGTGTAGTGCACGAACACGTCATCGAGCGTGACGGTCTCCGCTTCGCGTCCGGGGATCGACGCCTTGAGCGCGCGCGGCGTATCGAGCGCCACCAGCTTGCCGTGATCGACGATGGCGATGCGGTCGCACAGCTTGTCGGCCTCGTCCATGTAGTGCGTGGTAATGAGGACCGTCAGGTCGCGCTCGGACTTGATGCGCTGAAGCATCTCCCACACGTGCACGCGCGACACCGGGTCCAGGCCGGTCGTCGGCTCGTCGAGAAAGAAGATTTTCGGTTCGTGAACGAGGCCGCGGGCGATCTCGACGCGGCGCCGCATGCCGCCCGAGAGATTGCGAACCTGCTTGTCGCGCCACTGCGTGAGCTCGACGGCTTCGAGGAGTTCGTCGATCAGGCGCTTGCGCCGCTCGCGCGGCACGCCGTACAGCTTCGCGAAGATCAGAAGGTTCTCCTCGACGCTCAGTTCGAGGTCGCTCGTCATCGCCTGCGGGATGACGCCAATCGCGCGCCGCACATCGTCGGCCTGCTGCATGATGTCGAAGCCGCCGACCATGGCGGTGCCCGAGGTGGGCGGGAGCAGTGTGACGAGCATTCGGATCAGCGTCGACTTGCCCGCGCCGTTCGGGCCGAGCAGTCCGAAGATCTCACCTTCCTGGACGGCGAAGCTGATGCCGTCGACGGCGGTAAAGTCACCGAACTTCTTGACGATGCTCCTGACGTCGATCGCGTTGGTCATTTCATTTCGCGTTTTGCTGACGTAGGGGCCGGCTTTCGCCGGCCCTGCTTTAGCCGGCCCGAACGGGCAACTCCACGTACGCCGTCATCCCGACCGCAAGGCGGCGATCCTTGTTGTCCACGCGCAGCCGGATCTCGAACGTTTTGATGTCGCGCTTAGTGCGGCTCACGTCGCGCTGGGTCGCGAACGCCGCCTCGACACCGCGGTAGAAGACCGTCCCTTCGCGCTCTTCACCGGACGGCAGGCGGACTTTCAGCTTGTCGCCGACGCGGACGCGGTCGATGTAGGTTTCCTCGACGTTCGCGCGCACCCAGAGATCGTCCGGGTTGATCAGCGTGACGATCGGCTGGCCCGGCGTCACGACCTCGCCGATGCGCGCGGCGCGCACGTCGACGATGCCGTCGATCGGCGCGCGAAGCTCGGTGTAGCCGAGCCGCACGCCGGCCTTGGCGCGCTGCGCGGCGGCCGCCGCCTGCTGCTTCTGATTCGTGGCGAGCTGGTTGCGGCGGACCGAGACCTGGTCGGCATTCGATCGCGCGAGCTCCACGGCGGCGCGCTGCGCGTCGATCTGCTTGGCGAGCGAGTCGATCTTCGATTGCGCGACCTGATGCGACGTGCGCGCCTGGTCGAGCTCCTGCTGCGCCACGACGCCTTCCTTCGACATCCGCTCCGCGCGATCGAAGTTGAGCTTCGCGTTCTCGAGCTCCGCCTGCGCCGCCATCTGCTGCGCTTGCGCGGCAGCGAGGTTGGCTTCGGCCTGGCGAATCTGATCCGCGGTCTGCCGTTCCTGGAACCGGAGCGCGGCGGCGCTTTCCGCCACCTGCGAGCTCGCGCCCTCGGCGCCCGCGGCGTAGTACGCCTGCTCCTGTTCGAGCTCGCCGGCATCGAGCACGCCGATCACCTGCTCGGCCTTCACCTGGTCGCCCTCGTCGACCGAGAGCTGCTCGATGCGCCCGGCAATCTGCGGGCTGACCACCACGTCGTTGGTGGTGACGATGCCGGTGAGGACGAGCGGGACCGGTCGGGAGCTGAGGTAGTAGTAGTAGCCGGCGCCGGCGACGAGCATCAGGAGGATCAGCGGGCGAATCAGGCGTTTCATGTCGGTGAAACAACTGTATAAAACAAACGTTTGAATCGTCAAGCTGGCGGCGATGGGGCGAGGCGAGGCTGGCGGGCGGGCGTAACATTACCCGCCATGAAGCGATTGGTGCTCGCGGCCGCGCTCGTCGGGCTCACGGCGTACTCGGTTCATGGCGCTGTCAACGTCGACGCGGCGTTCCGCGCGTTCTGGGACGCGCCGACAGCGTCTGCGGCCGAAAAGGCCACGCACGGCATCGTCGAGAGCGGCGTCGATTTCGAGACTGCGTGGACGCGGCTGAAAGCCGGCCGCACCTACGCGAAAGAGAAGACCGGCCTGATTCGCATCCCGGCCAACATCGGCGGCGAGTCGTTCGAAACGCTGCTCGAGGTTCCACCCGAATACGACCCGGCGAGGAAATGGCCCGTTCGCGTGCAGCTCCACGGTGGCGTCGGCCGCCCGCCGCAGCCGGGCCGTCAGCCGCAGTCCACGCGCATTCCCGGCGAACCGCAGATCTACATCGAGCCGCAGGCATCGGACGACAACGCCTGGTGGCACACCAGCCAGGTGGACAACATCCTCGGCCTGCTCGACATGGTGAAGCGCAAGTACAACGTTGACGAGACGCAGACGTATTTGACGGGCATCTCCGACGGCGGGACAGGAACGTATTTCTTCGCGCTGCGCGAGCCGAATCCCTGGTCGGCGTGCCTGACGCTGAACGGGCAGCCGCTGGTGCTCGCGAACCGCGACGCGCGCATCGACGGCAACCTCTACCTGGGCAATCTCGCGAATTGCCCGCTCTACATCGAGAACGGCGATCACGACCCGCTGTATCCAGCCGACACCGTGACGCCGATCGTCGATGCGATGCACCGGGCCGGCATCCAGCCGGTCTACCACATCATGCGGAACGACAAGCACGACACGCACTGGTGGCCGGAAGAGCGCGCGTTCTACGAGATGTTCGTGCACGAGCATCCGCGCGCGGCGCACCCCGAGCGCCTGTCGTGGGAAACGGACCGCGTCGATCGATTCAATCGCGTCCGCTGGCTCGTCATCGACAAGCTCGGCGTGCACAAGACGGACAACGCGCTCGAGGACGTGAACAACGTCACGTTCGAGGGTGACAAGTTCGCCGTGTTCCCGCGGCTTCGGCAGAAGCTCTCAGGGCGCGTGGACATCGAGCGCCACGGCAACGCCTTCGAGGCGAAAACGCGCGGGGTGACCGAGTTCATGCTGCTGCTGTCCCCGGATGTCGTCGATTTTGCAAAGCCCGTCCAGGTCACCGTGAACGGCGCGCAGGCGTTCGGCGGGATGGTGAAGAAAGACCTGCCGACTCTACTGAAATGGGCCGCCCGCGATAACGATCGGACAGCTTTGTATGGCGCCGAGCTGCGTATCCCCATACAGTGATCGCCATCTTCAGTCGCCGCGCATCCGACTCGGAGTCGTGAGTCGGGTCGTGTGCGAGTGGGAGTCGTGAACGGGCTGTGTCCGACTCCGACTCGACATCCGGCGCCGCCCGCCTGACGATCCGGCGGGCTATCGAGGCCGATCTCCCGGCCCTCGGCCTCCTCGGCGCCTCGCTCCTCCGCGCGCATTACGCCTTCGACCAGCAGCGATTCATGGCGCCGCGCGGCGACCCGGAAGCCGGATATGCCTGGTTTCTGGGCACCCAGCTCAAGGAAGACGACGTGACGATTTTCGTGGCGGAACTGTCCGGAGTCGTCGTCGGCTACGTCTACGCCGGGATGGAGCCGCAGTCGTGGAAGGAGCTGCGGGAGGCAGCGGGCTTCATCCATGACGTCGTCGTCACACCTGAAGCCCAGCGGCACGGTGTGGCAAGTGCCCTCATCGAGGCCGCTTGCGAGTGGTTCCGCTCGGTCGGGGCGCCGCGCGTTGTCCTCTGGACGGCCGACAAAAATCAGGGCGCGCAGCGGCTTTTTACGCGTCTCGGATTTCGGCGCACGATGATTGAAATGACACGCGAGCTCGACCACCCCTAGGTTGGAACGGTTCTGGCAGGTGGCACGGCGTGCGGCGTTTCGTGGCGGCCGTTGTCGTCACCTGCGGGCTTGCAGCCATCGCGTCCCTCGCGGCCGCGCAATACCGGACGCCTGCCAGGCACTCTCAGATTGACGTCAGTACCCCGCAGGCCGCGGCCGAGGAAGGCTACGACGGCGGATTTCGCTTCTGCCGCATCCGCTTCAACACCTCGCCCGACGGCGACGGGGCCGGCTGGTTCGTCGACTACCCGCGAGCGGATGAAAACCTGTCGCTCCGCCTGTCACAGCTGACGCGCATCCCGGTGACGACAATCGGCGAGGGCGAGCCCGTGCGGCAGGTGCTGACGCTGGGCGAGACGGAGCTCTTTCAGTGCCCGTTCGTCATGATGACCGAGCCTGGCGGCGCGGATCTGTCCGCGGCGGAGGCCGAGCAGCTTGGCGCCTACCTGCGCAAGGGTGGCTTCCTGTGGGCGGACGACTTCTGGGGCAGCCGCGCGTGGGAGTGGTGGTCGATGCAGATTGCGAAGGCGCTGCCACCCGCTGAATTCCCGATCGTGGAGGTGCCGCTCGACCATCCGATGTTCCACACGATGTTCGACGTCAAGGAGATTCCGCAGATTCCGAACATCGGCCAGTGGGAGTCGTCTCATACGACCTCCGAGCGGGGGTTCGACAGCGCCGAGGCGCACGCGCGCGCGATCTTCGACAAGAAGGGCCGCCTGATGGTGTTCATGACGTTCAACACCGACTTCGGCGACTCGTTCGAGCGCGAGACGGAGAGTCCCGATTACTTCCAGCGGTTCTCGGTGCCCGCCTACGAGATAGCTTCAGACGTTCTTCTCTACGCGCTGACCCACTGACGCCAGGGCGTGCTATATAAGCGCTGCCTTGGTCCGGCTGATCGTCCTGCTGATCTCGGCGTGTCTCGTCACAGCGGTCGCCAGCGCCCAGCGCGCTGACGACATCCTCCTTCGTGCCGGCACCTTTGTCCGGGAGACCGCGCAGCGTTTGAGCGGCGTCGTTGCCGACGAACTGTACGAACAACAGCTCTTCGCGTCGTTCGTCGACAGCCGGCTCAGCCCACGCATCGCACGGCGCGCGATGCGCTCGGAAGCACTGTTCATGTGGCTTCCCGCTGCAAGCCAGTGGGTGTTCGTACGCAATGTGCTGGCGGTTGACGACCGTCCGGTGCCCGACAGCGGCGATCGCCTCGATCGGCTGTTCAACTCGGGGGTCGACGCCGCGGCATACCTGCGGCAGCTTCAGGAGGAGAACGCGCGATTCGACATCGGACCCGTGACGAGGACGTTCGGCGATCCGACGTTTGCGTTGCGCTTCCTCGATGCGCCATCGCAGGCGCGGTTCGCCTTCGATCGCGCCGGGACGGAACGCGTCGGCGGGGTCCGCGCGATGAGATTCGCTTACCACGAACGCCGGCGCCCGTTTGTGATCCACGTCGATGGGATGAATGCGCAGTCGTCTGGGACGATGTGGATCGATCCTGTGGACGGCGTGGTGCTGCGCACCACACTCCATGTGACGCGGCCATCGGGGCGCGGCACGCTCGCCTCCGTGACCGTCGACTTTCAGAAGGATCCGCGGCTCGAGGCCTGGGTGCCGAACCTGATGTCCGAGGAGTACAACGCGGGCGGAGGGCAGGTCACGAGGGCAAAGACGTCGTATGCGAACTTCCGCCGGTTCGCGACGTCCGTGCGCGTCGTCGATCCGGATGCGGTGCGCCAGGCGGAGCCTCGCTAGAGCTGCGGCGGTTCGGCGGGGAGCGGGCACCGCGGCCGGGGATCGCGGATTGGCGGCGGCTCGAGTGTTGGCCCCCTCGCGCGCAGCAGATCGAACAGGTACACGGTGCCCGGAATGCGGTAGGCCTGATAGACGAGCGCGGGTGTAAGGCGCAGGTCGCCGAGCCTGTTCTTCCCCGCGAAGCGCTTCCTGAACCCGTCCATCTCCCAGTCTTCGATCAGCAGGTACGGGTGGCGGCCGTTCGTATCTAACCAGGACGAGGCGCCGTCGAGCCAGTCCTCGGGCAGCAGGTCGAAGCGGAGCGTCGCGCGGCCGGCGTAGTAGCGCAGCGAGCCCGCGTGAATCGACGACAGGATCATCGCGCCGGGCTCGGTATTCGCCCTGACGAGCTCCGCGACGGTGGCATAACGTCGCTCACCCTCGTCGCCGGTGAACACGTGGCGCTGCGCCGTGACCGTGAGGCCATAGACGCCGAGTGCGAGGATGGCGGCGGCGGTTGCCGCGCGGCCCCACCGCCGTTGCCGGTCGAACAGCCACGCGATCGCGGCCGATGTGCCGATGAACATCGCCGGCCACGCCGGCAGGAGGAATCGAAGGAACCACCAGGCATCGAACGACGGGTATGGCGCGTAGAGCACCCACATCGTCACCAGCATCAGTCCGAGCAGCGGCGCGATGCGGAAAACGAACAGGCCGGCGAACACGAGCGGCGTTTGCGTTTCGATCAACCAGCGTGCGTACGAAGCGAGCGTGGAGGGAACGTTGTCGAGCGAGAAGAGGGAGGACAGGTTTCCGTAACCCGATGCGAGGGGTGATCCGAAGAGCGAGCTGTTGATCGTCGCAACGGCGATCGCGCCGGGAAGAACGGCTGTGGAGAACAGCGCCGCCCGCCGCCAGTTCTTCGCCAACGCCCACGCAGCCATGACGGCTGCGATCGGCACCAGGTTTGGCCGGATGAGAATCGCGACCGACGCCGCGACGCCCGCCAGCAGCGCGCTGCGACGCGTGGTGCCAAGCAGCCAGTACGTCGCGAGTGCCCAGAAGGCCGCTGCCGGGACATCGCTCATCTGCGACTTGAACATCATCAGGAAGGTGGGGCTGGTGGCGACGAGCCATGCCGCGCCGATGCCGATCCAGTTCGACGCCACGCGCCGGCCGATCAGGAAGGTCATCCAGACGAGCAATGCTCCGGTGATCGGGACGACGAGGAATGCGGCGCGGTGCCCGCAGGCGATCTTGAAGGCCGCCATGAGGAGCGGCAGGCCTGCGCCGGTGATTGGCGTGATGGCCGATTCGCCCGCCACCGGGCTGTAGCCGAATGGTGTGAACGTGGCCATCGCGTCCGGCCACGGCACCTGCCCCGCCATCGTCACCGGCACCTTCAGGTTGCCGGCGAGCCAGAGATCCATCTGCGACACGTAGGAGTAGGAGTCCGATCCGCCCGCGCCCCAGGAGTTGTTCGCGATGCCGACGATGAGGACGGCTGTCGCGAGCGCAACGGCGATGCGTGGGGGAGTGAGCGCCACACGCAGATGGGCCGCGTCCGCGCGCACGCGCGCCAGGCCGGACGTCGCGAGATAGGCGACCGCGAGCACGAGCGCGACGATCAGCGGTCGGGTGGCGTCAGACGAGGAGATACGCAGGCGGCCGAGCGAGAGGGCAAAGCCGCCCGACAGCCAGACGACGAGCGCCCAGGTGGCGGCGAGGAGGGCGATGAGGCCGAGCGCGCGTCGCACGCGCGGCCATTATGCCGTGCGCCGCTATTTTCTGGCCTTCATCTTGAGCTTGGTGATCGCTCTGTTCAGGTCCGTGTTCGCTTTTTGGAGCGCCACGATATCGGCCTCGGCGATCTGGTAGCTGCCAGGGTCGGTCACGCGCAGCCACAGTCGTTCGGATGCCCGGTGCAGGCTTCTCGCAAGTTCTGCGAGCCTTCTGTCTCTAGCCATTCAGTACCGCCACGGAAAAGGTTCACAGATTGTAGGCGACTTGGGCGACGTCTTCCCGTTGTCAGCGGTCGTATTCAGCGCAAGAATCACGTGTCGGGAGAATCTTGCTGGAAAAAGCCCTGTGCGATACTGAGGATCTTCACGGGTCGGGGCGTAGCGCAGCCTGGTAGCGCACCTGCCTTGGGCGCAGGGGGTCGCTGGTTCGAATCCAGTCGCCCCGACCACTTTTCGAGTCCCGGGGTGACACCGGGGTAACACCCCACCGGGTTTCGTACTATCGACGGTCCGATTCGGCCGGCTCTCCGCGTCTTGCCTTGCGCAAGTACTTGAGCAATTTCGCGGGGCTCGCATGGCCAGCGCGCCGTTCCAAGACCTCGCGGGCCGCCTCCATGACGCTGACCTTTTCGGCGACAGCGGCCGCGATGAACTGATGCAGCGACACGCCATCCGCCTTTGCCAATCTCGCCGCCGCCTTCTTGACCGACGTCGGGAGCTTCAATGGATACGTGCTCTTGCTCATCTTCGTAGCTCCTTGAGCGCATCACGAGGCAGTACGTCACGAACGACGATCAGGCGCTCGGCGCCTTTTGCTCATGCCGCTTGCCCCAGGATCGAAGCCACGCCACGACGACCGCGTGCGGCACGTGTTGGCCTTCATTGAGCTCGGTGAGGCCTGCGTGGATTTGCTGGAACTGCCAGCGTTGAACGTCGCGCTCACGAGCGGTTGCCCGAGCGCTGCGGGCGGGTTTCGAACAGCGTCGTTTCATTCAATACCTCCTCAGATCGTCAATGGGGCCGCACTGTCGAGATCAAGCCAGGATCCGTCTTGCCACCGTGCGATGTGAACAACGGGAAAATCCGAGCGCATGCGAATGCAAGCGGAGACGAATCGATGACGTATTCTC
>DATNCQ010000037.1:0-73493 GCA_035571515.1 Vicinamibacterales bacterium
GAACGCCATCGCGCGGGTCGCCTTGTTCCGCGATTCCGTGGCCAAGCCGCTTGGCGGCCCGGTGGTCGAAGTCTGCGCCGTCGCCAAGCGTGACCTGACCATCGGCGAAACCCTCGACGATTACGGCCAGTACATGACCTATGGCGAGGCCGTCACCGCCGACGAGATGAGCTCCGGGAAGTATCTGCCCGAAGGGCTGGTGCAGGGCTGCCGGCTGCTGCGGTCCATTCCGAAGGATTCCGTCCTCACCTACGACGACGTGGAGCTGCCGCCGGGGCGCATCGCCGATAGCCTGCGTGCCGAGCAGTACCTCCACTTCCGCGGCGAATCGTGGCTTCGGGAACGCCTCGGGGCGACGGTCGCGTTGGTCTAAAGGCGTCTATCGAACGGACCGCCGCGCACGAACGTGGCGGCGGTCTGTGATCATCAAGGCGAAGACGAACAGGGCGGGATGTCTATCGCTGGAGGAGCGCGCGCCGGGCCACGTGGGCCTGGTGCTCCTTCATCGACGCGGCGAGGTGAGCCTCTGCACTCACGCCCCCGCCGTCTTTCCAGAGCGCCCAGGGGTCATTGCCGCTCGCATAGAGCTCGTCCAGCCGCTGGCGGTCCTTGAACGTATCCATCGCCTGCCAGAACCCGTCGTACTCGTATGTGAGGAGCTGGTCATCGGCGACCAGCCTCTGGAACGGTTCCTGGACGAGCTCTTCGCCAGGTCCCATGTAGCGGAACACGTCGCGGTGAAAGATGAAGAAACCGCCGTTGATGCGCAGGTGCGACCGGCCGATATCCTCGATCGTCTTGACGCGTCCCTCTTTGTCGGCGTTGACGAGGTGAAATGACAGGTTCGGCTTGACGCTCACGAAGCTCGCGATGCGCTTGTGCGTGCAGTAGTGGTCAAGCTGCTCGGTCAGGTTCAGGTCGCTCAGGCCGTCCGAATAGTTGGCGAGGAAGTACTCCTCGCCCTCGAGGTGCCGCTCGACGGCCTTCAACCGCTGGCCGATATTCGAGTGGAGGCCGGTATCGACGAACGTGATGCGCCAGTCGCCGATGTCGCTCTTCAGCAGCTCGAGCGTCCGTCCGCCGTCGGAGAGCGTGAAGTCGTTCGACAGGCACTCGTTGTAGGTCAGGAAGTAGTTCTTGATGTAGTCGGCGCGGTAGCCGAGGCACAGGATGAAGTCCTTGATGCCGAAATGGGCGTAGTACTTCATCAAGTGCCACATGACCGGCCGGTAGCCGATCGTGATCATCGGCTTCGGGACGTTCTCGTTGTCGCGGATGCGCATCCCGAGCCCGCCGCAGAAGAGAACGACTTTCATGCGTGCCCCAGCGAGGGATAGACCGCGACGGACGACGTCTGACGCAGCGCCGGCCCCGACAGCTGCGGCGCCGTCCAGCGCAGGTGGTTGTCGATCTGGCCGGCCCTCGTCAGCCGCTGCAGGTGCTTGATGCGCAGGTACTGCGAGTGCTCGCCGGCGAACGCCTCGAACGTCAGGTTGTGGTTCCGGTACGCCTCGTAGAGCTGCTTGACGCCGTCGCGCACCGTCCACCGCGGACGGAACGCGGGCAGCGTCCACGCGATCTCGTCGCAGTTCACGCGGTAGCAGCGCGGGTCGGGGCCGCCGTCCTCGGCATAGGTGACGCGGCTGCCGGGGACGATCTCCTTGACCATGTCCGCGATCTGCCGGATCTGGTAGTTCTCCTGCGTCCGGCCGACGTTGAACGCGCGGTTGTGCACGAGGTCGCGCGGCGCCTCGAGCGCGGCGAGGAAGGCGTCCGAGATGTCCTCGACGTGCACGAGCGGCCGCCACGGCGTGCCGTCGCTCTGGATGAAAATCTCGCCCGTCGTCACCGCGTAGCCGACCAGGCTGTTGACGACGATGTCGGCGCGGAGACGCGGCGACATGCCGTAGGCGGTGGCGTTTCTCAGGAAGACCGGGCTGAAGGAGTGCGTGGCCAGGCGCGACACGTCACGCTCGACGAGCACCTTCGACTCGCCGTAGGGCGTCACCGGGTTGAAATCGGCCTCCTCCGTCAGCAATCCATCGTCGCCGGCGACGCCGTAGAGGCTGCACGACGACGCGAACAGGAAGCGCTTCACCCCGGCCTCGCGCGACAGCCACGCGAGCCGGACGGAGGCGAGGTGGTTGATGTCGTAGGTGACCTGCGGATTCAGGTTGCCCAGCGGATCGTTGGAGAGCGCCGCGAGGTGGATGACCGCGTCGAAGCCCACCAGGTCGCCTATCTCGACGTCGCGCACGTCGCCGCGCATCGACGGCACCTGCCGGCGTTCCGGGCCGAACGTGCAGGCCTCGAACAGATACGTGTCGAGTCCCACGACCTCGTGGCCGGCCCGCGCCAGCACGTCGACCATCACCGACCCGATGAATCCGTTGTGTCCCGTTACCAGTACTCGCATCGCCTCACCTTACCCCCTCACCGCCGCCGCGCCCGCGGCAGCATCCGTTGTCGTCAAGCCGGGCGCCTCGGCCAGCAGGTCAGCGTCCTGCAAGGCGTCGGCGGCACGGCGGACCGTCGCAAACGACAGCTGCGCGCGCTCCGCGATGTCGAGGAGCGTGTGGCGGCCGTCGCTCAAATTGAGCACCCAGAGCATTGCCATGTTGACGTCTGCACTACCGCCGGTGCGGCCGTAGAGACCGTAGCGGCCAAGCTGCGGTTCCCCCTTCGGCCGCTGGTTGACATACGCCGCGTTCCCCTCGAGCACCTCGATGGCCGCGACGCACGTCTCGAGCGAATCCTCGAGGCTCTCGCGCGTCACGAAGTCGGGCGAATCGGCGGACGTGTGGTACTCGGGGTAGCTGCCCCAGGGCGAACGCATGAAGCACCCCACCGCGAGATCGAAGCCCGGCGAGCAGTACTGCCGCTCGTCGTGCCCGTAGGGCGAGAACGCTTCGAGCCGGTGCTCGCCCTTCCGGTGGCGCAGCACGTGCGCCATCGTCCGGTCGATTTCCGTGTTGCCGCGCCGTGACGCCTTGTAGGTGACCGGTCCCGGGTCGCCCACGCCGGCGAGCACGATGCCGTGCGCGATGCGGCCGACCCACGCGTCATGCTGCGCCAGCCACGTGATGGCGCCGATCGTTCCCGGCGCGAAGAGGAACCGGTACGAGTAGCGCCGGCGCTTCATCGCCACGTAGCGCGCCAGCTGCGCCGCGACGGCAATCCCCGACAGGTTGTCGTTGGCCAGCGACGGGTGGCATACGTGCGCCGAGATGAGCACCTCGGTGTCGCTCCTGCCCGGCAGGAAGCATTCGGCGTAGGTCATCGCGCCGTCCTGCAGGTCGGCGTCGATGCAGACCTCGTATTCGGGCTCGGTGAGCGCCTCGTACTGGCGCTGCGTGACGCAGAAGCCCCAGTCCTCCGCGTAGTACGACGTGCGGTACGGAATCCAGTCCGGATGGTCCGGCAGCGAGTGCAGGTGGCGCCGCAGCTGCTGCAGCGACACGCGGCCGCGCACCGGCACGCTGTAGCTCATGACGTGCAGGTTGTGCGCCTTGAAGTCGATGATGCGATCGCCGCGGACCGTCTTGATCCACGCGTCGCGGATGTTCCACTCGCGCGGGACCTCCCAGTCGAGCACACGGGTGCCGGTCGGGACCTCGCGGACGTGCAGCGGGATCTCGCGGGCGAGGAGCCGCAGCGACTCGCGCACCCCTTCGCCGGTGATGCTGCGGCAAATCGGGTAGAGCTCGCGAATCAACTGCATCATCTCGTCGCCCGGCGACGCGGTGTCGCCGGCGAGCGCGTCCGGATCTGTGACGTACGGTTTGGCAGCCACGCGTGATCTTTGGTGCCAGTGATCGGAGCAAGGACGCCGCCATCCGCGACACGCGCAGCACGCGCAAATCAGGCGGTTTCGTTGGGAATATTGCGAGTCGCAGGTCGTCGTCGCGCAAAGAGTCGCCCTCACAGCGGATTTATGTCTTCGCGGGACGTCCACCTGCGGCTGCTTCGGAACGGCCACTGCGCGCCAGCGGGCGTTTCTCGTGGCACCGTGCTTGCCTCACCTCAGATCTCTCGATGGCACATTCAGTTGGTGGGGGCATGGACAGCAGCGCGCCTCCGGCGGTGGCGGCGCTCCCTTCGCCACGCCTCCTGCGCGCGCCAGTTGGACGTGCCCCCGCCATCCCTCGCGTCGTCGCGTTCGGTGGCGGAACCGGCCTGCCGGTTGTTCTTCGGGGGCTCGCGGCGGCGGTGCGGCGCACTGCGGCCGGCGGGCATGCAGGACCGGGCTCCGATCGCCTGAGCGCCATCGTCACGGTGACCGATGACGGGGGCAGCTCCGGCCGGCTGCGGCGGGATCTCGGCGTGCTTCCTCCCGGCGACGTGCGCAACTGCCTGGCGGCGCTCTCGTCGGACGCGGCGTTCGGCCAGCTCCTCGACCATCGCTTCGATGACGGCACGAACCTGAGTGGCCATGCCATCGGAAACCTGATGCTCGCGGCGCTGACGCGCATGACGGGCAGTTTTGCCGTCGCCATCGACGAAATGGCGCGGATGCTCGGCGCCTGCGGGCGTGTCTTTCCGTCGACGTGCGAGGACGTCACCCTGCGCGCCGAACTGGCCAACGGGGAGACGGTCGAAGGAGAGACGCTGATCGCCACCCATCCGGCGGCCATCAGGCGCCTGAGCCTCGCGCGCCCGGTCAGGCCCTGGCCGGACGCCCTTCGCGCGCTGATCAACGCCGACGTCATCGTGGTCGGCCCGGGAAGCCTGTACACGAGCGTGCTGCCGAACCTGCTGGTTGACGGGGTCGCGTCCACGCTGGCGGCGGTCGGCGGCGTCCGGGTGTGCGTAGCGAACCTGATGACGCAGCCCGGCGAGACCGACGGCATGTCGATCGCGGACCATCTCCGCGTGCTGCGGGAGCACACGGGCCACGACCTGTTCGATTACGTCCTCGTGAACACGGCCAGACCCACCGAGGAGCAGCTCGCCCGCTACCGCCGGGAGGGCGCTCAGTGGATTGAGTTCGACGGCGGGGTCCGCGCCTCGCTCGGCGCCAGGGTCATCGAGGCCGACCTGCTCGACACCGGCAGCGACCACGTTCGCCACGACAGCGAAAAGCTGGCCGACGCCATCCTGGCCGTGGCCAAGCGCGGACGGCGGTCCCTGGCCGCTCGAGAAGAGCGTCCGCAGGCCGTTTGAGTGGGGCCGAAGAAGTCTTCCGCAGGGAAGCCGCCCGCGGGGCTTTGAGACAAAAGTCCGCGTGCAGTTTGACGTCGTGGGCCCACCACGGCGGCCCGTTGACAAAGATCACTGAAATCCCGAGTAAAACGTCGCCCCACGATCGCGCCGCGTAACCGGTGCAGGTCTTGCTGAGGTCACGGACAGATTTGAAAGCGCCGGGTGCGCGGGATAGCTATCGGGCCAGAAAGTTTACGTGGAGATCGTCATGATCAAGAGGCGAGGGAAAGTCAGGGCGTTGAGGATGCTGGTTCTGGCGGCGTTCCTGATCCTGGGGGTGAGTTCGGTCAGCCAGGCCGGTCCGCTGGGGGTCAACATCGATCCGTATCCCGACATCATGTCGGGGTTCATCACGACCACCTACAACGCGACATCCGGCGCGTTGTCGGCCACCGGGTGGGCGTTGACGCTGGATACCGGCACCGGACAGCAGAACATCACTACGAACTTCAAGTTGACGGCGACGATTGACAAGACCGGCGTGGCCTCCGCGGGCACGCTGACCATCGGCAGCGCGGCGGCGCCGCTGCTGTATACCGCGAGCCTCCTCGGGTTCGCGTACAACGCGGTCCAGGGCGGCGCGATGGAATTCCTGTTCGGTCCGGCGACGGGCAGCTACGTCCCGAGCATCTTCGCGGACACCAAGCCGCTCGACCTGCAGCTGTCGGCTGGAACCGGGTTCATGGGCACGTTCGCGACCGGGTTCACGAGCAGCTCGGGCACGTCCGAGCTGAGAGGCGATCCGCCGGCACAGGGCACGCCTGAACCGTCGGCGCTCCTGCTCATGATGGTTGCCGCGGCCGGCCTGCTGGGTGCTACCACCCACGCCCGGCGTGGTCTGGTGGCCGTCCGCCTCTCGTAGTTCGACGAGGACAGAGCCACAGAATCGAGATTTAAGGCCTGATGGGGTAAGTCCCCATCAGGCGTTCCGGCCCAAGGCCGCGCCCGGGGCGGCGCCAATAAGCCTAGTCGCACCACCCACCTACAAAAGTTCGCTCGCTAAGCGTCTTCGATAGGTGCACTTCACAGTTCGGCAGTAAATCGCTTGGAAATGCCCGCGGTGCAGGAATTGCCCTGCCCAGTTCCCAGCTCGACCATAAACACACTCGACCAATAGGCAGACAACTCCGCGGTGTTGGTGCAAGGCCACCGCGGGCGACTTTCACTTTTGCGAGGGACGCTACAGATGCTAGTTACCTTTGATCGTTCTCGGATAGCCCGGGCCGTTGGCGGCGGGCTCCTGACGCTGTTGCTGTGCGCGACGGCCAGCTACGCGCAGTTGCTCGACTTCCCGCCCCCGACGCATCCATCACTCCTCCCCGCGGGTAGCTGGACGTACGCGCTTCCGTTCATCGAGATGACCAAGCGGGATGTCGGCACAGGCGACCATCCGGAATATGTTCAGGGCAAAACGACGTACGACGGCACCTACCTGACGATCCAGGCGTTTCCCCAGTGGATCACCTTCCCGAACGCCCCGTACTGGTATCAGGCGGTCAACGTCGGCCAGGCGTCCGACGAACCATTGTCGACCTCGCCGTGCGGGGTTCCAGACGAGGGTGGCGTCGTGACCCAGCCGATCGAGTGCGGAAACTTCGTCACCAAGGTTCGCGTGGACAGCTACACGGGCGCGCTGGTCGGCGGCACCAATACCGACCTGACCTTCAGGGGCCACGTGATCCTGTCGCACTTCGCGTGCTCCGACGGCGTTTCGGTATATCCGAACTGCCCGAGCGGGTTTGGCGAGGTCATCGACCTCGACGCGAACGGCACGCTGCTGACCGGTAAGGTCGTGGAAATGGGCTCGCAGTACGTGGACGCCACGACCGCGCGGTTCAACTTCAGGGTTCAGATCACCGGCGGGTTGCTCGCGGGCGCCGCGCTTGGCAACAACCGTTTCGATAACAACGCATTCGACATGGGCGTGGACGTCACGAGCGCAAGCTTCTCGGGCAGCTTCGCCGCGGGTGCGTTCAACGGCGCTGCCAAGGGCGTGGCGGGCGGCATCCAGAAGGTTGCCGGACTGGCGCAGTGCACGGGCCTCGTCAACGGGCGCGTCTGGAACGACATCAATCACAACAATCTGCTGGATGCGGGCGAACCGGGGCTGCCCGGCGCGGCGGTCACGCTGACCAAGACCGGGCTGCCGGTCAAGTCGACGACGAGCGACGCCAACGGCATCTATGCGTTCCCGTACGTCTGCGGCGGCGACAATCAGGTCGACGTGACGCCGCCAACGGGCTTTACCTCGGCGGCGGCCGCCTCGCGTATCGTGACCGTGCCGACCGGCGGCATCGTGTCGGGCGTGAACTTCGCGTTCTTCGCCGTTCCGACCGGCAACTACGCGACCTACATCCAGGCGGCATGGGGAGCCAAGCCGAAGAACGGGAACGCGGCGAAGCTGCTCGCCGACAACTTCGCGACTGTCTATCCCACGGGTGAGGTCGTCATCGGGATTCCGGACGTCGTCGGCCGGTACTCGATCACGATGACCGGCGCCGACGTCATCCAGACGTTCCTGCCGCAGGGCGGTCCGGTGGCGGCGCTGACCAAGAGCTACGTCGATCCGATTTCGCTGTGGAAGCCGAAGCACGCCGGCAAGTTCGGCCACCACAAGATGATCGGGCAGCTCGCAGGCCAGGTGATGGCGCTGCAGCTGAACGTCGACTTCTCGAACAAGGCCATTACGCGGTTCGGCCTCGGCACGCTGAAGGTCGTTGCGGGCCCGCTTGCCGGACAGACGGTGAACCAGGTGCTGGCGCTCGCCAACAAGGTGCTCGGTGGCGACCCGGTCCCGGCTGGCGTGACGATGCAGCAGATCAACGACGTGGTCAAGAATATCAATGCCGACTACGAGTCGGGAGCAGTCGACCTGAAGTTCCTGCAGTAACGCGGCGGGTTCGTAGCGGCCCTTCGCGTTTCGACACTGGGAGGCCGGCGCCACACCGCCGGTCTCCTGGTGTGTTTCGAACCACCCCGCGGGGCTCGATTGCACCCGGGCCGTCGCAAGTCCTTCGCGGCGACGAACAAAGTCGGCGTCGAAGGAGACATTGGCGCCGGGGATTTCCCGGATTTCACCCCAGGCTCTTGATGCGATTGAGGTTATGGCCGCCAGGCCCGGCGGACGGACGTTTGCTCCCACCCGGGCACGCCGCGGTACGCGCGGCGGTCTCCAGCGGATCCGAATTGTGAACACCCGTCACGTCACCACGTATTTCGAGGACAACAAGCCGCCGGAGGACCACGCGGCGAAGTCGCTGCGCGGCGGGGCGGTGTCGATCGTCGCGCGCGGCATCAACGCGTTCGTGCAGATCGGCTCGGTCCTGTTCCTCGCGCGCCTGCTGTCGCCGGAAGATTACGGCCTCGTCAGCATGGTGACCGCGTTCACCGGGTTCGCGCCGTCGCTGGTCGATCTCGGCACGCGCGACTCGATCGTGCAGCGGCACCGCATCACCCGCGGCGAGGTCAGCGCGCTGTTCTGGCTGACGCTCCTGGTCGGCGGCGGGTTCGCGCTCCTGACGGCGGCGTGCGGTCCCCTCATCGCGCGCTTCTATCACGAGCCACGGCTGGCGACGATCGCCTTCACGTCATCGGTGACCTTCATCGCGTGCGCGCTGTCGGTCCAGCACTATGCGCTGATGCGGCGCGTGATGATGTTCCACGAGCTCGCGATCATCGAGGTCGTGGCCAACGTGCTGAGCGCGGCGCTCGCCATCGCCATCGCGCTGTCCGGGGCCGAGTACTGGGCGCTCGTGGTCCGGCCCATTGCGACGCCCGTGTTCGTGTCGGCGGGCGTCTGGCTGCAATGCCGGTGGCTGCCCGGCAAGCCTGATGTCTCGCCCGGCGTCAGAGAGAGCGTGAAGTTCGGCCTCAACATCACCGGCTACTGCATGACCGACTTCGGCGGCCGATCCGGCGACCGCATCGCGATCGGCTACCGCAGCGGCCCGGCCGGCCTCGGCCAGTATCAGAACGCGCTCTTCATCTACGACAACCTGCTCGACGTCCTGGTGTTTCCGCTGCACAGCGTCGCCGTCGCGAGCCTCAGCAAGCTGCGCGACGATCTCGACGAGCTCAAGCGGGCGTGGAGCAAGGCGCTTTCGACCGTCGCGTTCTATGCGATGCCCGCTTTCGGCCTGCTCGCGGTGACGAGCCGTGACGTCGTCGTGGTGCTGCTCGGCGCGAAATGGGCGAGCGCCGGCCTGCTCCTCACGGTGCTCGCGTTTCGCGGCATCCCGCACAGCGTGGAACGGACGCTCGGGTGGCTGCACGTGACGGCCGGGCGCAGCGACCGGTGGATGAAGTGGGGCCTGTTCGCGACGTCGGTGCAGTTCGCCGCCCTGTTCTGCGGCCTGCCGTTCGGTCCGATGGGCGTCGCGGTGGCCTACGTCGCGGCGATGTTCATCCTGTTCGTGCCCGCCATCGCGTATGCGGGCCGGCCGCTCGAGATTGGGGCGACGGACGTCATCGCGGCGGTGTGGCGCCAGCTGCTGGCCTCGCTCTCTGCCGCCGGTGTGATGCTCTTCGCCTCGTCGACGTTTCTCGCCGGCACGCACCCGCTCGTGCGCGCGCTGACCGTTGGTGCGGCCTATTGCGTCCTCTACCTGCTCATCGTCATCGCGATCCTCCGCGTGCACGCGCCGCTCAGAACGACGAGGGTGCTCGTGCGCGGGTATCTTTCACCTCGCTTTGCCTCTCTGATCTGATGGACGTACCGTACCGCGACCGGCTGTTCGTTGCACTGGATGAATCCCCGTCGGCGCAGGTGAGCCGGCTGGCGTTCGGGTCTGCCGTCCTGCCGCTGTGGGCGCGGCTCGCCGGCGATGCCGCGCCGGGCTGGACGCTGCCGCTGTTCCTCCTCGCCGCGCTGGCGACGCTGCGCGTGGTGCCGTTGATCGTCCGCATGGTGATTCCCTTCACGGAGGGAACGAAGACGATCTGGGCCGAGCGACGGCAGCTCGCGAAACGCTGCGACAGTTATCAGTGGCAGAAGCTGCTCTGGATCGGCCTCGGCATGCTGGGGAGCGCGATCGTGACCGGTGAGCGGAGCGCCGCGGTGGCGCTGCTCACGGCGATCTGCCTCGCGTCGGGCGCCGCGGGATCGATCGCGTGGCGGCGCCGGAGCATGCCGGCACCGGCCGCCGGCGTAGGCGGTCGGGGGCTGCCGGCGCAGTGCAATTGAGGCGCTGACCGTTACGACAGCGGGTGCCGCGCGAAGTCGAGCATCAGCTTTTCCATTTCGATGATGCCCGTGCGCAGGCTGCCGCGACTGAGCCACCAGCGATCGGGATTGAACGGCGAATAGTGCGCTCCGTGCACCAGCACGCGAGTGGAATGGTCCCGCATGGCGCGGCGCATGACGCGCCGAATCCGCCGGCAGTGATCGGTCATCGCGACGACGACCACCGTCCGGAACCGATGCTCGTCGCACCACCCGGGCAGCACGGCCCCTTCGTCTTCGGTGCCGGCCACCGCGCGGGGAATCCGTTCGACGTGTCCGATGCCGAGCGCCGCGAGCTGGCGCGCCGACCGGGCGGCCGCATCTTCGTACGGCACGCCGCGGCGAATGAACTCCTGGTCGATGTCGGGGTCGGGCGGATCCGTGAAGATCGCGACCCGGTTGGCAACGCCGCTGTGGACGAGATCCGCGGCCTCTAGCACGCCCGCACCGTCGGCGTCGATGGCGACGACGATGATGTCGGCCGGTTGAACCGGGTCGTCCGCGGCCAGGAATCGTCCGTACGAGGCCAGGAGCGCCGAGCGCGATGCGGGGACCGCCAGGGCGGCTGCCGCCACGAGGACGATGACGAGGAAACCCCGGACCGCTGCGGCGGCCGCGTAGCGAAGCATCCGTCGCGATGATAGCGCGGTGCGCGGAACGCGTCCGGAGTGCGCGAAGTCTCCCGCGCAGGTGACTAATGGGCGTGAAAACCGCCTCGCCGCACGCCTCGCGCCGGCGAACCGGCATGCCCGTTCGGCGTTGTAAGTCACGCGCCGTCTTGCACTTGCGTGTCGTCTTGACGGCGTCGGCGGCGCGAACGGTGATCTGCCGCAAAGCGGCAGGCAACTCGCAACGGCAGGTGGAGCGTGTTTGTCGGAATTCAAACAAGACAGGACCAGGCTCGGACGGTGATGGCACCGCACGGCAAGGCGCACCGGCACCCGTCGTCGTCAACGGACCGCTCCGGACCGAGTGTGCTCATGCCGTCGACGCGGGCGTTCAGGCGGCGTGCGTTCCAGTTGGGACTGTACGAAGCGCAGGACGTCCTCGCGGACGTCGCCGACGTGGATCTCGTGTGCCTCGAGCCGCGCCCCGGAGCGGGGTTCTGGCGGCGGGAGCGATGGCAGCGGCGCCTGATGTACCGCGACGTGACGCGGCGCCTCGTCTTCATGAATCCCGGACTCGGGCGCGTGCCGGTAACGCGCGACTACGACGTGTTCGTGGCCGTTTGCCAGAACTACTGGGATCTCCTGGCGTACAACGCGATCGACGGGTGGAAGGATCGATGCCGCACCAGCGTCTGCTGGCTTGACGAGCTCTGGGTCGGGGACCTCCCGCACAGCGAGTACTGGCTGCACGCGCTCAACCAGTTCGACCATGTGTTCCTCGGCTGCGCGGGCAGTGTCGGGCCCGTTTCGTCCGCACTCGGGCGGCAATGCCACTGGATTGGCGGCGCCGTCGACACCCTGCGTTTCAGCCCGTATCCCCAGCTTGCCGATCGCGTAGTCGATATCTATCGCATCGGCCGGACCAACGATCGGCTCCATCTCGCGTTACGCCAGGCGGCCGCGGAGCGCGGATGGTTCTACGTCCACGATACGGTGCGCGGATCGGATCTGGAGCCGCTCGATCATCGCGAACACCGCGACCTGCTGGCGAGAATGGCGAAGCGCAGCCGCTTCTTCGTCGTCGCACCCGGCAAGGTCGACATGCCCGGAGAGACGCAGGGACAGGTCGAGATCGGCTATCGCTACTACGAGGGGTCGGCGGCGGGTGCGGTGATGATTGGCCAGACGGCCGCGTGCCCGTCGTTCCGCGAGCGCTTCGGCTGGCCCGACGCGGTCGTGGAAGTAGCCCCGGACGGATCCGACGTCGTCGACGTGCTGTCGCAGCTGGCGTCGGACCCGCAACGGATGCTGAGGATAAGCCAGCGGAACGCGACCGAAGCGCTGCTGCGCCACGACTGGGTGTATCGCTGGAAACGGATCTTCGAAGTCGTGGGACTGCCGGCCCCCGCGCCCATGAACGATCGGGTACGCCGCCTGCGCGAGCTCGCGACCTGTGCAGCGGAAGCGTCGGTGGCCGTATGACCGCGGGTAGGGTAGATGAATCGCATGTGGAAGAGCTCTGAATTCACCGCGGGTGAATGGGTCGAGGTACGCAGCAGGGAGGAAATTCTTTCCACGCTGGACGGGAACGGGCAGCTCGACGGGCTGCCGTTCATGCCGGAGATGCTGCAGTTCTGCGGTCAGCGTCTTCCCGTGTTCAGGCGCGCGCACAAGACGTGCGACCCGCCGAACGGACTCCAAGGCAGGCGAATGGCCGCGGCGGTTCATCTCGACGGCGTCCGGTGCGACGGCAGCGCTCACGGCGGCTGCCAGGCTGGATGCTTGATGTTCTGGAAAGATGCCTGGCTGAAGAAGGCTGACCCGGCCGATGATGTCCGCGCCGCGGCGCCGGGCGCACAGCCCATCCTGCCGCCAGAAGGAACACCGGAAACAGAAAGGGTAGTGTGGGCCGGCACGCGACAGCCGGACCAGCCAGCCGAAGAGCCGAGGTTCGTCTGTCAATCGACGCAGATTGCCGCCGCAACGACGCCGCTGGCGTCGCACGACCTGCGGCAGTACATCGAGGACTGGACGTCGGGCAACGTCAGCCTGACGCAGATGATCGCCTCGGCGATGTATTCGGTGTGCGAAGCGGTTGCGAACGCCGGCCTTGGCCTCGGTTCCGCGGTGCGCTGGACCTACGACACGGTTCAGGCCTGGCGCGGAATGACGCCGTATCCGTCCCGTACGGGCCGCGTCCCGGCGGGGACGAAAACGCCTTCGGCTCAGTTGGGGCTGCAGGTGGGCGAGCTCGTCCAGGTGCGCCCGTACCAGGAAATCCTGGAGACGATCGATCAGAAGGGGCACAACCGCGGCATGGTCTTCGACGGCGAGATGGTGCCGTTCTGCGGCGGGACCTATCGGGTACTGCAGCGCGTCAACCGCATCATCGACGAGAAGACCGGCAGGATGATGCACATGAAAAACGAGTGCATTCAGCTCGACGGCGTGACGTGCCAGGCGTGTTACGCCAAGTACCGAAAGTTCTGCCCGAGGAGCATCTTTCCGTACTGGCGCGAAATCTGGCTGCGGCGCGCCGGTTCAGATGCGGCCGGGACCGCGTGAAATGTATCGATATTTGACGGAAAGGTACGAAGAGTCGCGCTCACAGCGAAAAATGTCATGCACTCACCCGGCTGCAAACGGCGATTGCCGCCCTAACGTATTGCTCACCAGTATTTTATCGAGAACCGCCAAGCGGGCACCGGTATTGCCACCGCTTTCAGGCCGGCTCGCCAAACTGCTGGAGTCGGAACGACCCCCCATACTGGAGAGAGCGCTATGAGAAGTCGAGGGCTGGCACTGGTGGGCGCCGCCGTGTGCCTCCTTATCCTGTGGGTTGCACACGGCCGGGCCCAGTCGTCAACGGTGACCTGCACGGCGACCGCAGCGAACGCCACGCTGGCAGCAGTGCAGAACGCGATCAATTCCGCCGCCTCGGGTGCTGTCGTCTGCGTGCCCGCGGGGTCGGCGACGTGGGCCGGCACGCTGAATTTCCCATCGACCAACAAAGACATCACCGTCGCCGGTGCGGGCATCGGCAACACCGTGATTGCCTGCGGCAGCGTGAACTGCTGGGCGATGACCAACGCGTCGAACCAGCGCTTGACGGGGTTCGAGTTCAACTGGAGCGCCACGAGCGACCGGTTCCTCACCGTTCACGGACCGGTGACCAACGGCAAGGTGTTCAGGATCGATCACAACAAGTTCAATGCGCCAGGCACGACGTGGTCGATCATCGACGTGTCCGGCGACGGCCCGGCCGCGAAGCATCCGACGGGCGTGATCGACAACAACACGTTCGTGAACTTTTCCATTCATTTCAACGGCACGAATTTCAGTCTCGCCGACGGCAACACGCAGCACGCGCTCTGGAGCCAGCCGACGACCCTCGGTGACTTCACCGACGTCGTCTACGTCGAGGACAACTCGTTCACGTCGACGCCGACGTCGGGCTTCCAGAATTTCGCGGACGGCAACTACGCGGCGCGCTGGGTGTGGCGCTTCAACACACACAGCGGCCACGGCACGGGTCTCGAGATTCACTCCGTCCAGGGGCCCAACCGCGCCGTCCGGCGCTGGGAGGTCTACGGGAACTCCTACACGAAGAGTGGCAGCAGCTTCTACCCGGTCATGTTCATCCGTGGAGGGAGCGGCGTCGCGTTCGACAACACGGCGTCGACCGACTACGGGACCACGGTGCTGCTCGACAACGTGCGCAGCATGGGCGACCCCGGCGGCGGAGTGGGCGCCTGCAACGGCTCCAGCAACTGGGATCAGAACAGCGCGGGGCTGAAGGGCTACGCCTGTCGCGACCAGATTGGGCGCGGCGGCGATACCACCACGTGGGCCCCGGGGCAGCCGTTTGCGCAGACCGCGCTGCCGGCGTACTTCTTCAACAACCTGCGGGCAGGCAGCCAGTTCACCACCACGCTCGACAACGATTGCGGCTCGCCGTCGTGCCTGGCCGCGCCCGGCAACAATCCGATTCACCTGGTGGCGAATCGCGACTACTACATCCAGGGCGCGTCGTTCACCGGGACCTCCGGCGTGGGGCGAGGAACGCTGGCGACCCGGCCGGCGACGTGCACGACGGGCGTCGCGTACTGGGCGACCGATTCCGGCGAGTGGAACAGCAGGCACGCGGGTCCCGACGGCCAGTTGTTCAAGTGCACGGCGACCAACACGTGGACGCTGTACTTCACGCCGTATCCCTATCCGCACCCGTTGACGGTGGGCGGAGCCCCGGCGCCGCCGGCAGCGCCGCAGAACCTCCGGATCATCCCGAACTAGGCGGCATTCCTTGACCTCCGTCCGCACCCCTGTGCGGACGGAGCCTTAGCCTTTCCGCCCCACTTTCGCCCGCTTGGCCGCTCGACGCCGACAAAGGTCTGCTTTCCAGAGTCCTTTTCCGTTCACGATTCGACACTGCCGGCCGATCCCTCGCTCTGGACCCTCACTTGGACCCGCCGCGGGGCCGAGCCCCGGGCACCACGCTTGCACCCGGACAGCACGTTCATACATACGTACTAAATCGACGCCCTGTTGCGGACCTCTGTGTCGCCGCGGGGGCGCCACAAAAATAGAGGGCCGCGCCTTTCCGAATGAAACCCCGAATTCTTCTCGTTTCCACCTCGCGGTGGTTCGCGACGGCGCGTCTGGCGATGGCGTTTGGCGCGCTGGACTGTGACGTCGAAGCCGTCTGTCCGCACGACCATCCGGTCTCGAGGACGGGCGCCGTGTCGGCAATCCATCGTTTTCGTCCGTTGCGCCCGGTGCATTCGATCGCGCGGGCGATCGAACGATCGCGTCCCGACCTGTTGATCCCGTGCGACGACCTGGCGACGATCTGCCTGCATCGCCTGCACGAGCGCGCGGCCCGGGAGGGAACGCCCGCAGGTGACGCGACCTGCGCGCTGCTGGTGCGTTCGCTCGGATCTGCGTCCGCGTTCGATGTCGTCGGCGCCCGGTCGAGCCTGATGACCCTCGCGCAACGCCATGGCGTCAGGGTGCCGTTGACGTCAGTGACCGCAACCGTTGCCGATCTCAACGCCTGGGTTCGCGAGCAGGGCGTGCCGACGGTGCTCAAAGCCGACGCGACGTGCGGCGGGCGCGGCGTGCGCATCGCCGAAACGCCGGTTGAAGCCGCCGCCGCCTGGCAGGCGCTGCACGCGCCTCCCTCCGCGGCGCGTGCCATCAAGCGTTTCGTCGTGAACCGCGATGGCAACTACATCCTTCCGTGTGTCCAGCGGACGCACGGCGTGATCAACACGCAGCGTTTCATCCGCGGACAAGACGCCAACGTCACGGTGGCGTGCTGGCAGGGAAAGGTGCTGGCGAGCGTGTCGGCGGCCGTGCTCCGCACGACCGAACCCCACGGACCTGCGAGCGTCGTGCAATTGATCGACAACAGCGAAATGACCACGGCGGTGGAGAAGATCGTGTCGGCGCTCGGCCTCTCGGGACTGGTCGGCTTCGATTTCATGATCGAGGACCACAGTGGCTTCGCCTATCTCATCGAATTGAACCCGCGCGCGACGCAGATGGGACACCTGCCGCTCGACAACGGGCGCGATCTGCCACGGGCGCTGCTGGCGGCGCTCACCGGGACGGTGAGCCGGGTTCGGCCCGCGGCCACGACCAACGACGTGATCGCGCTGTTCCCGCAGGAATGGCTGCGGGACTCCGAGAGCGCGTTCCTGACCAGCGGGTTTCATGACGTCCCGTGGAGCGAGGCATCGCTGCTGCGCACCGCCACGGAAGAAACGATGACGCACAGACTCTGGACGGCGATGATGGCGCGACCGAATGCGCCGCGCCCGTCCACTCCTCGTAAGAAGGCGCGGTTTGAACAGCTTCTCTAGGAATTCATCATGACTGGTTCATCAGAAGTAGCGGTCGTCGGTGCAGGTCCGTACGGACTCTCGCTCGCGACGCACCTCAAGGCGGCCGGAATCGACTTCCGGATTTTCGGAACCCCCATGCAGGTCTGGCGCGAGCGGATGCCGGACGGGATGACGCTCAAGTCTGACGGTTTTGCGTCGAACCTGTCCGATCCGGCGGCGGCACTGACGTTGAAGCGCTTTTGCGAAACGATCGGCACCAAGTACGACGACACTCGCATCCCCGTCAGCCTCGACACGTTCAGGGCCTACGGGCTCGCGTTTCAGCGACGCCTGGTGCCGGAGCTCGAACAGAAGCAGCTCACGCGACTCGAACGCGACGCGAACGGTTTCCATCTCTGGTTCGACGATCAGAGCGAGGCGCGGGCACAGCAGGTCGTTCTCGCGGTCGGGATCACACATTTTGCGTACACGCCCCCGATGCTCGACGGGCTGTCGCCGGCGCTCGTCTCTCATGCGTCCGCACACAGCGATCTCAGCGGGTTTCGAGGGCGTGAGGTGACCGTCATCGGCGGTGGGGCGTCTGCGATCGACATCTCGGCTCTCCTTCATGACGGCGGCGCGCGCGTCACTCTCGTCGCGCGCCGGAAGGCATTGAGGTTCGCGGATCCGCCTGCGCCTGAAGGGCGCTCGTTCTGGGATGAGCTGCGGCATCCTTCCTCGACGATAGGACCAGGCTGGCGGTCGTTCTTCTACACGCACGCGCCGTGGGCCTTCCATCGTCTTCCGCAGGCGATGCGTCTCGGCATCGTCACGAAACATAACGGCCCGGCCGCAGGGTGGCCGATGAAAGACCGGTTCGTCGGCAAGGTTCCGACGCTGCTCGGACACCACGTCGTCGCCGCGGAAGCCGCGGGCAATCGCGTATCGCTGACGCTATCCAGTGATGCGGGCACGACCGTCCATGCGACGGATCACGTCATCGCCGCGACCGGGTACCGGGTGGACCTCCGACGTTTGGGGTTCCTCAGCGAGGACCTCGTGTCGAGCATCCGCGCCGTAAACTCCACGCCCATCCTCTCGCCGAACTTCGAGTCGTCGGTCACTGGCCTCTACTTCGTGGGCGCGGCTTCCGCGAACAGCTTCGGCCCGATGATGCGGTTCGCCTGCGGCTCCGACTGGACCGCCAGACGAGTGGCAAAGCGATTGGACTCACGACCGCATCCGGTCCAGGCGACCGTGGCGGAAGCCGTTGCGCGTTGACAGGCACCCGATGAGTGTCTTCGCGGGTCCGGGCGGGGCGGCCGCGAACGCTCCGCTCCCTCGTGCGCCGAAGACGGCGTGGCTCGCACTTCGCGGTCGTCTCGAACGGTGGCGCTGGCCGCTCGCCATAGGCCTTGCCACCGTCGCGGGTTTATATGCGTTCTGGCCGATTGGAACGTTCATCCGCGGCTGGAATGACTCGTCGTTCCTGTACGCGGCCGGCCGGACGTGGCTGTCCGGCTTGTCGCCGTACGAGTTCGAACGGTGGAATGCCGAGTGGGCTGCCGTGCGACCAGTCGCCGACATCGTGCAGCCAATGCCGTTCGTCTACCCGCCGCACTGGGGTCCGATCGCGGCGTTACTGGGGATGTTGCCCTGGCCCGTTGCCTCGCGGCTCTGGGATGGCGTCAACGTGCTCGCGTACGTGGGCGCGTGCGTGTTCTCGATCAAGCTTCTGACCGGTGACGTCCGTCGGCTTCTGGCGACTACGCCCGCGGTGTGGGTGTTTCTCGCGGTGGCGACCTTGAACGTGGCCGTGCGTCAGTCGATCTTTCAGGGCCAGCTCACGATCGTGCCGCTCCTCGGTGTCGTCGGAGCGTTCTGGGCGTGGCATCACCGAAGAGTGGGATGGCTGATCGTCTTCGGGTATCTCGCATCGCTTAAACCACAGCTCGGATTACTCCCGCTTCTCTACATTTTCTTGAATGGCGGTCACAGGGGGATAAGCCTGGCCGCGCTCGCAGCGGGTGGCGTGGCGGTGGTGTCGATGTTGCCATCGGGGCTCGAGCACGTGCATGCGGACCTGTCGCGCGTCATGACGCTTCACTCGCAACTCGAATTCAACCAGCCTGACCAGTACTTCAATATTCCCGCGTTGGCGGCGCAGTACCTGCCGGAGCCGCTGGTCATGACGGTGGGACCTCTTCTGGCCATCGTCCTCCTCATCGTGCTGACAGTGATGCGCCGACGCCACCTGGCGTCTGCGGTACTGCACGATCCGCTGTGGCAGGCGAGCATTGTCATGGCTGTCGCGGGAGCATTGATGCCCCTGCATGCGTACGATCTCGTGATCTACACGCCGCTCGCTCTGCTCGCCTATCGCCTGAGATCCAGCTGGATGGTGCTTCCGTTGCTGGTGCTCATCCTCAGCGGCGGCCGATCGCACCTGTTTGTCAGGTATTTCGATCTCCAGCTTCCGCCGCCGATTGTGACCACCGCCGTGGCCCTGACGATTGTGATGGCCGCGCGGAAGACCGTGCTTGGGGCCACCAGCCTGTCGACGGGGTACGTGGCTACCAGCTGATCGCAGCCCCTATCCCCGCGGACCGATGGGCCCGAAGAGAAAAATAGGTGATTGCACGAATGCCCAGGTCCCGCGTTGCCATTCTTCGTACGACGCCCGCGACGGTGCTCAAGGACTATCACGCGGTCATGAACCTGGCGGGATACCAGGATGTCATCGCCAGGGACGCCGATACCGCGCTGAAGGTGAACATCTCCTGGCACTTCTTCTTTCCCGGCAGCTCGACGACGCCGTGGCAGCTCGAAGGGGTCATCCGCAGCCTGAAACGTGACGGCTACGATCCCTCGCTGATCCATGCGTGCCACAACCGCACCGTGGTCATCGACGCGCGCCTCGGCGAACGCGAGAACAAGCAGGTCAACGTCATCGACGCGCACGGGCTGCGGAACATCCACATCTACGAGAGCGAAGAGTGGATCAACATCCGCGACGCCGTCGGCGATCTGACGAAGAAGTTCACGTGCCTGAACGACGTCTACCCCAAGGGGTTCATGATCCCGCGGCGCTTCATCGGCGAGAACATCATCCACCTGCCGACCGTCAAGACGCACGTCTTCACGACGACGACCGGCGCGATGAAGAACGCCTTCGGCGGGCTTCTGAACGAGCACCGCCACTGGACGCATCCGGTGATCCACGAAACGCTCGTCGACCTGCTGATGATTCAGCAGCGGATCCATCGCGGCGTCTTCGCAGTCATGGATGGCACCTTTGCGGGGGACGGTCCCGGCCCGCGCTGCATGGTGCCCTACGTCAAGAACGTGATCCTAGCGAGCGCCGACCAGGTGGCGATCGATGCGGTGGCCGCCAGGTTGATGGGGTTCGACCCGCTCTCGATCAAGTTCATTCGCATGGCTCACGATCTGGGTCTCGGCTGCGGCGATCCGCGGGACATCGAGATCGTCGGGGATCAGGCAGCAGGGTCGGAGAACTGGCATTTCGTGGGGCCGTTCAAGAAGATGACGTTCGCCTCGCGCATGCAGCACAAGATCTACTGGGGCCCGATGAAGCGGCCCATCGAGTGGTCATTGAAGACCGTGCTCGCCCCCTGGGCGTATGCCGCGAGCGTGATGTATCACGACAGCTTCTGGTATCCGATGTATGCGAAGCGCATCATGCGCCAGGCGCTTGGCAGCGTCTGGGGCCGGTTGTTCCGGAATTGGGAGAGCGTCACCGCCGACGAGAACGGGTATCGGGACGTCGGCAACGACGAGGGCACGATCCGGAAGACCGGCATGCGCGCACTGCTGCAGTCGTTTGCAATTCTGGGCACGTGCCTCAAGGAAGCGCCTGAATTCGTGAAGAGGCGAAGGCCCGCCGCGACAGCGCCCCGATAGAGAACTCTTGTCGTCGCTCTGGCGGACTTCCGTGCCCGGACCGCCGCTTCGAGACACTACGGCTGGGCTTGCGATTTGCACCGCTGAGCGGCGTGAATCGCCCTGCGTTCGCACTCGGAGAACGGTCCACCGTCTGCGTCGATCTGGATGGGACGCTGATTGCCGCGGATGTCATGTGGGAGTCCGTGCTCCTCCTGTGCAAGACGGCTCCCTGGGCGCTGCTGTGGCTGCCCGTATGGCTGCTGCGCGGCCGCGCCCATCTCAAGCGCCAAATCGCGACCCACGTGATACCGGACCCGGACACGCTTCCGTATCGCCCGGAAGTTCTCGCGTATCTCGAGCGTTCCCGCTCCGAGGGAAGAGCCTTGGTACTGGCGACCGCCGCCGACGAAATTCATGCGCGGGCGGTTGCGACGCACCTTGGATGTTTTTCGGACGTCCTCGCCAGTGACGGCCAGCGGAACCTGCGTGGTTCCGTAAAGGCAGCGCAATTGGCGGAACGATTCGGAGAACGCGGCTTCGATTACCTCGGAAACGACTGGGTCGACGAGCCGTCATGGGTCGCCGCTGGCCGGGCGATCATCGTCGCCGCGCCCATGCGTCTGCTCGAGCGGGTCGCGCGGCATACGCCGATCGAGTCCGTGCTCGTGAAGCAGCCTCCGCGTCTGCGTCCGATCCTGCGCGTCATCCGGCCCTATCAGTGGGTCAAGAACCTGCTGATATTCGTCCCGCTCGTCGCCGCACACCGTCTCTTCGACGCTGCCGCATTCCGGTCGACGCTGCTGACCGCGGTTGCGTTCTGTTTGTGTGCCTCCGGGATATATGTCGCCAACGACATGCTCGACATTCACGCGGACCGCCGCCATCCCCGCAAGCGACAGCGTCCGTTCGCGGCCGGTGAGCTGTCGATTCCCACAGGCTTCGTTCTGAGCCTCGTGCTCGTCGCGGCGTCGCTCACGATCGCTGCGGCCGCCATTTCGTGGGCGGTCATGCTCGTGGTGTCGCTGTATATCGCGGTGGCGATGGCGTACTCGACGCGAGTCAAGCGCGAGCCGGTCGCGGACGTGTTCGTGCTCGCTGCGCTCTACGTCGTCCGGCTGCTGGCGGGCGCCATAGCAGCCTGGATTCCACTGTCGACCTGGTTGCTGGCGTTCGCGATGTTTCTCTTCCTGAGCCTTGCGTTCGTGAAGCGGTACATAGAAGTGACCGCCAACGCCGGGGCCATCCCAGGTCGCGGATACACGCCGCAGGACGGTCTGTGGATGCACAGCGTCGGCACCACCGCCGGTTACATGGCGGTGCTCGTGCTCGCCCTCTACGTGAACGCCCCGGAGGTCTCGGCGCTCTATCACAGGCCGCAGGTGTTGTGGTTCCTCTGTCCGTTGCTGCTGTACTGGTTGAGCCGCACCTGGTTTCGAGCCGGCCGGCGCGACACACACGACGACCCGCTGGTGGAGGCCCTTCGCGATCCCCTGAGCTACGTCGTCGGCGTCCTCAGCGCCGGAGTCCTGCTCGCCGCGTTGTGACGTAAGCCGCGCCAGCTTTTGAGCGTCGGGCGGGGCAGCCCGCGCGTTCCAGCTCGGCGGGCGAGGCTAACCATGCTCTGCCGGGCTATCCTGAAGCATGTGCGGCATCGCGGGATTTACCGTCCGTCCGGGGGTCGATGAGGGGGGCCACACCGCCCGCCACCGGCTGACGTCGATGGTCGCGGTGCTCTCGCACAGGGGTCCCGACGCGCAGCGCGCGGTGGTCGCCGACGGCGTTGCGTTCGGACATGCCCGCCTGTCGATTGTCGATCTCGCCGGCGGCCAGCAGCCGATGCGCGATCCGGAGACCGGCGCGCTCGTCGTGTTCAACGGCGAAATCTTCAACTACATCGAGCTGCGCCGCGAACTGGACCCGTACCCGTTCCGAACTCACAGCGACACCGAGGTCATCCTCGCGGCTTACCTCCGCTGGGGCATGCGCTGCGTGGAACGGTTCAACGGGCAGTGGGCGTTCGGGCTCTGGGATCCTCGTTCGCGCACGCTGCACCTGTCGCGCGATCGGGTGGGCGTGCGTCCGCTGTATTACACGCAGACCTCCGCGGGCGTGGCGTTCGCATCCGAAGCCAAGGCGCTGTTTGCCGGCGGGTTCGTGCGGCCGTCCCTCGATCCGCTGGCGATCAAGGAGGCCACCTCGCTGTGGGCGCCGGTCGCGCCGCGTACGAGCTTTACGGGCGTGACGGCGCTGCCGCCGGGGTGCAACGCGACGGTCGTCGACAATCGCGTTCGCGTGAACCGCTACTGGACGCTCGACCTCTCCGACGCCAACGTGGACCACTCCATGACGCCGGCGCGAGCGCGCGACGCGGTCGCGGAATTACTGGACGACGCCGTCCGCCTGCGGTTGCGAGCCGATGTGCCCGTCGCGGCCTACCTGTCGGGCGGCCTCGACAGCACCCTGATCTGCGCGCTCGCACAGCGCCGCCTGCGGTCGGCACACTCACGCCTCGCGACCTTCTCGGTGGCGTTTTCGCAGTCGCGCTACGACGAAAGTGGATTCCAGCGATCGGTCGCCTCGGCGCTTGGCACCGACCATCACGAACTGCTCGCCGACGACGCCTGCATCGGGACGCTGATTCCAGAGATGGTGCGCCTCGCGGAACAGCCGGTGGTCCGCTCGGCCCCCGCGCCGCTGCTGGCGCTCAGCCGGCTCGTGCGCTCGCACGACACGAAGGTCGTGCTGACCGGGGAAGGCGCCGACGAGTGCTTCTGGGGATATCAGCTGTACCAGGAAACGAAGATCCGGCAATTCTGGGCGCGGAATCCGCAATCGACCTGGCGGCACCTGCCGCTGCAGCGCCTGTATCCGTACCTGGGGCTGTCCGACCTGAACGCGACCCTGCTTCGCGGTTTTTACGGCATCGGGCTCGACGATCCCGGTCAGGCTGGCTTCTCCCATCTGCTTCGCTGGACGTCCACCAGCCGCATCTGGCGGTTCTTTACCCCCGGCTTCATCGAAGCCACGGCTGCGTACGACCCGATGCAGGCGCTGCTTGCCGGCGCGCCGGCGGGGTTTACCGGTTGGAGGGTGCTGGCGCGCGCGCAGTACCTCGAAATGCACACGCTGCTCGCGGGGTATTTGCTCTCGGCGCAGGGGGATCGCATGCTGATGGGGAACTCGGTGGAAGGGCGCTTCCCGTTCCTCGATTACCGTGTCGTCGAGCTGGCCGCGCGCCTGCCGGACAGCGTGAAGATGCGCGTGCTGAGCGAGAAGCACGTGCTGAAGGAAGTCGCTCGACCCCTGGTGCCGAGGGACGTCGTCGGTCGTCCCAAAAAGCCGTACCGCGCGCCGATTGCGGAAACGCTCACGGGGCCCGGCGCGCCGGAATGGGTGAGCGAGGCGCTCAACCCGGAATCGCTGCGGGCGGTCGGGGTATTCGATCCGATCAAGGTGAAGCGTCTCCACGACAAGCTCGCGGCACGGTCGAGCCCGGCGAGCGAATCCGACAGCATGGCGCTCATGGCCATCGCGTCCGTCCAGTTGCTCGATGGGCAGGTGATGCGCGCCGACGCGCCGAGCCACTCGGCCGTCGGCGCGGTGCGGATTGTCAGCCGCGACGCGTGCAACGCGGGAACAGCGGCGCCGGAAGATGTCACGATTCCTCGATGAGCGCATCCGGGAGTGGGCGCGCGTCGCGCCCGACGTTCCGGCCGTCGGTTCGCCGTCTGAATGGATCACCTACCGCGAACTGGCAGCGCATATCGCGCGCGTCGCCGCGACCCTGCGGAGCCGGGGCGTCGGACCTGGTGACTACGTACTGAACCTGCTGCGCGCGGGGGTGGCTTCGGTGGTCGCCGGATTCGCCATCCAGCGTGCCGGGGCATGCCTCGTCGAAGTGAACCGCGACAACGGTCCCGATTTCATCGGCAAGATCGCGCGCGCGACCAGGGCGCGCCACGCGTTCGTGCATGCGCGGGACCTTGCCGCGCTCGACGCGCCGTCCCTGGCGTGGAAGGCCGTGTGGATGGCCGGCGCCGCGACTTCGGTGCCGAAGCCTGCCAATGTCGAGACGCTGGAAGCCTTCACGCTGGAGCCGAACGTCGACGACCGGGTTGCGGACGGGGAGTCAGGTCCAGCGCGATCGCTCGACCAGGTGGCGTTGATCCTGTTCACGTCGGCGAGCAGCGGCGAGCCGCGCGGGGTGTTGCTGACCTACCGGAACATCGCGGCCAACACGGAATCGATCGTCGAGTACCTGAAGCTCACGCCGGCCGATCGTGTGATGTCGATTCTTCCGCTCTCGTACAGCTACGGGCGCTCGCTCCTCAACACGCACCTGTGGTGCGGCGGCTCCATCCTGTTCGACGCGCGTTTCATGTACCCGCGCGTCGTGCTCGAGGCTATCGGCTCGCAGAACTGCACCGGCTTTGCAGGGGTGCCGCTGACATTCGAGCTGCTCCACCGCAAGTGCGATCCGCGCAGCGTACCGATGCCGTCACTCCGCTACGTGACCGTGGCCGGCGGCGCGTTGGCCACCGACATCCGCCGCTGGGTGCGCGACGCCGTTGCCCCGGCGCAATTCTTCGTGATGTACGGACAGACCGAGGCGACCGCCCGGCTCGCGTATCTTCCGCCCGAGCGATTCGAGGAGAAGGCGGATTCGATCGGGGTCGCCATCCCCGGCGTCGAGCTGCGCGTCGTCGACGACGAAGGCGGCGACGCCGGCGTGAACGTGGTGGGAAATCTGATCGCCCGTGGCGAGAATGTCTGCCTGGGCTACCTTGACGCCGCCGAGGATACGCGGGACATTCTCCGGGACGGCTGGTTGTGGACCGGTGACCTGGCTCGCCGCGACGCGGACGGGTACTTCTTCCACGTCGGGCGGAAACGCTTGATGCTCAAGGTCGCGGGCTATCGATTCGCGCCGGAAGAAGTCGAGGGACGGCTGAAGGCGCATCCGGCAGTCGCCGACGCGTGCGTCGTCGGCGCGCCGGACGAGCTGACGGGGGAAGCCGTCTGGGCGTTCGTCGTTCTCTCGACGCCGGCGGACGACGCCGCGCTGCGGCGTCATTGTGCGGAGCAGCTTCCCGCCTACAAGGTGCCCCGGCGCCTTGTTCGCCTCGACGAACTTCCGAAATCGCCGGCCGGAAAGCTGCGCCGCTCCGAGCTGCAGGAGAGGGCGCGGCGGCTGGCCGAGACCGCAGACTGCGTACCCGAGGCATAGTTGGCACATCCGATCGATTTGAAAGCCGCCATCACGCTCGACCTGGAAGAGACGGCGGCACGCCTGTCGTCGGCATTGCGGGAGGCGGTGGAACGGAAGCTGCGGCGACGCGGTCTCGTCGTCGCGATTTCAGGCGGGATCGATTCGGCGTGCGTGGCGGCGCTGGCCGTGCGGGCGTTCGGCCCGAGGCGCGTGTTCGGGCTGATGCTGCCGGAGCGCGACTCGAGTCCCGAGAGCACGAGGCTCGGGCAGGACCTTGCGAACGCGCTCGGGATCACCTTCCTCGTGCACGACATCGCCCCGATGCTGGCTGCCGCGGGGTGCTACGCCGCGCGCGACGAAGCCGTGCGTTCGGTGTACCCGGAGTTCACCGGCGAGGAGCGCTGGAAGATCGTGATGCACGGCGACCGGCTCGGGACCGACGTGCTGAACTTCTTCTACGTCGTCATCGAGCCGCGCGGCGGGGGTGAGCAGCGCCGCATCCGCCTGACCGCCGACGCCTACCTGCAGATCGTGGCGGCGACGAACTTCAAGCAGCGGTGCCGCAAGGTCATGGAGTACTACCACGCGGATCGGCTGGTCTATGCCGTCGCGGGCACGCCGAACCGGCTCGAGTACGACCAGGGGTTCTTCGTGAAGCTTGGCGACGGCGCGGCCGATGTCAAGCCGATCGCCAGTCTCTACAAGACCCAGACCTACGCGCTCGCGCGGCACCTCGGGGTCACCGAGGAGATTCTCAACCGCGAGCCGACGACCGATACCTACAGCCTCGAGCAGTCACAGCAGGACTTCTACTTCTCGGTTCACTACTCGCAGCTCGATCTCATCCTGTGGGGAAAGAATCACGGATTGCCGGCATCGGAGGTCGCCGCGCAGCTCGGGTTCACGGCCGAACAGGTCGAGCGCGTCTACCGCGACATCGATCAGAAGCGGCGCACCACCGCGTATCTTCACGCCAGGCCGCTCCTGCTCGAACCGGTGCCCGAGCTGAACACCTACGCGGTCGACTGACGGCGCGCGGAGGTGAGCGCCGCCACGCTGGTAGCCCGCACCTCGGTCCAGTCGTCGAGCCCACAGCGGCGAGACACGAGCCTGCCCGCGGCGAAGCCCGCCGCCGTCACGGCGATGCCGGTCAGGATGGCGGCCGCTCGCAGCGCATACGCGCCGTGGATCGCAACGACAGCCTCGCAGCAGAGCGCCGGCAGCACGATGCCGCACGTGGCCGCAACGCCGGCGTGGCGCCGGCGAAGCGCCGCGCCGAGCAGAAGGGCCGGGACCGCGAACACGATACCGCCAAATGTGACGAGGGCTCGCCAGAACGCGGTGTGCCGGAGCGTCAACGGCCAGTAATCCGACTCCCGAAGCAAAGCCGACAGCGTGGCCTCCGGGCCAAGCAGGATGTCTCCGTCACCCGCGCCGTCGCTGGTGCGAATCGACGCCGTCACGCCGCGCACGCTGATCACGATTCGGCGCGGCCGCGTCGTCGGGTCGAGGGCGCCGGGGAACTCGAGTTCCGTGCGCATCGCGCCTTCCCGGTCGAAGCGTGAACGCCACCGCAGCGCCATGCGCGTCTCGTCCTGGGCGATCGCGAGGTGCTGCGTGGCATCGGCGCCGGCGATCGCGAGCATCGGCGCGCGGCCGGCCGGGGCGCGGTCGACGCGGTCGAGCGTCAACGCAAGCGTGAACGACGAGTCGAGGCGGCCTCGCTGCGTCGGGGCGGCGCCAGCATCCCCCTGTGTGGCAACAAGCGAATCGCGCAATCCGCTGGGGACCTGGTCGTCGAGCAACTGCCGCCTCTCGTCCGGGCTCGCCGCACGGTTGAAGACGACGACATCGCGGAGGGCGCCGGAGGAAACGCCTTCGCCGTCGACGATGGCAGGCGTCGTCGTTCCGAAGGGCTGACTGACGACCCCGCTCGCGAGCACCCAGGAGGTGATGACGGCGAGCGCGACGTTGACACCGACCATCGCCGCGGCCGTCAGCGACGGGACGCGGACTGCGATCGCTCGCAGCCACGCGAACGCGCGCGGCGCGGCACGAAGGACCGCCACACCTGCGATGGCGCCGCCGGCGTTGCTCCATATGTCCGACACGTTGGGTGTGCGGCCGGGAAGGAATACCTGGAGCGATTCCACCGAGACGGTCATCGCCAACCCGGCGGCGGCCGTCAACGCAAGGCTCACGCGTTGCGGCATCCCGCGGGCGTCCAGCAACCACGCGACGCCCATGCCGAAGGGGACGAACAGGAAGATGTTGCGCGGCAGGTCCAGCAGGGTGCTGGGCTCGACGGCGAACGCGCCGACGAACTGCCGCCAGTCGATCGGCCGGAACTCGAACGTAAAGGGCCAGAGCGTGGCCACGCAGATGAAGAGCGTGCCGCACGCCAGCAGAAGGCCGCTCCGGCCCGCCGTCCTACTTGGTGACGACAAACTCGCCAAGAACCAGGGTGTCGACGCCCGACCCGTAGAACACCCGCACGGCGTCGCGCGGACTGCACACGATCGGCTCGCTGAATCCGTTGAACGACGTGTTGACGAGAATGGGAACGCCCGTCGCTTCGCCGAAGGCCTGGAGCAGCCGGCGGAACCGCGGCGGCTCGGCGTCGCCGACGGTGTGCACGCGGACGTCGGCGTGCGGACCTGGCAGCACGTGACGGAACCGGCCGCGATCGCGCGGCGTGAAGTCGCACTCCATGTACGGCGACGAGGGCGGACCGTCGAAATGCTCGCGCACGGACGCGTCGAGGCCGCTGAGGGCGTAGCCGCGCCACGGCTCCCGCTGTTTCAGGAAGCGATTCAGGTTCTCGAGCACGTACGGCGAGAACGGGTTCGCCAGGATCGAGCGTGCGCCGAGTGCGCGCGGGCCCCACTCCATCGGGCCGTCGAACCAGGCGACGAGACGGCCGCGCTGCAGCGAATCGACTGCGATGGCAATCGCTTCGGCATCGGAGGCCCATTGGTAGCGCAGCTTGCAGTTGTCGAGCGTTCCCTTGATCTCTTCCGGACCGTAGGACGGGCCAAGGAACGGTGTAACGGGCTGGCGCCCATGATCGCTCGCGTGGAAGCCCGTGCCGATCGACAGTCCCGCGTTGCCCGGGTTGATCGGCACGAACACGTCGTCGAAGCCGGCGCCGCGCTTCACCCTCGAGTTGATGCTGCTGTTGTAGAAGAGGCTCCCTCCGACGCAGAGCCGCGTGCTGCCGGGCAGATGCGCCTTGACCCGCGCGAGGAATTCGACGAGGAGATCGGCGATCTGCGCCTGCAGCGTGCCGGCCACCGTCGCCGCGGCATCGACGGACGCGCCCGGACCGATGCGGCCGCGAATCCGTGTCTGCCAGCCGTTCTGGAAATGCAGCCGATCTCCGTCGAGGACGAACAATCCTTCGAGCCGCTCGTCGCGGCCGCCGGGATTGAGCCGCGCCAGCGCCTCGAGGCGCTGCTCGCGGCCGGCCGACACGAACCCGAAGACCTCCGCGCATCCGCTGAGCAGGTCGGCGAAACCGGGACCGGTCCACGGCCAGTCCACCCTCGTCACCGACGTTCCGTCGCCCTCCCAGACGCTGACGTGCGGCGCTTCGTGGTCGCAGACGACGATCGTCGCGCGCTCGAATGCTGAAGGGAGGAATGCGGAGCAGGCGTGCGCAAAGTGATGATCGAGCCGTGCCGGTTCGAGGGCCGCGGCCGGCGAGAGCGCCTCGGCCACCGCGTAGAGGCTCACGTCGCGGCGCTGGCGTCCCGAGCGCCGCAGCAGCTCGTCGAGCGCCTCGTCGGGCAGGCCGGTCCTGTTGAAGCCGGCGCCCCGCACGCGGGTGACGCGCTCCTGTTCGCAGATGCCCAGGATTCGATCGTCCGTACACAGCGTGACGCACGCGTTACGGGCCACACCGCCGAGACCGGCATACAGATTCATCGCTGGTTTTTCCGCTGAAAAAAGGCCTGGATGACACGCGAACGAAGCAAGAAACTCACCACGATACGGGTGCGTGCTTCGCCGCTTCGCGCGGGAAAGTCTCCTCCCGCCGCGACTTTGTTCCGCTCGGCGTGCGCTGCAGGGACCGCGGATGCTAGGCGCGAGGTGGGGTCGGGCTGGCGAGCCACGCGCCGGCGAGCGTCCGCCAGTGGCCGCCACGCGCGCTGCGGAGCGCTGCGCGAGCCTTCTCGCCAAGCAGCAGGAAGGAGCTGACGATGGAGGGGTCGAGGGCCTGGCGCCGGCCGGCGAACGTCACGTCGCGCCCGTCACGGCCGGCCAGGCCCTTCTTGAAGGTGTACGTGCCCGGGTTCGCTGCGGCGTTGATGCCGTGCAGGTCGTACTCGCGCACGCCGCGCTCGCGCAGCAGCTTGACCGCCTCCCATTGAACGAGATACGAACCAGACGTCCGCATCCCGAGCTCGTTGGTGGCGCCGAAGAGGTACAGGGCCGTGTCGTTCATCCCGCTGACGATGGCGCCCGCACACGGCTCGCCGTTGGCGCGCGCGATGATGACCGTCATCTTCAGGCTGTCGGGCAGCAGCGCCTGCAGGCGCAGGTGCGCATCGAGGTCGGCGCTCGGGGCGAACTGCTTCCGCTCGAGCATCTGCGAATAGATGCCGCCGAATTCCGTGAACAGCTCGGGACCGGTCCCGACGGTCAATGTCAAGCCACCGCGCTCGGCCTTGCTGAGGCAGTTACGCCATTTCTTGTCGAGGGAGGCCCGCAGCTCCTCGAGCGACGGCGAGAGATCCATGACGAGCGTCTTCTCGGGCTGTGCCGATGAACCCGGCGCCGAGAATCCTTCCTCGGTCAGGATCCGCTCGCACGCGGCGTCCTCCTCCACGAACAGGCGTGGATTGAGCCGGAGAATCATTCCGCGCCTGCCGACGTACTCGTTGCGGAGCGCGCGCAGCGCCTGCCGGAAGTGATCGAGGTCACCCGCGACGCCGCTGCGCCGCCACATCGGTCCCCACCGCAGGTACGCGATGCCGATGTCCGTGAAGGGCAGCGTGAACAGCCTCGTCTCGGCAGCCGCGACGACCGCTCCGTCCTTGACGAGGACGAGCCGGCCGACGCCCGGAAACGCGCGCGGCGCGACGCCTGACTGCCACAGCTGGTACAGGTTGGCGTCCGCAAACGTCCGCGTCAGCTCGAACCATCGCTCGTCGGCGATGGCGCCGGCCTCAACGGAATAACCACTCGTCAGGGGTCGAATCATGAACGGGTATGCCTCATCAGGCTTGTGAGGGCGCGCTTGGCGGGAATGGCCACCGACAGCCAGTCGTACGCGCCACGCGCCTTGAGCTCGAATTCGAGCGGCCAGTCTTCCGGCGTCACGTTGATGCGCCCGATCAGGACGAACGCTTCGTCGCGCCGCGATTCAATCACCGGTACGTTGGCGAAGACGCGGTTGTAGCCGGCCGTCTTCGCCTCCTCGAGCACGCTCGAGGAACACGACCCGTACGGCAGCGACAGCATGCGTACTGGAGCGCCCTGGAGACGCTCGAGGTACGACTTCGAGGCCGCGAGCTCCGAATGGATCGTGTGTGGCGGCAACTCCGCCAGGTGCGGGTGCGTCACCGTGTGCGAGCCGACCCTGACCCAGCGCGCGTCGAGCGCCGCGAGCGTTTCGGGCGACATCACGCGCCCGCGCCCGCCGTTTCTCGCCGCGACGGGAATCCATCGAGGCGACGTACCCATGTATCCGGTGGGGACGAAGATCGTCGCGGGGATGCGCTGCCGCGCGAGCACGGGCAAGGCGTGCTCGTACACGCTCTGGAACGCGTCGTCGAAGGTCACCGCGACCACTGGCCGTCCGTTGAGCGGCCGCTCGTCGTCGGCGAAGACCGGCGTCGCCCGCCGGCGCAGGTGCCGCATCTGCGCCTCGAATCGCGTGACGTCGCGTTCCTGCAGGGCGTGATACGTCAGCACCACCGGCGGCGCGGGTGGCTGCTCGGGGTTGACCAGGCGGGCGGCCGCGCGCATCGTGTCGCGGACCGCGACGTAGCCGATCGACACCCCGACGGAGAACAGACGTTTGAGGAGGCCCAGCACTTAGTCCCGGTAGCGGAGGAGCGAGAACCCGTAATACGCGGTCAGGATGCCGCTGCAGTAGGCGAGCTTCTGAAAGACCCGCGTGGAGATGTGCTTCCGCAGCACCAGCGTGAACGGCGCGACGGCAGCGCATCCGCAGAAGATGACCGCGTTGCGCACGATGGCGCCCTGCGAGGCGAGGCGCCCGGCACGCATCCGCTCACCGTCCAGCGTCCCCGACCGGAGGTACCGCTTCACGTGGTAGGACGCCGTGCAGCGTTCCGGGGGAACCACCTCGTAGGCGGCCGCCTCGTCACACCAGACGAACCGCCGACCGGTGCGGGACTGGCGCCAGAAGAAGTCGCTGTCCTCGCCGCCCGTCCGCCCGAACGCGGGATCGAACCACGGCTCGCCGTCGGCAAAGATCGCGCGGTCGAGCAGCAGGTTGCCCGTGCGCGCATCCTTCGCGGAAATCGCCGTTCCCGTCGCCAGCCGGCGCCTGTGGAAGAACGGGCCCCGTTGAATCCACTCGGGCGTGCCGGGCGCGAACTCCGGGATGACCGGGCCGAGGACGCCGTCCGCGGCGCAGGCTGTCAGCGTCCCGTGCAGCGCCGCCAGCCAGCCTGGCACCGGCGCTTCGTCGTCGTCGATGAAGGCGATGAGGTTTCCCGTCGCGTTGCGCACCGCGCGATTGCGGGTGAGGGAGATGTTCTGCTCGGGCTCGCAATCGTAACGGACGTCGATGATGCCGCGCTGCCCGGCGGCCACGGCGGTTGACTCCGCCGTGCGCCCGGCGTCGTTGTCAACGACGATGACGTCGAAGGTGAAGGCCTCGCCGGCGATCTGCCGTTCCAGCGCGCGAAGCAGCCGATCGAGCAGCGCCGGCCGGCGGAACGTACAGATGCAGACCGAGATGCGGTCCCGGACGGATGGTGTGGTCACTGCTGACGGCGGGCCTGGCGGTCGGCGCCCTCGAGGAAGCGCGCGACGGTGTCGCCAATCACGTGGTAGCCGTTGCGGCCCGGATGCATGTCGCGATCGCTGTGGGTGTAGAGCTGGTTGGACACGTCGTGCCGCAACGCCTCGAGCGTGTCGATGCGCGGGATGCCGGCGTGGTCGAGGAACTCGAACAGCCGTGCGCGCGCCTGTGTCTCGCTGTTCACCGACTCCTTGATGACGCCGCCCAGGTGCCGCGCCGGGTCCCGCAGCAGGAAGTCCGCGAACACCATCTCCTTGGTCGGGATGATGACGACGGCCATTCTGGCGCCGCTCTCCTTGCAGAGATCGTTCATGCGCTGGAGCAGGTCCATCGTCACCCGCATCCCCTCGCGAACGGGGGCGCTGTTCTGATCCAGCCGGTCACGGATGGCCCTCGGCCGGAACGCCTCCTGGATGTGCGCCGCCGGCACGTCGAGGGTGGTCGTGAATTCATCCTGCCCGGACGCTGCGCGCCCGACCTGAATCGAGCCCTTCAGCGCGCCGAGCACGGGACCGTGCACGACGAGGCGATACACGATGCTGTGCTGCGACAGCCAATTGCGGACGCTTGCGCTCGTCGACGTGTTGTCCGGCGGCGCTTCCCAGATGTCCGCGTCCACGTTCGAGAACGTCCCCTGGCGGAGGAATGACCAGTGCGGCTTCCCGTAGGTCATCGTGAACGCGTTCTCGAAATCGTCGCCCATGTAGAGGCCGACGATCACCCAGCGCGGATGCAGCTTCAGCGCGCGCGTCTGCAGCAGCTGGTAATACTGGTTCGGGCCGTAGCCGCCGAGTGCCAGGTTGTAGACGCTCAGTCCCGTGTCGTGCGCCATCACGTACGGCCACGAGTCGGCCATGGTGGCGTTGTTGCCGTAGGTATGCGAATCGCCGAGCGCCACGACGGACGCGGAGGAGGGGACGCTTCGATTGCGGAACCCCCATTTGTCGAACCCGGGCGAACCCGGCGCGATCCGGATCCCCAGGATGTCGTCGCGCTCGGTGGTCACGGACACGTAGTCGGCAGGATCGAGGAACAACCGGGCCCCCGCCTCGCAGAGCAGGACCGCCGCCGCCAGCGAGACGAGCAGGACGAGTCCGTTTGCAGCCGCCGTTTTCAGACGCACGACAGTCCCCCGTTCAGTCGAGCGCGAACTCGGTGCGCCAGTCGTCGGTCTCGGCGAACGCCGGCTGGTGCTCCTTGTCCAGGAGGTAATTGCCGATGACGAGGCAATCCATCTCGGTGCGCATGAAACAGCGATACGCATCCTCGGGGGTGCAGACAATCGGCTCGCCGCGGACGTTGAAGCTGGTGTTGACCAGCACGCCGTAGCCCGTGAGCCGCTTGAACTCCTGCAGGAGCTGCCAGTAGCGCGGGTTCACCTCTTCGTTGACCGTCTGGATGCGCGCCGAATAGTCGACGTGCGTGATCGCGGGCAGGTCGGAGCGGAGGAAATAGAGCCGCTCATAGAGCGCGCGATCGTTGTAGTCGGCCGGCAACGGCGTCCGTTTCTCTTCGCGGACGGGCACGACGAGCAGCATGTAGGGCGACGGGCGATCGAGCTCGAAGTGCTTGTCGACGTCCTCCTCGAGCACGGTGGGTGCGAACGGGCGGAATCCCTCGCGATACTTGATCTTGAGGTTCATCTTCTTCTGCATCTCGGGATTGCGCGCGTCGCCGAGGATGCTGCGCCCGCCGAGCGCGCGCGGCCCGAACTCCATCCGTCCCTGGAACCAGCCGACGACCTTCCCTTCGGCGAGCCGGCTGGCGACGTCGCCGGCGAGGTCGGTGAAGTCGTCGTAATGCTCCGCGACGGCGTCGTAGCGGTTGATCGTGCGCTGGATCTCGCGATCGGAGAAGGACGGGCCGAGCAGCGATCCACGCATCGCGTCGAAGCCGGAGGGGATCCGCCGGCGCTGACGGTCGCGCACGTGCCACACGGCGTACGCCGCGCCGAGCGCCCCGCCCGCGTCTCCGGCGGCAGGCTGGATCCAGATGTCGTCGAACAGGCCCGACTTGAGAATCTTGCCGTTGGCGACGCAGTTCAGCGCGACGCCGCCCGCGAGGGTGAGGTTCGGGCTCCCCGTCAGCTCCCTGGCCGAGCGCGCGAGCTTCAGCACGATGTCCTCGGTCACCTGCTGGATGGCGAGCGCCATGTTCATGTAGGCCTGGTCGATGTCCGATTCGCCCTTCCGCACGGGCAGGCCGAACAGCTGCTCCCACTTGTGCTCGTTGACCATGCGCAGTCCGGTCGCATAGTCGAAGTAGTCCATGTTGAGCAGGATGGACCCGTCCTCGCGGATGTCGACGAGGTCGCTCGTGATCTTGGCGACGAATTCATGCGTCTGCGGCGAGTCGGGATTGCCGTAGGGCGCCAGGCCCATCAGCTTGTACTCGCCGCTGTTCACCCGGAAGCCCGTGTAGTAGGTGAAAGCGGAGTAGAGCAGGCCCACCGAATGCGGAAAGCGCAGCTCGCGGAGCAGCGTGATGTCGCGGTCGTGGCCGTGGCCGATCGTCGCCGTTGCCCATTCGCCGACGCCGTCCACGGTCAGGATGGCCGCGTCGTTGAACCGCGAAGGATAGAAGGCGCTCGCCGCGTGCGAGAGATGGTGCTCGGGAAAGGCGATCGTCACGTCGCCCTCGCCGAGCTGCGCGAGCTCTTCGCGCAGCATCCGCTTCATGAACAACTTGTCCTTGATCCACACCGGAATCGCCGACGAGAAGCTGACGACGCCTTTCGGCGCGAAGGCGTGGTAGGTCTCGAGCAGCCGCTCGAACTTCAGGAACGGCTTGTCGTAGAACGCCACGGCTTCGAGCTCCCCGTACTTCAGCCCCGCTTCCTCGAGGACGTACCGTGCGGCGTGGATCGGGAAGGCGGGATCGTGCCGCCGCCTCGTGAACCGCTCTTCCTGGGCGGCGGCGACCACCTCGCCGTCGATGAGGAGCGCGGCCGCGCTGTCGTGGTAGAACGCGGATATGCCGAGAATCGCCTGTTTCATAACACCTCGATAGACCTCACACCCCCGCGCGCCGGGCGGCGCGCGTCGACGCCGGTCGAATCCCTCCTGCTAGAACAGCGTGTAGATGAACGGCGCGATCGCGGAGCCGCTCGTCAGCACGATGAGCACGCCGAAACCGAGCAGGACGACGACGAGCGGAAGGAGCCAGAACTTCTTGCGCGCGCCGAAAAAGCCGAGGAGATCTTTCAGAAAGTCCATGGACGCTGCTCCAGTCAGATCAAAACGGGTGTTCGATGTCTTTGCCGGTGAACGTGTGATTCCGCGTGTGCATGACCGAGTCGCGGGACTGTTTGAACCCCTGCAGCTGCAGGGTGTCCGCGCGCATCACCACGCGGCGGAACCACCCGAGCGGTGTCACGACGACGAAGAAGACCGCCGTCAGGAGGATCCGCGACATCACGCTGCCCAGCAGGTGCGACAGCGCGAACCAGACGGCCGCCGCCGGCCGGAACAGCTGCGGCGCGGTCATGTTGACGACGTGCAGCGCCAGCGCGGCGTAGAGGTAGATCCCCTGCTTGCGCGTGAGCAGCAGCAACAGGCAGATCAGGACCAGTGCCATCCCCGTGTCCTTCGACTGGTCTTTCGTCGCGGCGGGGAGGAACGTGAGCCAGCGCCGTTTCGCTGCCGGTGACTTCGTCACCGGCGTGCTCCCGGCATCGCGCTGCGAAAGCGGAACGGCATCGACCATGGATGGAGACGAACCAGCTTCAACGTTGTACATCACAGGTTACCTGCTTTGCGTGGGTGTACCGAGCCGTGTGGCGCGGTGCTGATAGACGAACCCGGGTGAAGGAGCCGCCTGGCCGCCGTTCCACCGGCTCACGCGGGGGACACGGGCGGCGGCGGCCGAGGCAGGGGCAGCGATCGCCGCGGCCTGGAGCCGGGCAGGACCCTCCACGATGACGAGGAGCGTCACGCACCACAACAGGCTCAACTGGTTGAACGCCGCCTCGGAGAAGTTGTAGACGAGCGCGATGACCCAGAGCGCGAGCCGGATGCGCGAGAAATCGTCGCCCGTGACCAGCTGCTTCTTGATCGTGTAGAAGCCGACGAGCAGCATCCCGACGAGCAGCGTCACGCCGATGATGCCGCCGTTCAGGTACGTCTCGACGTAGCCGTTGTGCGCCTGGACGATGTGCGGGAGCACCATCCAGAGCTTCACCATGCGCTCGCCCGCCCAGAAGCTCTTGAACCCGGCGCCGACCAGCGGGTTGATGTCGCTGGCGAGGACGATGTCCCAGGCGCCGGTGCGCGACGTCAGCGTCATGTCGCGCCCGAGGCTGCCGACGATCATTTCCGAGATCCCGAGGGTGGAGTCGAGCGTGAACCACAGGGCGCCGCCGACGATCGCATAGACCTCGACTTTCCCGAGGCGCCGCTTGACGGGCGCCAGCGCCGTCGCCGTATACAGCCCGATGGACAGGAACGTGCACAAGAGCGAGGTCGCGCTGTCGGCGATGAGCAGCAGCCAGAACGCCATCAGGAAGACGATCATGGCGTCGGCGCGGTCCACCAGCCACGCCCATTTCTTCGGCGCCGCCGGCCGCGTCGTCAGGTCCCAGTAGAGGAACACGCAGGAGATCAACAGCAGCGCGCCGAGGGTGTTCTTGTGCGTGGCGACGCCGACATACATCAGGTCGTTCCGATTCCACCCCGTGTAGGTGCGTCCGAGCTCCGGGATGTAGCGGATGAAGGCGAACGACAGCGGGACGAGCACGCTCGCGCAGCGGACGAATGACGCCTTGATCGCCTCGATGGGCGCCTGCTCCGTCAGCAGGACCAGCACCATGACTACGTTGCCGAAATCCTTGAACCAGCGCTTGAAGGCGACAAACGGGTAGTCGGACCAGACGACGCTGATGGCGCAGTAGCCGAAGAAGAGGAACACCCACTTGTTCGCGGCCACGATCGGTCCGAACCGGACGCTGCGCCGCACCAGCACGGCCGCGCCGGCGAGAATCAGGCCGAAGAACATCATCGCGTCGAGCGGGCTGCCCTCCAGGTACGACTCGGCCGTTTGCGCCTGCTGCCCCTGGAACCAGCTCGAAAACGGGCGCGAGGCAAAGATCGCGAACCACATCGCGACAATCCAGACGGCGTGCGAGACGCCGGTCCGGCGCTTGACGTCGCGCCGCAACAGCCAGCCAATCAGGCCGTAGGCAGCGAGCAGGGCGATCTGTGGTGACACGAAGGATCGTTTCGCTAGGTGAAGATCACCCGGTAGGCGCGATCGGCGGCTCCGGAGCGGTTGCGGGCAAAGGTCAGCAACGACACGCCGAGGACGGTCGCCACCAGCGCGAGCGCGAACGGAATCGCGAGCTCGGACCCCTGCAGGCTGAAACCGCGCAGACCGCGGCGCAGCCCCTGTAACAGGAAGATGTGCAGGATGTAGGCGAAGAGCGAATACTTGCCGAGCTCGATGACGCGGCGCTGCACCCATCCGTTGGCGCCGGCCCTGACGCCCGTCGCGTAAATCAGGAGCAGCGTGAGGCAGACGCCCACCACCTGCAGCGGAAACGGGATGTTCCAGCGCGTGATCGCCGCGAGATAGCCGGCGTAGGCGATCGCCAACAGCACCGGCTGCCGGACCAGCTGCTCGATCTGCGCCAGCGGAAGCACGCCCACGCCCAGCCCGAAGATCGCAATCGCGACGAGCTCGAGGTTCAGGCTTCTGACGCCGTCGAGGTAATAGAGACCCAGGGTGACCGCGATGGCCGCGATGCCCGCGGCCTGGAGCGAGAAGCGCAGCCGGCCGGAGAGGACCAGCAGGACCGGCGACAGCAGCAGGAAATAGCTGATGGGCACCAGCACGTCGAACGCGGCCTTCCCGTTGCCGAGCACGTAGATCGGATACAGGTTCGAGAAGAACGCCGTGACGCCCAGTTGCGTGCCGTCGTAGTCCTGCTTGATGACGAGATTGGCAACGAGGTTCAGCACGGTGAAGAGCGCGAGGATCTTCGCGCCGCGGACGAGGAGCCGCTTGTGCAGCCGCGGGTCTGCCGGCGAATACTTCGCCAGGTAGACCTGCGAAATCAGGAAGCCGGTGATGAAGATGAACGACGGCGTCAGGAACCGCAGATAGCGGTAGACGTCCCAGTCGAGGACGATGAAGTAGTTGGTCCAGTGATACAGGACCATGAAGAGCACGAGGCTTCCCTTGACGAAGTCGAGGACGTCGTTGCGCGCGCGGTTCGCGGTCACCGCGGCGGCGCGCACGGTTTCCTCGGTGGAGGGAACGGCGATCGACGGATGGGCAAGTAGCGTCATGCGATGCACACCCTCGCGGGACGGCCGGCGGCGTTCTGACGGTCGGATGCGGTGCGCGGCCGGAACAGCACCCGGGCGGCGGCCGCGGCGGTCACGACGCGGTCCAGTTCGTCGGAATGATCCGAGCTGCCGCTCACATCGCTCATCAGCATCGCGCCGACCTTCGGCACGTCGACGAAGGCGCCGAGCTGATACAGCGTCTCCTCGGCAAACAGCACGTCGCGCATGTACTGCCCGAGCGTGCCGCGCAGCCAGGGGCGCGCGTGCACGAACTTGTGCCGTCCGAGGAACGCCCGTTCGACGATCGACGCCGCGCCACGGCCGGCCATTCTCGCGACCCACGCGGAGGCGGCGCGGCCGGTCCAGTACTCGGCCTTGAACAGACCCTCGCGATAGAGCCAGCGCGTCTGGCGCACGAGCGGCCCGCCGCGGCCGAGCAGCCCGCGGTCGGTCGGAATGGTGAGCAGGTCCGGCCGCCGGCGTGCGATCAGGTGCGTGGACGGATCGCCGGCATTCACGGGGCGGCGGTAGAGGAGTTGAACGAACTCGTCGTCCAGGAACGGCGAGCGGACCGCCACCTGCGAGCGCTCCAGCGCGTAGCGTGAGAACCCGGCCGGCGCCTGCAGGAACAGGGTGAAGGAGAGCGGCTGCACGTCGGCCGCCTTCGAGAAGGCGTGAATCGCCGCGCGCACCCGGTCGGCCATGGCGGGCGACAGGAAGTCGCCGCGCGGCATCGTGCTCTTGAAGGCACGGATCCCGCGAAGCAGCTCGCCGCCGTAGTTGCCGGTCACCCGCACGGGTGCCACACGCCTGGCCAGCGTGTTCACGTACAGCTCCGCGGCGCCCGACAGCCCGAGCCCTCCGTCGGCGATCATGACCGCCTTGTCGAAGTGCTCGCCGAGGTTGGCCAGAAACGCGTCGTCGAGCACGAGCGACTGGTGCCGCTGGCCGCAGAGGCCCGCCACCGTCCTGGCGGCCCGCACGTCATAGGTATCGCGGTACATGCTGCCGAAGGTGTAGCAGGGGATTGCCCCTGGCACTGGGTCGAGCGACGCCATGATGATGCGAGAGTCGAGCCCGCCGGTCAGCGAGACGGCAGAGCGTCGCGCCTGCGCCGCATCGCGCTCGACCGCGCGATCGAGAGCGGCGGCGACGGCTTCGCGCCAGGCGGGCTCCGGCAGCGGCTCGAGCTGTTCCCATTCGCTGCGTTCGAAATACCGGTCCGGGTGCGCTTTCGACTCGTGGTCGAACGTCAGCATCGTGCCGCCCGGCAGCACGCGGATCCCGCGGAAGAGCGAGCGCGTGCCGAGCGTGGATCCGCACGCCAGGAACTGCGCCAGGCCGTCGGGATCGAACTCGCGTGTCGCCGGCGCGGCGGCCAGAATGGCCTTCGCCTCCGAGGAAAAGTAGAACGCGTCCGGCCCTTCGTAGACGAACAGCCGTTCGAAGCCGAACCGATCCGTGAACAGCACGCTCTCGCGTCGCCGCTCGTCGACGACGAACCCGGCAAACAGGCCGCGCATCGCGGCCGGGATGGAGCGTGAGTGCCGCCGGATCGCGGCCACCCCTCCGAGCCAGCCGCGGGCCGTGACCGCGGTCGGGCGTCCGACGACGCCGTCCAGCTGAGGGTCGCCGGCGGTCAACATCGTCAGGCCGAACTCCTCGTCACGCCACGGAGCGTGCGCCTCCGCATCGTCGACGGGTCCGACCCATCCGGCGGAGATGCCGAGCGCGGCCGAATCGAAGCGGTGCCACGCATAGAACGTCTCGTACTGCATGGCCGCCGCCATGATGTTCAGCGTGTCCTGCTGACGCGTGACGGCGTTCCGGCCGCCGTGCTTGAGAATGAGTCCGAAGATGCCAGGCACTGGGAAGGTTGACGGAGTCTTTATCGCGCTTGTGCCGGAGCCGCCTGCGACCGGTACATCCGCCGGTACATGTTCGCGCGCAGCTCGGGCCATCTGGTACGCAGCCACGCCGGAAGGCGATCCTTCTGGTCACGGTGGAGTCCGAGGCGCAGCGCGGCCGCGCCCTTCCACGTCAGCGGCACGTAGTAGCGCGGCACGTCGACGCGGACGAATCCGTTGCTTCGCTTGAAGTCGGTCAGCGAGCTCTGGGTCTTGTTGCCGTAGACGAAGCTTTCGTAGAGCAGGTGCTGCACGCCGCGGGCGCACGCCTGGCGAACCGCTTCGGCCATCAGGCCGTTGTTCGGCCGCTTGTCGTAGACGCTCAGCTTCGACATGATCTGCATGATCGCGGCGGTCTGCTCGTCCCACACCATCTTCAGGTAGCCGACCATCTCGCCGTCGATGTAGGCGCCGAGAAACGTGGCGCGCTCGGCGTAGGTGCCGTTCTCGTCCCGGACGGCTTCGAACGGCTTCCCGTAGTGCCAGAACCGGCGGCCCTGGCGAATCGGCGACTCGTTGTAGATCGCCATGATCCCGCGGACGTAGGCCTCGTCGTACTCGCAGGCCCGGATGACGACGCCGCGGTTCTCGGCGCCGCGGATGTTCCGGCGTGTCGCGGACGTGACCTGCTTGGCGAGCCAGTGGTCGTAGGTCGTCAGCGGAATCGCCGCGATGTTGTCCCACTCGTGGTGGAAGGCGTGGCGCGGCTCCGTGTCGGGCACGCGCTGCGCGAAGGTGAACAGGTCGGCGTGGGTCGAGCCGCCCCGGCAGAGCGCGATGACCTCGCTCGGGTCCGGCAGCCGCTTCGCCTCGACCCAGTACTCGTCGAAGACCTCGGCGATCCGCAGCGCGCTCCCCTTGACGATGACGAGGTTGTCGCCGGCGCGAAGCGACGGGATGACGGTCTTGCGGCCCCGGATGGTGATCTCTTTCATCTAGTTCCTTCGCGACGCGGGTTCGATCGCCGAGAGCCGCGACAGCAGGAGGGCAAGGCCGCGGTAGGTTGTCGCCTGCGCCCAGTGCAGCATCGGCGCACGGGCTTTCATCAACGGATAGCAGCGGTAATAGAAGTGCCCGTCCGCGTCCTGCATGTTGCGGATGGTCCAGAGCGCGACGCGCTGCGCGAGCTCGAGGCTTTCCGCGTCGGCCGCCGCAAAGTTGGCCAGCGTCTCGATCGCCTGTGCGGCGCACTGGCTGTCGATCGGCTGGACGCGATTGTGGTAGTAGGCCGGGCAGCCGTCCTCGCCGAAGAAATGCCTCTTGTAGTACTCGAGGCCCTTCATCATGGCCGGCGTGTAGGTCTCGTCGCCGGTGCCCGCGATGTAGTGCTTGAGGCTATCGAGGTTGTAGCCGGTGTGGAAGCCGTCGATCCAGTGGAACTTCGGGTCTTCCGCGTACCACCACGAGCCGTCCGGGCGCTGGCGCGAACAGCTGTATTCCATCGCCTCCGCGGCAACCGTGCGGTATTGCGGGTTGCCTGTCAGCTGCCACATGCGGCCCAGGAAACCGGCGCCGAGCATGTTGGCGTTGTGGATCGAGCTCTGTCCGATCGCGTGATAGCTCAGGCAGCTGCCGCTGCCGGTCCGCTCGCGCGGCAGCGCCAGGATCCAGCGGCACGCGCTCTCGGCCACGCCGAGATACTGCGGGATGCGGGTGCATTCGTAGCCGTCGATGAACGCGTGCCCGATGAGCGCGGTCCAGACGATGATCGATTCGTCCTTGCTGTAACGGCCGCCGCGGCTCGCGAAATCGAAGTGGTTCGCCCAGGAATACTCGTGGAACTTCGACGAGCGGTGTCCGCGCAGCCAGTCCAGGCAGTCGATCGCCTTGGCCCGGTAGACGGCATCGCCCGTCATGCGATAGAGCGTGAGGTAGCCCGCGGCCATGTAGCCCCGTCCCTTGGTCGACGGCAGCGGCTTGATGCCGACGAGCGGACGGATGTTGATCGGGCTCTGACGAACGGCCTGCATGAAGAGTCGCTCGAGGAGCAGGTTGCCGCAGGCCAGCCGGCGCAGCGGTGACGACAGGCCGTCGAACGGCTCGTACGCCTTGTAGTGGTGGTTCTCCACCCACGCCTCGACGGCGCGAAGGCTGCCGTGGATCGCACGGCCGTTGTCGTCGAGCGTCGCCGGGTCGAACCGGGGTTGGCCTGCGCGCAGCGGTCCCGTCATGGTTGGTGCAACTCCTTCAGCGCGCGGGCCGCGCGAATACGCCGCGCAGCCGCGCCATTTGTTCGCCCTGGTGGAACCGCACGAGCTCCGCCGACACCGGCCGCTCCACGCCGCGGGCGAGCGCCCACCCGTAGCCGCCGAGCAGCGCGAGCCCGCCGAGCAGATAGGGCGGCCGCGTCATCTGATACACGCTGCGGAACATCTGCCAGAGCCCGTGCCCGCCCAGGTAGTAGTCCTTCTGCCCGTGACGAAACAGGCCGCGAATCTTGCTCGCCGAGCCGCCGGTCCCCATCGGCCGGTGGTGCAGGCACGTCTTCTCGGTGAAGGTGCGCGTCTGCCACCCGCGCATGCGTGCGGTCGTCACCGCGGTCCAGTCGATGCCGCCACCCTTGATGGGCACGTATCCGCCGATCGTTTCGAAGCACTCGCGGCGGAACAGCTGGCACGCGCCGGAGACGTGCTCGATGTTGGTGAAGCTGTAGTCGTAGTGGGCGCCGCCTTCGACAAACGGCGTCCCCGCGACGCCGAGCCGCGGGTTGTCCGAGAATTTCCCGAGCAGGAACGCGAAGTAGTCGGCGTCGAAGGAAATGTCGGCGTCGAGGTTGCCGATGATCTCGAACGACAGGTCCTCGAGCGCCTGCATCCCCGCGTTGAAGCACGAAACCTTCGCCGCAAAGCTCCGGTCGCGCTGCTCGGGCAGGCGGACGAGCCGCAGCCACGGCAGCCTCGCGCAGTACTCGCGGACGATGTCGTCGGTGCCGTCGGTCGAGCCGTCGCTGACGATGACCCACCGGACCGGCGGCTGCGTCTGCGCGGCCATCGAGTCGAGCGTCAGGCGGATGTAGTCCGCCTCGTTTCGTGCGGGGGTGATGAGGGCGTAGCGGGGAGTCGAACGATGATCGGTCATGGAACGGTTACCGGGCGTATGCGGTGATCCCGAGCTCGTCGCAGGCGCGCGTCATCGGCACGACCCTGGCGCCCGAACGGACCACCGCGTCGACGACATCTGCGAAGAAGCCGGGGCTGCACCCGTATCGGGACGGCGCGGGCGCGACGTCGTGCGTGGCGAGAATCAGCCACCCGCGCGCGGCCGCGTTTCGGTCGATGATCTCGCGCACGGCGGCGAGATCGTTCTGGTTCCGCCAGTCGAGGAAATACCCCTTGAGCAGGTTCAGGTCGATGTCGCCGGCGTTGTGGGTCTGCCCGCCGCCGCGACAGCAGGCGAAGTGCCGGCCGACGGCGCGCTTGATGTCGAGCACCGGGCCGTCGAGCGGGTAGGCGAAGGTCCGGAAGCGGCCGCCGGGAACGAGCGCCTCGAGTGCCCGCCGGTTGGCGCCGATCGACCGCTCGAAGGCCTCGACGGTCGATGCGCAGCCGTCCAGGTGGTCGAAGGTATGGCAGCCGAGCTCGTGGCCCTCGCCAAGCAGCGTCCGCAGGTCGTCGTGCGACACAACAGGTCCGCTTGGCGAGTCCGCTCCGGCCAGGTTCATCGAGATGAAAAAGGTGCCGTGGAGCTGCGCGGCGGAGAGGATGCGCCCGCCCTCGACCCACGCCGAGCGCGGGAAATCGTCGAACGTGAAGGACACGTACGGGACGTCGGCCCGCAGCGGGAACGAACGCCGGCCCGCGTGATGGACGAGCAGGCGGCGGACCTTGTTCGCGGTACGCGTCCGCAGCTCCGCGGCAGCCGTCGCGATCAATGCGCCTCCATCCGGATGTCGATGGCGCCGTCGTCGGCCACCGGGCGGGTTCGCGGGTAGCGCAGCGTCGTGACGCCGTCGGCGACGCCGGCGTCCTCGAATCCCATTTCCGGGAAGACCGCCGCGCTCGGCGCGTTCTTCGGCGTCTTCCGCAGCGAGGCGAGGAAGTCGCGTGTGCCCGCCGGCAGGTGGCGTCGCAGCAGCCAGGCCAGGAACGCATGCTCGACGCGCTTGCCCTGGACGCGGCAGCTGAACATCAGATCGACGAGCTTCGACTCCCGCAGGTCGACGACCGCAAACCCGACGATCCCGTAGCTGCCAAACCGATCCCGGCATCGCAGCACGTAGGTTTCCGCGCCCGTATCGGCCATCAGCCGGTGCAGCGCGTCCACCGAGTAGCGGTTGCCGGAGAAGTTCATCTGGTTGGTGCGCTGGGCGAGCTCGTAGACGCGCTGGAGGTTCGAGTCCTGGAGGGGCGACCACTCGACGCGGATGTCGCACTGCTTCAAGAAGGTGACGTAGTCGCCGGTGTGGGCGCGCTCGAGCTCGGAGCGCTGCTCCTCCTGGCGATACATCGTGCGCCGCGTCCGGCTCTCATCGGTGACCGGCACGTCGAACTCGGGCATCGCCGGAAGGCGATGCGCCTCGCGCGCGTCCACCGTGCGCACCGACGGACAGGCGGAGCTCACTTCCTGGCGCTCGAACTCCTGGTCGTCCACGAACAGCAATGTGTCGATGCCGATGTTCAGCGCGCGCGCGATCGCGGCGATCGACCCGCTCTTGGGCTGCCAGTGCACCTGCGGGTAGAGGAAGTAGTCGGCAAGGCCGAAGGCCTCGAGCCGTGCCAGGGCATCTTCACGGTTGTTCTTGCTCGCGACGGACTGGAGGATCCCTTTGGAATCGAGCTCCTTGATCACGGCCACCACGTCATCGCGCAGGCGGACGCCGTCGGGTCCGTCTTCGACGAGCGTGCCGTCCCACAGCGTGTTGTCGAGATCCCACACCACGCACTTGCACGTGGCCGCGGGCGCCGCGGCGCGCTCAGCCGGCAGCGGCGCCTGCGGTTGAGGACGCGCGGAGACGCGTTCCTTGACGAAGTCGATCAGGCCGAAATAGAGCGTCAGCCCCTCGGCGTCGTTCGGCACCAGCTCGATTTCAAACGTGCCGCTGGTGGCGACGAGCCGCTCGATCTCGGTCAGCGCGATCTTTTCGCGCGAGAACCCGGAGGGCAGCGTGATGAGGTGCTGGAAGCGCCGGATCGCTCCCTCGCGTCGTTCGCGGATGGACAAGGTCAAGGTGACCTGGCGGTCGTTGGGGTTGAACACCTCGCACACCAGGAAATCCGGTCGCGGCGCCGTGCCGTTCACGCGTTCGGCGAGCTGCTGCTTCCTCACGTAGGCAATCTTGCGCAGCGCGCGCGGCTTGATGTCGCCGGGCAGCGGCGGCAGGAAGCGCCCCGCCGCGCCGGCGTAGATGTTGAGACGCTCGATCCGCTCCGCCGACGCCACCGAATGGCAGTGGAGGTTGCCGAGCGTCCAGAGCTTGGCCCACCGCCGGAAGGTGATCTTCTGCAGGTACGGCGCGGCCCCGTCGACGTTCGGGATCCTGACGACCCCATCGACGAACTGCCGGCACGCGCCGTCGGTCCGCGGCTGGTAGAGCTCGCACGTCGCGTAGCACGCGGGCCACGCGCACTCCGTGCAGTGCTCGCCCCAGGGGAGCAGCGTGCGGGCTTCGACGCTCGCACGATACTCCGAGAACCTGGCGAGGACGCCCGGCGGCAGCGTGTCGGGCGCCTCGACGCGGTCGTTGACTTCAGCCTCGTACATGTTCGCGAATCTTGTCGGCGACGTAGTTCACCTGCTCCTCGGTCAGCTCGGGGAACATCGGCAGCGAGAGGATCTCGCCCGACGCCTTGAGCGACGCGGGGAAGTCGGCCTGCGTGTGACCGAGGTACTTGTAGGCGTTCAGGTAGGGCAGCGCGATGGGATAGTGAATGCCCGTGCTGATCCCCTGCGCGGCCAGGTCGGCCTGCAGCTGCTCGCGCCCGGCGGCCGGAACGCGGACGACGTAGAGGTGGTAGACCGCCCGGACGTTGTCCATTTCGGCCGGCGTCACGACGCCGCTCCCCTGGAGCGCCTTGTTGTAGCGATAGGCGTTGGTGCGGCGCTTCTCGGTCCACTCGTCGAGATACTGCAGCTTGACGCCGAGGATGGCCGCCTGGATGCCGTCGAGGCGGCTGTTCACGCCCTCGAGGTCGTGGTCGTACTTCTTGGTGCGGCCGTGGTTGGCGAGCATGCGCGCGCGCAGCGCCCACGCCTCGGTGTTGGTCACGATCGCCCCGCCGTCGCCGTAGGCGCCGAGATTCTTGCCCGGGTAGAAGCTGAAGCAGGTGATGTCGGCGAGCTTGGCAATCGGCGTCCCGCGATACAGCGCGCCGTGCGCCTGCGCCGCGTCGCCGATGACGAAGAGGCCGTGCTGGCGCGCCAGCGCGACGATCGGCTCCATATCCGCCGGCTGACCATAGAGATGCACCGGAATGATGGCCTTGGTCCGGGGCGTGATTTTCTCCCGCAGCCGCTCGACGTCGATCGTGTAGGTGCGCGGGTTGATGTCCGCGAACACCACGCGCGCGCCGGCCATCGTGATCGCCTCGGAGGTCGCGATGAAGCTGTTGGCGACGGTAATCACCTCGTCGCCGGGCCCGATCTCGAGCGCTCGCAGCGCCATGAAGAGCGCATCGGTGCCGTTGGCGAGCCCCACGCAGTAGTCGACGCCGCAGTAGCGGGCGAACGCGTCTTCGAAGTCCTTGACGACCTTTCCGCCGACGAACGCCGTCTTCTCGATCACGCCGGCGATGGCGGCGTCGATCTCGGGCTTGATCGAGTCGTACTGCATCTTCAGGTCGACGAACGGAACGGTCAGCGATGTCAGCGTGTGCATGATGATGATGTCCTCGTGAAGCGAGCTAGTGGCCTTGCGAGACCAGGTCGTTGGAATAGGGCAGGTCCGATACGTGCCGGATGACGCGGGCGGGATTGCCCACGACCACGGCGCCCGGGGGGACGTCACGAACGACGACGGCGCCGGCCCCGACCAGCGCTCCTTCGCCGATGACCACGCCGGGCAGCAGCGTGGCATTGGCGCCAATCTTCGCGTTGCGGCGGATCACCGGTCCGACGAGGCTGTCCTTGACGCCGGGCGACAGCGGATATTTCGCATTCGTCAGCACCACGTTCGGCCCAATCCAGCAGCCGTCCTCGAGCACCGAGAATTCCGGGATGAAGACCTGCGTGTGGATGCGCACGTTGTTGCCGATGTCGACGTGATGCTCGACGACCGACAGCGTGCCGATGCTGACGTTGTCGCCGATGCGGTTCGATTCGCGGATGTTGACCTTGTTGCCCGTCTGGAAGTTCCGGCCGATGACGTTGCCGGCATAGATGACCGTGTGCGAGCGGATGACCGCGCGCTCGCCGATCGTCGTCGGCAGCTCGCCGTCCTGGGCCCCGCGCGGCGCGACGCCCACGAGGCTGAAGTCCTCGACGGTGCTGCCGTCGCCGAGCGAGACGTTCTTGTAGATGCGATAGGTGTTCATGAGGCAATCCCCAGCCGGCACTTCCGCGCCCGGAAGCGGAGCGGAACGTCGGCGTTGGTTTCAATCGATTCGTAGATCGCGGTGATCAGCTCGAGCGACTTGCGGCCTTCCCATCCGTCGACGAGCGCCGCCTTGTTGGTGCGCAGGGCGGTGACGACGCCGGCGAGGTAATCGCCGTGGTTGCGGCCGAGACCTTCCGGGTTGCGGCCGTAGGTGGCGAAAATCTCGTCGTCGATCGGCTGCTTGTCGGCGAAGCTCCAGGTATGCAGCTCGTTCATGAAGAAGCCGCCGATGACGACGCTGCCTTTTTCCCCGAGGATGCTGATCGACCCCTCGAGGTCCTTCGGGCGCGTCGCCGTCGTCAGCTCGAGGACGCCGAGCGCGCCGGAATGGAAGCGGATGACCGCCGCCCCGGTGTCCTCGCACTCGATGTTCACCAGGCGCGTGGCCGCCATGCTGCGGACCGTTTCCACCGGCCCCATGAACCACGTCAGCATGTCGATGTGGTGGGCGCCCTGGTTCATGAAGACCCCGCCGTCGTGCGCCCACGTCCCGCGCCACCGCTCGGAGTCGTAATACTTCTGGTCGCGGGTCCACCGCAGCCGCACGGTGCCGAGGACCAGCCGCCCGAAACGCCCCTCGGCGAGCGCCTCGCGCGCCTTGACGATCGCAGGGTTGTAGCGGTTCTGGTGCACGACGAACAGCTTCACGTTGCCGGCGTCACACGCCTCGAGCATCCGGTCCGCGTCCTCGAGCTTCAGCGCCATCGGCTTTTCGACGACGATCGGCCGCTCGTACTGCACCAGGTCGAGCACGTTGGCGCAGTGGGCGCCGCTCGGCGTCAGCACGGAGATGACGTCGATCGAGCCGTCGAGCTCGCGCATCATGTCCGCGACGCTGGCGAAGGCCGGCGCGCCGAACTTGGCGGAGAAGTCGCGCGCACGGGAGATGTCGAGGTCCACGAAGGCGCCGATTTCGGCCCCCTCCACGTAGTGCTGCAGCGCGTGCGCGTGCTTGCGCGCGATGCTGCCGCAGCCGACCAGGGCAAACTTCAATGTGTTCATGCGCTCAACTCTCCACAAAGTGATTGATACAGGTTGACCAGCTCCGTGCCCTGCCGCTCCCAGCCGTACTGGCGGAGGAAGTCATGTGCCCGCTGCACCTGCCCGGCGCGCCGCGCGGGGTCGAGGTAGAGCCGGTGGATGGCGTCGGCGAGCGAGGAGACGTTCTCCGGCTCGTAATACGTCACCATGTCGTCGCCGAAGTAATGCTCGATCGCCCGCAGGCGCGGGGCGATGGCGGGAATGTCCTGCGACACGTACTCCATCAGCTTGACGGGCAGCATCAGGTCGGTCGCGATGTTCTTCCGGTTGCCGACGACCCCGAGGTGCATCAGCGACAGCCGCGCGGGCAGCTCGTGCAGCGCGAAGCCCTTCGGCGCGAAGTGCACGCGGTCGGCGATGCCGAGCTCCGAGGCGAGCCGCTGGAATTCCGCGAGGTCGTCGCCGTGACCCCAGAGGTGCAGCTGGATGCACGGGATGCGTGCCTCAACGTCGGCAACCGCGCGGATGATCAGGTCCACGCCGAGACGCCGCGCCATCGTGCCGTGATACACGAGGTTGAATTCCCGGGCGCCGTGGCGGGACGCGTCGCGGTCGCGCGGCTGCCCGAAGATCGACGGATCCGGCACGTTCATCGAAATGAACGTCTTCGCCTGCGGGATGCCGCGCGCGACGAGCGTCTGGCGCTGCGGGTCGTTGACGCAGATGACGATGTGGGCGACGAGCGCGCTGAGCCGCTCCTCGAGCAGCAGCGCCTTGCGCAGCGTCGAGCTGACGGTGAACTTCGTCGCGAACGTCTCCGGCACCGAATCGTGGACGTCCAGCACCACCTTGCTGCCGCCGAGGCGCGGAATGAGGCCGGCCAGGACGAGGAAGTCGGGAATGTTGTGGACGTGCACGACGTCGAGCTCGCCCCTGAAGAGCAGCCGCAGGCACGCCGCCGACGAGCAGAGGAGGAAGAGCACGTACGACAGGACGTAGGCGGCGGTGCTCTTGCCCCGGTACTTGCGGACGCGCAACTCGCGGATTTCGACGCCGTTGAGCGTCACCTGCTTCCGCACGTCCGCATTCGTGGTGGTCAGGCAGCGGACGTCGAATCCCTGCGCCGCCAGCGTCTCGGCCTCGCGACGGACGCGCGCATCGATGGTGTAGTCCGTGTAGGCGATCATGCAGACGAAGCGGCGGCCGGCTCTCACAGGTGGACCCTCGTCGAACCGCCCTCGAAGAGCTGAACATCCGGCGAAGCGCCGCGGCCACCAGCCGATCGATGCACCTGGATGGCAGCCGCTGGAAGCGCGGCCGGCGGCGGCGCGGTCACCGTGACGCCCGTCGAGCTCGCACCGATGAAGCGGACCGACCGGCGCCATTGGAACCACGACACCGCTTCGCCGGCGGTCGCAAACCACGCCCCGCCTGTCGCGTCGATGGCCTGGAGCAACTCACCGTAGGAACGCCCCCAGAGCCGCTCGGGAGCGAGGCTCCGGTCGTGCCAGTTGATGACCAGCGTCCCGCCGAACCGCTGTGCGTTGGCGATGAGCGGGAGACAGCGCTGCATCGCGTCGCGCCGCTCCAGCCCCATGCGCGAGGAGTAGAAGAGCGCCGAGTCCATGATCGACAGCGGCAGCTCCATCAAACCCTGCGTACCAGGCAGCTTGAACGACTGCGACGTGCCGGCGCGGTAGCCGATCGCGTCGTTGTAGCCCCACGTGGAGTCGTAGGAAAAGCCGGCGGCTTCCAGCTGGCGCGGTGAGTCCGCGCCGTAGTACAGCCAGTGCATCCGGACGCCCGCGGACTGGTGGCCGGTAACCGACGCCAGCTGCTCGATTTCCGCGCGGCCGGCGTCGGCGTCGCGCCACGCGTCGATGCCGTGCACCGCGAGCTCCGATCCGCTGCGCGCCAGCCCGGACAACTCCGCGCGGATCTCGCTGACCTCGTACGGCACGCCGCGCTGTGGCTGGACGCCTCCGTCGGGCGACACGCCGGGACGATGCTTGAACGGCACCAGGAAGAACGTGGAGCGGCGTCCCTGCTCGACTTCGCGGTAGCTGTCGAAGGGACGCCAGGGATCGGGAAGCACCCCGGTGAACACGAACGGCACGGACAGGGCAGCGGCCCAGTTCCGTGCGGCTTCACCCGCGGACTTCCGTCCGCGCGCCAGGTCGACGAGCGTGCCGCAGGAAGCCCTGTAGAGGAAGCCCGCAAGCGTGCGGTCGAACTTGTGGCGCGTCAAACCGAGGAAGTCGATGTCGTGCGTCAAGCAGCAGGTGAAGTCGAACCCGTACGGGCGCGGTGGAATCTCGACGAACGAGACGGCCGACTGCTGCAGCGCGTGCCGCAGGACCGCGATGTGCAATTCGAGCGTCGGCACGGCGGCGTGCGAGACCGGCTGGCCGTTGGTGAGCAGGTGCCCCACTTCGTGAAACAGGTCGTAGCCGATGCGCCAGACGGCCCGCGAGCCGGTGCAGCTGCGGTAATCAGCGGCCTTGCCGTCGAGGGTCAGCACGGGGCCGGTGGTCGTGCGATCGAACTGCGCGGAGCCCCCGTAGAGAGGCAGCTCCGACCGGTCCCACGTGAGACTGATTGCCCCGTCGACGCGCGTCACCGGGATTCCCGACTGCCGATCCGTCACCTGTTCGTCTGAGCCGTAGAGGAGGAACACGCGCGCGTCGAGACCCGCGATGCGGCCATCGGTGCTCAGCACCACGTCGTACGACTTGGAAGCGACCGCGGGCTCCCAGGCGGTCTTGAACAGCTCGAAGAATTCCCGGGCCATCTCCAGGTCCGCGGGAGAGGCGGCGACGCCAATCATAAGTAGCGGTTCACGATGTGAGTGCGAGAGCGGGTCCCGGGCGAGACCCGCTTTCAGATCTGCGGCGGACCGTGGGTGGCCCGCCGCCGTTCGTCAGAGACGAACCAGCCGACCCTGCGCCTTGAGGGACTCCTCCGCGGCTTCGAGCAGCCGCACCACGCGCAGGCCTGCAGCGCCGTCGTTGATGGGAGTTTGATCCTTCAGCACGCAATCGAGGAAATACCCGAGTTCGACCTTCAGTGCTTCGGCCGAATCGACCTTCGGCGCCCAGACGTCGCCGGTGCGGTAGCTGACGAGCAGGTCGTAAAGTCCCTGGCCGCTGGAGACGTCGACGCCCTTGTCGTATACCCGGATCTTCTCGTCCGGTTCGAGGTCGTTCCAGACCAGCATCTTGTCCTTGCCGCCGATGAGCGTCGTCCGGACCTTGACCGGCGACAGCCAGTTGACGTTGATGTGCGCGATCAGGTTGCCCGGGAAATACACCGTGATGAACGCCATGTCCGCCAGGTCGTTGAAGTGCTTGCCGCCGGTGGCGACGACCGCTTCCGGCTGCTGGCGGATGATGTGGTCCATGATCGACAGGTCATGCGGGGCGAGGTCCCACACGACGCTGACGTCGTGCTGGAAGAGCCCGAGATTGACGCGCGTCGAGTCGAAGTAATAGAGCTGCCCGAGCGCGCCCTTGTCGACCAGGTCCCGGATCTTCCGGACCGCGCCGCCGAAGAGGAAGGTGTGGTCCACCATGATGCGGAGGTTTTTCCGCTCGGCCAGCTCGATCAGCTGCTCTGCCTGCTGCGACGTCGAGGTGAACGGCTTCTCGACGAACACGTGCTTGCCATGTTCGAGGGCCGCCTTCGCGAGCTCGAAATGCGTCCAGACGGGCGTCACGATCGCCACCGCGTCGATGTCGGGCGACCGCAGGACCTCTGAGAACTCGGTCGTCGCATGCACGCCGGGGTAGGCCCGGGTGACACGCTTCAGGGCCGTGGGGTTCTTGTCGCAGACCGCGGCCAGCTCGCACGTCTCGAGGCCGCTCAGATTCCTGACGATGTTCGGCCCCCAGTAGCCGTAGCCGATGACGCCCACGCGGACGGCGCTTCGGGCTTTGTCGACCGGGCGAGTCTGAATGGGCTGGGACCGGTCGACCTCAATCGAGCCAACCGCCGGGAGGGCGCGTGTAGTCATGAGCCTTTCCTAAGTGAGTGTGGTGATTGGAGGACCGACGGGTCAGCAGGCGCCTTTGCCGGATACCACCGCGCGCGGCGTTGCCAGGAGAATCTTGATGTCGGTCCAGACGGAGCATTTCTTCGCGTATCGCAGGTCGAGTCGCACCATTTCGTCGAACGTCGTCCGGCTGCGTCCGGTGACCTGCCACAAGCCCGTGATGCCCGGCTTGGCGTCGAGCACGCGCCGGTGGTGCCACGGCTTGTACTGCGCGACTTCGTACGGAATCGGCGGCCGCGGGCCGACGAGCGACATCTCGCCGGTCAGCACGTTGAGGAACTGCGGCAGCTCGTCGAGGCTCGTCTTGCGCAGGATGCGGCCGATCGACGTGACACGCGGGTCGCTGGTGATCTTGAAGACCCCCTCGGCCGCCTCGCCGCCGGCCTTGCGCGCCGCGATCAGGTTGCTGACGTACTCGCGATGGATGCGGTCGTCGGCGTTGACCTTCATCGTCCTGAATTTCAGCATCGTGAAGCGCTTCGCGCCCTCGCCGACGCGCACCTGGCGGAAGAAGACCGGCCCGGGCGAGGTGAGCTTCACGAGCGCCGCGATGACCAGCAGCACCGGCGTCAGCACGGCGAGCAGCGCGAGGCTGCCGGCGATGTCGAGGGCGCGCTTGGCGGCCGCCGCGGCGCGCCGGCGGATGCTGCGCGGCCGCAGCGTGCCGAGCAGTTGATCCACGGGCGCCGCGCCCGGCTCCGCCGGGTCCTGCTGCGCGCGATGGGCGTGCACGCCGATCGACACGCGCGCCAGCGACGGTTCGTCGAGGCGCTTGGCGAGCTCCGCGCGGACGCACTCTTCGAGCGCGCGGCCCACCTCGCGGTTCGAGACATCGGTGCGGGGGAGAATCAGGCCGAGGACCCGGTTGCGCTCGAGCCACCCCAGGACGTCGGTGCCGCGCTTGATGGCCGCCAGCCCGTCGACCGCGTGGCGCCAGTTCGTCCGCCCGTCATCAGACATCTCGAGCATCACGACGGCAAATGGCTGGTTCGAGCGGTCCGCACGCTTGCGCTCACGCAGGACGATGCCGCGGAACAACTCCTCGCCGACGAGGTGCAGCCGATGGTTCTGGTGCACGGGCCGCTGGCGCTGCGTCCTGCCGCGGGCCGGGCTCGGATATTTGATCCGGACGAAGGTGGTTGCGGTCGCGCTCAATTCATCTGCCTCGCCTGCGGCTGGTACACGCGCACGCGCAGCTGCCGGGCGAGCTCGTTCGGAAGGTCGGATGCCAAGGCCCGCGTCACGCGATCGGCCATCTGGCGCGAGACGTCGACGACGGGCGCGTCGCCAAGGTGCGTCAGGACTGCGCCGATGACGCGTCCCTGGCGATACCAGCCGATCACGTCGGTGTCGCGGAGGGAGCCCGTCAGGCTCGCGAACACGCCCGCGCCGATCGCGCTATTGATGCCGGACCCCGCGCGCCGATCACGATGGTCGATGAGCAGGAGCACGAACGGTTCGCCCGACGCCTCGAAGCGCTTGCGCTCGATGTCGAGCAGGAAGCGGAAGGCTTCCTGGTTGTAGGCGGCGCCGTGACCCGCCAGCGCGAACCCGCACGTGCATTCGTCGCCGGCGATCGCGGCCGGCGCGGTCACCCGCTCCTCGGCGGCGCGCCTGAGGCGTTGTGGCGGCGCGACGCTCCACGCCGGAGTGAGCCCCACGCTACCCTGCGTGCTGGCAAGACGGAACAGAGAGGGAATCTGTTTGATTCCAAACATCGGTGCGCGCAACTCCTTGGGGACGAACGGCAAGGAAGTGTGCAAACCGATCGCCATGGCGCACGGTGTCGCGCCGACCTGCTCAACTCTCAATGCGCCAGTCATTTATCTGATCTCGTCGCGCGAGTAGCGCGGCGCCGGGCCCGAAAGCGCGCCGACAGTCGCGCTCTGGGCCGCGAAAAGTCGGCGTGGGGCGGAAGAACCTCGATGGAGTGGTCTGATCAACGGCTTCGGGCTGTGGTGCCGCTGCGGGTAGCGGCTCGAACGACTCGGTGCACGGAGCTTCGCCCTCTCAGTCACATCCCGCTCCGGCCTGGCAGCGGAATTGACGAATCCGGGCACGTCGCGCCCGCGGCGGTGAAAGCGGCCTCCCACGTCGCGGACGTGTCGATGTGTGGGATCGACCTGTCCTTGAGCAAGGATTCGTCCCGCGACCAACTTCGTTTGTAAGTCGCTGACGGTAAACAGGTTAGGTGGTGTTTATGGCTTCAGATCGGTGGGGATGTCTCCGTGGCGGCGGACTTTAGGGGCGCAACTCCCTGACCTTTCGCAGCCTGATTCATCATTTCTTGGGGGAAGTCTTGTCGGGCGGATCGCCTAACGCCGCGGCGGGAGGGTTTCACGCCGGTGCTCGAGGTAGACGCCGGCATATTCGGACCATCCATCGACTTCTTCCTCGACGCGGTTCAGGACGGTGCCGACGATGTTGTCGCGGCCGATTTCGCTGACGACCCGCTCGACCACCTTGTAGGGGGTGGAGTTGGCCCCGATGACCAGGATCACGGCGCGAGTCAGGCGAACGAGCAGTCCGGCATCGGCCATGACGGCGGCCGGCGGACCATCCAGCAGGACCCAATCGAACGACGCCGCGGCGCCCTCGAGCAAGCGCGTCATCTGCTCCGAGGCGAGCGCCACCATGGGGTCGCCGTGGAGCAGACCCGCCGGCAGGACCGACAGGGTGGGCGTGAGCTCCGTCACGCGCGCCGCGGTGGGCGACGGCCGCAGCGCTTCGCACAATCCGGGCGCGATCGACGTGCCGAACACGTCGTGCACCGCCGGCCGCCGCAGATCCGCGTCGATGAGCAGGACCCGCCGGTTGTACGAGCCGCTCAGCGTCAGCGCCAGGTTGGCGATGGTGAGCGTCTTTCCTTCCTGGGGGACGGCGCTCGTCACCGTCACCGTCCGCAGGTTCTGTTCTTCCTGGAGATGATGCAGCGTCGCCGCAAGCCTGCGGTACTGTTCGACGGCGCACGGCGGCAGCTTGCCGCCCGTGACGAGCTTGTCCGCGTGCGGGCTCCGGAACGCCTGCCTGGCGGCGGAATCGAACGCCCGCCGAGGCTCGGGGACCCGCGCCGGGGGGTGGATGCTGACGTCGAACGGCGCGCCGCCTCCCTCGAATGCCGGCTCCGACGGGTACAGGTCGAGGGCCTCCGGCGACCGTCCGCCCAGAGGCGGTTCGAACGAGTCCGCCGCCGGCGCGAGCACCGCGGGATGGTCCGCCTGTCGTAACGCTTGATCAACTCGACTCATGACTCTGTCCGATGCCTCTCGTTCAGCTCCGCGCGCCAAAGAAGACGAACCGGCGGCGGCGGACACCGGCCTGGATGGCGCTCTCGACCGAAGGAGACAGGTCGACCGCCGGCGGGCGCTGCGGGGGCACCGCGCGTAGCGGCACCGGCGCGGGCGCCTGGTGTTGCGCCGCCGTGGCGCGCGGCGCGCCGTCAGCGGGCGCGGCGTCGAACGAGTCGAAGCGCGGCTCGGCCGCTGCCGCGGCGTTGAGGTCGAAATCGCGCACCACCTCGAGCACGATGTCGCGATCGACCTGCTTGCGTCCGAGCGCGAAGGTGCTGAGGAGCGCGTTGTCGCAGATCACGTTGATCGTGCGCGGAATGCCGCGCGCGTGCTCGTGCACCGCCATCACCGATTCGCGCGTGAACAGCCGCGTCGTGCCGCCGGCCGTTTCGAGCCGGCTGACGATGTAGGCTGCCGTCTCCGCCAGATCGAACGCGGCGAGCTCGCAGCGGAGCGCGACGCGCTGTTTCAGCTGCCGCAGCTCCGGTTCGTTCAGCCGCGCCGCGAACTCCGGCTGGCCCGCGAGGATCACGACGAGCAGCTTTTCTTCCGTCGTCTCGATGTTGGCGAGCAGCCGGATCTCCTCGAGCAGCGCGTGGTCGATGCTCTGCGCCTCGTCGACCACGAGCGCGGAGATCTGTCCCTGCGCTCGGCGCTCGCGCAGCGCGCGCTCGAACAGGTCGAGAAAGACCGCCTTCGAGCTGCTGGCTCTGGGGCCGAGCTCGAACTGCATCGCCAGCGTCCGGACGAAGTCTTCGCGCGTCAGCAGCGGATTGTTCAGGTACACCCACTTGACGGGGGATCCCGCGTCCTGCGACAGCGCCGTGCGCAACAGCGTCGTCTTGCCGGTGCCGGCCTCGCCGATCATCACGGCGAGCGATTTCCGCGCGCTGATCGCGTAGCGCACGTTGCTGAGCGCCTCGCGGTGCCGCGGCGTCAGGAACAGGAACTTCGGATTCGGCGTCAGTTCGAACGGCGATTCGCGCAGGCCGTAGTAGCGCTGATACATCGAGGCCCCTAGATCCGCATCCGCCACAGCACGAGCACGGCGATCGATCCGAGCAGCGCCATGCCCGCGGCCAGGTTTGCCGCAATGAGCCGCCGCCGGCTTCGGCGGCGTTCTCCGTCCGAGATCACCCGTGGAATGATCGCGAGCACCGGCAGTTCCAGGAGCCGGACGACGTCGGCTTCGCGCTTCAGGCTGGAGTCACGGTATTCGAGCCAGCCGACCACCAGGAAACCGAGCACGAGGCCGATAATCGCACCCGAGGCGATGATGCCCATCCGCTTGGCCTCGTTGTACGGCCGTCCCGGCAGCGATGCCGGGTCGAGAATCCTGAACTGCTCGCCAATCTGCCGCCGCTCGAGATTGGCCGCAATCTTCGAGTCCTCGCGCTTGGCGAGCAGGCTGGTGTAGGCGGTGTCGAGCGTCTTGTAGTCGCGGGTCAACTCCACCAGCTCGGACTCGCGCGTGGGCACGACGTCCACCTTGGCCTGGTAGCCGGCGATCGCCTGCTTGAGGCGCGTCTCCTCGGCCTGGTTGACCGCCAACTGGTGGTCGATCACCTCGAGCTCGTCCTGCAGGTCGCGCAGCCGCTTCTGCCGCGCCAGCTCCGCGGGGGATGCCGGTTTTTCAACCGGCGCCGCCGGCGGACGGTTGGCTTCTTCGGCCTTGACCCGCGCCTGTAAATCTTTAACCTGACGCTCGAGCGCCCGGCGATCCGGGTGGTCGGGCGTGTAGCGCAGCTGGAACGCCTTGAGCTGCGCCTGCGCGGCCTCGAGCTGCTGCGCGGTCGACGCCGGCGCGTTCGCCTCGCGTTCGGGCGCGGCCGCGGGGACCGGCACCGGATCGGGCGGTGTCGACTGCACGTCGGCGATCTGGCGCTCGATGAGGAGCCGCCGATCCTGGATGCGATTGGTCGAATCGGTGAGGCCTTGCAGCTGCTGCTGCGCGTTGCGGATGGTCGTGAGATTTGTCTCGAGCTGCGACGGCAGCTCGCCGGCGTAGCGCCGGCGATAGGCTTCGAGCTTCTTTTCGTGCTCGACGAGCCGTTCCTTCGCGTCGTTGAGCTGCGACTCGAGGAACAGGTTCGTTTCGTCCGCCAGGTTGGCGCGGTCGCGCAGGTTCTCCTCGATGTAGAGCGACGCCACCCGCGCGGTCACCTTCTGGGCGGTCTGCGGATCGCTGCTCACGTACTTCACGCGGAACGAATCCTGCCCTTCGACCTGCACGGCGATGTCGCCGCGCAGCCGCCCGACCACATCCTCCATGATCCCGTGCGCGCGCTGGTCCGGGTAGAGGTTGAAGTCCATGATGATGCGCTCGAGCCGCGAGCGGCTCAGGATCAGGTTGCTGATCGACGGCAGCCGGTCCTCCATCTTCGCGGTGACCGTCGACTTCACGTAGCTGTCGGGCACCCGTTGAGGGATGACCATGATCAGCGTTTCCGATCGATACAGCTCCGGGACGGCCTTCGCGATCAGCGGCGCCCCCGCGAGGCCGACGGCGAACGGCAGCACCACGAGCCAGCCGCGCCGGAGGACGATTCGAATCAGCTCTGCGATGGTGAACGTTCGGCCTGGAACCACGTCGGACCCTGAATCAGAAGAGCGGCAGGCGCATCATCACGCCCGCGCGGACGCCCTGCCGCTCGAGCAGCATCGGGACGCCAGGCCCCAGCGGGAGCGTCCCCCTGGAGTCGTAAAAGTACCGGAGATATTCGACGTACGCCGCGGTCGTCCGCGAGAGCGCGCAGCGCAGCCGGCCTTCGGCGTTGTAGGTCTCGTACGCCGACGTCGCGCTGCTGATCGCGGACTCGCCGGTCGCGTAGCCGCCCGAGAGCGAGACGTCGATGCGGCGGCTCACGAGGCCCTCGATCGTGGTCGTGAGGCTCTTTCCGGAAATCGGCTCGCTCAATCCCGGCACGTAATCGACGCTCTGCCGGTAGGCGCTTCGCAGCCGCCACGTGCGCGTGAGCTCGAGGCCCGCCGACAGGTCGGTGGAGAACGGATTGTCCCGGCGGGCCCGCGCGCCCGCGCCCGGGATCAGCTCGGGCACCACCATCGACGATGCTCCGACGCGCGCGCCCAACGTCACGTGCCGCGTGCGGGATAGCGGATGACGGTAATCAAGCGCCAGCTCCGCCCGGTGCTCCGGCATCCGCCACGGCAGCAGCCGCGGGTCGGAATCCTTCATTTCGCCGACGCGGAAGGCGTACATCGCCGTGGTGGTCACGCTGCGGCCGATGCGATGGGCCACCTGGCCGCGCGCGCCGTAGGTGTTCAACTGGCGGTGAACGTCGGGCGTGCCGGTCGTGTCGGTGCGCCGCCAGTCGACGCCGACCGCCACCGCGCTGCGGCGCGACAGGCCGTGCGACAGCGTCGCCGTCGTGCCGTAGGTGAGCGAATTGAAGTCGCTGACCGCGACGTCGCGCGAGGCGGCGGGTGTGAACGTCTCGCCCTCCTGCGGAACGGGGAGTACCAGCGCGTACAACGGCGAGCCCGAGTACGCGCCCGTCGCGTTGATCTGCAGCGCCGTTCTCGCCGAGTGCACGGACAGATCGACGCCACCCGTGTGACCGAGGCTCCGGAAGTACGCGGGGACGACGTGGTCGTCGGGGCGGAAGTAGCGCTGCGCGGAGCTGCCGGTCGCGCGCGCCGTGACCGAGTGCCCCTGGAACGAATAATCGAGGCCGCTCTGCAGCAGCGTCGAGTAACCCGTCGGATCCTGGCCGTTGACGCCGATGCTGGAAGGGTCGGCGGCGGAGTTCACGTCGTAGCCGCCGGTTGACGCCACCGAGACGTCGAGCCGCTGCCGCGCGTTGGGATCGGTTGCCGCGCCGCGCATGAGCCCGCCTTGAGGCTGCAGGCCGACCGCCTGCGCGAATGCGCCGGGCAGCGACGCCGCAATCATCACGGGGACCGCGACGACGACACGCCGGATGGAACGGGGATTCACGCGCGGGTACCGGCCACGCCTAGGGAACCACCACGGTATCGCCCGGGCGGAGAATGATGTTCTGCCGGACGTTCTTGCCTTTCAGCACGTCGTCGTAGTTGAACCGGAAGCGCATCTCCTGCCTGTCCTGCGTGCGCGTGATCACGATGTTCTTCCGGTCCGCGTACTCGAGCAGACCGCCGCCGACGGCGATGAGTTGCAGGACGTTCATGTCGCCGGTGAGCGGCACCATGCCGGGCGTGGCAACCTGGCCGACGAGGAACACACGCCGGCTGTGGATTTCCTTGACGATCACCGCGACGTCGGGTTCGTCGACGAACTTGACCGCCGCTCGCGCCAGGGTGTGCGCCAGTTCCTCGGGAGTGGAACCAGACGCCTGCACGTCGTTGAGGAGCGGCAGCGAGATCTTGCCGTCCGGGCGCACGACCACGTCGCCGGACAACGCCTGTTCGCGCCAGAACGCGATTGCCAGCACGTCGCCGATGCCGATGACGTACTTCGCGGGCAGCGGCACGCCGACGACCGTGTTCACGGCCGTCGCCGAGGGTCGATTGGCTGCCGGTCCGGACTGGGCCTGCGCGCCGGCCTGCACCTGCGCGCTTGCAGAGCCCTGCACACCGAGGCAGAGAACAGCCACACACGCCGCGCGGAAAAAGACTCGTTCCATAACCTGAAATCTCGTGAACAGTGTTGTGGGGACGCACCCCCCCGTTGTGCAAGGTCACCGCCAGATTCGAGACGCGTCGCCCGGGCGTTGTAAGTCCACCATTCCAAACCGGTTATGGAGGTGGTGCGACTCCGGGCGCGGAAGCGTGGGGCCTTGCGGCGCCTCCGGAACGCGCCTATGTCCTGCGCGGCGGATGAACAAAGTCTGCCTGTGGGAGGTTTAATGGGCGCCCGGCGACAGAATTACGAACGCCGCGGGCCTGCGACGGGGTGGGGGTGCTTCACAGCCCGTGGAGCAGGTCCCTCAGGGAGAGACCGCTCCACGCAAGCGCGGTAGCCAGAACCGCTGCAATCAGCAGCGCCGCACGGAACCAGAGGCCTGGTGGACGACTCGGAGGCATGCCAGTCCTCTTGCAAACTTCGGGACCGGCGCTACGACGGAAGATGCCGGCCGAGGACCGGGATCAGCGCTTCGGCGAACGCGACCGCCGCCGACTTCGCCGAAGCCGGCGAGGTCCCCGCATCGCTGGACCATGCAATCATGACCACCGCGCCGTTGGTGCGATGGCGCGTGACGGCGTCGACGATCGTGTAGCCCTTGGCCCGATAGATGTCGGGGACGATGCGGCCGTTGATGACATACCAGAAGATCACGCCGCGCGACCCGCCAGCCCCTTCGCGGACGACCTCGCTGACGTCGTAGGCTTCAGACCCGGTGTGCAGCGTGAGGGGCGATGCGGCGAGCCGCAGCGCCTCGCTCGCCTCGCCGGAGAGCTCCTTCCCCTGCGACTGCCGGTTGTAATAGCCGACATACAGCTGCACGTGCGACTGCGACAGGTTCCGGTAGGAGCGCACGAGCTCCTCGTCGGCGTCCGCGAACCGGCGCTGACCGTCCGCAGTCGGATAGCCGCCGACCAGCGCGTCGTCGAGAGCCGGCAATGGAACCGCCGCGATCGGTGCAAGCACGTCCAGCGTCCAGTCGCCGACGCGGTTGTCGAGCGTCGCGAGGCCGTTGCTCAACTTCACTTCCGACTGCGTAGCGGACAGCCGAATGGCTCCGCCCAGCAGCAGCGTGCAGATCAGCGCAGCGTCGATCGCAAGGCGCCGGCGAACGGAGGCGGAGACGGCTGCCGGGCGCGCGTCGCCCCCGCCGGTGTCAGGCGAAGGCCGTGAGAGGACGGAGAAAAAGGCGCCGATGAGCAGGTACCCGAGCGAGGACACGCCAAGGCCCTCGAGCAGGTGATACGAGCTGTTCGGGTCCCCGTCGCCGAGCCCCTTCAGCGCCAGCCATCCGACCAGCGCGATGCGCATCCCGTTGCCAAGGTAGCTGACGACCACCGAAAACACGATGAGGGCGATGCGCCGCCCCGTCGAGTCGAGCCACACGTAGGCGGCCGGCACGACCATCGCGGTCAGCGCGATCAGCTGATTCACGCCGCTGCACTCACGCAGCACGGCCAGGGTCCGCGATGACAGCACGATGTCGGTGCTCTGCAGCAGCGCCGGGATGCCGGCCAGGTGCAGCATCGACGCGGCGATCCGCGCCGAGAGCAGCCGGCTCGGCTCCTGCAGCCGGTCGATCGGATAACTCCAGATCGGCACCATCAGCAGCAGGTAGGCGAGCGTGAACCAATGGGTCCGCACGGCGTCGCGTCCGGCGACGATCAGCACGACGCCGGTCAGCGTGACCACGAACGATGCCTGCTCGATGCTGAGGAGGCCTCCGAGACGGCCGCCGACGAGCAGCGCGATGCCGACGAGGGTCACCGGCACGCCGAGCATGTAGTCCGGCGATCCGAGCGCGATCGGACGGCGCCGCGCGGTGGTCCACGCGACGTACGCGGCCACGAAAGGGACCGCGAATCCGTACGAGTACAGGTAATTCGTCGACCAGACCGTCATGAGGGACGCCAGCACGCCTCCATAGCAGAGGAGGAGTGCGGCGACGCCGACAACGGCGGCGACGAGCATGCGGGGAGATGCGTTCAGCGTCATTGTCTGTCTCGCGGGCCTCAGAGGCCCGCGAGCACCTTGGAGGCGTCGGCCGCCCCGTCGAACTTGGAGCCGAGTTTCAGCGCGGCCTGCAGGATGGTCTTCGCCCGCGCCGAGTCGCCATTTTTCGCGTAGGCGAGCCCCAGGTGATATTGGAACGACGGGTTCTTCGGTTCGCGGTCGACCGCGCGCTGCAGCGTGCTGATCGACAGCCCGTACAGCTCCTTCTTCAAGTAGATCCATCCGAGCGTATCGGCGGCCTCGGCGGAATCGGGCATCGTCGCCTGCGCCGTCTGCGCGAGCTGGAGCGCGACGTCGAGGTTGCCGCCGTTCTCGGCGTAGATCCACGCCAGGTTGTTGGCGGCGATCGAAGACTTCGGATCGATCGCCAGGACCTGCTCGAACGCCTGCTTCGCGTCGTTGGTGCGGTTCTGCAGCTCGTAGATCAGCCCGACCATCGTCAGCGAGGTGAGTGGCCTCGTCTCGCGCGTCACCCGCCGTTCGAATTCGCGCCGCGCGTCGTCCAGGCGTTTCTGCTGGAGGTATGTCTGGCCGAGGAACGAGTACGCGTCGAGCGTATTCGGATCGGCGTCGATGGCGCGGCTCAGCAGCTTCTCGGCCTCGTCGAACTTTCCGACCATCAGGTTCGTGCGGCCCGCGAGCGTCAGCAGCCCCGCGTTGGCCGGCGCCTTGGCGACGAAATCACCCAGACGCGCGAGCGCTTCGTCCCTGCGTCCGGCGGCGAGGTCCTGTGCGACGAGGCCCGAGATGGCGTCGATCTGCAGGGCGTCGAGCTTCAACGCCCGCTGGAATTCGGCGGTCGCCTTTGCCGGTATCTTCTTCGCCAGGTTGAGCCAGCCGAGTTGCGCGTGCCCGATGGCCGAATCGGGAACGGCCTCGAGGACGTCCTTGAGAATCGTTTCCGCCTGCAGCAGATCGCCGCGCGCGATGAGGCCGCGCGCGAGCAGAATCCGCGCGTCGAGCCGGCGCGGGTCGCTCGCCACCGCCGAGCCCGCCAGCGTCACCGCGGTGTCAGTCGCGCCGGTCTGCAGGTGCAGCTTCGAGAGCTCGACCTGCGCGCCCGCGGCGCGCGGATTGAGCTTCATGACCTCGTTGAACGATTCCTTGGCCTCGTCCCACCGGGCCATCGCCGCGAGCACCTTGCCGCGCGCGAAGTACGCCGGCGCGGATGAGGGGTCGGCCTTGATGGCGCCGTTGGTCCGTTCGAGCGCCGCGTCGTAGTGCTTGCCGTCGAACAGCATGCTCGCTTTGACGAGCAGCGCGTCCACCTGCTGGGGCTTCTCTTTCAGGATCGCGTCGATGGCGGTTCCCGCGGCGTCTGCGCGTCCGGCGGAGTAGTCGAGGGTCGCGAGACGGACCTTCGCGGTCGTGCCGACCTCTTTGTCGCCGACCAGCTTCTTCAGCACCTCCGCGGCCTCGGGCAGCCGCGACGCCCCCAGATAGTACTCCGCGAGTGCAAGATGGGCACGGCTCGAGCCGTCCGCCTCCACCGCCGCCTGGAAGTACTTCTCGGCCTTCTCCGGCCGGTTCGTCGCCTGGTAGAACGCCGACGCAAAGCGATTGACGACGATGTCGCGCGGCGCGAGCTCGAGGGCGCGCTGCATGTGCGTCTCTGCCTCCGGGGCGCGCGAGGTCAGCCAGTAGAACTGCGCCAGGGCCAGCTGCGAGGGCACCGAGTTCGGCGCTTTTTCCACCGCCTGCTTGTAGGTCGCTTCGGCGTCCTTGAGCTTGCCGGCGCCGAGCTCGAGTGTCGCCAGGTTCGTGTATGTGCCCGCGCGCGCCGGGTCGAGACGGACCGCCTCCTCGAGCTGTTCGACCGCGCCGTCGAGGTCCTTCAGACCGGCGAGCGCGTTGCCGAGCGCGATGGTCGCGCGAAGTTCGTGAGGATTGCGGTCCAGCACCTTCTTCGCCCGGTCCTGGGCGTCGGCGAACCGGCCGCTCAGGAGGAGCAGGTTCGCCGCCTGCAGTTGCGCCTCGATGTCCTCGGGCATCAGGTCGGCGGCGCGAACGGATTCCGCGAGCGCGCGCGAGCCGTCGCCGAAACGGATGTAGGCGCTGGCCAGCTTGAAGCGCGCCTCGCCGAAGTGATCGTCTTCCTGGATGGCGTTGCGGTACTGGATGATGGCGTCCGCGTACTTGCGCTGCGCCACGTACGCGTCGCCGCTCGAGAGGTACTGCCGTTTCAACGCTTCCGAATCGTGGCTGCAGCCGGCCGCGGCGAGCACGGCGGTCAGCGCCAGAGCTGCGCTCCGGAATGTGGTGACGGGTCGATACACTGTCATGACCTTCCTTCTGATTCCTTCCGTCCGGATTGACTGGGATGTGCGGAGATCCGAAAGCTGCGCAAGCCGGGCGAGACTCGAGGCCCCCTCATCCCGGGGGTGCGAGTCTCACACCGGCTGGCGAGCAACTGAAGATCAGTGAGGAAACGGCGATTCAAGGACGGGCCAGCTTGTAGCGGCGGCGCGCTCCAGCCAATCCGAACAGCCCGGTCGAAATCAGCATCAGCGATGCCGGTTCCGGTGTCGGGTTCACCAACGCCTGGTTGGCGATCGTCTGCGTCGACTGCGTGAAGTTGATGTCACCCGCGCCGGTGAAATCGAGGATCACCTGGGTGAACAGCGAATACGTCGGGTCCGTGTTCTCGAAGGTGGTCGTCGCGTCGCCGCCGAAGGTCTGCGTCGCGCCCGCCGTGTGATTGAACGTCTGCACGCCCGTGGCGGTGCCCACGTTGTCGCCAATCGTCTCCAGCGCGCCGACCGAGGCCTGCTCGGTTCCGAGTGCCGGGACGGTGTCGCCGCCGGCGATCCACGAGTTGGTAGTCACCTTGAGGGCGGAAGTGGCGCCGCACGCCGTTGCCCCGCCGAAGGGCGGGCCGCCGCAGAACGTGCCCGTGATGTTGTTGTTGACGGACAGACTCTGCGTGTTGCCAGCGGTCGCGCCGGCGTAGCCCGTGTCCTCCAGCGTCAGGCGCACTTTGGCCGAACCTGTCGTCGTCATGTTGAACGACTGCAGATACAGCTCTCCGAGCACCCCGTCCGCGTTCGGGAGCACCGGCTTGGAGATGCCGAACGTCAGGCTCCACGAGACGCTGCTGTTCAGCGGCATCAACGTGACCTGGATCATCCCGTCGGGGGATCCGGGTAGCCCGTTCTCATCACCGGGACCGCCGTCGCTGACGACGACGCCAACCCCAGTCGGGTTGAGAGGGTCAGAGATGTCCTCGACGCGCAGCCGGAATCCCGCTGCGCTGGCGTCGGCAGCGATCAACGCCGCCATCAAGAACGCTCCGACCAGAACCATCATTCGTCGAAACCGCATGCCCCAGCCTCCTCCGAAGTACTGTGAACGACCAATCGTCTATGGTCTGACGACGCTCTGACCTTCGCGTAACAGTTGAGCAATCTCACTGCCGCGAAGCCCGGCAGGAGGCTGGAACTGCAGGTGGGACCCGTAACCTGCTGTTGATGTGTAGGTTGCCCCGTCGCGATGCCGCGCTCGGCAATGACGTTTTTGCATGTGCCGGGGCTTTGTCGCCGCGAACCGGGAATTCCCTCTGCCATGCCGGAAACTTGACCAATTCACGATGCCCCTACGGAGACTTTTGCGCCGGGTCAACTCGCAGCCGAAGGAGCTGCACGGGCGACCCCGCAAATTGATGTGCAGCCACGAGCAGATCGCCACTGGCATCGACCGCAAGCGCCACGGGCGCCAGCCCGCCCAGCGAGACGTAGTCGATGCCGATGACGGCCGGAGCCGCTCCGGTCGTCATCGTGGCGACGTAGAGCGCCGGCGGCGCGGTCCCGAGGACGACCAGACGGGTTTCACCGGGATTAGCGGGCGCGGCCGGGAGCGGCGCCACCTGCGTGATGCCACCCGTCAGCGGAACCCGCTGGACACCCTGCACCGGGACGCTTGCCGGCGCGAACGTTTCTGAAACCTGCAACGGGACGGCGGACAGCGGTGACGCGGCGGATGCCGCCGATGCCAGCAGCAGGTGTGCGCTATCGACCCAGGTGAGCGAGGCCGGCCGTGAGGAGCCGATGGCCAGGATCGGCGAGTGCGCACGCTCGTAGCCGGCCGCGGCCCCCTCGCGCGTCAACCGCAGCACGGCCCCGTCGTACGGTCCGGCGCCGCGCCGGTCGTCCGCGGAAGGAAGCGCGAGATAGAGTCGGCGATCCGGACCGGCGGAGATCGCTGGCGGCCCCTGGGCCGCCGGCAGGTCGGCCGCGATCGTCGCGGGCTCGCCAAGGCGGCCGGCCAGCTCGCGGAAACGCACGACGCTGGTCGTCGTTCGCCCGTCATCCCCGGACGTCACGAGCGCCGCGTACACGTAATGGTTGGAGAGGAAATCCGGGTCGAGGGCGATGTCCGCGACGTCCGCCGCAGCATGACGCGCGTCGATCGGGAGGCGTTCGCGATCGCCTCCAGGCAGCACCTGGGCGACCCCGCCTGACGACAGCGCCAGGAGCCGGGAATCCGGCAGGGCAGCGAGCCGCCGGACCTCACCGACATCGCTGCTGATCGTCGATATCGCAAAGCATGTCGACACCAGCCGCGCACAGGCGACGTCGGGCACCGCGGATGCCGCATCGGCGGACGTGGCCGGAACCTCGCCGGCGGCGGACGTGATCGGCGGTCGCGTGGTTCCGAATATGGTGGTGGACGTGGCGGTCGTGTTGGCGATCAACTGCTCTGAACGGGCACCCTCGAGGCCGCTGGTGCGATCGAGTGCTGCCAGTTCCAGGACGTGCCGGCCGGGCGCAAACACCGGCAGCGGCGCCAGGCAGTCGAACGCGGGCGCGATGCCCGTGCAACTGGTCCCCGGGAGCGTCGAGCGGACGCCGTCCACGAACAGGATGAAGTCGTAGTTCTGGACGATTGCCAGCGAGCCGGCGACCTGCGACCAGGAGAGCCGCTGGCCCGACGGATTCGGGCCCGGTGAGCCGCCCGAGGACGGAGGCGGCGTGTCGCTGGAACAGGACGCCGTCGCGACGGCGATCAGGATGGCCAGCCGGCCTGCACGCAGGCGCCGTGGCAGGCGCCGCGTCGCAGGCAGGCGGGCAGGAGAGCTAGCGGAACTCCTTGAACGGCAGCTGACAATCATGCTTCCGCAGGAAATTCAGGAAGCGCTTGTAGTCGTCCGCCCCCAGGTTGAACATGCGCGCGACGATCTTATAGTTGCCACGGGCGTCGTTCAAGCCGCGGCGCACGACCTCTCGCACGTTCGATTTGGTGATCTCGCGCTGCATGTAGAGCGGGTAGACCGCGGTCCAGAACGACTCGCCCTCCTGGACGACGCGCCGGTACAGGTCGTCAGCGATCGTCTTTCTCCGTTCGCGCATGACCTTCGGCTGCGCGCCGGTGTAGGCGCGAATCTCCGCGGGAAGATCCCCAATCGCCACCGTGTCGCTCTTCGCCGTCACGACGAGCCGTTCGACGACGTTCTCGAGCTCGCGCACGTTGCCGGGCCAGTTGTAGTCCGACAGCACGCTGAGGACGTTCTGCGGCACGGTCAGCGTCGCCGGCACCACTCCGCGGGCGTCATGTCCGTTGCCGTCGCCGTTGCCGTGGCCGTTGCCATTGGTGTGGCCGTTGCCATTGCCATGGCCATTGCCATTGGCGTGGCCATTCCCGTTGCCGTTTCCATTCGCGTGGCCGTTGCCGTTGCCATTTCCGTTGCCGTTCGGACCGGCAAGCGTCCGTCCCGTGAACCGCGCGAGGAAATGGTCGACCAGCTGCGGGATGTCTTCCTTCCGCGCGCTCAGCGGCGGAACGCAGAGATGCACGACGTTGATGCGGTAGAAGAGGTCTTCACGGAACAGCCCCTGGCTGACCATTTCCGCCAGGTTCCGGTTCGTCGCCGCCACCACACGCACGTTGACGCGGCGGTCGATGCGGTCGGACCCGACCTTCTGCACCTCACCGGTCTCGAGAAAGCGGAGGAGAAGACCCTGCATGCGCGGGGTCATCTCGCCGATCTCGTCGAGCATGATCGTGCCCTTGTCGGCCGCCTCCAGTTTGCCCGGCCGGTCGCGGTAGGCGCCGGTGAAGCTCCCTTTCAGGTACCCGAACAGCTCCGATTCGAGCAGTGTCTCCGTCAGCCCGGCGCAATTGACCGGAACGAAGGCGCGATCGTTGCGGGCGCTCTGCTGATGAATCGCGCGCGCCACGAGCTCCTTGCCGGTCCCGCTCTCGCCAGTGATCAGTACCTTGGCGTCCGAGTGGGCGACCCGGGTGATCTCTTCCTTCAGTTCGCGCAGTGCAGCGCTCTGCCCGATGAGAGCAGAGGGCATCTCATGCCTCATGTTGGTTCACTCAAGTTGTAGGGGACTTGGGTACCAGTCCGCGGCCAGAGCCCCGGACCTGCACCGGCATTGTGCAAAGGAATCGCCATCCGCAGCGGGCGCGCCGGGACCCGACAAAAGTCGCGCACCGATTCCGTTTCGTGGCATTTGGCGCGGAATTCCCGCGTGTTTCGCGTGGACTTTCGGTCGCCGCGAATTGCACTGGATTCGTCGTCCCCGCCGAGAAATGTCTCCAAATCAACGAACTATTGGCAAAAGTACCGGTTCTGACGCCATTGCCGCCGGTCATCGCGAGATGACCTCGAACGACGTCACGTCCACCGCGCCGTCCGCCGTCCAACGCCCCTGCACGCGGAGACGTGCACCCGTGAGCACGTTGGGCGTGCGGGAGAATCGCAGCGCCACGCGCATGTCGTCCGTCGTCAGGAAGTAGAGGGTGCGGCTGCCCTGGCTCGAATCCTCGACCAGCACTTCCAACGTGCCTGCGAGCATCGCGTCGCTTCCGGGAGCGGGCGCCGCCTGCGCACGCACCTCGCGGCCGCCACGCGCCGACGGCGCGCACCCGGTCCCGAACAGCAGCGCAACGATCATGATGATGGTCACTACGGCACCAGGAACGTCATCGTCGTCGACCATGGGCTGTAGCCGGTCGGGTTGTAGGCGATGACCTGCCACGAGCCCGCGCCGCTGGCGAGCGCGACACCCGGGCTGAAGGTGCAGACGCCGCCGGCCGCGCACCCGACCTGTGCCGGCGACAGCCACCTGTCGACGCGCTGGCCCGTCGAATCGAAGACCCGCGTGTAGTAGAGCGTCGCGTTGTCCGACGCGGTCCAGCGCAGCTGCGGCGTGGCAGTCGACAGCGTGCCCACGGGCGATATCAGGACCGGGACCGTTGGCGCCGTGATGTTCACGGTCACCGCCACGATCGCGCTCCACGCGCCGTAGCCGTTGTTCGTCCAGGCCTGCACCTGCCACTCGGCGTTTCCGTTGGCCAGCGTGATGACCGGCGTGACCACGCACTCGCCGCCAGCGGCGCACCCTGCCGCGGCGGGCGTGAACCAGAGATACGTCGGCGCGCCGCCGTTGTTGCGGATCGACAGGCGGTAGTTGATCGCGCCGGCGACGGAGGTCCAGCGGTATGACGCGGCCGTCGAGGCGACCGTGCCCGTCGGGCTCACGGTGACCGGGACAGGTGCCAACGCGTCGGCAATCTCGATCAGCAGATCGCGCGCGTCGCTCCACGGGCCGTATCCCGAGCCGTTCCACGCCAGGACCTTCCAGCTGGCGAAGCCCGCCTTGAGCACGATGCCCGGCGCCGCCGTGCAGGTGCCGGTGCCGAGCGGGCAGCCCGCGTCGCCCGGACGATACCAGCGCTCGTAGGTGATGTTGTCGCGGTCCGTCACGTTCAGCAGGTAGTAGCTCGCGTTCGGCATCGCGGCCCACGTGAAGGTGGGCGTCGTCGTCGTGATCGATCCCGACGGCGCGCTCAGCGTCACCTTGCCGGGCAGCGCATCGGCCGCGTCGAAGCTGACGTAGGCGCTCCACGCACCCGCGCCGGACACGCGCCACGCGCGGACGCGCCACTTCGCGAGCCCGGTCGCCACCGCCCAGCTCGGCGTCGCCGCGCACGACGACGCGTTGCACGCCTGCGTCGGCGTATACCAGAAATCCTTCGTGTTGCCGAGCGCATCGGTGACCGACAGCTGATACCAGCTCGCGCCGCTGACGAGGCCGAACGCGTAGGTCGGCGTCCGCGTGGCAATCGCGCCCGACGGGGCGGTCGCGGCCGGCGTCGGCACCAGCGCATCGGCCAGGTCGATGACAACGGAAATCGTCGGCGACCACGGGCCGTATCCGAAGTGGTTCCACGCCAGCACCTGCCACGTGACGAGTCCGGCCTTCAGCGAGCGCGGCGCGATGCCCACGCACGTGCCGCCGGTCGCGCAGCCCGCCTGGGCCGGGGTGTACCAGATGTCGAACGGTGAATCCGATCCAGAGTCGGCCACGCGCAGCAGGTAGTACTCGACAAGCGGCACCGCCTGCCACGACAGCGTGGGCGTCGTGGTTGTAATCGATGCGAGCGGGCTCAGCGGCGTCACCATGATGGGAACCGGCGAGCCGATGCTCCAGGCGAACGAGACCTGGGTCGTGTCAAATCCATCCGACGCGCTCACCGTCGTCGTGAACGTGCCGAGCGTTGTCGGCGTGCCGGAAAGCGCGCCCGTGGAGGTATTCAGCGTGATGCCCGGCGGCAGCGCCTGCGCGCTCCACGTCAGCGAGTCGCCGTCGGCGTCGGAGGAGGCTACCGTGAGCGCCGCAGCGACGCCCGTGTAGCCCAGCTGCGCGCCCGGGTTGGTCAGGGCCGGCGCGCTGTTGGCGGTGATCGAGGCCGTGGTCGACGCGGTCGCCGCGCTCAGCACGTAGTTGGCCGCCGCCGCCCCGGCGAGCGCGAGCGTCGCCGTCACGGGCTTGTTGGTGCCGGCCGTGGCGGACGCGAACGCGGCCGTGCCGGTGCACGTCACCACATCTCCACCCACCACGCCGCTCAGCGTGCAGCTGGTGATCGCGGCGGTCGTCGTGCCGTCGAACCGCTTGTTGGCGACCGTTACGCTCGGCGTCACGGTGCGGCGGTTGATGGCCGCCGTGGCGACCGCGCTCGTGCTCGAGAGCGCGTAGTTGGTGCTTCCCGCGCCCGTCAGCGTGACATTGCTGATCGTGACGGTCTTGCCGACACCGGCGGCCGCCGTGTTGAACGTCGCCGTGCCCGTGCACGTCACCACGTCACCCTCGACCGCCCCCTGCACCGCGCACTGCGACAGCTGCGCCACCGTCGTCGCGTCGTAGGTCTTGTCCGCGATCGTCGCGCTCGCGGTCACCGGCAGCGGCGAGATCGTCGCGGCGGCCGTGGCGGTCGTCGACGTGAGGACGTAGTTGGCCGCCGGCGCTCCCGTCAGCGCCAGGCTGGAGATCTGGACGGTCTTGCCCGCGCCGGCGCTCGCCGACTCGAACAGCGCCGTGCCCGTGCAGCCGACCGTCTCGCCGGCGAGCACGCCGCTGACGGTGCAGCTGGAGAGCGCGGCGGTCATGGTGCCGTCGTAGGTCTTGTTCGAGACGGTCACCGCCGGCGTCACGCCGAGTGCCGTGATCGCGGCCGTCGTCGTCGCCGTGGTCGTGCCGAGCGCGTAGTTGCTGGCCGCGCCGCCCAGCGTCAGGCCGGTGGCCGTCACGGTCTTGCCGGCGCCTGTCGCCGCTGAGTCGAAGGTCGCGGTGCCCGAGCACGTGACGACGTCGCCGTTGATGGTGCCGCTGACGGTGCAGGCGGTGAGCGTGGCCGTCGCGGTGCCGTCGTAGGGCTTGCTCGCCGCGGTGATCGCCGGCGTGACCGTCGCCGCCGCGATGTTCGCGGTCGTCGTCGCGGTCGTGCTCGCCAGCGCGTAGTTGCTCGCCTGGACGCCGCCGAGCGCGAGGTTGTTCGACGTAACGGTCTTGCCCGCGCCGACGGCGGAGGAGTCGAAGCTGCCCGTGCCGCTGCAGGT
>DATNCQ010000038.1:0-10837 GCA_035571515.1 Vicinamibacterales bacterium
TGGAGCTGGCGCCGCCGCCGCAGCCGCGCGTCAGCCAGAGCGGGCCGGTGAACCCGACCGACGAGCGCTTCACCGGCTTCGTCTTCAAGATGCAGGCGAACATGGACCCGCGCCATCGGGATCGTCGAGGTCCGAGACGTCCACCGGGGCGCGGTACTGGCCCTGCGATTCGCGCTCGTAGAGCAGCAGGTGGCGGCTGGTGATGTCGTAGACGCCGCGGAAATACTCGGCGTTGCCGACCGGCCAGTTGACCGGCGCGGCGGAGATGCCGAGCGTACTCTCGATATCGTCCAGCAGCTCGAGCGGATCGCGCGCCGGGCGATCGAACTTGTTGCAGGAGGTGAGAATCGGCAGGCGATGCCGGCGGCAGACCTCGAACAGCTTGCGCGTCTGTTCTTCGACGCCGTTCGACGAGTCGATCACCATCACGACGCTGTCGGCGGCAATCAGCGCGCGATAGGTGTCCTCGCTGAAGTCCTTGTGGCCCGGCGTGTCGAGCAGCGCCATGCGCCGGCCGTCGAGCTCGAACTCGAGCGCCGCGGCGGTAATCGAGATGCCGCGCTCCTGCTCGAGCGCCATCCAGTCGGAGGTGGCGTGGCGCCGCGCCTTGCGGCCGCGCACGGCGCCGGCCAGCTCGATCGCGCCGGCATACAGCAGCAGCTTCTCGGTGAGCGTCGTCTTGCCGGCGTCGGGGTGCGAGATGATGGCGAAGGTCCGCCGGCGCGCCACCTCGCGCTCGAGCTCGCTCTGCGCCGACTGGTCAACCTGCTCGGGGAGTTCGGCGGAATGCACTCGATACTATTGTAGGTCACGGTGCGATTCAGCCTGCTCATCCTCGCGGTTGTGCTGACCTTTACCTGGGTCCTGGCGCCGACGGCGCCGCCGTGGGGCACGGCGGCGGCGGTCGTTGTCGTGCTGGCGCTGGCGATCGCCCGCGCGGTGCGAACCGGGGAGTGGGGCGTGCGCGCGTCGGCCTTCGCCCCGGCGCTCGCGCGCTCGGCGGCGATCACCGCTGTGGCCGCGATCGCGTTCTACGCCGCGGGCGTGCAGCTCGGGACGTGGCACACGCGCGGCAATCCCTGGGGGATGCTGGCGGCGCTCGTCCCGTGGGGCCTGGGACAGCAGTTCGCGCTGCACACGGTGTTCCTGCGCGAGGCGCAAACGACGGTGTCGCGGCCGGCGGGCATCTGGATCGCTGCGGCGATGTTCGCCGCGCTGCACCTGCCGAACCCGTTCCTCACCGTGATGACCGGCGTCGGCGCGCTCGCGTGGTGCTGGATCTACGACCGCTATCCCAACCTGCTGCCGATGGCGCTATCGCACGCGCTGCTGACGCTAGTAATCCTCTACGCGTTCGACGATGCGATCACGGGCCGGTTGCGCGTCGGAGCAGGCTATTAGCATCCCGCGGCTAGTAGGCCATCGCGTAACAGTCGCGCCGCGGATCGGCGCCGGCGAAGCGGTTCTTCGTCGCCGGATCGATCATCACCACCGTCGCGCAGCCCGAGACCCCGAACGGCCGCAGCTTGCTGAGATCATGCCCGCGGTTCTGCAGCTCCTTGTAGACCGCGTCCGGCACCGTCGATTCGACCGCGAGCTTGTTGAAGCCGGCCGTGTGCGGCCAGAACGATCCGTAGAAGTGGCGCGTCTGCAGCCGCGGCCGCTCGAGCGCCCAGTGCAGGTTCGGGTACCAGTCGTCCCAGAACTCGACGATGCTGAGGAAGGCCTGCAGGATGGTTTGATCCTGGTTGTCGCCGCCGGGCGTGCCGATCCCCATCATCGGCATGTCGCCCTTGAACACCATGCTCGGCGTCAGCGTGTAGCGCGGCCGCGCGTGCGGGCGAATCTGGTTGGCGCGCGACTTGTCGAGATAGAACTGCTCGCCGCGCACGCTCATGCCGATGCCGGTGTCGCCGAGGATCACCGCGCCGCCAATCCAGCCGCCGCTCGGGGTGACGTCGAAGATGTTGCCCTCTTTGTCGATCACCGCCATGTGCGTCGTGTCCTTGAAGACGCCGGCCGAATCCTGGCCGAGCGACGACTGCGTGTCGGCGATCGACGCCTGCTGGCTCGAGTCGAGCGTGCCGTCCTTGACGTTCGCCTTCCAGAACGGCCATTGCTTCACCTTGCTGTCGAACGGCAGCGGGTCGCCGGCAATGAACGACTTCGAGGCGCGCTTCATGTCGATGAGCGCCGCGCGATCTTTCGCATACGCCTTCGAGAGCAGTCCTTCCGCCGGCACCTGCACGAACGCGGGGTCGGCGTAATAGCTGTCGCGATCGGCGTAGGCCAGCTTCATCGCCTCGGTGACGACGTGCAGGTAGTCGGCGCTGGCGTAGCCCATCGCCTTGAGATCGAAGTTCTCGAGGATGTTCAGCGTCTGCAGCAGCGACGGCCCCTGGCTGCCGAATGCGTGCTTGTAAACGGTGTAGCCGCGATAGGTGGTGCTGGCCGGCGCCTCGATGCGGGCGTAGTACTCGGCGAAGTCGTTCAGCTCGAACGGCGCGCCGTGCTTCTGCAGGAACGCCACCATCTCGCGCGCGATGTCGCCCTTGTAGAAGCGATCGCGCGCGGCCACGACGCCGGCCTCGCGTCCCTTCGCCTTCGCGCCTCGCTCGGCCTCGACCATCCGCTTCAGCGTCCGCGCCAGCGTCGGCAGCTTGATCGTCTCGCCCGGCTTGTACGCGGAGCCGTCCGGCTTCGCCCAGTACTTCTGGTTGTCGGGCCACGACTGGAAGAATTTCTGCTCGTTCGCGATGCCGCGGACCGTGCTCTGGCGGATGGGGAAGCCCTTCTCGGCGTAGTCGATCGCCGGCGTGGCGACTTCCTCGAAGCTCATCGTGCCCCACTTCTCGAGCACGGTCAGCGCCGCGTGCAGCGTGCCGGGAACGACCGCGGGATCGAGGCCGGCGCCCTGGAGGTTCTTCTTGCGCGACAGATACCAGTCGACGTTGACCGCCGCGGGCGCCCAGCCCTGGCCGACGACGGAGGTGACCTTGCCCTCTTTCTTCGGGTAGACGAGGACCAGCCCTTCGCCGCCGAGGCTATAGAGATCCTGTTCGAGGACGCCGCCGGCGAGCATCGACGCGACGCCGGCGTCGAAGGCGTTGCCGCCCTTCAGCAGGATCCCGAACGCCGCCGCCGTCGTCAGCGGATGGCCGGTGGAGACGCCGCCGCTCGGCCCCATCACGGCGGGCCGCAGCGCGGAGCGCGCCGGCTGCTGATCCTGAACCGGCACCTGGCCCGCGAGCCTCGGAACCGCCATCCACGCGGCACACCCGGCGGCAGCCGCGGCAACCAGGATCGTGCGACGCAGTGCGCTCATGCCGACCTCCTTGCGAAACCCTGAATACTGCGAGCCTTAATCTACATCCGATTTTGACGTGGTGTCCGCCTTCAGGCGGACCCTGGTCATTTGACGGTCACCTGAATCGTCTCGCGGATCGGCTGCGTCTTGCCGGTGTCGATCAAGGTGGCGGTCAGGTTCAGCGTCACCATGTAAGTTCCCGGCGCGGAGGTGACGATGCCGTTGACGCTCTGGTTCGTGATCGACTCGTTCTTCTTCACCGTGATGTTCGTCGGCGACGTGTGCGACTGCGGCGATCCCTGGAGGTATCCGATGTCCTTCGTCCCTTCGTAACGCGTCTCGGCGCCCGCGCCGTGGTAGTAGAAGTGGACGTCGGCGAACACCTGTTCCTCCGGCCGGCTGGCCGGCAGCACGCACTCGGTGCGCGGGTCGGACTGGCAGGAAAACTCGCGGTCGGAGTTGTCGTGGTCGCCGAACATCAAGACCCACGTCACATGCGGAGTGCCGGGCGCGAGGTTTGCTCGCACGGGCGCCCGTTTCCCGCACGCTGATCCGGTTAAAGCGGCAACCGCAACGATTGCCAGCACGCATGGACGCATACGCTCTCCTTGTGTCCGTCGTCACCGCGGACGATGTGTGCGGGCGACCGGCCGCCTCGTTGCGCGCGGCGCGTCGGGCACCATCGTCAGCAGGTGCGCTGGTGTCCCGCTTGGCGTGCGATCGAGTCGCGCGTCCCACGCAACGAGCGTCTCGGCCATCGAGTCTCGGGCCTGATGCAGTCGGGCGAGCTGGTCATCCATCTCCTTCAGCAGACGCTCGCCGGCCGCGCGCACTGAATGACACGGCGGCCGGCCGCTATCGCGCGCCTTGAGAAAGCCCGCGAGCTCCTTCGACGTGAACCCGAATCGAATGGCGTTCCTGACGAACAGCAGGCGGGTGACGGTGTCGTCCGAGTAGTAACGGAACCCGCCCGCGGTGCGAGGCGCCCGCGGCAGGACGCCGACGCGTTCGTAGTAGCGCACCAGATCCGGGCTGACGCCGGCGCGACGCGCCGCCTCACCGATGCCGAATGTGGTTCCTGGCACGGGCCATCCTACAACCTGGAGTCGTTCCAGGTTCAAGTGCCGGTTGGGACTTGACCCTTGAACGATTCCAGGGCCGAGGATGGCGTCAGGAGGTCACATGAATACCCTGGTTGCGTCGGTCGCTGTCATCCTGCTGCTCACCGGACAACATCCCCAGATGCCCGCCGGCATGTCTCACGAGGAGCATCTGAAGCAGATGCAGAAAGACGAGGCGCTGAAGAAACGCGGTGCCGAGGCGATGGGATTCGATCAAGACGCGACGACGCACCATTTCAGGTTGAGCGCGACCGGCGGCTCGATCGAGGTCACAGCCAGGGACGAGGCGGACCGCGCGACCGTTGACGCGATCCGCGCGCACCTGCGGTCGATCGCGGGCGAGTTCGCCACCGGTCGATTTGACAAGCCTCTTCAGACACACGGGGAGGTGCCGCCTGGCGCGGCCGACATGCAAAAGCTTCGCGAGAAGATTGCCTATCGGTTCGATGAGTTGCCTGGAGGCGGTGCCGTGCGGATCGAAACGAACGACCGCCGGGCGCTCGATGCGGTTCACGCATTTCTTCGCTACCAGATCGCGGAGCATCACACGGGCGATTCGATGCAGCTCAAACGGTGACCGCCCTGATTGCCGCATTCCAACGGCTCGGTTTGACAGCGATCGTGCAAGCTCGCATCCTAGGGACGTGACGACGTTCGCCAGGCGGCTCGCGGCGCTGACGGCGGCCCTGACACTGTGTCTGGGCCATCTGTCGGTCTGCGCCGGGTGGCAGGCCTCGGCCGCGGCGCGGATGGCGTGCTGCGAGGACGAGTCGACGTGCCCGATGCACAAGGCGGACACGCGCGGCTCCACGCCTCGACACCAGCTCACGCAAGTGCAGGCTGACACGTGCTGCGCGGCGACGTCGAACCGCACGCAGGCATCCGTCACAGGTACGACGTTCGTCCTGTCGAACGCGATTGCGCTGCCGACGCTTGTCGGCCCCGTCGTTCCGGCTCCCGTGCTGGCGCTGCAGGAATGGCGCGCGCTCGCGCCGCTTCCGGTCTCACCCGTTCCCAAACATCTCCTCCTTTCGGTCCTGCTGGTTTAGCGAACACGGCCGCGGTGTCTCTGCCCGGAACCGATCCGGGCAGCGGGCGATTTGTGTTCGCAGGTCGAGTTGTCCGGAGGAGGAAACATGCGTCGAGAACGTTTGAGCGCCATCGCTGGCTTGACCAGCGCGGCGACGACGCTCATCTGTTGAGCGTTTCCGATTCTGTTCGTGACCCTAGGTCTAGGGTCCGTCATGGCGTCGCTGATCGAGACCGCTCCCTGGGTCGTGGCCCTGGAGCGGCAGCGCACGCTGCTGTTCAGCGTGTCGGGCGCTCTCCTCGCGCTGAATTACTGGATGGTCGTCGTGCGCCCACGTCGTTGCGCACCGGGCGAGCTCTGTCACATCGATAGTCCGTTCATGCGGTTCAATCGGCGGCTGTACTGGATCTCGCTGACGCTCTTCATCGTCGCGCTGGTCGTCACGTACGGCAGTCTGCTGGTGTTGCGATGGATGGAATGAGTCGGCGCCTGCGAATCGGCGCAAGCAGCGTGTTCGCGCTGCTCGTCGGCGTGAATGCGTCGTACGCGTCGGGCCACGGGCCGGTGTTCGGCGCAGCGACGCCCACGCTCGGCAAAGGCGGATGGGCCTTCGATCAAGCGTGGATGGGCCAGGTGATGGACGGCCCGGCGGACACGAGCGCAATCCTGCGCAGCATGATCGGTTTCGGCATCACGGAGAGGCTTCAGATTTCCGGCTCGCTGCCGGTTCCGCTGACCAAGGCGGACGCGATGCCGTCCGGACGCATGATGGCGATGATGTCCGGCGCGTCCGACTTCGAGTCGCTCCTCGGCTGGCGCTTCCAGGCGCGGCCGGTCGGAGAAGGCGCGCGATTCGAGTCGACCGCCTACGTCGGCGGCCTGGTGCCGCTCGACCGACAGCGCGCAGGCATCAACACATCGCCCGCGGGGCTGGTCTCGCTGACCAGCGGCTACGCCTCGCGATCACATTACTTCTGGGCCGGCGCAACGTATGTCCGTCACCTGGAACGCGGCGCCGACCGACTCGGTTCGGTCACCTCGTACAGCCTCGTCTACGGCTATCGGCCGCCCGCGTGGCGGATGGAGTACCCGAAGCCGGATCTTCGCGTCTTCGTCGAAGCCACGGGCGACATCACGGGCACGTCGCTTCACAACGGTCAGCCAATGGCGGACACCGGAGGCCGGATCGCGCTCGTCGGACCGACGATGCTGCTGCTCTACAAAGCGTACGGGATCGAGGGCGGCGCGCTGTTTCCCGTGTATCAGCGCAATCGGCCGCTGCAGCCGGACGAGCGGTTCCGCTTCGGTCTCAACTTCACGTATTTGTTCTGGCCCTCCAGGGGAAAGGGGCACTGATCATGAACCTGGTGACTCGAACTGCCGCGGCGCTGTCGCTCATCGTCCTGCTTCCGTCGCTCGCGTCGGCCGAACTGCGCCGCGTGCAGCTGAACGTCCTCGGCATGGATTGATCGTTCTGCGCCCACGCCGTGAGCGTGGCCCTCAAGAAACTTGATGGTGTCGAGTCGACCGATGTGTCGCTCGAAAAAGCGCGCGCGGACATTCGCCTCAGACCCGGCAACGCGATCACGCTGCCGCAATTGCGGCGGATCATTCGACAGGCGGGATACCCGACGAAAGACGCGCACGTCGAAGCACGCGGCACAATCATCGAGCGGAACGCCAGGCCGGCGCTCGATCTCCAGAACGGATCGTTCCTGGAATTACTGGCAGCGCCGCGGGCGGAGGCTACCGGTGTTATCGAGGTCACTGGCGTGTCGCGCGTGGTCGACAAGGACCGAGAGGTATTGACGATCGACGATCGACGATGAGCTCACCGTTGTGCACGACGGTCGGAATCGTCGACGCCCGGGAGCAGAGAGGGCGGAGTTCCGTCCATCAGCGGGCTGTCGGCGGCACCCGGCGATGGTGCGTCGCCTGCTCGTAGGCGTAGGCCAGCGCGAGCATGCGCCGATCGCTCCACATCCGGCCAAGGAATGACACGCCGACCGGGTAACGTCCGCCGACGAATCCGCCCGGCACGGTCACCTGCGGCAGGCCGGTCTGCGCGCTCTCGGCGCACGTGCTCGGCTCGCCGCCGAAGCGCTCGAGCCCGCCCTCGTGGGTGTGGGGGCGCGCGAGGTTCGCGGGATACAGCAGCGCATCGAGCTGCTGCGCATCCATCAAGCCGACGAAAAAGTCGCGGAACGCTTCGCGGCTCGCCGTGAACGCACGGACCGCCTCGCGCAGCTCGTCGCCGGAGGGGATCGGCGCAATCGCCGACTCGAACTGGCTCGCGCTCTCCGGGGCGAGCTTGCCGCTCGCGAGCAGATCCTGGATCGTCAGCACCTTCTCGCCCGGCTTCGCGCCGCGAGAAAGATAGGCGGTCCACGCCGCCTTCAGCGCGCCCGGCTCGGCCCTGCGCACCGCGCGGAACCGCTCTTCGATGTCGGGCGCGGTCGCCTCCACCACCACGGCGCCGGCCGCGCGCAGCTCCCCGGCCACTGCGTCCATCAGCGTCGCGATCTCGCGTTCACCGGTGAAGCCGACGAAGCGCTGCCGCAGGAGCCCGATGCGCGCGCCCTTCAGCGCGCCGGGCGAGAGATCGGCAGCGAACGATCCTCCCGCGTGACGCGCCGCTTCCTGCGTCACCGGATCCTCCGGGTCCACGCCCGCGACCTGATCGAGCGCGAGCGCGACGTCGCGCACCGACTTCGCCATCGGGCCAACGGCGTCGTTGTACGGGTTCAAGGCCATGACGCCGGCGCGGCTCGTCTGACCGCGCGTCGTCCGGATGGTGGCGAGCGCGGCGAACGCCGCCGGGTTCGACAGCGAATTGCAGGTGTCGGTGCCGAAGGCGAGCGTCACCAGGCTCGTCGAGACCGCGACGGCACTGCCGCCGCTCGACCCGGCTGTGCTGAGCGTGGGGTCGAACGCGTTGCCGATCGTGCCGGCGACCGAGCTGATGCCGAAGTCGCCGAACGGAAACTCGTCGAGGTTCGTCTTGCCGAGGACGATCGCGCCGCCGGCGCGCATCCCCGCGGCCATCTTCGAATCGAGACGCGGCAGGTGCTCGACGAGCGCCAGCGATCCGCCGGTGGATGGCAGCCCGAGGACATCGATGTTGTCCTTGAACGCGATCGGCACCCCGTGAAACGGTCCGCGCACGCGTCCCGCCGCGCGCTCGGCGTCGCTGGCGCGCGCGTCCGCGACGACGCGGCGGTTCAGCCCGAGCATCGCGCGCAGCACCGGTCCGTTCCGATCGAACCGGGCAAGCCGCGCGAGGTACTCGCGCACGATGTCTTCCGAGGTCGTCGTGCCGCGCGTCATCGCGTCCTGCAGCTCGCCGACGCTCTTCTCGACGACGGAAAACGCCGGCGGCGCAGCGGCGGGCGGCAGCGACCAGTTGGCGATCTGCGATCGCTGGGTCGGCGTCAGCCCGCGCAGATCCGGCGCGGCCACGAGGCGCCGCGCAATCGCGGTGACGCGCGCGATCTCCGATCCCGCTGCCGGAATCGCTTTCGGATCGGCCGCCGCCTGCCCCGGCGACACGACGCCGTCGCGCACGCGAACCGCGGGGCCGTCGCCGCGCGCGTCGTACAGCTCGCTCATGCCCTTGACGACGAACGTTACGAGCGCGGTGGTCTCGCCGGGGCGCAGCGTGAACTTGAAGACGTAGCCGAGGTGCGCGGGATCGTAGCCGGGCCACCGATCGGTGAACGGATCGCCGTACATGTCGCCCGCGCCTGCGAGCAGCGTCGCGCGCGTGCCGAGCACGTGGGCCGACGGTCCGTGCCCCGACGGCCCGCGCATCGGATCGTCGGCGCGCCGCGCGTTCTGCATCACGGTGACGAAGCTGTCGCCCGGCTCGATGCGGCGGTCGCCGCTCGAGGTCGCTGCGACCGCAACCAGGCCGCCCTCCTCGTAGGCGCCGGCGGCGCCGCCCCACGCGACTTCGACGAGGCGATCCTCGGCGGCGACGTTCGTGAAGCTGTCGAAGTAGCGCAGGTAGTCGGCGTCGGCCGGCGCGAAGATCGCGCGTGCGACGACGAGGTCGCCGCGCAGGAGCGGCGTGAGCGAGTCGAAGCGCGCCGCGCCTGTGGCCGCATCGTGCGAGAGGCCGAAGCCGGAGAGGTACTGATTGCGAACGAGGAGCGTGGCGTCGGGGCGTCGCACCTGCAGCTTCAGGTAGCCGAAGCCGTTGAACGGGTAGGCGCGGCCGCCGGTGGCGATGCCGCCGCTGTCCTGCGCCCACGGCGAGGTGTCCTGGATGTCCCAGAACTGGCCGTCCGCCGATTTCATCGGCGTGACGGCGACGGTCGGCCGCGCCGCCGCCGCGAGCAGAACGAGGGCGAGGCCGGCGGCGAGTCCACGTATACGGCGCATCTGTTGGCGCTCCCGTCCGATGAGGTAGCCGGACACGACCACATGGTATGCGACGCTCCGGGAAAGTGATCACGCATCGAGCCTTTACTTTGCGTGGGGAAGTCATTAGCCTGCGTTGTCGTTCGGCCTGTTCATCCATATTCAAAAGGAGGAAATGATGCGACGTCTGATCGGCAGCGTCGTCGTCGGTCTGTTGCTTGGCGTCGTTCCGGCGCCGGCGCAGCCGGTGGCGGGGCCGGCCAAGGCAAAAGCCGCGACCCCGGAAATTCCGTTCGACTCGGTCCCGAATTTTCTCAAGATGCCCGCGGGTCTCTACATGGGGGAGGCGGTCGGCGTCGCCACCAACTCGAAGGGCAACGTCTTCGTCTTCGTGCGCAGCGGCGAGACGCGCCTCTTCGAGTTCGACAAGACCGGGGCGTTCGTCAAGGAGTTCGGCGTCGGCAGCTACGGCTTCGCGTTCGCGCACGCCGTCCGCGTCGACAAGGACGACAACGTGTGGGCGGTCGACGAGGGCACGAACATCATCCAGAAGTTCAGCCCCGACGGCAAACTGCTGATGGTGCTCGGCAAGCGTCCCGACCCGCTCGAGCAGCTGGCCTCGATGCCGGGCGGCGCGCCGTTCTCGGGCGCCAACCGGCCGTATTCGTTCCACCGCCAGACTGACGTCGGCTGGGACGCGCAGGGCAACATCTTCGTCACCGACGGCTACGGCGACAACCGGGTCGTGAAGTACGACAAGAACGGCCGGTTCATCAAGTCGGCCGGGACGCGCGGCAACGGCCCGCTGCAGTTCAGCACGCCGCACGCGATGGCGGTCGACGCCAAGGGCACCGTCTACGTCGCCGACCGCGGCAACTCGCGCATGGTGGTGCTCGACAACGATCTGAACCAGAAGGCGGTGTACGACAACGTCGGCGCGCCATGGGCGGTCTGCATTTCGAACACGCCGCACCAGTATCTCTACACCTCGAACTCGTTCCCGACCGGCAACAACTT
>DATNCQ010000039.1:0-74975 GCA_035571515.1 Vicinamibacterales bacterium
CCGCCCTTCATCAGGTAATCGTGGATGCGAACGGCCTCTTCAGGTGTGAAGTCGTAGTTGGCGGCATTCTGCATCCGCAGGTACGGACACCGGAAGAGATCGGGATCCATAGCGGTGAAATTCGCAAAGCCGGGGTCGCCATTATTCCAACGGCTGATCGTCGTTGTGGTCAGCTCGGAGAGACGAACCAGAAAGTTGTAGTCCGCCTGGGGATAGTCGTCGCCCCAGCCGGACTTTCTCGCCCTGCGGATGTTCTGGTACCGCAGGCGGCAGAACGTGAAACCGAGCGGCTTGTCGGGGAGTCCGTGGTTGATGGGTGTCTGCAGGTTTCGGCCGTTGGTCATGATGGTCGACCGTTGTGCCGCGCCGCTCGCGACGGCCAGTCCCAGCGCCAGCGCCACGGCCAGTGCGAACCGCATCCATCGAGCCGATGCCCGCGTCCGCCGCATGCGAGCATCGTACAACCAATCCGTCTACGGAGTCGGACGGCGGACGGAAGGCGAGGCGCGGAAGTACAGTGGCAACGGGCAAGGCTGTGTGACAATGAGCCGCCAGAGAGAGGACCGTATGCACCAACACGTGTTCGCTTCCACGTTGCTGCTCGTCGCATTCGCCGCGGCAATCGCGCTGCGCGCGGAGACCTTCCCCTACGATCACATGCACTTCGACGCGACCGATCCGGCGGCAGCCGTCGCCTGGTACGCGAAGTACCTTCCGGCGAAGCTCGGCGCCACGCCGGACCGCGTCGTGATCGGCCGGACGATCTTTGCGTTTGCCAAGGTCGACAACCCGCTGCCGAGCGCTGGAAGCGCGATCGATCACATCGGCATCTCGGTGCCGAACGTCGACGCCAAGATGAAGGAGCTCGAGGCGGCAGGCGCGAAGGTGACCATGCCCGCACGCACGATGGCCGGTCTGCCGAAAGCCGGGTTCGTCCAGGATCCATTCGGCATCACGATCGAACTGCTACAGGATCCGCAGAGCCTGGGGTTCCATCATGTCCACCTCCGCGTGCCGGATCCCGACGCCGAATTGAAATGGCTGCTCGATACCTACGGCGGTGAGCGCATCAAGTGGAAAGGACGCGTCGACGCCGTGAGATACACGAATCCGACGGTGTTGCTGCTCGCGGACAAGAGCGACGATGCCGCGCCGAGCCAGGGCCACGCGATCGATCACCTCGGCTGGGCGGTGACGAACGTCGACGCGAAGGTCAGCGAGCTGGCGGCGACGGGACTGAAGACGGAAGCGCCGCGCGCCGTTCGAAATCTCCGCGTCGGGTTCGTCTCTGCACCGGGAGGGGTCCGCATCGAGATGGTGCAGGGCAGGACCGAGGAGGAATTGGTCGGTCACTAGACCTGCACAAACACGCGGTCTGACATCCGGGCGAAGCAGGCGCTAGTCTTCCGCCACGGCGGCCGGCACACGTCGCGCGGGAACGAGTGAGCGCCACCACTCGCGCACCTTCCCATGACACGGCGGCAGTGGATCGCACGCCAGCAGATACAGCATCACGGTCGTCAGCAGCGTGAGTCCGTGCGCAACGATGAAGCTGCTCACTCCCAGGTTGAGCGTGGCGAGCACCTGCGGATATCGAACGACGAACAGGACCGGGAAGAACAGCAGCAGCGAGAACGTGAGGAAGGCGATGCGCAGCGGCGCGTCCCGCATGCGCCTGGGATTCCGGAGTCCACGCGAGACGCGGCGATATTCGTTGTTTTCGTACGTCTCCACCGGCACCTTGAAGAGTGTCTGCGTGAGCAGGTAGAGCAGGCCGCCGCAGAACGCCGCCAGCGCAATCCGGAATGGCCGGGCGCCAATCCGGAAATGCATCCCGGCCCAGACAAAGAACACGACGATGCTGAAGTTGGTCAGTTGGAAGGCCAGCCACACGTTGGTCCGGCCGGTGAGCACCTGGAGCCGGCGGCACAGCCACTCCGTGAGATCCAGCAGGATGGAATCGACCAGGGTCACCGTGCCCAGGTAGTGTCAGGCGCTCCTCGCGAGGGCGAGGGCTGCGGGATTGACCACGTGGATCGGGGTGCCTGCGGCATAGGCACGAACCTGATCGAAGATGTCCGAGAATTGCAGGTCGTATTCGTCGCTCGTCACATATCCGATATGCGGCGTGCAGACGACGTTGGGCATGCCGAGCAGCGGGTGGCTCGGATCGGTCAGCGGCTCCTTTTCATAGACATCCACGGCCGCCATTCCCGGCCGGCCCCTTCGCAGCGCCTCCACCAGCGCGCCCGGCGCGATGAGCCCGGCGCGGCTCGTGTTGACCAGCAGCGCGGTGGGCTTCATGCGTCCGAGATCCGCCGACGTTACGAGCCCACGCGTCGCATCCACCAGTCGCATGTGCAACGAGATGACGTCGCACTCCTCGAAGAACGCCTCTTTGCTGCGCGCGACGCCATAGCCATCCTCGCGCGCCTGCGCGCGCGCCGCCTCGCGTCCCCACACGCACACGTGCATGCCGAACGCCTTGCCGTACCCGGCCACGACCTTGCCGATCCGCCCGTACCCGTAGATGCCGAGTGTCTTCCCGCGCAAGGTCGCGCCCACGCCGATTTGCCATTTCCCCTGCCGGAGCGCCGCGACCTGTTCTGGAATCTGCCGCATCGCCGCGAGCACCAGCGCCCAGGTCAACTCGGCGGCCGCATAGGACGGCGTGTCCGCGTGCTGGTTCGAGGAGACGATCACGCCCCGTTGCGTGCAGGCGTCGACATCGATGTGGGGATAGACGCTGCGCTGGCTGATGATGCGAAGCCTGGGGAGCCGTGCGAGCAGCGGCGCCTGGATCTTCGTCCGCTCGCGGATCAGCACCAGCACTTCGGTGTCTGCGAGTCGCTCGGCGAGCACGTCCACGTCCTCGACGTGATCGTTCCAGATCGTGACGTCGAAAGGCGCCAGCCGGGCGAAGCACGGCAGCGTGTGCAGGGTGTCGAAGTAGTCATCCAGGATCGCTACCGTGACCGGCCGGCGATTGCGCGCGGCGCGGCCGAGCGGCGTCAGGCAGACCTGCGCCGTGTCCGACTCGCCGCCGCCGGCGAGCAGTGTCACGAGGCCAGCGCCGCTCGCGTCCTCCCAGATCGGCATGCGCGGACAGGAGGTCTGCCAGGCGGCCATGGTCTCGGGGTACGTGCGCGGGCGCTCGGCGACCCAGTTGAGAAGCTCGAGGGTGAGCGCGTTCGGCGGCGACGGCTGGATGCGGCGCATAGGGAAGATGTGCTTCCGAACCCGGAAAACCGGGGGCTCGCTCGCGCTAGCATATCGCGCGTCCAGATCGCCTTCGCGCTCGGCGTGGACGGCCTCGCCCTGAAGGAAGGTTGCCTGAATGCGGCGCGCACGCGCTATGATGCGCCCGCCCGATAGATCCGAGCCACGTCAGGAGGTCCTATGCCACGAGCGACGACCGCGTGCGCCTCCCTTGGACTCCTTCTCATCCCCTCGCTGCTGTACGCGCAGGCGTCGATCACCGGCGTCGCGCGCGACACGTCCGGAGCGGTGCTCCCGGGTGTCAGCGTCGAGGCGTCCAGTCCGGCGCTGATCGAGAAAGGCCGGTCGGTCACCACGAACGAAGCGGGCCAGTACCGCATCGAGAATCTCAGGCCGGGCGTCTACACCGTGACGTTCACGCTCTCCGGCTTCAGTACGGTCAAGCGCGAGGCGATCGAGCTGAGTGGCACATTCGTCGCCACCGTCAACGCCGAGCTGCGCGTCGGTGCGGTCGAGGAAACCGTCACCGTCAGCGGCACCTCACCCGTCGTCGACGTGCAGAGCTCCAACCGCGAGCGCGTCCTCACCGCGGAAGTCATCAACAACGCGCCGGTGAACCGCTATCCGTCGTTCATGGCGGCGATGATCCCCGGCGTCAACAACAGCACCGTGGACGTCGGCGGCAACAGCGGCAGCCCGACCACCGGCGGCGGCGCGCTGACCGTGCACGGCAGCCGCGCGACCGACCTGGAGATGCTGCGCAACGGCGTATCGATCTCCACGGTCGAAACGGGTTCGAACACGCAGGGCGTGCCGAACATGGCGGTGTTCTCCGAGATGGCGGTCGAGACGGCCACGGTGTCGACCGAAGAGCGCGGGTCCGGCGTGCGTCTGAACTTCATTCCGCGCGAGGGCGGCAATACGTTCAACGGCCTGATCATCAGCTCGTTTGCCAACGAAGGGATGGCGGGCAGCAATTTCACGCAGGCGCTGCGCGATCGCGGCCTGAAGACGCCGAACAACCTGAAGAGCAGCGGCGAGCTGAACGCCGCCTACGGTGGCCCGATTCTCCGCGACCGGGTCTGGTTCTTCGGCACCGTGCTCTACAACCGGACGCAGAACTGGGTGGCCGGCATGTTCGTGAACCGGAACGCCTTCAGTCCGACGTCATTCGCCTACGATCCCGACCCGGACCAGCCGGCATTCAGCGACGTGCTGACGCGGAACGGCGCCGGGCGTGTGACCTGGCAGGTCAATTCCACTCACAAGGTGGCCTTCGCCTACGAGAACACCTACACGTGTCAGTGTTCGACCGCCACGACCGCCATCGTCTCGGCGGAATCGGGGTTGCCGCAGCGCTATTGGCCCAACGGCGGCTGGAATGCCGAGTGGACGGCGCCGCTGACGTCGCGCCTGCTGGTCGAAGCCGTGGTCTATCATCGCTTCATCAACAGCCGCCGGACGCATCCGTTCGGGCTGCCCGACGTCGGCGACAGCATCGAGGATGTATTCGCCTACAACGTCGACGCGATCGCGAAGAACCTGGTCGGCGTGCAGGATCAGGCGCTCGGGATCACGCACCATGCGACGACGGTGTCGAACATGCGGAACAAGAGCCACGATACGCCGTTCCGCGTGGCGCTCTCCTACATCACCGGCGCGCACAGCTACAAGCTCGGCGTCTCCGACAACATCGGCGGCAAGCAGAACCTGGTGATGAACTTCGACGCGCCGTACTCGTACCGTTTCAACAACGGCGTGCCGAACCAGATCACGATGAACGCCACACCGTTCCAGCAGCTCGCGAACCTCGACGCCGACCTCGGCGTCTACGCACAGGACCGGTGGACCATCAGGCGCGCCACGGTTTCCTACGGGCTGCGCTACGACCACTTCGCCAGCTCGTTCCCGGAGCAGCGGATCGGGCCGGCGCCGCTCGTGCCCAATCGCAATTTCACGCTGCCGCCGACCGACGGCATTTCGTGGCACGACATCTCGCCGCGCGCCGGCGTCGCCTACGACCTGTTCGGGAACGGGAAGACCGCGCTCAAAGGGTCGTTCGGCAAGTACGTCGAGGGGCAGGCGCTTCGCGGCAGCGACGCGAACGTGATCTTCGGCGACGGGCTCAACCCGGCGCAGCGCGTCGTCACCAACGCCACGCGATCGTGGAACGACGCCAACGGCAACTTCCGGCCCGATTGCAGCCTGCTGAATTTCGCCGCCAACGGCGAGTGCGGAGCGCTGAGCAACACCGATTTCGGCACCCTGCGCCCCGGCAGCACCTACGATCCCGCGATCCTGCGCGGCTGGGGCAAGCGGATGTACAGCTGGCAGTTCTCCGGCAGCGTGCAGCAGCAGCTCATGGATCGCATGTCCGTCGAGCTCAGCTACTTCCGCCGCGTCTTCGGCAACTTCAACGTCGTCGACGATCGCGCGCGGGCCGCGAGCGACTTCGACGTGTTCAGCATCACGGCGCCCCGCGACCAGCGGCTGCCCGGCGACGGCGGCTACACCGTTGGCGGGTTGTACAACATCAAGCCGGCGATGTTCAGCACGCCGGCCGACAACTACATCACGTTTGCGAGCAACTACGGGAAGCAGATCGAGCACTGGGACGGCTTCGACCTGATTCTCGGCATGCGCCCGCAGGGAGGCGTCAGCCTGCAGGGCGGGTTGAGCAGCGGACGCACGACGATCGACAACTGCCAGGTGGCCGCACGGCTGCCCGAAATCCTCACCGGATTTCCCGTCCTGAACGATCCCAACACCAGCGCGCAGTTTCCCGCGCAGTACTGCCACCAGGAGTCGCCGTTCCTGACGCAGGTGAAGTTCCTCGGGTCGTACGAGATCCCGAAGGTCGACGTCCTCATCAGCGGCGCGCTGCAGAGCGTGCCGGGACCGCAGGTGATCGGCGACTTCGTCGCGTCCAACGCCCTCGTCCAGCAGTCGCTCGGGCGGCCGCTCGCGGGCGGCGCGGCCAACGCAACGATCAACGTCGTCGAGCCGGGCGCCCTGTACGGCGATCGCCGGAATCAGTTCGATTTGCGGGTGGGGAAAGCCCTGCGCTTCGGGCGTACGCGGACGAAAGTGAATCTCGACATCAACAACGTGTTCAATGCGGGTCCGGTGCTGACCGAAAATCCCAGCTTCGGGGTGTTCCGCCAGCCCGCGTCGATCCTCCCGGCGCGCATCGCGCGCGTCGGCGTGCAGATCGATTTCTGATCACCGTGCCGGTGCGCCTGGCTTTTCGCCTGGCGCGCCGGTGCCCGACGAACCGAGAAACAGCTTGCGGCCGTCGGCGAAGGTGATGTCGCGGCCGTTTCCGCGCAGCGATCCGTCTTTTGACCGGAATCCCTCGACGACGATTTCCGCGCCGACCGGCAGCGAGTCCTTGGTGAAGCCGCGCCGGTAGAGCGCGTTGGGTGGACCACCCTCGATCATCCAGCGCTCCACCTTGCCGCCGGCCGTCTTCACGTCGAGATGAATCCACGTGTGTGGATTGATCCACTCCATCCGCGCGACGGTGCCGCGCAGCTTGAGCGGCTTCTTCGCGTCGAATTCCGCGGCGAAGGCATGATGCGCCGCGGCCGAAGCCGCCACGCACAACAGCCCCGCGCCGGCCAGCACCCCCGCGAGCGTGCGCATGGGAGTCGTCTTCATCTCGTCACCGCCCTCCCCGTTCGGCGCGTGCGCCGCTGAGGAGATTCGCCATCGCGTAATTCCCCTCGTGACACGCGTACTCGTAGATCTCTGTCTTGTCCGGCAGCCGCGTGATGGGAATCACGGCCTTCCACGGTTTCGTAAAGGTCGTCGGGTCCTCGACGGTGATCTCGTAGTCGATGGTCTCGGCGTCGCTGCGCGTGAACCGCTCGACCAGGTGCAGGGTTTCCGAGGGACGCGTCCAGACGTTGGCCCACTCGTAATTGGTCTTGTCGGCGAAGTTGATGGTGTCGACGACGAGCGTGTTGCGGTCCCATCGCGCGACCGCGTCGCCGAACCACTGACGGATGGACCCGTGCGGCCGTCCGTCCACGGGGATGATGCGCCGGTCCCGGTACTCCTCGTGGAGAATCGTCACGTAGCCGGGGCTCTGCACGATGCGGTTGTGTCCACCGTTGGGACCCTGCCACATCAGCGCCGTCACGCCGTCGGTGAGGCACCGCTCGCCGGTGTCGGGATCGAGATACGACTCGTAGGGACCGACGCCATACCGCGCGGCACTGCGTGCCTCCGCTTTCTGCGCGTCGGGCGTGAAGGGCAGCCGTCCGTCCGGCGGTTCGACGATCAGCGACGTGCGGTTGTAGACCTTCCTCGGCCTTCCGTGATCCTGCCAGAAACTGTTGTACTCGTTGCCGCGGATCGGCGAGTCGGCCACCGACTGGCGTCCCACCGCGGTTCCTTCCTCGCCGGCGAGCCGCTTCGCTTCCTGCTCCCGTTCGACCGCGTCTCTCTGCGCCACCTCTTCGTCTGTCAGCAACGTCTTGCCCGCCAGGTTCTTCGGCCGCTCCAGCGGCATCGTCGCTTCGTACCTCCAGACTCCCTGCAGGTCGGGGTCGCCCCAGGGCGTGCGGGACGGCGTCCACGCGTTGGCGGTCTCCGCCTTCGCCGTGGCGGGGTCCTGCGCCGCCGGTGACGCCGGTAACAACCACACGAGCAGCATCGCAGGTGCGAGTGCGCCGAGACACAGCACAGACACGCGCTTCATGGCCATCCTCGCAGTCACTTGTGCGTTTGCTCCGCTCCGGGATCGCGGATCCCGACCTGTCCGTACAACAACTCCTCCACGAATTCGACGCACTTGTATTCCAGGATCGCGGCGTCCTTTTCGTAGCGGCGATACAGCGGCAGGCTGATCTTCCAGGGCCGCGTGAACACCTTCGGATCCTCGATGGTCGCCTCGTACATCAGGTGGTACGGGCTCACCGGCGTGTACCGCTCGACGACGTGCAGCGCGTCGCTGTGGAAGTTGCCCGCCCGGTCGAACCAGGTCTGGTCGTTGAAGCTGGTCACGTCGACGACGAGCGTGTCGCCTTCCCAGTGTCCGCGCGACCATCCCATCCACGTGTCGCTGGGGCTCGAGCCAGCGTCCTCCATGTGGATCGTGCGCGTTGCGCCGGCGAATTCGTAGGCGATGAGGATCGTGTTCGTGCTCTCAAGGATCTGAAACGGATAGGGCATGTAGGTCGCGCGCGGGACCCCGGGCAGGTAGCACTTGATTTCCGGGTCGCGCGTCAACCAGTCGTCGAAGTTCTCCTTCTTCCTGGCCGCCGCCCACGACTGATACGGAATCTCGTTTCCCTCGACGACGCCTGGGCCCGCCGGAACGCCTCCGACCGCGCCCAGTGCGCGCACCGGCGCCGCGGGAAGATCGGCGGGCGTGGCGCGGCCGAGACCGCCAGGCTCCGTTCGTGTGGGGGCCGGCCGCAGCGCCATCGCCGCTCTCGCAGGATGTGCCTGCAGGTCGTAATTCGCGGTACTGAACGCCTGCCAGACGCCGTTCAGATCCGGCTTGCCGTCGGCAGTACGCGGAGCCGTGTAGGCTTCAGCCCGCCCTGCAGCCGGTGTCACGCCGAGGCGAGCCACCGCGATTCCGGCTACAACGACGACGGCGGCTACGACCAGGAGCCCATTTCGCATCGGACGCCCTCGCTGGCTGTCGATCAACCGCGCCGATGATACTCCCAACTTCTCCGCGAGACTGCGCGCCGTCGAGTTGATACAATCCGGCGCCGTTTGAATTCCCCAGTATCCGAACGGCTGGAGAGGCCCATGTCTGTCGCCAGAATCATCCGGTCTGTCCTTGTGCTCAGTCTTGCCGCGCTCAGCGGCGACCGCGTCCACACACAGCAGCCGCCGCCGTTCCAGTTTCATCTCCTCGAAGCGACGATTGCCGACGTGCACCGCGGCATTCAGCTCGGCCAGGTGAGTTGCCGGGCCCTGGTGCAGGCGTACATCAACAGGGCCAGGGCGTACAACGGGACCTGCAATCAGCTCGTCACCGAGCCGATGGCGCCGACGTACCTGCCCGGCTACCGTGAATACGCCGCGGCGGTCGCGGCGACGGCGAGCCTGCCGGTGGACGACCCGCGGAAGACGCCGCCGATCGAGTTCGGGCGGATGGAGCCGACCTCATCGGACCCCGCCGTGCAGCAGCAGTACGGCATGACGGTCGGCATCCCGAACGCGGGGCAGGTCCGGGCGCTCGGAATGGTCAACATCCGCGGCCAGCGGTCCGTCACCTGCAAGGGGGATTTCGATCGGCATCCCTCGGCCGGTCCGTTGCCGCCCGGGGCGCCGAAGGTGTGCGAGGAGTTCCGCCGCCAGCCGGACGCGCTGGAGCGCGCGACGGAGCTCGACGCGCAGTACGGCCGCAACCCGGACCTGCAGAACCTGCCGATGTACTGCATTCCGTTCTCGTTCAAGGACTCGTACGACGTCAAGGACCTGCGGTCGACGGGCGGCGCCGACGCGCGCTACGACATCGACTTCCCCGCGCGCGATCACACGCTCGTCGCCGAGCTGCGGCAGAAGGGCGCGATCATCTACGCGAAAGCCAACACCACCGAGTACAACGGCCGCGGCCCGGGCGATCCGGGAGGCCGGAACGAGCCGACGAAAGTGCTGCCGTCGACGCTGGGCTATCAGCGCAGCACGTGGGCCGGCAACCCGTGCAACTCGTACGACCAGACGCGCGCCGCGTCGATCGGGTCGAGCTCGGGCTCGGGCGTCTCGGTCAGCACGAACCTCGTGATGTGCAGCATTTGCGAGGAGACGGGGCAGTCGTGCCGCGGGCCGGCCAATCACAACTCGGTGGCGCTCATCCTGCCGCACAAGGCGCACCTGTCGTTTCTGGGCGGCGCCATCGGCGCGGAGATCTACAACGACCGCGCCGGCATTCACTGCCGCTCCGTCGGCGACGCCGTGAAGGTGCTCGACGCGCTGAAGAACGCCGATCGCGGGTACTACGACCCGCGCGACATCTTCACCACCGTGCCGCGGGCGAGCCTGCCGTCCGAGCCGTACGCGAACGCGGTGACAGAGGGAAGACCGGGCGCGCTCAGGGGGATGCGGATCGGCATCATCCGTGAGTTCATGGTGAAGCACGCCAAGGTCGACGAGCCGATCGTCGACGCGGCCGCCGCGGAAATGAAGACGATGCTCGGCGGTTACCTGGGGGCGACGCTCGTGGAGTCGGTGACGCCGGGCTGGGTGGACGACCCCGACGTCGAGAACATGTCGACCACGATCGATCGCGCGATCGCGCAGCTGGCGCCGGTCCTCTATCCGGACCTGCTGCTGCGATTGACCGCGGCCAACGAGCCCTTCTACCCGGACTTCGCGGCGAAGATCAAGCCGACCGAGTTCGCTCCCGGGGTGCGCAAGGGGACGGGAACGATGGCGGCGGCCGACTGGATGGTGCGCTGGGCGGAAGGGCTCGAGCCGTCGCCGCGCAACCTGACGCTGCGCAGCGTGCTCGCTGGCGGCGAGGCGCAGTCGCGCACGTTCCGCTTCCACATCCCGCAGTACCTGAGCCGCCGGGCGAAGGACTGGGCCGAGCGGGGATACACGGAAACGCTCGTCGACTGGCCGTCGCTCAATGCCCGATCGAAGTTCTGGGGCGACGACCAGCGGGCGGCGTTCAAGAACTGGGAAGAGATCGACAACCTCTACGAGCCGCCGAAGGGGATTGCCGACAACATGCAGCGGCGCGAGTTCCTGCAACGCGTGCTGATGAAGGTCATTCAGGACAACAAGCTCGATCTGGTCATCCAGCTGCACACGGCGCTGCCACCGGGCAAGATCGGGCTGGCGCCGGAGCCCAACGTGAACAATCGCGCGATCTCGTACCCGTTGGGCCCGAACGCGGGCATCACCGAAATCCTGATCCCCGCCGGCTACGTGAGGGTCGCCTACGACCCGGTGTTCGAGCTTGCGACCGATGCCAACGGCCGGAAGTTCTACCGCAGCCGCACGGGAACGACGCCGACCGAGGCGCCGGCGCCAGGCATCCCGTTTTCGATCAATTTTCTGGTGGAGCCGGGGAGGGAGCCGCTGGCGCTGAAAGCCGCGACGGCGTACCAGTCGGCCTCGAAGCGCCGTGTGCCGCCACCGGCCTTCCGGCCGCTTCCGGGCGAGCCGTAGGCTGGCGATCGGCTAGTTGCGGCAGTTGACGCGCGTGGAGACGGGCGCGAGGGTCGAATGCCGGCGCCCCTCGCCGCGCGCGCCTGCATGCGCCGCGGACGACTGAACGCGAGGCGGGTGCACACGCCGCCGGTCGGCGCGGAATGCCTCGAAGGTGAAGCCTTCGTTCACGAGCCGCTGCTCGTAGCCGGCCTGGAAGGTGGAGAGCTCCAGCTCGGAGCGGAACTGGTAGACGGCCCGCTTCCATTTCGGTCCCGACACGATGAGCTCGAAATCGCCACGGCGCACGATCCGCACCGATTCGTCGTTGCGCACGAAGAGCCACGAATCGAGCTCGCCTGATTCACGATGCGCGACGCCGTCACCGGCGAGCTGCACCAGCGAGTCGAAGAGCGCGTCGGGCAGGCACGGGATTGGAATCAGCAGGTCGCAGCCGAAGCGGTGCGCGCGCACCGGCGTCATGCCGAAGACGTCGCCGGAAAGCAGCGCGATGGGAATGTTGGACGTCTGCCGCGAGCGCCGCAGCGTCAGCACGAGGTCGACTCCGCGTCCGTCCTCGAGCTTGTCCTCGATGAGGACGACGTCGGGCGTGAACATGGAGAGGTGCGCGAGCGCGGCCGTCGCGTTCTTGACTTCGAGTACTGCCACCCCTCGCCACACGAGGTACTCGGCATACATCGTTCGTGTCGCGCGGCTCGACGTGACGATGAGGATCGATCCCAGGCTGGCGCGCGGCGCAGGCGCTGCCGGCAAATGTGAAACGGCCCTCAGGGGAATAAGCGACACGACGACCTCCACCATTAAGAGGGATGGCAGAGCTTCGAGTTGATATATGCAGGAATCAGAAATCGATATGACACGAAGCGACTCAGTGGTCTCATGACGCCACCCTGACGTCACGCCAGCGGGTCAGAGTCGGAGGCAGGCCGTATGCGAGTCGGAGTCTGCTATGGACCCTGTGTGCGCCGCTACCGCCGACGCCCGGTACCGTCGCGATAGCCGGCGTCGTAGCCGGCGCGGAAGCCGGCGCGATAGTTGTCCCTGTAGGCGTCGCGCGAACCGTACGACCGATTGAACCCCTGGTCGGCCTCGCGATACTCGCGATGGCCCACGGGATCGTAGCTCCGGCGATCGTTGCGGTCGTCCTGGGCGTTCCGGAAACCGTCGGCATACCCGCGCGCGTACGCGGGGTCCTGGTAACCGCGCGTGAGACCGGGCGGCGCGGAGCCCAGTCGGCCGCCCGCGCGCCCGCGTCCCTGCGCGTCAGCCGGAAGCGTGCTCGCCGCAAGCGCCAACGCGACGAAAAATGACGTGATGACCCGGACCATTGTGTTGACCCCGGCGGGATCAGCAGGCTCTTACCTCAGCTGCAAACGGCGAGCCACGGCCCACGCGCGGATCTGGCGGATCTACCGGTAAGGCTCGTCGAGCCAGCGGCGGGCGCTGTCCGCCCCCACCGGATCGTTGTCCTCCTCGCAGAGCATCACGGCCCTGGCGAAGTTCGCGCGCGCGCCGGCACGGTCGCGGCGCAAATCCGCGATTTTGCCGAGCTCCGAATAGGCACGCCCCTTCACCCAGCCGCGCGCTTCCAGCATCACCGCGCGACGCAAGTCGGGGTCGGCCTCGTCGAGCCGCCGCAGCGCGACGCGCGCGGTGCCGCGTTTCGCGTACCACAGCGCTTCTTCGCCGAACATCCGCGGCCGCTTGTCGGCGCCGAGCATTCGCAAGCCGGTATTGAGCTGCGACTCGGCGTCCGCCGCGCGCCCGCCGCGCAGCGCGGTCGCGCCCGCCTCGAGCCAGAGCAGCCGGTTACGCGGATACCGGCGCTGCAGCTCCGCGATCTGACCGAGCGCATCGCCGTAGCGCCCCTCGCGGTTGTAGAGCAGCACGAGCGCGAAGCGCGCATCGGCCTGCGCCTCCGACGCGAAGCCGGCCGCCTCCTCGACCATCTGCAGCCCGCGCTCCTTGCCGCCGCCGAATCCCGCGACGTACGCCATCATCCGCAGCGGCAGCGACATCAGGCTCACCACGTAGCGGTAGGTGCCGACGATGAGTCCCGCGTCCTTGCGCGACGCGTCGAGCTCGAGAACGGTCTCCCCTTCGTCGTACGCGCGCCGCGCGGCGCGGAACGCGCCGACGATACGCCCTTCGACGGTCGCGATGTAGGACGCCTGCAGGCCGACGGTCGCCGCGACCTGGTAGTGCGCGTCGGCGTCGCGCGGCTTCGCGCGCAGCAGCGCCTCCGACAGCAGCGTCGCGCGCTGCATGTGCGTGTTGAACCGCGACGCCAGGTCCGCCGGCGGCTCCCGCAGCGCCACGTTCTGCCGCGTGACGCCGCCGAGATATTCGTCGACGGTGGCCGCGCCGCGGCGAAACGAGATCAGCAGCCACGGAATCGTCGCCAGCCCGCGCTCCACCGCCGGGTCGTTCGGGTCGGCCTTCGCCGCGGCCTCCATCTCGCGCGTCGCCTCGTCATAATCGAGGTTCAGCGCGAGCTCGTAGGCGCGCGCCCGGAGGCGCGTCGATTCGGGGTTCGCCGCCGCCGGGCAGGGCCACGCGGCGAGCACCGCCATCGTCACGACCACGGCCCGCTGGACGGGAAGGAGAGGCATGCGCCAGGTCCTGAAAACCATCGATGCACACGTTGCCGGCGAGCCGCTGCGCCTCATCGTCGAGGGGGCGCCGCGGCCCATCGGTAAGACGATGGCACAGAAGCGCGACTGGATGAAGCGCCACGCGGACCAGCTGCGCCGTGCGGTCGTGATCGAGCCGCGCGGTCACCGCGACATGTGCGCCGCGATGCTTACCGAGCCCGTCGCGCCCGGGTCGGACGCCGGCGTGATCTTCCTGCAGAACGACGGGTATCCAAGCCTCTCGGGGCACGGCATCATCGCGGTGGCGACGATCGCGATTGAATCGGGCCTGATGGTCGTCGGCCGACCGCCCGACGCTGCCGAGAGGCGCCTCGTCTTCGATACGCCTGCGGGCGCCGTCCACACGCGCGCACGCCTGCAGGCGCGCGGCGACAGTCAGTCCGTCGACTCAGTGATATTGACCAACGTCCCGTCATTCGTCCTCACCGGCGGCCACTCGGTTCGCCTCGGTGCGCGCGAGCTGCGCGTGGACGTCGCCTTCGGCGGCATGTTCTACGCGATTGCCGACACCGAAGCGATCGGCATTCCGCTGACGATCGCGCGGCTCCCCGACCTCCGGCGCCTCGGGGTGGAGATTCGCGCGTCCATCAACGCGGCGACGGACGTTTCGCATCCGGTCGATTCTCACCTGTCCGGCGTCGCCGGCGTGATCTTCACGGGCCCGCCACAGGATCCCGAAGCGCACCTGCGCAACGTCACCGTGTTCGCCGACGGCGCCGTCGATCGATCGCCGTGCGCGACGGGCACCTCCGCGGTCATGGCGGTGCTCGAGGCGATGGGCCTGCTGCAGGACCAGGCTGCGCACGGCGTCGGCGGCACCGGTGACCAGGCGTTCGTGCACGAGAGCGTCATCGGGACGTTGCATCGCGGCCGCGTCGTGCGGCGGACGCAGGTGGGCGACTACCCGGCGATCGTCACCGAGATCGAGGGCACGGCGTGGATCACCGGTGAGCACACGTTCTTCGTCAACGAGGACGATCCGCTGAGAGAAGGCTTTGTGGTGTAATGCGTCCCCTCCCGTGTACGCTGGAATCGTGTGAAGGATCAGGCCGCTGCGCTGCTCGTTGTCGACATGCAGAAGGACTTCTGTCCCGGCGGGGCGCTTCCCGTTCCCGACGGGGATCGCATCGTCCCCGCATTGAATGGATATCTCGCCGAGGCGCGCAGGCGCGGCATGCCCGTGTATGCCTCGCGCGACTGGCATCCGGCGGTGACGACCCATTTCAAGGAATTCGGCGGCGAATGGCCGCCGCACTGCGTGCAGGGGGCAGAGGGCGCGCAGTTTCACGCGGGCCTGCATCTACCCGCGGATGCGATCGTCATTGCCAAAGGTGACGACCCGTCGGCGCCGGGTTATTCCGCGTTCGAGGGACACACGGCCGACGGCGCGACGCTCCTTGCCGACCTGCAGCAGCGCCACGTCACGCGCCTGTACGTCACGGGCGTTGCCACCGACTACTGCGTCAGAGCAACCGCGCTCGACGGTGTCCGCGCGGGCTTCGACGTCCGCATTCTCCGCGACGCCATCGCCGGCATCGACCTCCATCCCGGCGACGTCGAGCGCGCGATCGACGAGCTGTCACGGGCCGGCGCCCGCGTTGTCGACGGCTTCGATACGTAAGTCGCTCGCAGAAAGACAGACGTGCGCTCGTCGGCGCATCGTTTGCTTCCGATTCCGCGCCATGAAAACTGTTGTACTTGGTATGCCAATGTTCGGCTTCGTTGTCGCGACGCGCGCGGCGCTTGCCGCCGGCGTCGGACTCCTCGTCGCGAACAAGATTTCGGCGTCGCGCCGCCGCGTCCTCGGCCTGACGCTCGTGTCGATCGGAGCAGCGACGACGATTCCCGCGGCGATCGCCGTCTTTCGCGGCCGCAAGGAGACAACCGCCGAGCTTCCGGCATAGCGCGGATTTCACTTCGAGCCTGACAAGGCTCGCCCGGCGAAATCCGCGCTCGAGCGTTTGAGAAGCGCCGCTAGCGTGCGCTGCGCGCTGTTCGCCGAAGCATGGTGATGGCTGCCGCCGAGCCGGCGGCCACGGCCGCTCCCATCCGCCACAGTGGCAGCCGGTCGTTCGAATAATCGGTCGGGAGGAACGACAGCCGAAATGCTTTTGATCCCTGATCCCTAATCCCTGATCCCTGCCGTTACCGTCGAAGGAACAGCCCGGCGGCGATGGCGACCGCGGCCGCGGTCGCGAACGCGCGGCGGTGTTTCGAGAACGCCAGCTCCCAACTTGACGATCGCGCGCGTTGATCGAATCGGCCATGCGCGCCGAAGTCGCGTTCCTCGTCCACCGGCGCCCACAGGTTGTCCGGCCGCTGCCGGTCCTCGGGCTCGGATGTCTGCTGCGACTCGTATCCCGCATGCGCGAGATAGCGGTCGGCCAGCCCCGCGGCCACGCGATCGCCGACGATGGCTTCCACCGTTGGAAAGCCGACGAAGTACTCGCGCCGCGGATGGTCGGCGGCCCACACGATCGCGTCGGCCGCGACTTCGGGCTGGAAGATCGGGGGGACCGGCTGCGCGCGGTTCGGAAGACGGCTCTTCACCCAGTCGAACTGCGGCGTGTTCAGCGCGGGCAGCTGCACCATCGTCACCTTCACCCCGCTGCGGTCGTGCAGCAGTTCCGATCGCAACGAATCGCAGAACCCTTCGACCGCGTGCTTGGCGGCGCAGTAGGCGGACTGGAGCGGGATGCCGCGGTAGGCCAGCGCCGATCCGACCTGGACGATGACGCCGCGGCCGCGCGGCGACATCCGGCGTAGTGCCGCGAGCGTGCCGTGCACGACGCCCAGGTACGTCACCTCCGTCACGCGCCTGAACTCGGTCGGGTCCATGTCGCGAATGGGGGAGAACACGCTCGCCATCGCGTTGTTGATCCAGACGTCGATCGGCCCGTACGTGTCCTCGAGGATGGCGGCGGCCGCCTCGACGCGGTCGGCATCGGCGACGTCGGCCGGCAGGATGACCGCGCGGCCGCCAGCGGCCTCGACGTCGCGGGCGGCGCCGACGAGTCCCGCCCGGCCGCGCGCGAGCAGGCCGATGGCGGCGCCACGACGCGCGAAGGCACACGCGGTCGCTCGGCCCACACCGGCCGAGGCGCCCGTAATCATCACGACCTGAGGCGTTGCGGGGGATGTCATCGGTCTCATTGGATGCAACGCCGCCGCCACGTCACGCGCGACGCACGGCTCGCGCCGGGGTCACCGCGGCGCTTCGATGAGCGTGTGCGTGCCCGGATCGATGACGAGGTGCGGCGGCTCGGCGGCAATCAGGTATTCGAACTCGCCGCGGAACTGCTGCAGCGAGACGCCGGCCGTTGCCGCGAACTTGGCGAGCTCGTGCGGATCCTCGAAATCGTCGCGGCGCAGCCGGATCATGTAGCGCCGTGCGATGCCGTAGCGCGTCGAATGGATGTCCACCATCCGCACCCGCGTACGCCCGCTGCCGGGATCGATGACCTCGGCGAACGGGATCGGCACGAAGTTGCCGCCCTGCATCGACACCATCACCGCGCTGCCGCCCGACAGCAGGTATTTCGCCGCGCAGTACCCGAGGTCGCGGGTGTATTCCATGTCGGCGGGAATCGGGTCGGCGCAGCGCAGCTCGTAGCCGATGTTCTTGGCGGCAATCGTCGTCCGGATGCCGAAGGAGGCGAGCCGCTTCTGGACCTCGGCCTTCAGGATTTCGCCGATGTTGACCTCCGCGATGCGCAGGTGGCCGTGCGAATCGCGCTCGACGTCCTCCAGCCGCTCGAGGTCGGCGGGATCGATGCCGAGGACGAGCCCCTCGGCAATCACGGCCACGCCGTCGCGCCGGCCGTAACTGAGCCGCTTGATGACGGCGCCGACCAGCGTGTCGACGACCGCCTTCAGCGGGATGCGGTGCAGCGGGAACTCCTCGGGGATGAGCGTCAGCGTCGCGCCCGCCGCCTTGCCGATGCCGAGCGCGAGGTGGCCGGCCTTGCGGCCCATCGCGATGACGAAGTACCAGCGCGACGTCGTCTTGGCGTCGACCATCAGGTTCTGCACGATCTCGACACCGTGGTGGCGCGCCGTCTGAAAGCCGAAGGTGTCGACGTTGGCGGGCAGGTCCAGGTCGTTGTCGATCGTCTTCGGGACGTGGACGACGCGGATGCGCCCGCGGCCGTGCTCCTCGACCTTCATCGCCGAGAACGCGGTGTCGTCACCACCGATCGTGATCAGCATGTCGACATTCATTCGCAGCAGCGACACGACGACCTGCTCGAGGTGCTCCGGGTTGGTCGTCGGGTTCGCGCGAGAGATGCCGATGTGCGACCCGCCGCGGAAGTGGATGCGGCTGACCGAGTCGATCGTCAGCGGCGTCGTGTGATCGACGTCGCCGTGCATGATCCACTCGAAGCCGTCGCGGATGCCGAGCACTTCGACGCCCTCGAGCCGGCCTCGAATCGTGGCCGCGGAGATGACGCTGTTGATGCCTGGCGCCGGCCCGCCGGCGACGAGAATCGCGAGCCGAGTCTGGTGACCCATGCGGACACCCTGAAGAACGTGCGCTCCCAGAATATCGCGCTTCCGGGGGTGCGGCTTAGGTGTGTTCGAGGAACTGGTGGACGAGGCGCGCCAGCAGCGCGTCGAGCGTCTCGCCGTCGAGCTCGAACTGCGACGAGACGGGCGACCAGGCGAGCTTGTAGCTGCGTGACATCGCGGAGAGCCAGACCTGCCGCACCGGGGCGTTCGGGCTCACCACGAACTTCGCGGGCGACGGGTCCTCGAAGACTACCTGCAGCACGCCGTTCTGCAGTTCGACCTCGAAGCCGTCCTGGTCGGCGAGGGGGAGCAGCGACCGCTGCGCGTGCTCCAGCGCGTGGTCCGCCTGCAGGCGGAAGTCCTGCTCCGTGAGCGTTCCGCTCACGGAAGCTCCAAGCTCCAAGTCCCGAGCTCCAAATTCCAACCCTTGGTTTTTTGATCTTGGATCTTGGATCTTGGATCTTGGATCTTGCGCATGGCTCAATTCGTCGTGGAGAGGCGATTGGCCGACGCGATGTACGTCCGGCGCGCGCGCGCGACCTGGCCGGCCTGCTTCATCCGCACTTCGAGCTTGTGCTCCTTGCCGTCGAGCGCGGCCGGCGAAAAGCCGATCGTGTAGAGGCTGTGCAGCTCCTGCGCCACGCGCGTGAAGGTGGGCGCGAGCTCGTCGGTCTTCTTCAGCTCGAAATAGCCGCCGCCGGTCTCCTCGGCAATCTTCTTCAGCGACCGATCGGGCTGCGATCGGACCATCCGCTGGCCGTTGAAGTACTGCGACTGCAGGCCGATGGCGTAGACCATCACCTCGTTCTGCTTCGCGTGGTCGAGGACGCTGCCGAAACCGATCTTGCTGTAGGTGTCGTCGCCGTCGGTGAAGACGAGCACGACCTTGCGCCCCTCGACCGGCTTCAGCATGTCGATGCTCTGGTCGACGGCGTCCCACAGGCGTGTCGGGTTGCCGTACTGCAGGTCGCGGAGCGCGGAGATGAGGTCGTCGCGGTCGTTCGTGAACTCGCCGCTGAACTCGATGCGGTCGCTGAACGCGCCCACCTGCCCCTTGTCCTGCGGCAGCATGCGGAGGAGGAACTGCTCGGCGGCCGCGCGCAGCAGGTCGAGACTGCTCGTCATGCTCGCGCTGTAATCCAGCATGACGACGACGGAGAACGGCTGCGTCTCGTTCTGGAAGAACGTGATCTCCTGCGGCTTCCCGTTGTCGAGGATGCTGAACTGGTCTTCGTCGAGGTTCGGCACCAGACGTCCCTGGCCGTCCAGCACGGTGGCCGGCACGGAGACGATCTGCGTGGTGGCCTTGAACGTCGGGGCTTCCTGCTGAGCGGCGGCAGTCAGCGTGGCAGCGGCCAGAAGTGCGATGGTCGTAAAGGTCCGCATGAAATCACTTTATCTGATCTTGAGACGCCGCGCCGGACCACCCGGCCGCCCCGGGGCGAGTCGGAGTGGGAAACGGCGCGCAGTACGACTCCGACTCGTGAGTCGAGTTGTATCCGACTCGCAGTCGTGAGCCGGAGCGTATCCGATGACCGGAGTATCATTCCCGCATGCGCACTGTTTTTATCGCGGGAGGCCTCCTGATTTCCCTGGCCTGCTCGTCGCAGGCCCAGCAGCCGGGCGACGCGGCGGCGCGCGTCGGCGATCGGACCATCACCGTCGCAGAGCTCGACGAACGGTGGAAAAGCGAGGAGCCGGGCGCCAAGGCGCAGGCCGAGCAGGCCGTCTACGACGGCCGCAAGGCGGCGCTCGACGCCATCATCGCCGACATGCTCGTCGCGCAGGCAGCCAAGGCGAAGGGCGTTACGCCGGAAGCGTTCGTCCAGGCCGAGATCGGCAAGCGCACCAAGCCGGTGAGCGATACCGACGTCCGCAACTTCTACGTCCAGAACAGCGAGCGGATGCAGGGGCGCACCTTCGAACAGATGAGCCCGGCCATCGAACAGTACCTCGAAGACCAGCAGCAGACGACCGCCAAGCAGGATCTCATCGCCGAGTTGAAGAAGGGCGGTCCCGCCATTCGCGTCGTCATGGACGCGCCGCGAACGACCGTCACCGTCAATCCGGACGACCCGTCGGAAGGGAAGGCCGACGCCGCCGTAACGCTCGTCGAGTACTCCGACTTCCAGTGCCCGTTCTGCCTGCGCGTGATGCCGACGCTCAAACAGCTCCGCGCGAAGTACGGCGACAAGCTCCGCATCGTCTGGAAGGACTTCCCGCTGACGCAGATTCACCCGCAGGCGTTCGTCGCCGCACAGGCGGGCAACTGCGCGCGCGAGCAGGGGAAGTTCTGGGAGCTGCACGACAAGATGTTCGGGAACCAGTCGGCGCTGCAGCCCGAGGCGCTGAAGCGATACGCGGCCGAAGCGGGGGTCGACGCGGCGAAGTTCAATCAGTGCCTCGATACCTCGAAGTACGAGTCGCGGGTGCAGGACGCGATCCGCGCGGGCGGGCGTCTCGGCATCCAGTCCACGCCGACGGTCTACGTCAACGGTCGGATGATCAACGGCGCGCAGCCGATCGAGGTGTTCCAGGCCGTGATCGACGAGGAGCTAGCCCGCGGCGGGAAATAACCGATCGAAGTTCCCTCCGAAGATGAGCGCCGCGTCCGCGGCGTCGACGCCGGCCGCGTCCAGGATCCCTTTCTGCGTGTCGTAGACCGCCTGCTGCCACCCTCTCGGGAAGAACGACGAATCGGTCCCGAACAGCAGCCGCGACGGACCGGCCACGGCGAGCGCCGCCTTGAACACCGCGTCGGGCGTCAGGCCGGGCATGTAGCGGATCCAGCCGTTCGAGCTCGACGTGTCGAGGTGGATGTTGTGCGCGGTGTCGGCCGCCATCAGCGTCTCGCGCAGCAGCCCCGCGCCGAAGTGCGGGATGATGAACGGCACCGTGGGAAACGCCAGCGCCGGCTTCAGCACCTCGAGCGGGTTGCCGAGCCGCATGTCGAACCGGCTTGGCAGTCCCAGCTTCGCGCGCACGCCGACGGAGAGCACGCCGCAGTGCACGAACACCGCGACGCCGGAACGCGACGCGGCGATCTCGATGATGCGCGTGACGCGGTCGTCGGTGACCGGCACGTGGTGCATCGCCGGAAAGAGGCAGATGCCGCGCAGCTGCAGGTCGTCGATCGCGTGGCGCACGCGGTCGCCGGCGTCGGGCGCCGACGGGTCCACCATGAAGAAGCCGACCAGGCGCGTCGGATGGTGCGCCACGGCCTCGGCCACCGAGGCCTCGTCGGCCGCTACGCTCGCGATAATGGCGGCGCGGCTCACGCCGTGCGCATCGAGCTCCGCGACCCAGCGGTCGGCGAGCGCGTCGGCCGTTCCCGGGTCGTCCCACTTCAGCTCGCGGCAGATGGCCGCGCCATCCTGCTCCGCGACCGCCGGCCGCTGGCGCGCGAGCGTGGTGAAGAACTGGGGCGAGAAGAAGTGGCAGTGTGCGTCGTTGATCGTCACAGCATCTCCGCTGGCTCCGGCGCGTGCGCATCGGGCGGCAGGTGCAGGTGGCGCGTGCGCGCGATCCACGTCGCCGTCAGCGCGACCGCGCAGAAGATGAGGCCGATCGACAGCCCGATCCACAGCCCCGTCACGCCCCACGCGTAGCGGAAGCACAGAGCATAGCCAACCGGCAGGCCGAGCACCCAGTGGCCGATGACGTTCATGACCATCGGCGTCCGCGTGTCGCCGATCCCCCGCAGCACGCCCGTCGTCACCGCCTGCGTGCCGTCGAAGAGCTGAAACGCGGCGGCAATCGCCAACAGCTGGACGCCGAGCGCGAGGACGCGTGCGTCGGTCGTGAAGACCCTCAACATCGGGGCCGGCAGGAAGAAGAGCATCAGGCCGAGCAGGACCATGATGCAGGCGCCGAGGCCGAGCGCCGTCCACCCCGCGTCGCGCGCGCGCCGGCTGTCGCGGGCGCCGACCGCGTGCCCGACGCGCACGGCGCCCGCGGAGGCGATCCCGAGCGGCACCATGAAGACGCAGCTGACGATGTTCAGCGCAATCTGGTGCGAGGCGGACGAGACCGCGTCGAGCCGGGCGGCGAGGGCGGTCGCGAGCGCGAACACGCCGACCTCGAGGGTGATTTGCGAGGCCGCGGGCGCGCCGAGCGCGACGAGCGTCCACAGCCGCCGCGCGTCGACCGTGAATGGGACGTGCGGATGCGCCTCGCCGCGCCGCCGGTGCTCGCGCAGGATGGCGAGGCAGAGGAACGCCGCCATGTAGAGGCGGGCGATGCAGGTGGCCCACGCGGAGCCGGTGACGCCGAGCGCGGGCATCCCCAGCCGCCCGTAAATCAGGACTGCGTTCGCCCCGGCGTTCACGAGGTTTGCCGACGTGAGCGCGTACATGATGGGCCGCACGACGTGGATGCCCTGCAGGTAGCGGCGGAAGGCCGCGTAGAACATCAACGGCGCCGCGCTCAGCGCGATCACCTCCAGGTACGGCTTCGCCAGCGCGGCGATCTGCGGGTTCAGGCCCCACGCGTCGATGGTCCGGTACGCGACCCACGTGAACAGCATCACGACGGGCGACACGATGAGCGCGAGCACGACGCCCTGGTGCAGCCACCGGAGGCACTCGTCGTCACGCCCGGCGCCCGCCGCGCGCGAGACGAGCGCGTCCACGCCGAGCATCAGGCCGGCGCCGAAGATCATGATGGCAGTGAAAACGCCGCTCCCCATGCCGGTCGCCGCAATCGCGGCGGGGCCGAGGCGGCCGACCATGACGGTATCGACCAGGCCCATGCTCATCCAGCCGATTTCGGCAAGGACGACCGGGCCGGCGAGGCGGATGAGAGGACGGAGCTCGGAGGTTAGAACCACGAACGCACGAAGAGCACGAAGGTGATTATGACCTCCGTGCCTCCGTATCTCGTGCCGATGTGATGCGCGCCCTTAGAACGTGACGCGGAAGCCGATCTGCCCGACGCGCTGTTCGGGCTGACCGAGGTCGCCTGCGTACGCGCTGGGCTGCATGAACGAGGTGAGCGGAACGCCGGCGCCGCTGAGGCGGCGCGTCGTCAGCGCGATGAACGGGTTCTTCGCGTTGAAGAGATTGAAGACCTCGGCGATCCCGTCGACGCGCGCGCTCCCGCCCAGCCGGAAGCCCTTGCTGACGCGGAGATTCAGCTGCGAGAACGGCGCCCGCCAGCTGCAGTTGACCGTCTCGCACGGGCCGATGTCCTTGAACGCGGCGCTGCCATCCGCGTTCAGCCCCGTGTAGCGGTAGGCGAGCGCGGTCTTGTCGTTGTTGTTGCCGTCGGCGTTCAAATCGAGCCCTTCGAACGAGTGCGTCGGCAGCGCCGACTGATACATGAACATCGGCGCCACGTCGATGCCGAACGGCGCTTCGACGATGGCCGTCAGCGACACCCGGTGCCGCGCGTCGGTGCGCGTCAGCGGCGCGTCCTGCACCGCGGCGAACGGATGGCGCACGTCCTGCACCAGGTTCGCATCCGTCTCGTCGGCGGCGCTGCCGATGATGCTGGTGGCGTCGGCCAGCGTGTACGACGCAGTCAGGTCGAGATGACGCGACATCCGGCGATTGAGCGACAGGATGAGCGCCTGATAGCGGCTCGTGCCGTCGCTGAGCGCGACGCGGAACTGGTTCGAGTTCGGCTGGATGGCCAGGCCGGCGAGATAGCGCTGGCCGTTCACCAGCTGGTTGATGCGCAGCCGCGTGTTGACGTTCCGCCCGTTGGCGCGGACGACATCGACGGCCAGCGCGGTTGACGAGCCGACCTGGTGGACCCAGCCGGCGTTGACCTGTTGCGTGTACGGCTGCTCGAGCAGCGGCGACTGCACCTGGCCGGCCAGCGGCGGAATGTTGGGGTTGACCTGGTTCTGCGACGCAATCGTCGACAGCGGATCGGTCGCGCGGAAGAACGAGCCGTCCGCCTTGCGGATGCCCGCGGGATTGGTCACCAGGAAGCTGATGCCCCCGCCACCCTGTGCGTCGATGGCCGCATTCAGCGCGTTCTGGTTCGTATAGGCGAAGTCCGTGTACAGCCCCCAGCCCGCGCGCACGACGTCGCGTCCGTTGCCGCGCACGTCGTAGGCGAAGCCCACTCGCGGCTGGATGTTGTTCCGGTCCGCCTTCGTTGCCTTGCCGAAGTCGTCGAGGACCGTACCCGCGAAACGCCCCGCGGCACCGGCAGCCTGCATCACCTGGAAGTTCGGGTTCCTGCTCTGGTCGAGCGGCATGCCCGACACGTAGTCGTAGCGCACGCCGGCGTTGACGGTGACCTTGCTCGTCGCCCGCCAGTCGTCCTGGACGTAGCCGGAGTAGAACTGCAGCGGAATATCCGCCTGCACCGCGCTGCCGATGACCTGCACCTGCTGCACCGGCGCGTTCACGTCGTTGGCGGCCATCGTGAAGAAGCCGCCGAGGCCCGACGCCGTGCTGATGAAGAGGCGCGGCTCGTGAATCCAGTTCACGCCGGCGCGCATGTTGTGTTCGAGACCGCCGAACCGCCGCGAGGTCCAGCTGACGTCGTCACGCAGCTGCCACTTCGTCTGCTCGGTCGTCTGCGGCGCCCCCGGGTTGTTGCCGGCGATGACCATGTTCGGGAACATGAGCACCGGCTGCGTGGTGTTGCCGGGGATCGCGTTGTCGAAGGTCGAGAACTGGACGATCAGTTCGTTCAGCTTCGTGCCGCCGAACACCCAGTTGTCGCCGGCGTTGAGCGAATGGAACGTGTTCGTGCTGGTCGACCAGGTATCACGCGTGTTGCGCAGCGCCGCGCCGCTCGGCGACGAACTGCCGTCGTAGCCGTAGCGGACCGACAGGTAGTGGGCGGCGTTGACGTTGGCGGTCAGCCTGCCGGTGAACAGGTTCTCGCGCACGGGAATCGGGAACACCCCGTCCTCGGCCGGAAAGAGGCCGAGCGTGTTGATCGCCTGCTTCGTGTCCTGCTGCGTCCGCTCGAAGGCGCCGAAGTAGAACACCCTGTTGAGCGCGACCGGTCCGCCCACGCTGCCGCCGTACTGATAGCGCCGATAGGCCTGCTTCGGCACGCCGGCCTGGCGCTCCGATTCCGTCTTCGCGTTCATCGCGGTGTCGCGGAACAGCGTGAACGCGCTGCCGCGCATGTCGTTGGTGCCGCTCTTGGTCACGACGTTGAGCACGCCGGCGCCGCGGCCGTACTGCGCGTCGAAACGCTGCGTCATGACGTGGAACTGCTGGATGCCCTCGAGCGGATACATCTGCGCCAGCCCGCCGACCGTGTCGTCGGTGTTGTCGCCGCCGTCCACGATGTACTCGACGTTGCGCCCGTTGCCGCCGCCGATTTGCGGCGCGTACTGCGTCGCCTTCGTCGAATCCGAGTGGAAGCCGATGCCGACGCCGGGAACGGTCGCCGCGAGGTTCGCGAACTGGCGGCCGTTGAGCGGCAGGCGCTCGATGCGGTTCAGATCCACCACCTGTCCGACAGACGACGACGTCGTCGGGATGAGCGGCGTCTCGCCGACGACGGTGACCGTCTCGGCCACCTGCGCCAGGCGGAGCATCACGTTCAGCACCGTGGTCTGCGAGACGTCGACGACGATGCCCTTGCGTTCGAGGCGCGTGAACCCGGACAGCTCCGCGACGACGTCGTAGGTGCCGACCGGCATCGCGTTCAGGTGATAGAGACCTTCACTGTCGCTGACGTCGGTCCGGACGAGGCCCGTCGCCGGGCTCGTGGCGGTGATGGTCGCGCCAGGGACAGCAATCTCCTGCGGATCGAGTACGCGGCCGGAAATGGTCCCGGTCGTCTGCTGGGCAAATGTGGGGTGGGCTGCCAGTGTCACCGCGATCGCGGCAAGCAGCCGGACAAACGTCTTCATCAGATCCTCCGGGGGGCCAGCACGGCGCCTGATGACCGCCGCGGGAATCCCGTGACCCCTGTTATCGGCCGCGCTGAAGTGGCCGTCAGTCGCCGCCAGTCGTCATGTTGACGCTGGTGCACGCTGCCTGCACACCTTTTCCACATCTCGTTTTCCCTAGGGGCTACGATACGCGACTACGGAACCGCCTGTAGCGGCCAGTAGGACTGCCACCTACATATGTTGATGGCACAAATCTACGTCGTCGGGGTGCTGGTGGGGCTGGTCGCCACCCAGGGGGGAGTCGCAACCCGGCTCGGCCTCGCGCTGCTCTGGCCGCTCGGCCCGCTGGCCTTCATCATAACGGTCGCGGGGCTGGCTGTCGCGGCCGCTATCGCTTTCCCGGTCTTCGGAGTGGTCCTCGCCGCCGCGCTCGCCGCGGCCTGGTGGAGCGTCCGCTAGTCGTTGGTCTCCGTGTAATGCTGCAGCAGGAAGTGCTGCGAGTTGAACGGACCCGCCGGCGCCTGCGGCCTCGAGTAGCGGCCGGTTGAATCGAGCACCATCGCGCGCTCGGTGTCCTGCAGGTAGGCGTGGAGCACGACGTCGCGGAGGTGCTCGACGATCTCGTTGTCGCGAATCGGCGTCAGCGTCTCGACACGGCGATCGAGGTTGCGCTCCATCAGGTCGGCGCTGCCGATGTACATCTCCTCGTGGCCGCCGTTGTTGAACCAGAAGATGCGCGAGTGCTCGAGGAAGCGCCCGACGATCGAGCGCACCTGGATGTTCTCGCTGACGCCCGGGATGCCGGGGCGCAGGCTGCAGATGCCGCGCACGATCAGGTCCATCTGCACACCCGCCTGCGACGCGCGGTAGAGCACGCGGATCATCTGGTCGTCGGTGATGGCGTTGACCTTCAGGATCATCCGCGCCGGCCGCCCCGCCTTCGCGTGCTCCGCCTCGCGGTTGATCAGCTCACACAGCCGCGTGCGCAGCTGCACGGGCGCCACGAGCATCGAGCGGTAGTCCTTCTGGTTCGAATAGCCCGTCAGGTAGTTGAAGACGTCGGAGACGTCGCTGACGATGTCGGGGTCGGCGGTGAAGTAGCCGACGTCCGTGTAGACCTTCGACGTATCGGGGTTGTAGTTGCCGGTGCTCGTGTGCGCGTAGCGCTGGATGCCGTCGCCTTCCTGCCGCACGATGAGGCAGAGCTTGGCGTGCGTCTTCAGGTCCGCGAAGCCGTAGACGACGTGGATGCCGTGCGACTCCAGCCGCTTCGCCCAGAGGATGTTGTTGCGCTCGTCGAAGCGCGCCTTCAGCTCCACCAGCACGGCGACCTGCTTGCCCGCCTCGGCCGCCTGGATCAACAGGTTGATCAGCGGCGAGTTCGAGCCGATGCGGTAGAGCGTGATCTTGATCGCGGCGACGTGCGGATCCTTGACCGCGGCGCGCAGGAAGGCCTCCACCGATCCGAACGACTGATACGGATGGTGCACGAGCACGTCCTGGTAGCGCAGCTGATCGAACAGCACCTCCGGGTCTTCGTCGAGGCGCCAGAGCGCGCGCGGCGAGAACGGCGGGTACTTCAGCTCGGGGCGGTGGATGGTCGTCAGCTGCATCCAGTCGCCGAACCCGAGGCGGTACGCCGTCCGCATGATGACGTCTTCGCTGACGGCGAAGTTCTCGGCGAGGATGTTGAGCACGCGCGCCGGCATCGCCGCGTCGACCTGCAGCAGCGAGATCGCGCCGTGACGGAGCTGCTTCAGGCTGCGGTCCACGGTCTCGAGCAGGTCGTCGGCCTCGTCCTGCTCGATCTCGAGGTCGGCGTCGCGGATGACGCGGAACAGGTGCGCGCTCTTCACCTGCGTGCCCGGGAAGAGCTCCTGCATGTTCGCCTGGATCACGTCCTCGACGAAGACGAACGTCTGCCCCTCTTCGCCGGCGATGTTCGCCGGCAGCTGCACGAAGCGCGGCAGCACGTCCGGCACCTTGACGCGCGCGAACTTGGTGCGGTTGCCGTGGCGCACCACCACGGCGAAGTTCTTGCTCAGGTTCGAAATCAGCGGGAACGGATGCCCGGGGTCGAACGCCAGCGGCGTGAGCACCGGGTAGATCTCGCGCGTGAAGTACGCGGCGAGGTACTCCCGCATCTGCGGCGTCCACGCGTCGGGTTCGAGCAGCGTGATGTGCTCCGCCGCCAGCAGCACGCGCAGCTCGTTCCAGCACGCGGCCTGGTCGTCGATCTGCTTGCGCGCGCGCGTGCGCATCGCGTAGAGCTGCTGCTCGGTGTTGTAGCCGTCGGGCGCGACGTCCTCGATGCCCTCGCGCAGCTTCTTCAGCGTCGTCGCCACGCGAATCATGAAGAACTCGTCGAGGTTGGTGCCGACGATCGACAGGAACTTCACGCGCTCGAGCAGCGGATGCGACGGGTCGGTCGCCTGCGCCAGCACGCGCTCGTCGAACTCGAGCCAGCTGAGCTCGCGATTGATGTACAGCGCCGGATTCTTCAGATCGTTCGGGTCGATCTTCGTGTCGGCCGCGCGAGGCGGGATGACGCGAAGGACCGGCTTGACGCGCGTCGTCGCCCGTGTTCGCCGCTCGTTGCGTTGCCGCCGTTCGGCAACTGCCGCATCCGCTGGGGAGTCCATATCAGCCGGTGGGGAGAATGAGGCCGCGAATCATACCAGACTCATGTGACGCGGTTGAGCTTGCGCGGTCTGCCATCCGTCCCACATAAAACTCTGCAGGACGGATGCCGCTTTGTTGCGGCTATTTAGCCTCACTTTTCGCCCTGCTGGCGAATGGTCGTGCCCCGTTGTGGGCAACTCATGTCGTACGATTCGAACAAATGCAGGCAATCACGGCCGCAAGACTGAAACCGGGGGCGGCGGTTGACGACCTCGGCCGCGCCGAGCGTATCGGGACGGAGACATCGGCGGCGGCCGGCGTCATCCGCGGGAAGGCGCTCATCTTCTGGGATCCGAAACTGCCCGGCACGAAGTTCGGCCGGAAGCTCGACGCGATCGACACCGACCAGATCACCCCCGCCGCCGACTGCGTGTCGGAAAGCCTCGACACGCTCGACGAGCGATGGAAGGCCGGATCGTTCCGCTACCTGATGCCCGATTTCCGCGAGCGGGTACATCGCGGCGAGACATTTGTCGTCGCCGGCGATCGCTTCGCGATCGGTTCGTCGCGCGAGATGAGCCCGGCGGGCCTGAAGGGGGTCGCCGAGGAAGCCGGTCTCGAGATGGTGATCGTCTGCGGCAACAACATGGGCGACATCTTCCGCCGCAACGCGCTCAACCTCGGCCTGCAGGTCGTCCAGAGCCCCGAGGCCGTCGCGGACGCGCGCGACGGCGACGAGTTCGCCTTCGATCCGTCCTCGCGGCAACTCACCAACGTCACCCAGGGCAGGACCTACGACCCGGTGCCGCTGACGCCGAAGGAAGACGAAATCCGCCGCACCGGCGGCATCTTCGCCGTCGGCCGCCGCGAATTTCGCGCCTCGGTCGAACGCGCGCCGTCGGTGGAGTTTCCGCCGCCGGATCTCGCGCGGCGGATGACGACGACCGAGCAGATCATCTGGGCGCACCGGGTGGACAAGAGCCGCCGCGAGCTGCGGCCCGGTGACACGCTGCAGGTCTACGCCGACCTGCTTCCCGCCTCCGACGGGACCGCGCCGTTTGCCATCCACACCTTCAACCAGATCACCGGCGGCGGCACCATCTACCCGCGGCAGGCGGCCATCGCCAACGATCACTTCGTCTTCACCGGGCGCGACGACGACGAGCGGCAGACGGCGATCGGGCGCGCGTTCGCGAAGGAGCACGGGCTCGAGAAGCCGTACTACGCGACGCCGGGCGACGGCATCTTCCATTTCTATTTTCCGGAGCAGGGCCTGGTGGCGCCGGGACAGTTCATTCCCGGCGCGGACTCACACAGCCGCGCGTACGGCGCCTACGGAGCGGTCGGCATCGGCGTCGGCTCGACGACGCTCGGCTTCGGATGGGCGACGGGCTACGTGTACTGCACGCTCGCGAAGGCGAGGCGGGTGACCTTCGCCGGCCGCCTGCAGCCGTGGGTGAGCGGCAAGGACATCGTCCTCGAGCTGCTGCGGCGCTGGGGCGCGCAGCAGTCGCAGGGGATGTCGGTTGAATTCGTGGACGCGAACCGGCAGCTGCCGATCGCCTACCGCAACACGATCGCCAACATGATGGCGGAGGCGGAAGCGCTCAACGGCATCTTCGCGGCCGACGACACCACCTATGCGTGGTACGCGAGCAAGGGCGTCCGCGACCTGCCGTACCCGCGCATCGAGCCTGGCGCTGACGCGCGCTACGACATCGACGAGACGCTGTCGCTCGCCGACGTGCAGCCGATGATCGCCAAGCCGTTCAGCCCGGGCAACGCGTTCCCGGCCGGCGAGGTCGCGCGCGAGCGCATCGAGTTCGACAAGGCGCTGATCGGCTCGTGCACCAACGGCAGCTACGACGACCTGCTGCAGGCGGCGCTCGTCATCTACAACGCCCGCGCCAGGGGCGTCCGCAAGGCCGCGCGCACCTTCGTCGTCTTTCCGGGCTCGGGTGGTGTCGCGAAGCAGATCGAGCGGCCCGACCCGCGGCTGGGCGGCGAGTCGATCGCCGCGGTCTTCCGGTCGGTCGGCGGAGAGATCCGCGCATCGTGGTGCGGCCCCTGTTTCGGCCAGGGACCGGATGCGTTACAGAAAGGCGAGCGCGCGATCACGTCGTTCAATCGCAACTGGCAGAACCGCATGGGCGTCGGCGGCGAGGGCTACCTGGCGAGTCCGGCCGTCGTGGCCGCGTCGGCGCTCGCCGGCTACATGGCGCCGCCGTCGGAGCTCGGGCTGCAGTGGGATCCCGAGCAGTACGGGATTTGAGATCTGATCCAAGGGCCGACCCCGGAATTTGAATCGTAGGGGCCGACCTTCAGGTCGGCCCGAGGGAGATTGCACCGCATGGTGTTGAAGAGAGGCCACAACGGCGACCCCGTCAAGGTGCTGCAGCGCGGCCTGAACAAGCTCGGCGCGATGCTGCTCGTCGACGGTGACTACGGCGCGGGCACGGAAGCCGCCGTCGCCGACGCGCGCCAGACGCTCGCGATGCCCGGGCCAGCCGATGTCGCAGACGACGGCTTGCAGGCGGCGGTGGCGGCGATCCCGGACCCGTTTCCCCCGCTGACCGCCGCCGGCATCACGTTCATCGCGCGCCAGGAAGTCAGCGACGCCGCGCGCTACCGCACGAAATACCAGACGCCGTGCTGGCCGGGCAAGAGAAGCGGCATCACGATTGGCATCGGCTACGACTGTTCGTTCGTGGGAGAGAAGCAGCTGCGTGCCGATTGGGCCGCCCTCGAGCCGGACGCCATCACGAAGCTGGCGGGTGTCGTCAGGCAGGTCGGGTCCGACGCGCTGCTGACGCAGGTCAACGCGGTGGTGGTGCCGCTCTTCGCCGCCATGAAGGTCTTCACGACCACGACGCTGCCGCGCTACGTCGCGGACGCGCGTCGGGCCTTTCCGCAGATTGACGAGCTGCCGCCGGCACGGCTGAGCGCGATGATCAGCCTGGTTTACAACCGCGGCGCGGGCCTGAAGGACCTGAACACGCTGAAGGAGGACCGGAAGGAGATGCGCAACATCCGCGCGCTGCTGGCCGCGGGCGAAATCGAGGGCGTCGCGGCGCAGTTCGAACTGATGACGCGGCTATGGGATCCGGACAAAGAAAAAGGACTGATTCAACGCCGCCGGGACGAAGCGGCGCTCTGGAGGGACGGCTTCGCGGCGCTGAAGCTTGAGTGATAGAGTACCGACCCTAGCCCCGCCGCAGGCGGGGCAAGGAAACGCTGCAACTAGCGAGGCGGAGCTGAGATGGATACATGCTTGCCTATCCGACCGCGGGGCCTCGCTAGCCTTATGAAGCCGACCCTGTTCGCGTTCGCCTGCGTCCTCACGGCGGCGGTCGCCACTGCGCAGCAGGGAAACACTGCGCAGCAGGGAAACACTGCGCAGCAGGGAAACACTGCGCAGCAGGGAAACACTGCGCAGCAGGGAAACACTGCTACGCGGCAGACAAACTCGGCGCCGCAGACAAACCCTTCGCAACAGGGAAACACCCCGCAGCCAACCCAGGATCCCCAGCAGCCGACCTTCCGGACCGGCGTCGACGTCATCACCGTTGACGTCGGCGCGATCGACGGCCGCGGCCAGCCGGTCACCGACCTCCACGGCCCCGAGTTCACCGTCAAGATCGACGGGCAGGTCCGGCGCGTCGTCAGCGCGGACCTGGTGAAGTACGACTACACGCCCGACGCCGGCATCACGCGCCGGCCCGCGCCGAAGCAGCAGGAGTTCGAAAGCCTTTTCACCACCAACATCACGCAGGCCCAGGGGCGGATGATCATGATCGCCGTCGATCAGATGAACATCCGGCCGGGCGCGGCGCGGCCGATTCTCGACTCCGCGAAGCGCTTCCTCGACCGGCTCAACCCCGCCGATCGTGTCGCGTTCGTCTCCTACCCCGAGCCCGGCGTCGTCGTCGACTTCACCGGCGACCGCCAGCGTCTCCGCCTCGCGATGGAGAAGGTCATCGGGACGCAGTCGCGCTTCGTGGGGCGGCGCAACATCGGGCTCGTCGAGGCGATCGACATCGCGCAGAAGGGCGACGACCGGCGCATGCAGGAAGTGACCAACCGCGAGTGCCGCGGCCTGCTCGACATGGCGCTCGAGCAGTGCATGCGCGACATCGTGGACGAATCGAACTCGATTCTCTGGACCACGAGGCGCGACACCGAGGCGTCGCTGCGCGGGCTGCGCGAGTGGCTGCAGCATCTCGCCGAGACCGAGGGGCAGAAGACGCTGATCCTCCTGTCCGAGGGGCTCGTCACCGACTCGCCGTCGGATCTCGAGGACGTCGTGCGCGCGGCGATGCGCGGCCGCATCTCGGTCAACGTGCTGCTGATGGACGTGCCCCGCTCCGACGCGACGCAGGGTCCGCTGCCGCCGACCTTCACCGAGGATCGCGAGCTCGAGATTCGCGGGCTGAACGATCTCGCCTCGCTCTCGCGCGGCTCGATCTTCCAGGTCGTCGGCACGGCGGACCGCGCCTTCGAGCGCCTCGCGTCCGAGATCTCGGCCTACTACCTGCTGAGTGTGGAGCAGGCGCCGGCGGATCGCGACGGCCGCAACCACCGCATCGACGTCTCCGTGTCGCGTCGCGGCGTGACGCTGCGATCGCGCCAGGCGTTCGTGCTCGACCCGACCGGCGGGCGCAAGACACCGGCCGAATCGCTCGTCGAGTCGCTCCGCTCGCCGCTCGGCGTCGCCGGCGTGCCCCTGCGGCTGACGACCTTCATCTACCAGGATCCGAAAGCGGCCGGCAAGGTGCGTATCGTGATGGCGGCCGACGTCGGCCAGGCGGGAACGCCCGCCGGCCAGTACACGATGGGCTTCATCGTCGTCGACGACCAGGGCAAGGTCGTGGCGTCGCGCAGCGAGAAGTCGAAGCTCGAGCCGCTCGAGGGGCGGACCAACGCGTCGCTCTCGTACCTCGACTCGGTGACGGTCGATCCCGGCGTCTACGAGGTGCGGCTGGCCGCCGTCGACGCGGAGGGGCGTCACGGCAGCGTGGTCCGCGACGTCAACGCCTGGAAGATGGCCGGCGAGGAGTTCACCTTCGCCGATCTCGTCGTCAACCACGCGGCGACGGCGAGCACGGGGCTGCGTCCCGACGTCGAGCCGCACGTCGACGCCGACGGCGTGGCGGCCTACATGGAGCTCTACGCCGCATCCGAAGAGACGTTCAAGGACGTGAAGGTCGAGTTCGAGATCGCCGATGACGACGCGGCGCCGGCGCTGCTGACGATGCCGGTGGAGCTGAAGCCGGGGGCGCAGCCGACGTGGCGCAACGCGCAGGGGTTCATCGGCGCCGAGCCGCTGCCGTCGGGCCGTTACGTGACGCGCGCCAAGATCATGCGCGGCGGCAAGGTGGCCGCGGTGCTGGTGCGGCCGTTCATCCTCGAGCCGGCGCCCGCGTCGAAAGGCGGACCGATTGTCATCCCGGCCGCGTTCGCGCGCGTCGCGAGCTTCGATCGCAACGCCGTGCTGCAGCCGGCGCTCGTCAACGGGATGCTCGATTCGATCGCGGCCGCGTCGCCGACGCTGAAGAGCGCGATGACCGAGGCGCGCGCGGGGCGGTACGGTCCCGCGGCGCTCGAGGCGTTGAGCGCCGGCGATCAGCAGACGGCCGCCTTCCTGAAGGGACTGGATCTCTACACGAAGGGCCAGCTGCCCCAGGCCGCCATCCAGTTGAACATTGCCGCGGGCCCGCGGCGCGAGTTCTATCCTGCCGCTTTCTTCCTCGGGGCGTCCTTCGCCGGACTCGCCAGGGATCAGGACGCGGCGGGTGTCTGGCAGATGGCGCTCGGCACCGAGAATCGCCCGCCGATCGCCTACACGCTGCTGGCCGACGCCCGCATGCGCGGCGGGCAGATCGAATCGGTCATCACCATCCTGAAGCCCGCCTACGCGCAGCGACCGGCCGACGACGAAGTCGGCAAGCGGCTCGCGATTGCGTATCTGGTGACCGCGGCGTTCTCGGACGCGCTGCCGATTCTCGACGCCTACCTCACGCGCCACCCGACCGACGGCGACGCGCTGTTCGCGGCCGTGCTCGCGCAGTACCAGGTGGCGACCGCCACCGGCGCGGAGCTCTCCCCGGCCGATCGCGCGAAGCTCCTCAAGTACGGGCGCGCCTACAAAGGCCCGCAGGAGCCGCTGCTCGCCAAGTACCTCGCGTCGATGGGTGTGAATCGATAGGAGGCACCGGAGAAAGCTCAAGGCCTAATGCTCAAAGCTCAATGCTCAACGCGGCATTGAGCATTTCGTTTGCATCAGTATGGAGCAAACGAAACTCACACCGTCCGGCAAACCCTTTGATATCCACGAGAGACTGCTTCTCTTCGCCTGCGACATCGTTCGGGTGACGCAGTTCCTGCACACTCGAGGCCCCATCGCGCGTCGCATTTCTTACCAGATCCTCGACACGGGAACCTCTGTCGGCTCCAACGCAGAGGAAGGTGACGGGGCATCGAGTCACAACGACTTCATCGCCAAAAACCGCATTGCCCTGAAGGAGGCAACGGAGACTCGGTTCCGACTCCGCGTCTGCCAACGGACGAAGTTGCTGACGCCGGAGTTCTATCCGGTCATCCAGGAATCGGACGAGATCGTGAGGATTCTCGGCAAGATCGTGCACAACGCTCTGAGAAATGCGGTCGCCGAGGGCCGCCACCGGCGTTAGCTATTGCTCATTGGAATTTGTTGAGCATTGAGCATTGGGCGTTGAGCATTGGGCATTGCCGGCGGCGCGGGGCGCGTGCCGAAGCGCCGCCGGTAATAACGAGTCCAGATCGCAGTCGCGATCGTACCCACGATGCCGGGCGTAAACCAGACGATGAGCGACGTGCGCGAGAAGCCGGCCTGCGGCGCGTTCACCACGAGGAACGCTGTCGTCGCCGCGATGCAGGCGCCGAGCATCGCCGACATGTGGCGGAACCACCAGTGCATCCTGCCTGACGGTGTGCGCAGCCAGTAGTAGAGCCCCTGGACGCCCGAGACGAGCCCGATCACCGAGAACCCCGCGAAGAGCGCTCTCGACGTCGCGATGCCATATACGCCCATCACGATCGACGTGAGCGTCAGCAGCGACGTCATGCCGACATCCCACGGATGCGTGTGGGGTCCCGTGCGCTCCTTCGTTCGCAGCACCCGGACGCCGACCGAGACCGCGTTGCCCGCGAGAATCGCGATGTAGAAGAGAAACAGCGCGAACGCCTTCGCCTCGGGGCGCGGGTCGAAGAAGTAGCGCGCGCCGCAAAGCGCGAGGGCGGTGATCGAGACGAGCGTCATCCCGGCGACGAACACCCAGCCGCTGCGGCGATGGGTGCGTCCGCCCTTCCTGGTGGCGAGCGGGATGAACATCGAGAGGAGCGCGGCGGAGCCGCCGGCGATGTGCAGGTAGAGAATCATCTTCAGCATGCCGCCGATTCTGCGCGACACGAGGCGGCGGCGCATGTGCCGCAGGTCACGGCCGCGATGCATGACTTCCGGCACACCCTGGCGCGCCCGCCAACCACCTACAATGCCCGCATGAAGCCGACTGACTGGTTGACGGCGGCCGGTCTCGTGACGTGGGTTGCCAGCGGTGTGCCGTCGGCGCTTGCCGTTGCCGGCGGGCGTCTCACCGGCGCCGGCGCCATCGCGTGGCTCGTCGCGTTCGCGGCCTTCGGCATCGCCTTCAGCCTGATCTGCTTCGCACCCTGGCGCGGGCTCCGGTTCCGGCGCGCGCTCGTGCTGACGCAGGCCGTTGCCGGCGCGGTGATGGTCCTCGTCTCCCGCGACGGCATCGCCGGGGCGACGCTCGTCGTCGCGGCGGCGCAGCTGGCGGGACTGGTGCCGTCGCGCGTGGCCGCCGTCTGGATCGGCCTGCAGACCGCCGTCATCGCGGCCCGGTTCTGGTCGCTCGACGGCCCGGTGGACGCGTTCGTCGTCGGCGGCGCGTACCTCGGCTTCCAGATGTTCGCGATGGCGACCTCGACGCTCGAGCACGGCGAGCGGACCGCGCGCGAACAGCTCGCCCGTGCCAACGCCGAGCTGCACGCCACGCGCGCGCTGCTCGCCGAAGACAGCCGCGTCGCGGAGCGGCTGCGCATCTCGCGCGACCTGCACGACACGCTCGGCCACCATCTCACGGCCCTCAGCCTTCAGCTCGAGGTCGCCTCGCGGCTGGCGTCGGGCCGCGCCGCCGATCGCGTCGCCGAGGCGCACGCGATCACGCGCCTGCTGCTCGGCGACGTGCGCGACGTCGTCAGCCGTCTCCGCGAGAGCAGCCATTTCGATCTGGCTGCCGCGATCCGATCGCTGGCCGACGCCGCGACCGGGCTCCAGGTGCACGTGGACGCGGCGGACGTGACCATCGACGACCCGCTCCAGGCGCACGCCATCCTGCGCTGCGTCCAGGAAGTCATCACCAACGCCATGCGTCACGCGCAGGCGAGGAACCTCTGGATTTCCGTCCAGCGACGCGACGACGGCATCGTCTTGACCGCGCGCGACGATGGGCGCGGCGTGGACGCGGTGATGTCGGGCAACGGCCTCCGCGGCATGCGCGAGCGGTTCGAGGAGCTCTCGGGACGCGTCGACTTCTCGTCCAGGCCGGGGGCCGGCTTCGAGGTGCAGGCGTTCGTGCCGAAATGATCCGCGTCGTGCTCGTCGACGACCAGACCCTCGTTCGCCGCGGCGTACGCGCGCTGCTCGAGCTCACGGGCGACATCGCCATCGTCGGCGAGGCGGACGACGGCGTGGCGGGCGCGGCGATGATACGCCGCGAGCGGCCGGACGTCGTGCTGCTCGACGTGCGGATGCCGAAGGCGGGCGGCCTCGACCTGCTGCGCGACCTTCGCGCGTCGGGCGAGCTGCCGCCGACGATTCTCCTGACGACCTTCGACGACGATGACGCGCTGCTGGAAGGGGTGAAGGCGGGCGCGCGCGGCTACCTGCTGAAGGACGTCTCGCTCGAGCAGCTGACGGGCGCCATTCGCGCGGTGGCGGCGGGCGAAACGCTGATCCGTCCGGTGGTCACCGAACGCGTCCTCCGCGGCCTCGAGCACGTGCGGCGCGACTTCGACGCGCTCGATCCGCCCGACCCGTTGACCAAGCGCGAGGTCGAGATCCTGCGACTGATGGCCGGCGGCTACAGCAACCGCGAAATCGCGGACGCGCTCGGCACCGCGGAGGGGACGATCAAGAACCACGCGTCCAGCATCCTCTCGAAGCTCGGCGTCCGCGACCGCACGCGCGCGGTCCTCAAGGCGCTGGAGAGGGGCTACATCTGACGCAACCGGTCGCGTCCTTCATCCACGGCGTCAACTACCCCTGGTCCACCGACGGGCAGACGATCTTCTACGGCCTCGACTTCGGGAGGAACGTCTGGGGATCGCACCTCGGCGTGTCCACTCGCCGCGCGGCGATCGCGCGCGATTTCGACGAGATGGCGCGCCTCGGCTTCCTCGTCGCGAGATGGTTCGTCTTCTGCGACGGCCGCGCCGGCATCGTCTACGACGACCGCGGCCTGCCGGCGGGTCTCGACGAGGCGTTCTTCGCCGATGTCGATGCGGGCCTCGAGATCGCGCTCGACGCGAACATGCGCGTCGACTTCGTGCTCTTCGATCATCACTGGTTGTTCCACGGTATCCACGACACGCTCGCCGACCCGGTCACCGGCGACCTGCTCGAGGCGCGGCTGCCGGAGGGGCGCGCGCGCATCCTGTTGACGCAGGAAGGACACGACGCGCTGTTCGATCGGGTGATCGAGCCGTTCGTTCGGCGTTATGCCGCGGGAGGCGCCCGTGCCGACCTCTGCGAGCAGATCTTCGCGTTCGAGTTCATGAACGAGCCCGATTTCGTCGTGGACGAGTGGGAGCGCGACCGGAGCCCCCGCGTCAGGCGCGCGCTGCCGTTCGAGGCGCTGGCTGCCGCGATATCGCGGCTCAGCGACCTCGTCCATCGCGACTCGGCGGCCATCGTCACGCTCGGAGGCGCGAGGGCGGACAACCTGTGGGCGTGGGACGCGGACGCGCTCGGCCTCGACGTGTTGCAACTGCACGCCTACCCCGATTCGCTGCATCGCGGGGATGTCGATGTCTTCACCACGCCCGCTCGAGCGCTCGACGTGCGGCGCGAGGTCATCCTCGGCGAGTTCCGATCGAGCGCCCCGCTGGACGAGTCGCTCGAGAGCGCGCTCGCCGGCGGCTATGCGGGCGCGTGGCCGTGGAGCTTCAGCGGCACGGACACGCACGGGCGGCTGCCGGCCGACGCGCTGCAGCGGTTCGGCAGGCGCCACCCGGAGCTGGTGAATCCACGCTTCGCGGTGCACGGAGGTTGACTTCTGGGGTGCGCGGGAGCACAGTCGCCCGGTTGGGAGGCACGATGAATCGACATACGCGACACGCGGCCCTGGCAGCCCTCGTGGCATTGCTGTTGGCTCCCGCGCTCGTCAGCGCCGAAGTCTCGCGCGTGGAGATTACCGCGCGTCGTGATGTGGCGGCGGGCCGGCCGTTCGGGTCCGTGGGCCCGTACGAACAGATCGTCGGGAAGCTGTACTTTACGATCGACCCGGCCAACAAACGCAATCGCGTCATCGCCGATCTCGACAAGGCCCCCAGGAATGCCGCCGGGAAGATCGAGTTGTCCGCCGACCTGCTGATTCTGAGGCCGCGCGATTCGAGCAAGGGCAACGGGATCGCGCTCTTCGACATCGTCAATCGCGGGCGCGGCGTCGCGCTCGCCAAGTTCGACGCGCCGGTGGCCGTCAACGGCGCCACGGCGCCCGACGAGTATGGTGACGGCTTCCTGCTCAACCGTGGCTACACGATCGTCCAGGTCGGATGGGAATTCGACGTGCGTCGCGAGGGCGCGATCCGGGCAGACATGCCGCTTGCGGCCGGTGTCACCGGCCTGGCTCACGCGACATTCATTCCCACCTCGAACAGTCCCGAGGCGACGGTGGGCGATCTCCTCGGATACACGCCGGCCAATGCGGCCGCGCCGCAGAACACGCTGACGGTGCGCGAGTCGCCGCAGGCGGCGGCGACGGCTGTTCCGCGCGCGAAGTGGCGCCTCGCCGGGAATGTCGTGACGCTCGACGGCGGATTCGAGCCGGGCCGCATCTACGAGCTGGCCTACACGGCCGCGGATCCGCCCGTTGCGGCACTGGGATTCGCCGCGGTGCGGGACGCGGCCTCGTGGGTGAAGTACGCGCCGGACGCGGCGGTGTCGGCGAAATACACGTTCGCATTCGGGTCCTCGCAGACGGGGCGTTACCTTCGCGAGTTCCTCTACGACGGCTTCTACACCGACGAGCGCGACCGGCAGGCGTTCGACGCGGTCATCCCGCACCTGGCCGGCGCGTCAGGTCTCAACCTCAATCGGCGCTGGTCCACGCCCACGTCGCTGTCATCGGATGTCGCCACGTTCTTCCCGTTCTCCGACATGAAGCAGCGCGACCCGGTGACGGGCGTCGAAGACGGGCTGCTCGAGAACGCGCGTACCGGCGAGCGTCAACCGAAGGTGTTCTGGACCAACACCCCGACCGAGGTGTGGGAGAAGGCTGCGGCGCTCGAGACGATGACGCCGGACGGGCTGAAGGATCGGCCGCTGCCGCCGAACGTGCGGCTCTACGTCTTCGCGGGAACACAGCACGATCCGGCCCGATTCCCCTCGACCGTCAGCAACGGGCAGCTGCAGGACAATCCGACCGATTACATCTGGGCGATGCGGGCGCTGCTGGTCAGCATGGAGAAATGGGTGCGTCAGGGAGTGGCGCCGCCGCCGAGCCGCTATCCTCGGCTGCAGGACGGCACGCTCGTCCGATCGACCGACGTCGCCTATCCGGATCTTCCCGGCGTGGCCTCGCCTCGAAAGGTGCTGCCGGGTGCGCGCGGTGTCAACAGCCTGGTGGCAAAGGACGGCGGGGCGGGCACGCCGCTGCCGCTGCTGGTGTCGCAGGTCGACAAGGACGGCAACGAGCTCGGCGGCCTTCGTCTCCCCGACGTGATGGCGCCGCTGGCGACCACGGCCGGCTGGAACTTCCGCAAGGCGGCGATCGGCGGCACACACCTCCTCTATCCGCTCCTCGGTTCGTACGTGCCGTTCGCCGCGACGAAGGCCGAGCGCGAGCGCGCACGCGACCCGCGCCTGTCGATCGAGGAGCGGTATCAGTCGCGCGATCAGTACCTGAAGCAGGTGCAGGACGCCGCCGCGTCGCTCGTGAAGGAGGGGTACGTGCTCGCCGAGGATGTCCCCGCAATCGTGAAGCATGCCGGCGAACACTGGGATCTGCTCGTCAAGCGGCCGAGCAGCACGAGCACCCGCGCCGAACGGTGAGTCGTCGCGGCGTGAGACTCCCGCATCCCGTGATCCTCCTCGTCGCGGGCGTCGCCGTGTGCGCCGCGCTGACGTGGATCCTTCCCCCGGGCGAATACGACCGCCGTGACGACCCCGCGACCGGCCGCAGCGTGGTCGTCGCCGGCACCTATCACCGCGTCGACCCGGCACCGGTCGGTCCCTTCGCCGCGGTCGTCGCCATTCCCCGCGCCTTCCTGGAGGCAGCGGACGTCATCGGGCTCGTCCTGTTCGTCGGTGGCGCGTGGACGGTCATCGACCGCGTCGGCACCCTCGGGCGCCTCGTGTCGTCGATCGTCGTCGCGTTCGGCAGCCGCGGCCTGCTCGCCATCCCTGTCGTGTCGCTGTTCTTCGCGGTGATGGGCGCGCTCGAGAACATGCAGGAAGAGATCATTCCGCTCGTGCCGACGCTGCTCGTGCTCGGGCGCGGTCTCGGCGTCAATGCCACCGCGGTGATGGCGATGAGCGTGGGCGCCGCGGCGATAGGAAGCGCGTTCGGCCCGACCAATCCGTTCCAGGCCGGCATCGCCATGAAGCTGGCGCAGCTGCCGCCGATGTCGGCCGCGCCGCTCAAGTGGACGACGTTTGTCGCCGGACTGGCGCTGTGGGTCGCCTGGACGATGTGGTGGGCGGCACGGAATCGCGAGCGCGATTCAGGACCCGGCTCGTCCCGAGCAGAGTCGAGGGGCTTGCCCCGGGCGGAGTCGAGCCCAATCCGGGATCCGACGGTGACGAGTCCCGGCGGTTCGTCGGCGACGGGCCGCGACTATCTCATCTTCGTGATCGCCGTCGCCCCGCTCGCGGCCTACGTCTACGGATCGCTGGCCCGTGGATGGGGATTCAACGAGATGTCCGGCGGGTTCATCATCGCCGGGTGCGCCGCCGGTGTGCTCGGCGGGCTCGGCGTCGCCGGCACGACGGCCGCCTTCTTCGAGGGACTGCAGGCCGTGTTGCCGGCCGCCATCCTCGTCTGCGTCGCGCGTGCGCTGTCGCTCGTCCTCAGCGACGGCCATGTGACGGACACCATCCTCAACGGACTCGTCACGCCCCTCTCGGCCACGACCGCCGCCGCCGCCTCGATGCTGATGATTCCGTTCCATGCCATCGTGCACGTCGCGGTGCCGAGCGTCAGTGGCCAGGCCGTGCTGACGATGCCGATTCTGGTGCCGCTGTCCGACCTGCTGGGGATCTCGCGGCAGGTGACCGTGCTGGCGTATCAGATGGGCGCCGGGCTGACGGAGCTGCTGACACCGACCAACGGAGCGTTGATGGCGGTCCTGCTCGCCGGCGGCGTGTCGTTCGCGCAGTGGATCCGGTTTGCCGTCGTCGGCGTGCTGCTCGCCCTCGCCGTCGGTGTGGCGGCGATTATCGCGGTGCTTTCGACAAACTAATCAGGTTGGCGAACTGGCGATATGCGCCAGGCACGCCTGCCGGAAGCTGCCGGAACCAGGAGTACGCGGTGTAGACGTAGCGGCCCTTGCCGACCTCGGCATACACCTCGGCGCCGCGCACCGGAGGCTCGCCGGGATCCGCGGTTTCGAGTAGGGGCACGTAGCGCGCGTCGAACATGCTGAACGCGTACGCGTTGCGCTCCTGCACCCATCCCGCGAAATCCGCGTCGGTGATCTTGTTGGGGAAGTTGAACGCGGGGTGCGTCGGCACGAGGATCTTCACCGGCGCGTCCTCGACGGTCACGCGCGGGTTCGCGTTGGTCGGCGGGCCGGCGGGGAACGGTGGCATCTTCCGGTTGGCGTACTCCTGCTGCTGATACTGGACGATCAGCGTGCCGCCGCGTTGCAGGTAGTCGAGCACCCTCCCGTTGTTCGCCACGAAATCCGGGTTCGCCTCCGACGCACGGATGCCGACGACGATGGTGTCGAAGCGCGAGAGATCGCCGGTCGCGAGCATGTCGCCGTCGAGCATCGTCACCTCGACGCCCATCCGGCGTATCGCGTCGGCTACCTGGTCGCCGCTGCCCATGATGTAGCCGACCTTCACCGGTGCGACCTTCAAATCGAAGACTTGCGCGGTCGCGGTGGCGGGCCAGTAGAGGCGGTGCGTCTGGATGTGCGGGTACGCGATGACCTCTACGTCACGCGTGAAGGTGGCTCCCTCCTCGACGGCTTCGGCGCCGATCTCGAGGCGGCCGGCGGTGCGTTGCGCGGGCGCCGTGACGACGAACGGCGTGGAGGTCCTGTCGCCGCTGGCGTTGAGCGTAAAGGAAGCCTGCGCGGGCGTGGCCGTCCAACCCTGCGGAAGCCGGAGCCGCAGGGTGCCCGTGACGGGTTTGGGAGAAAAGCTCGTTGCGCGCACAACGAGCTTCTGCTGGTTGGCGGTGGTGCCGAGTGGCACGACGAGCAGCGGCGTGTCGAGCCCTACCGCCATGCGCGGTACGACATTGACGTCGCGGCGAAGCTCGCCGCGGACCGAGTCGGCGTAGCGGAACTGCACGGGCCGCGTGATCGTCATGTCGATGCCGCGGATGGTCAGCGCCACGGATGCCGTGATCAGCGGCGGGCCGAACGGCCGTGATTTCGGATCGCCGTCCGCCCACGCGTACACGTCGCCGGTGCGAGGTCGTTTCAGGTAGTACGGCTCCGTGACGGGCGCGTCCGCCGGCACGTACAGCCGATAGGACGACACGCTGCTGGGGGTTTCGCGCCGGCCGAACCCGCCTCCGCCCGCGGGGGCCGTGTCCGCCGGCAACGGCTCGACCCGCCAGCCTTCCGGCGCGTTGATGGTCACGTTCTTGACGGTTACGTTTGATTCGGCCGGGAAAAACATCCGCACGAGCACGTCAACCGGGTCGCCTGGCACGACCGTTTCCTGCGAGGCGAGCGGATCGAGATCGACTTCGGCAGCGCGGACCAGCGCCTCGGTGAAGTCGTTCTCCTTGAACGACAGCAGGAAATCGGCGTCCGCGCGCGCATCGGCGCTGCCGCCCGAGGTTCTCAAGGTCGCTCGCGCGACGCGTGCGGCGCGCAGGCCGTCCGCAAGCGCGGGAATGATGCGCGCCGGCGCCAGCGCCTGGTAGTCGGCCAGCGCCTTCTTCGCGGCGGTGTCCATCGCGCCAAGCTCCAGGCGGATGGTTCCGTCAGGAAGACCGGCGAGCTTCGCGAGCCCTGGAATCGTGGTGTCGAGGCCGTCGAAGATCGATTTTTCGGGACGCGGCGACTGGACGCCGCTGTCCATCAGCAGCAGCGTCGAGGCGAGGGGACCACGCGGCTCGATGCCGCCCTGGGCCTGCGTCTTGTGCTGGCTGCGCCCCTCGAATGAAATCTCCGCGTAGCTGCGCCCCGCCGCCGGATCGACGATCCCTTCCTGCACCTGGACGTTCGATGCCGCCGGATCGGGACGCGCGTTGAAACCGATCCCGCGATAGAGCTTCTTGGCCTGCCACGGCCGCAGTCCCTCGCGCAGCTGTTCCGGGAACTGGTTTGGATCCGCCGCCGCTTTGTAGGCGAGCGGCGTCAGATATCCCGCTTCCTGGTGATGGCCGTGTCCGTCCGCGGGCGTGCCGCTGAAGCGCGAATAGATGACGAGCGGCCTGAACAGCCGGATGACGCGCACGTAGTCGCCGAGCGTGTCGCGCTCGCCCCACTTCATCGCCGCTTCCGCGCGCGATTTCGAGAAGCCGTAATCGAAGGTGTGGCCGAAGTACTGCTCCGCGCCGTCGAGCCGCCGCGCCTGGAGCAGTTCCTCGGTGCGGATGACCCCAAGCGCGTCGAACAGTTCCGTGCCGATGATGTTCTGGCCGCCCTCGCCGCGATTGAGCGAGACATACGCCACGCGGGCATGGTCGCCGCGCGCCGCACGGGCGATGAACGCGGAGTCCTCGTCGTCGGGGTGCGCGCCCGTGTGGAGCACGCTCGCCGTCGTCTGCAGGCGTTGCAGGACCTGCGTCATCCCCGCTGCGCCCATGTCATAAATCGGGCGCACCTGCGCGTCCGTGACCAGCACGAACGCCGACAGGGCTGCCGCGGCGATCAGAAGGCGTCGCATCCGGAGAGTATAGCGGTGGGCCGGCTAAAGCCGGCGCCCCTGCGATCGTGGCGGTCCCTACGATCGTGGCTTACGGTTGCGGGCCTCGGACGACCTGCACGAGGTCCTGCGGGCGGATCCACTTCGCGAACGCCGCCCGCACTTCGTCGGCCGTCAGGTCGAAGTAGCGCTGTCCCATCCGCCGCGATTCGTCGAGCGGCAGGCCAATCTGCGCGCGCGCGAGCAGCAGGCTGGCAATCGCGTCCTCGCTCGACTGCTGCAGCGCCATCTGGCGCAGCATCAGCGCCTTCGCCTGGTGCAGCTCCTCCGGCGTCACGTTCTCGGTCTGCATCGCGCGCAGGTCGCGGACGATGAGGTCGCGCGCCTTCGACACGTTCGGCGGGTCGGATCCGAACGTCACCGTGTAGACGCTGCGCGTCTTCCCCGCCGCGAACTCGTCGTCGACGGTGTAGACGAGGCCGGCGACCTGCCGGAGGTCGTGATAGAGGCGCGTCGCGTAGAAGCCGCCTCCCAGCACGCTGTTGCCCAGTTGCAGCGCGTAGTACTCGGGATCGAAGCGGTTCATGCCCACTTCCTCGGCCAGCGTCACCGACGCCTGCACGGCTTCCGGATCGGCGACCGCGAAGTCCTTCGCCATGTTCTTCGGCACGGGCGGCAGCGTCGGATCCGGCGTCGGTCCCTGCGCCATCCAGCCGCCGAAATACTTCTCGATCGCGCTGCGTGCCTCGGAGGGCTCGATGTCTCCGATGATCGTGATGGCCGTCAGGTCCGGGCGGAACGTCGCCTCGTAGTGCTTCCGCACCTCGTCGAGAGACAGCGACGATACGGTGTCCGGCTTCGGATCGCGCAGCGCCGGATCGCCCGGCGGCAGCAACCCCGTCTTCAGCGCACGGTCCGCCTGGTAGCCGGGACTCTTGATCTGTCCTTCGAGATACTCCGCGGTCTGCTGCTTGACGATCTCGAATGCCTCGGCGGGCAGCGCGGGATGCAGCAGGTTGTCGGCGAGCAGCTCGACGCCGCGCGCGAAGTCGGTCTTCGGCACTTTCAGCGAGAACTCATAGCCGGCGGACTCGTTGGCGGCGATGTCGTCCAGCGCCTTCTGGAACGCGAGCCGATCGAGCGTGGTCGTCCCGTAGGAGAAGAGCTCGTCGAGCACGTCGGAGACGCCATCTTTCCCCGGCGCCTCCTGCAGCGTCGTCTCGTGGCGGATGTTGCCGAGCAGCGTGACGGTGGGACTCGTCTTGTCGCTCTTGACGATGAGCCGCAGCTTGTTCGGCAGCATCGTGTCCGTCCATGTCGGATTCACGGCCGGCACTCGAATCGCGGACAGCGCGGCCTCCGCCCACTCGGGCAGCTTCACCGGCTTGGTAGGCGCCGCCGTCAGCGATTCGCCGCCGCCGAATCCCTTGCCCGACGCCGCCTCGCCGGTCGGCTTGGGCAGCAGCGTTGCCGTCATCGAGTTGGCGTCCTTCAGGAACTGCATCGCGACGCGATTGACGTCGGCCGCCGTCACGCGCCTGATGGCGTCGACGTCCTCGTCCGGAGAATTCCGGCCTTCGGCCGCAAGCGCCTGCGACCACACCGCCGCCAGCTCCGAGATCGAATTTCGCCGGAACAGCGCCGACGCGACCTCGGATCGTTTCACCGCCTCGACGAGCTCCGCGGGGAAACCCTCCCGCACGTAGTTGGCGACGATCGATCGCATGTCGGCGACGACGCCGGTCGGCGCCGTCGATGCGGGCAGCGCGGCGATGCTGAACCCGACGCTCGCCTTCGGATAGGTCTCGGCCAGCTGGAAGCCGGCGTAGAGCGCCTTGCCGGCGGGCACGAGCGCGTAGATGTCGCCGCGCTGGCTCGCGAGCACGTCCGCCATGACACGCGTCGCCGCGTAATCGGGGCTGTCGGTTCCGGGCAGACGGTAGGCGATGAAGGCGAGCGTATAGGGAAGATTGCTGTCGAGGGTGAAGCTCTCCTGCTTGACCGGCCGCAGGACGACCGCCGGGCGGCGTCCGATCGGGCGGCGGGGGATCGAACCGTACAGCCGCTTCACGGTCGCGAGCGTGGCGGTGGGATCCACGTCGCCGGCGATGACGAGGATGGCGTTGTTCGGCGCGTACCAACGACGGTAGAACGCCTTGAGCATCGCTCCCGTCGTCTTCTGGAACGACTCGCGCGTGCCGAGCGCGTCGTGCGCGTACGGCGTGCCGGCGAACATCCCCTGGTTGAGCCGCGTGATGAACTTGTAGGTCGGCTCCGAGAGGTCGCGCGCGACTTCCTGCTCGATGGCGCCCTTCTCCTGCTGCCACTCGGCGTTGGAATCGATCACGTCGCGCATGCACGCGGCATCCACGCGCAGCGCGACCTCGAGGTCGGCGGCGGGCACTGTCGTGAAATACTGCGTAATCGTCTGCTGGGTGTCGGCGTTGTCGAAACCGCCAAGCTGGGCAAAGATCGCGGCGATCTGGTCCGCGGTCACGCCGGCGCATCCCCTGAACGCCATGTGCTCCTGCGCGTGCGCCATGCCGGGAAACCCGGGCGGCGTTTCGCTCGCGCCGACGAGATAGTTCTCCTCGACGGTGACGACGGGAGCAAGCGGATCGCGGACAATCACCACGCGCAGCCCGTTGTCGAGCGTGGCACGCGTGACGTCGCCGCCGCCGGCGGGCGGTGACGCCGGCGCGGCCGTTTGCGCCAGCGCCGGCGCGGTGAGAGATGTGGCCAGGAGGACGAGTGCGAGCTGTCGGAACATGGTTTTCACCGCGTGCAGCCGTTGTGCCACTGGCGGCATGCGCGCTGTGCGGGCTGGCGACAGCGGCGCCCGCGCAGACTTCTACCACACCTGAACGCTCCATGACCGCGGTGCGCCTGCAGCCAGCGGAACGGTTGCTGCTCGACGGGCGCCTCACTGAAGAGGCCTGGCGGCGGGCGGAGCCGGCCGCGGGTTTCAGGCAGCAGGACCCGAACACCGGCGATCCCGCGACCGAAGCGACCGAGGTGCGCGTGCTCTACGACGAGCGCCGCATCGTCATCGGCGTCACCTGTTTCGATTCGGAGCCGCGCCGCATCAGGGGGAACCAGATGCAGCGCGACCAGTCGCTCGGGGCGGACGACCGCTTCATGGTCGCCATCGACACCTATTCGGACGGGCGGTCCGGCTACTACTTCGAGATCAATCCATCGGGGGCGATGGGCGACGGGCTCGTGCAGCCCGGGACCGGAACCGGGGGCACGACGGGCACCGGCGGCGGCGGCGTGAATCGATCGTGGGACGGCATCTGGAACGCGCGCGTCGATCGCAACGACACGGGCTGGACCGCGGAGATCGAGATCCCGTTTCACACGATGAACTTCAGCCCGAACGCCTCGAGCTGGGGCATCAACTTCCAGCGGACGATCCGCCGCAAGATCGAGGAGACGCTCTGGAGCGGATGGGCGCGCAACCAGGGGCTGACCTACATGCCCGCCGCCGGCCGGCTGCAGGGCCTCGAAGGGCTGCACCAGGGGCTCGGTCTCGACCTGCTTCCGTACGTCGTCGGCAACTCGTCGTCCGCGCCCGGCCGCGGCTCGCCATCATCGGTGGAGAGGGGCGCCGTCGGCGGCGACGTCGCCTACAACCTGACGCCACGGCTGCGCGCGAACATGTCGATCAACACGGACTTCGCCGAGACCGAGGTCGATCAGCGGCAGGTGAACCTGACGCGCTTCCCGCTGTTCTTTCCCGAGAAGCGCGGGTTCTTCCTCGAGGGCGCGAGCGTGTTCAACTTCTCGCGCGAGACAGGCACCTCGATCGTGCCGTTCTTCAGCCGCCGCATCGGCCTCGACGACGCAGGCGTGCCGCAGCCGCTCGACTACGGCGCGAAGCTGACGGGACAGGCGGGCGTGTTCGACCTCGGCGTCCTGCAGGTGCGCACGCGCGATCGCGGCAACGTGCCTGGCGAGGACTTCACGGTGCTCCGTTCGCAGCGCCGGTTCTGGCGGCAGTCGTACGTCGGCGCGCTGTTCACGGCGCGAAGTGGCGGTTCAGTGGCCGGCGTGCCACGGGCGAGCGAGGCGATTCGAGGGGCGCGGCAGACCGGCGGTGCCGACTTCGCGCTGGCGACGTCGCAGTTCCTCCAGAAAGAGGTGCTCGAGGTCAGCGGCTTCTATCTCAACACGACGAAGCTGCCCGGGTCGCGCGGCGGCGCCGCGTTCGGCGCGCGTATCAACATGCCCAACGACCCGATCAACTGGCACATGTCGGTGCGCGAGGTGCAGGACGGCTACGATCCGGCAGTCGGCTTCGTCGATCGCCGCGCGTATCGCCTGATCGAACCCGACGTGCGCTACACCGTTCACACCGAGCGGAGCCGGTTCATGCGGCGCTTTTCGTTCGAGGGCAACTTCACCCACTACTTCGACCTCGACGGACGCCTGGAGACGCGGCGAATGGACGTGCAGTTCCTCCGCGTCGATCTGCATTCGAGCGACCTCCTCGAGTTCCACCTGCTGCCGCTCTACGAGCGGCTGCCGCGCGACTTCCAGATCTCGCCCGGCATCGTCCTGCCGGCCGGCGGCCAGTACAGCTTCGTGCGGCGGCGCTACTCGACGCAGACGACGACGAGCCGGCCGATCTCGCTCAATGCGACGTACGAGGACGGCGCGTTCTATTCGGGCGAGCGGCGCCAGGTGACGGGCACGCTGAGCGTCAGGCCGGGACGCGGATGGCTGATCAACGTCGGCGGCGACTACAACGACGTGTCGCTGCGCGAGGGCCGGTTCACGACGCGGCTCTGGCTCAACGACGTCAACACACAGTTCAACCCGTTCATCTCGCTCGTCAACCGCCTGCAGTTCGACACCGTCACGCGTCAGCTCGGCTGGCAGTCACGCTTTCGGTGGATCACCCGGCCGGGCAACGACATCTTCTTCGTCTACACGCACAACTGGACGGATCGCACCACCCTGGAGACGCTCGACCGCAAGGGCTCGCTCAAGATCGTCCGTACCATCCGGTTCTAGGTGTCGGAGTCGCGACTCAACGTGGCGGCAAGTGCGTACTTATGCCGGCTGCAGATGCGCGGCGCCCCGCTCGCAGACGACCGCTCCGCCGGCGACTTCGACGTCAGAATGGATGCGAACGTCAGGCGAGTAGTACCAGTTCGCCTTGACCGCCGTCCGCGTGACGTCGACGACCACATAGCCGCGCCGGACGCCGTCGAGGTACTTCAGGTGCGGCAGCGCGACGCGGACCGCGGCGGCCGCCTCGGTACCGTCGGGCGACGCGAACATCGCCGGGGGCGGCGAACTGATGGCGGGCGTGACGAACTCGACGGCCAGCGAGCCCTCGCCGCCGGCGCGGTAGCCGTTCCACGGATTGCGTGGAATGTCGAAGCCCCACGAGCTGTGGGCGTCGCCGGTGAGGACAACGAGATCGCGGATCCGCTCGCGCTCGACGAAATCGAGCACGCGTCCTCGCTGCGCCGTATAGCCGTCCCATGCATCGGTGTTGGTCGGACGCGTACCGGGCGGTGTCAGCGACGCGAACATGACCTGCTGGCCGAGCAGGCGCCACGGCGTGTTCGCCCGCTGCGACGCGCGCAGCTCGTCGAACATCCACGCCTCCTGCGCCGCGCCCATCAGCGTGCGTGCCGGGTCGGCGAGTCCCGCGGCGTTGGCGCCCGCCACCTGCCGGTCGCGCAGCGCGCGCGTATCGAGCATGACGAGGTCGGCCAGGCCGCCGAACCGGAACGTCCGATAGAGGTGGATGCCCGCCTCACTCGACTCGCGGATCGGCATCCACTCGAGATAGGCCTTGTAGGCGGCGGCCTTGCGCGCCGCCCATTCGCCCTCGCCCTTCTCCGGGTTGTGATTGATCGCGCCGCCGGCCCACGCGTCGTTCGCGAGCTCGTGATCGTCCCACACCGCGACGAACGGAAAGAGCCGATGCGCATCCTGCAGGTCGGGATCGGTCCGGTACGTCGCGTAGCGCGCGCGGTAGTCGGCGAGCGTAATCGACTCGCGCGGCGGCTGTGGTACGCGGTTGATCGCCGCGCCGGCGCCGTACTCGCCCTCGCCGAACTCGTAGATGTAGTCGCCGACGTGAACGATGGCGTCGAGATCGAGCCGCTTCGCGATGCCGGCGTAAACGTTGAAGAAGCCGGCGGGATAGTTCGAGCAGGACACCAGCGCGAAGCGCAGGCGTTCGGCGCCGGTCGCGGGAAACGTCCGGGTACGGCCGATCGGCGACTGCTCCCCCTCGGCGTCGAACGCGTAGTAGTAGGTCGTGGCCGGCTGCAGGCCGGTGGCATCGACCTTCACCGTGTAGTCGCGCCCGGCCGCGGTCTCCACGGTTCCGCTCGCCACGATGCGCCGCAGGCCGTCATCGGTCGCGATGCGCCAGCGAACGCTGACGGACTCGGTCGCCGACGCGGCGCGCGGGGTGACGCGCGTCCAGAGCATCATCCGGTCCGCGAGCGGATCGCCGCTCGCGACACCGTGCTGAAAACGGGAACCGCCGCCGGGAGCCTCACGCTGTCCCTGGAGAGGGAATGCGAGCCCCGCGGCGGCGGTGGTCCAGAGGAATTGCCGGCGTGTCAACGACACGCGTCAGATCAAACCACGAAGAAACGAAGAGCACGAAGGATTATTAATTCCTTCGTGGTCTTCGCGCCCTTCGCGGTTGAATTCTTCGTTACTTCGTGGTGACGATGCCCGTCGCGAGGACGGCCGGCTGCTTCGGCCGCGCCGGCGTGTAGGCGTAGACGTAGTTGCGCAGCACCGGGTGGTCCGGGAACCCTTCGAAGCGGTACTGCTGCATCTCCTTGTAGGCCTGCGCGGCGGTCCAGCCGTCGTTCGTCATCCGGTAGAGCGCGGTCATCGTGCCGGTGCGGTGGCGTCCCCCCGCGCAGTGCACGTACACCGGCTGGTTCGCCGGGTCGTTGACGATGTCGAGGAACTGCGCGATCTGCGCATCGGTCGGCGCCTTGGTCGTCGTCATGCCGATGCGGACGAAGTTCATGCCGGCCGCCTGCACGAGGCCGGCTTCGTTCGACGGACCGTCCGCCTGCAGGTCGATGACGGTCTTCACGCCAATCGCGGCGAGGTCACGGAAGTCCGTGGCCCTCGGCTGCGCGCCCCGGAAATAGTTGTCGTTGATCTTGCCGAAGTTGCCGATATGAATCCGGCTGAGCGGCGCAACGGCCGCCGGAGTGGTCGCCCTGGGGGTCTGCGCGATGGCCGGTGCGGCAATCGCGACGGCGGAGACGAAGGCTGCAAAGACACGGATACGAATGTTCTGTGATCCCATCATGTTTGACCTTTGGCGTGGAGTTGCCGCGCGCGTGCGGTAAGGGTCATTGTAAAAAAACAATGTGCGGAAAGCGACCTCAGCCAGTGCGACAAAACGAAGGCGGTTCAGTCACGTTTTCGTGCACAGCCGTTCCATATCAAGAGGTATCGGCGCTTCTATCCCCAGCCGTTGGCCCGTCCTCGGGTGTGGAAGCTCGATTTTCCACGCGTGCAGCGCCTGCCGTTCGATACACGGATCGGGCACGCCATACAGCCGGTCGCCCGCGATCGGCCAGCCGTACGCCGCCAGGTGCACCCGGATTTGATGCGTGCGCCCGGTGATGAGCTCGCACTGGACCAATGAGCAGGTATCGCCACTTGAGACGACGCGGTAGCGTGTCTGGCTGGGTGCGCCGTCCTCAGCCGTAACGATACGGCGGCGGTCCGCCGGGTCGTGCCGCAGCGGCAGCGCAATGATCCCTTCGGGCGGGCGGGGCGTTTCGCGAACGACGGCCAGGTACTGCTTGGTGACGCGTCCGGCCCGCGCGTCGCGCTGGATTCGGAAGTGAGCGCCTGCCGACAGCGCCACGAGGACAACCCCGGAAGTGTCCTTGTCGAGGCGGCTGACGAGACCTGGCCGCGCGTCCGGGCGGTCGCGCAGCCGCCACAGCACAGCGTTCAAGAGCGTACCCGTCGCGTTCCGGAACGACGGGTGCACCACCATTCCCGCGGGCTTGTTGACCGCGATCACGTCGTCGTCTTCGAAGAGGATATCGAGCGGTATCGGTTCCGGCCCCGGCTCTTCGCGCAACCTCGAGGACGCCGGGAGCGTCACTTCTACGACGGCCCCTTCGCGGACGTGAGTCGACGCGCGAGCGGCGGGCGCGCGGTCAACCGAGACGAGGCCGTCGGCGATCCATCGCTGCGCCTGCGCGCGCGACATCCCCGAGACCTCCGTCACCCGCCTGACCAGCACCTGGTCCAGGCGCAATCGCGTATCGCCCCGATCGGCAGTAAAGTGGATGGTCAACTATGAACTCGAGAATGCCACAGCCGGACCAGGCCCTTCCCGGGCGCGCCGAGACGACGCCGGTCCCCGACGCTCATTTCGTCAACGGTCACCGGCTCTCGCCGCCGTTTCCCGCCGGGCTCGAGCAGGCGGTATTCGGCATGGGCTGCTTCTGGGGCGCCGAACGGAAGTTCTGGCAGGCGCCGGGCGTCTATTCGACGGCGGTCGGTTACGCCGGCGGCTACACGCCCAATGCGACCTATCGCGAAGTGTGCAGCGGGATGACGGGCCACACCGAGGTCGTGCTCGTAATGTTCGATCCGAAGGTCACGTCGTACGACGCGATGCTGAAGATCTTCTGGGAGAACCACGACCCGACCCAGGGGATGCGCCAGGGGAACGACAGCGGCACGCAGTACCGTTCGGCGATCTACACCTTCTCGCCCGAGCAGCAGCGCGCCGCCGAGGCGTCGCGCAAGGCCTTCCAGGATCGCCTGAACGACGCGGGCTTCGGGCGCATCACCACCGAGATTGCCGACGCGCCCCCGTTCTATTACGCGGAGGACTATCACCAGCAGTACCTTGCGAAGAACCCCGGAGGCTACTGCGGCCTCGGCGGTACGGGTGTGACGTGCCCCGTGGGCGTGAACGCGTGAGCAGCGGGCAGCAGGCAGCGTGCAGCCGGCAGTAGGGCGGGTCCCGCGGAGCACCGGCGCCACGCGCACGCGGACCCGCCTGGCAGTAATGAGTCGGTATAATCGCGCTCCATGAGTAGAGTCACCTACGCGAATACACCGGCTACCCTCGATCAGCAGGCGCTGCGTGCCACGCACGGCGTGCGCATCGTCTCGCCGTCGGAAGAGGGGACGGGGGTGAACTCGCTGCCCGGCGGCGTGTACGGCTTCACGTACTCGCCGGCGCTGCCCAACGCGCCGCTGTTCGCCGAGCGCCGTTTCCGCTCCTACGAGACGCACAAGCTGGCCGGCGGCGAGGTCTTCGTCATCGGGTTCGCGGACGTCGAATCGGCGGCCGCGCTCGAGTCGAGCGAAGGAGAGCGGACGCTGGTGATCCAGCCCGAGCCCGATGCGGCGGCGAACGTGCTGGTGAAGATCCCGTACTCGCGGATGCGCCACCACCGGCAGTACGCGGCGCCGAACCAGCATGGCTTCACAGTGACCGTCGCCTAACAACCGTCGCCCTTCGCACCTCGCTCGACCGGCCGCTCCGGGTCGGCTTCCCATTCCGACCACGACCCCGCGAACAGCTTCGCCCCCTTCAGCCCCGCGTGCTCCATCGCCAGCAGGTTGTAGCAGGCGGTGATGCCGGACCCGCAATACATCACGGCCTCGTTCGCGGATCGCTCGCCGAGCACGCGCTCGAACTCCGCCTTCAGTTCGCCGGCCTGCCGCATCGTGCCGTCGGCGGCGACGTTGTCCCGGTAGTGCCGGTTGCGCGCGTGCGGGATGTGACCGTAGACGGTGTCGAGCGGATCCGGCTCGCCCGCGAATCGCTGGGGCGATCGCGCGTCGATCAGGCGCATCGACGGGTCGCCGAGGCGCGCGACGACCTCGTCGGCCATGACCCGCATGTCGCCGCGCGGGTGGGGCGTGAACGTCGCCGGCGCGCGCGCGTCATCACCCCCGCGGACCGCTCGCGCTTCGCGCGTCCACCTGGCGAAGCCGCCGTCGAGCACGGCCACCGCCTCGTGCCCGAGGTAGCGCAGCATCCACCACAGCCGGCTGGCAAAGGCGCCGGCGTCCTGGTCGTAGGCGATCACCTGCGTGCGGTCGCCGATGCCGAGGCGGGCGAAGGTGGCGGCCATCGTGTCCACGGCCGGCAGCGGATGGCGGCCGTTGGTCCCGGTGCGCGGCGCGGCGAGATCGTGCGCCAGGTCGACGAAGACCGCCCCGGGAACGTGGCCCGCGAGGTACTGCGCGCGGCCCCATTCCTCATCCTTGAGGTTGTAGCGGCAATCGGCGATGAGCCAGGAGTTGTCGCTGAGGTGAGCCTCGAGCAATTCCGGAGAAATCAGAGTCGTATGCATGGCGTTCGCATTGCACGCATCAGCCCGGAGATTTTATATGGGCTTACGAACCGCAGTGGTAATGGTCGCGCTTGTGATGCTGAGCAGCGGGTGCGCCGCGCGCCACGGCCGCCCGATCATCGGCGGCAGCACGGTGCCGAATCCGACGGGCACCATCTCCGGGACCGTGACGTCCTCGACGGGCACACCGCTCGAAGGGCGGCGCGTGAGCGCCATCAACATGGCGACCGAGGCACATTTCGACGCGACGACGTCCGGTAACGGCGGCTACACGGTCAAGGTGCCGCCGGGACGGTATCGCCTGGAAGTGGAACTGCGCGGGGGCGATCAGCTGGCGCAGCAGCCCGAGCAGACCAACGTCAACGTCGGCGACGTCGACGAGCGGATGAACTTCGTCGTCGGCCGCTGACGCGCGGATTTCACTTCTCTGTGGCGCGAACCCTGTCGGGTTCGCGAGGCGACCCTGACAAGGCTCGCCCCCGGGTAACATCCGTGTCGCGGCCCGTTAGATCGTCGCTCGCTCGAGGGCGGCGATACGCTGTTCGAGTGGCGGGTGCGTGGCGAAGAAGACCATCCATCCGCGCGTGCCGTTGATTTTCAGCGTGGCGAGCGCCTGGTGCTGCGTGTCCACCAGTTCGTGGTTGGCCTGCAGGCGCCGGAGCGCGCCAATCATCCGCTCGCGGCCGGCGAGCATCGCGCCGCCCCGATCCGCGCGGAACTCGCGCTGGCGCGAGAACCACGCCGTGATGAGCGAGCCCAGGATGCCGAGCACGATCTGCAGGACGATCACGATCAGGTAGGACCCGCCGTTGTACCCGCCGCGATCGCGGGAGTCGCCGCGGTTGGCGATGACGTAGGCAATCAGCCGCGCGAAGAACATCACGAACGCGTTGATCACCCCCTGCAGCAGCGTCATCGTCACCATGTCGCCGTTGGCGATGTGGGTGACCTCGTGCCCGAGCACACCCTCGACTTCCTCGTCGCGCATCGAGCCCAGCAGGCCGGTGGACACCGCAACGAGCGCCCGGCTCTTGCTCGGCCCGGTCGCGAACGCGTTCACCTCGGGCGACTCGTAGATGCCGACCTCGGGCATCGGCAGGCCCGCCTTCTGCGTCAGGCCGGCGATCATCGCGTAGACGCGGTCCGCGCGCGGATTGCCGGTGTGGCCGTCGACGAGCTTCATGCCGGTCGCGCGCTTGGCGATCCAGCGCGACATCTGCAGCGAGATGAAGGCGCCACCCATGCCCCAGACGAAGCAGAAGATCGCCAGCGACCCGATGTCGAGCCCGTTCGGACCGACATACCGCCCGACGCCGAGAATGCTGAGGACAACCGTCAGCGTCAGGACGACGGCGATGTTGGTCACGAGGAACAGGAAAATTCGCTTACCCATAGGTTGAGGATACTACCTCCGCTCGTTTAGACGCCTGGGCGGGCCCGCAGGCTTCAGGTGCGGGTGGCGCGATCTTCCCCAGATGAGTGGTGCCGCTAAAGCGCGACTTCCCTAGCAGATGCCGCGTGGAGCGGCGCGAAAGCGCGTCGACGTTCGCGCGCGCTCGCGTACGTCGTTGCGATCCGAAGGAAACGGCATTGACGGAGCGCACGATACGCCTTCCTCACCCCGTATCAGGTACACGGGTGCCTGGGCGCAATGTATGACAATCAATCCGGTCAGACTTGCATTGTCATGGCAGTCAATATGAAGATTGCGCCATGACAATGTGGCTGCCGAATCTCGAGGGGCGGCGGGGACCGGTCTACCGCCGCATTGCCGACGCCATAGACGAGGACGTGCAGAAGGGTAGCCTGCGTGCCGGCGCCCGGCTGCCGCCGCACCGTGACATGGCCGATCACCTCGGCGTCACGGTGACCACCGTCACCCGCGCCTATACCGAGGCGGCGCGCCGCGGGCTCATCTCCGGCCATGTCGGCCGCGGCACGTTCATCCGCGGACAGGAGATCGAGGACGCGTCCCCCGGGCCGATCGATCTCAGCATCAACATCCTGATGCCCGACAAGGAGGTCGCCGCGCTCGAGCCGCGCATGTTCCAGCGGCGCGTGCTCCCGTGGACCGACCTGCTCGGCTACGTCCCGACACCGGGGCACCGTCGTCATCGGCAGGCGATGGCCGAGTGGCTCGCGGTGATGGGCACGCCGGCGTCGCCCGACCGCATCATCCTGACGACCGGCGCGCAGCACGCGCTGCTCGTCGCGGTGATGGCGACGACCAGGCCTGGCGACGTCGTGCTGGCCGAGGACCTCACCTACTCGGGCATGAAGGACCTGGCCCGGCAGTCGCACCTGAAGCTGCGCGGCATCGCGATGGACGGGGAGGGACTCCGTGTCGACGCGCTCGAAGCCGCGTGCCGTTCGACGAAGGCGCGTGTGCTCTACTGCATGCCGCGGCTGCAGAACCCGACCTCCGCGGTGATGTCCGAGCGGCGGCGGCGCCAGGTCGCCGCGCTCGCCGAGAAGTACCGCCTCACCGTGATCGAAGACGACGTCTATGGATTCCTCTCGCCGGAACGCGCGTCGCTGTCGGCGCTGATCCCGGAGCGGACGATCTTCGTCACGAGCGTGTCGAAGAGCCTGTTCCCGGGGATGCGCCTCGGCTGCGTCGTCGCGCCCCCCTCGATGGTGGAGAAACTGAGCGCCGCGGTCTGGACAACGACGATCTGCGTGCCGCCGATCAGCGCGGACCTGCTGTGCGGCTGGATGGAGGACGGGACGGCGCTGCGCATTCTCGAATGGAAGCGGCACGAAGTGGCCGCGCGCCAGGCGATGGCGAAGCGGCTGCTCGAGGGCCATCGCGTGCAGACGCACCCGTCGAGCCCGCACGCGTGGCTGCACCTGCCGGCGCGCTGGACCGCGGAGGCGTTTGCGGGCGAGATGCGCTCGCGCGGCATCATCGTCAACGCGTCGGCCGCGTTCTCGGTCACAGACCAGCCGAGCCCGCGCGCGATCCGCTTGTGCCTCGGGACGCCGCGCACGCGGGCGGGCCTCGAGCAGGCGCTCACGCGGCTGGTATCGGCGCTCTCGGAACGCGCTCCCGCCGCCCGCGCCGTCGTGTAACCACGAAGGCCGCTGCGCGGCTGCGCGCGAAGCGCGCCATCGTGGTTAGCCTCGCAGGGCCTCGGCGAGCCGGTGCAGGAAGAGACCGACATCGGTCACGACGCCGACCGTCTGCATCGATCCGCGGTCGCTCAGCTTGGTGACAACCGCCGGGTTGATATCCACGCACACCACCCGCACCCACGACGGGAGCATGTTGCCGACGCCGATGCTGTGCAGCATCGACGAGAGCATCAGCACCAGCTGCACGTTGTTCGACAGCACCTCGGCATAGCGCTCCTGCGCGGCGATCAGGTCCATCTGCGTGTCCGGGAGCGGGCCGTCGTCGCGGATGCTGCCGGCGAGCACGAACTCGACGCCGTGCTGCACGCACTCGTACATCACCCCCGACTTCAGCACGCCGCGCTCGACCGCCGGGCGGAGGCCGCCCGCGCGGTTGATCGTGTTGATCGCCGCCATGTGATTGCGGTGCCCCTGCTCCACGGGCGCGCCCGCGGCGAGATCGATCCCGAGCGAGGTCCCGCTCAACGCGAACTCGACGTCGTGCACCGCCAGCGCGTTGCCGGCGAGCACGACGTGCACGTAGCCCGCGCGAATCAGCTCGGAGAAGTGCTCGACGCCCCCCGTGTGCACCACCACGGGGCCGGCGACGACGGCGATGCGGCCGCCGCTCTTCTTCACCTCGCGCATCATCGCGGCAATCCGCGCCACGCTCCCTTCGACGCGCCGCTCCGAGGACACGTCGTTGCTCATGAACGCGAAGCCGAGGCGGTCGCGCTCGCGGAACTCCGGCGTGACGCGAATCCCTTCGTGGCCGCAGACGACCGCCTCGCCGGCCTTCACGTCGCGCAGCTTCCGGCAGGCCGGCCGTCCGTCGCTGACGACGATCACCGCGTCCATCCGCTGCTGTTCGACTTCTTTCCAGCGTCCGCCCACGCGCACGTGGGTGCGGTGGTTGGTCGTCGAATAGAAATCGTCGGGGACGCAGCGGTCCTTCTCGGCCGGTTTGACCAGCGCGTCGCGCTCGCGGACGGGGTGGCAACCCCAGGTGGTCAGTTGCTGGAGCAGCTCATCCAGCTGATGCGTATCGGTCGCCGTGATCCGCATCTCGATGCGCGAGGCGTCGTCGTTGGTGCGGCCGATGTCGAACTTGAGGATTTCGTACTGAGCCTTGTATTCGATGATCTTGTCGAAAATTGCCGACAGATGGCCGGAGTCGATCAGGTGACCCTCGGCCTCGATCGTGTCGTGGGCAGCCATGGGTGCCCATTCTAGCGTCGTGGCGCCTGCGCGCCCGGGGGTGCTCGTCCGGTACGGTTCGTGCTGGAAACGCGGCGTCGAGGTACGCATGGCGAGACGGGCAGTCGTCAGGCTGGGGATTCCGGCGTTGATCGTCGCGGTGCTGGCCGTGGTGGCGCTCTGGCGCATCGGTCCGCCGCCGCGGAACGCGAGCGCCGTCGGGGCGACGGGGACGACGGGAACGAGCGTCGAAAAAACGTTGACGGCGCCGATCACCACGCTCGCGGAGGTGATGTCGAACAACTCCGTCGGACGCGAAGCGTCGCTCGAGCACGTCAACATCCGGGAAAGCGCCGGCGATCGGTTCTACTGGATCGGCTCCGGCGACGACCGGCCCACCTTCGTCGTCCTCGACCCCGACGTGAAGCGCACGACGGAGACGACGCTGCGGCCCGGCGCGCGCGTGACGCTGATTGGCATCGTCCGGCCCGTGCCCACCGCCGCGGACGTCGAGCAGAAGTGGCATCTGCCGGCGGCCACCGCCGCGCTGATCGCGGAGTCAGGCACCTACCTGTACGTCACGGAGATCCGGAACTAGCGTCGTCGGTTCTCTGATTCGCACGCCGCGACGGGCCTGCCCACTCATTCACGGATCTTCCGTTCACTCGCCTTGCACGACGCACGCGCCGATAACACGGGTATCGGGTTCGAGTCCTTTCCCTGGGGTATCCGCAATGCGTCGTCTCGTCGTCCTGATGATCCTGCTGCCGTCCGCAGTGGCCGCCGCCGCCGCCCTGGGCACGCAGTTCGTGCTTCGCGATTACTCGGTTGACGTCTTCCATCTCCAGCCGCGGAACCAGCTCCACGAGCATCCGATCGGTCATGACTGGGTCGCGGCGACCGAGCAGGAATGGATCGTCACCGACGTCGTTGGCGCGATCGACGGCATCGCGCGTCTGACGCCCGACGTCAAGGTCACGGTCCACTCGAGCGCCCTCGATGCGAACGGACCGCGGCGCGCGGCGAACACGGCCTTTGACGTGGTCGCCGACGGCGTGTCGATGCGCGTCGCCGTCGTAGATCACATCTGGTCGCCCGAGATGTATGCGCCGCTGGCGGCCAGGTTGCTCGGCGCTTCAGCGCCTCCGGCAGCGGATGGCGATCTGGACGCACGCACGGCGCTCGTCGATCGCCGCGTCGAGACGCTGCTCGACGCGAACCGCCGGATCTCGGCGTCCCTTCAGACCAACATGCGATCCGCGCCGGCGCACGAGGCCGCGGCCGTCCTGATCGGCGCCTTTGCCCTTCGTGAATCGGCGAACTTGTTCACCGACGTACGGCCGGCGCTGTCGCGTATGACGGCGCACCTGGCGGTCGCGCGCGCGCTTCGCGGAACGGCGCCGCCGTCTCGCGACGGACTCCTGGCGCTGGCGATTCTCGCGGAAGGCGCGGGGTTGCAGCGGCAGGCGCTGGAGGCGACGGATCGATTCGAGAGCGGATCCTCGAGCGACGCCGACCACGCCTGGTCGCGTGCCATGCGCCTGCGCATCACGGGCGATTGGCGCATGTACCAGCCCTCGCAGCTGACGACCCTCGCGGAGCAGATCGAATACGCCCGCGCACTTCGCGAGCACGTCGACCTCAACGCCATGATGGCGTTCCTGGACACGATCCGGCCGGTCGACGTCGCCGACTGGCACCGCTTCGCCATCTCCAGCCGCTACGCGTATCCGAACATCGAGGGCGGCCATCGCTTCGCGTCCGGGGCAGTTCCCGGTGAATTATCGGAGGCGCGCCGGGCGTGGAATGCCCTGCACGACCAGCCGATCGAGAGTGAAGACGCGCTCATCGCGGCGTTGAACGACCGCCCCGGTCGAACGCCCGTCTATCGCACCCCAGAGGGAACTCGCGTGGAGGTCCTCGACTGGGGCACGTGGGCCGCTTCATCGCAGCGCCACGTGTGCAGTGCGCTCGTGCTGATGCTGATGCACGCCCACAACCTCCGCGGCGACGATGCCATCGACCCGCAGTGGCGGGAGCTCGATCGCCATTTCAGCGGTCTCGCGCTGTATCCGCTCGTGGGACGCTGGGCGCTCGACATCCACGCCGTGGTGAGCACGCCCGACTATCAGCGCGTCATGGCCGCCGCACGCCCCGTTGCCGAACACGCGCCCGAGCTGTTGACCGCCGCGGCATGGAATTACCTCCTTCAACCGCCACACGGGACGCGTCTCGCGGATCCGTTTCCGATCGATCGCGCGTGGTTCGAGTCCGGCTCGCCGGCCGGCACCGCCTTCGATCTCGACCATCGCGCCCTGCAGGCGGGGTGCCCGTGGAAGGCCGACCTCGGCGATGTCGCCAGGTGGGCGCAGGAGCGCCCCTACGACGACTGGACGCAATGGTCCTCCGCGTGGCTGCCCGTCACCGGGAAGCCGAGCCTGACGGCCGTGCGCAAGGCGATGGGTCCGTTGCTCGACTACCACGTCGGGGCCGTGACGCTGCTGTATGAATACATGGACATGTCGGTGGACGACCGCGTCGAGCTCGGGAGGAAGATGTGCGAGCTCAACCCCGACGCGTGTGTGCGCGTCGCCGACCTGCTGCTCCTCGATCATCGTGAACGAGACGCGGCGGCCGCGTACGAGCGCTGGATCGCGAACGCCCGCGACGAAGTGACGGTGTCGAACAGCGTCTCATGGCTGGCACGGTACTACCGCGATGTCGGACGGACCGACGATGCCCGGACCATCGCGACGCGGGCCGGCCACACCGGCTCGGCGCGCGGACTACGAACGCTCGGCGAACAGCTCGAGGCCGAGGGACGCGACGCGGAGGCTGAAGACGTCTATCGCGACATCGCGGATTCCTATCCAAATGTCACCGAACCGCTCGGCACGTTCCTCCTGAAACGCGCGCTCGCGACGCGTGACGCCGCTCTCCAGGCCGAGGCAATGAACCTCCTGCGCAGCATCTACCCGGACGGCCTGCAGCGCCCCAACACGTACGAGCTCGACGCCGTCCCGCGCGACGGCGCGGTCTTCGGCAATTTCGGCCGCCGCCCCTCGAGCGTTGGATTCCGGGCCGACGACATCATCGTCCGCGTAGACGGATGGCGCGTGCGGACCGCCGCGCAGGTGATCGAGGCGATGTGGCTCGACGCCGGCAATCCGGTTGCCTTCACGCTGTGGCGCGGAGGGAAGTACCAGGAGGTGCGCCTGACCGTGCCGCAGCACTACCTTGGCGTGGTGTTCAGGGACTACGTGCCGTCAGCACGCCCCCAATAGAGTGCGGCGGCGTCCGTGTCCTACTTGCCGTCGGGGACGAACCTGTAGCCGACGCCGCGGATCGTCTGCAGGTACCTGGGCGAGTCGGGCCGGTCCTCGACGTACTTCCTCAGGCGCACGATGAAGTTGTCGATCGCGCGCGTGTCGGTCTCCTCGTGCAGGCCCCACACGTTCTCGAGCAGCGCGCCGCGCGAGACCGGCTGCCCGGCGTGCGTCACGAGGTAGCGCAGCAGGTCGCACTCCATCTGTGTCAGCCGGTACGACTTGCCGCCCGCCTGCACCTCCATCGCCGTGAAGTCGAGCGTGCGATCGCCGAAGGTGTAGACGTCGCGTGCCGGCGCGGCCGGCCCCTCGAGCGGCCTGCCGCGGGCGGGGTCGACGGGCGTCTCGTTCCAGCGCCGGCGCCGCAGCAGGCCGTTGATGCGGGCGATGAGAATCGCGAGCTCGAACGGCTTTGGCAGGTAGTCGTCGGCGCCGGCCTCGAACCCCTTCAACACGTCTTCCGCCCGGTTGCGCGCGGTGAGCATCAGGATCGGCAGGAACTGTCCCGCCGACCGCAGCGCGGACGCGACGAAGAAGCCGTCGCGCCCCGGCAGCATCACGTCGAGCACGATGATGTCGAACGCCCGCTTTTCGTCGAGGACGAGCGCCAGCGCGCGCTCGCCGTCGGCCGAGATGACCACGTCGTGCCCCTCGGCTTCGAGGTTGAAGCGAAGGCCGTCGGCGATGTGCTGCTCGTCTTCGACGACGAGGATGTGGCTCATGGGGGGGATTCAGGCCGGGATGCGGGATCCGGGATCCGGGGTCCGTTTCATGAGGCGAGGCGTGGGAGCTCGAGCGTGAACGTCGCGCCGCGCCCTTCGCCCTCGCTCTGCGCGAAGACGCGGCCGCCGTGCGCGCGCGCGATCGACCGGACGATGTAGAGCCCGAGGCCGGTGCCCTTCACCTGCTTCAACCCGCGTGTCTGCACGCGATAGAAGCGGCGGAAGATCCGTTTCAGCTGCTTGCGCGGGATGCCGACGCCGCGATCCTGCACTCGCACCCAGACCGTGTCCGGCGAAGGGGCGGCGACCGACACCGTTACCCGCACCGCGTCGCTCGAGTACTTCACCGCGTTGTCGAGCAGGTTGGTGAGCGAGGTGCGCAGCTCCTCGGCATCGCCGCGAACCATCAACGGCCCCTGGTCGTGCGATTCAAGCGCGATGGCGCCCGGCTGGAGGTGATGCCGCGCGATCGCCAGGTCCATGCATTCGCGCGCCAGGGCCGACATGTCCACCGGCGCGCGCGCGATGACCTTCGGCTTCTGGCTCGCGACGCCGGCCCGCAGCACCTGCTCGACCGTGCGGTTGAGGCGATCCGCGTCGGCCAGCATCACGTCGTAGAAGCCGCGGCGCTGGTCGTCGTTCAGCGCGCGCGACTGCAGCGTCTCGAGGTAAAGGCGGATCGACGCGATGGGCGTCTTGAGCTCGTGCGTGACCGAGTTGATGAAGGTGTCGTGGTCCTCGTTCCGCCGGATTTCCATGACGAGGAACACGGTGTAGACGATCAGCCCGGCGATGATCAGGCCGAACGTGATGATGCCGAAGATGAGCACGCGAAGCCGCGCGCGCTCGGCGGTGATGACGATCCAGCCGATGTTCAGCGAGATCGCCCCCGCCACGAGGAGGACGCACAGGGCGACGAAAAAGGCGATCGCCTTCTGGCGCCGGGTCACTCCGTCATTCTAGGTAATCCAAAATGCAAAATTCAAAATCAAACCGTCCCGCGGCGCCCGGAAATGCAAAATGCGAAATTCAAAATGCAAACCGTTCCCGCGTACGAAGAAAAAGGGGTGAAGGCGCGGCGGCGTTCACCCCCTGGTTTCAAACCACGTAGGGTTTGAATTTTGAATTTTGAATTGCTCAGGCCACCGCTTCTTCGGCCGGCATCACCGCGTCCTCGGTGGTGACGACGTGGGCGATCTTGGCCACCTTGATGTCCCAGGCGAGGCCGAGCCACCGCAGCAGCGTGATGCCCATCCAGTTGAAGTCGATCTCGTACCACGCCAGGCCGTGGCGGGCGGACACCGGGTGCGCGTGGTGGTTGTTGTGCCATCCCTCGCCGAAGGTGATGAGCGCCACCCACCAGTTGTTGGTCGAGTCGTCGCGCGTCTTGAACCGGCGCGACCCCCAGAGGTGCGTCGCCGAGTTCACCAGCCACGTGCAGTGGAGGCCGAACGTCGTGCGGAAGAAGATGCCCCAGAGCACGTAGGGGATGCCGCCGAAGGCGAGCAGCGCGAAGCCGACGATGACGTTCGAGACCCAGTGCCAGTTGGAGAGGAAAACGTGGACGCGGTCGCGGCAGAGGTCCGGGCAGTACTTCGAGAGCACCGCCGCGTCGTGATGCAGCCCCTCGCCGGTGAGAATCCATCCCATGTGCGCCCACCACGTCCCCTCGCGCGGCGTGTGCGGGTCGCCTTCACGGTCGGACTTCTGATGATGGATGCGGTGCGTCGCGACCCAGAAGATGGGCCCACCCTCGAGCGCCAGCGTGCCGCAGAAGGTGAGGAAGTACTCCACCCACTTGTACGTCTTGTAACCGCGGTGCGTGAGCAGGCGGTGATACGACATGCCGATGCCGAGCATGCCGCCGACGAAGTAGAGGATGAGCGCCGCCAGCAGCGCGCCTTTCGTCACGAAGAAGAACGCGGCGAGCGCGCCCACGTGGAACGCGGCCATCGCAACGGCGGTGACCCCGTTCAATCCCTTCTGATACTTGCGCCCGTACAGGAGCGTCGGCTGCACCACGAATCGATCCTCCACTGTCTGTTATCGGAATAGAGCGGTAGCACGATAACAAGCAGGGGCGCAGCCGACTGTAATAGTTGTGTACTTTCGGTAACTTACTTGGCGAGCACGGGATACGGATTGATCGCGTCGCCCTTCCACCACGCGTGATCGGTGCCGAGACGTGCAATTGCGAAATGGAGGTGCGGCGCGTTCTCCGATGCGTTCCCGGTGCTGCCGACGTACCCGAGCAGCTGACCGCGGCTGATCGGTTGATGTTCGGCGAGCCCGGCCACGTAGCGATCGAGGTGGGCGTAATAGTACGAGAAGGTTTGTGTCGGATCGAACTGGTAGATCGTCAGCCCTCCAGCCTTGCTCGTGAACAGCTTCGCAATCGTTCCGTCATCGACCGCGTGCACCTCGGTGCCCCGCGGCGCCATGATGTCGATTGCGTCGTGCCGCCGTCCGAGCGCGCGCGCATCGTCGAAGGTGTCCTGGAGCGCGGACGCGTTGACGCCCTTGACCGGGATCAACAGGTGCCGCTGCGTCAGCGCGCCAACAGCGTCGCCGAGCGGCGCCGGCGCCGCCTCCACTGCCAGTGAGCGTGGAACCGCGGTCGCGCGGGGAGCGGCCGCTTCCGCCGACGCCACCACGCCGGAGGTCGCGACCCCCGACGTCGCCACGCCGGAGGTCGCCACGACGGCGGGGTCGCGCGCCGACAAGGGCTTCTCGTTGTGCGCGATCAACGCGGTCGCGGCGAGCGCGCCGACGGCGAAGCTCAAGCCGATGACGAGCGCGCGCCTGCGCAGCCGCTCCGCCCGCCGCCGATCTACGCGTCTCATTCCCTGAACACCACCGGCGTTCCAACCTTCACCAACTGCGCAAGACGGTCGGCGTCCCAGTTCGTCAGCCGGACGCAGCCGTGCGATTCCACGTGGCCAATCTTCGACGGCTCCGGCGTGCCGTGAATGCCGTAATGCGGCTTCGACAGGTCGAGCCAGGCGATGCCGACGGGGTTGTTGGGCCCGGGCTGCAGCGTCGCCTTGCGATCGCCGGGCGTCGCGTCCCAGAACAGGTCCGGGTTGTAGTGGAACTTCGGATTCCGCTGGACGCCGGTCACCTTCCACATGCCGATCGGCAACGGGTCGTGTTCGCTACCGCTCGTCACGGGCGCGTGCATCAGGATCTTTCCGCTCGCATCCTCCACCGTCAGCGCACTGGTCCCCTTCGTCACGTAGACCGTGACGTCGGGAGCGGCCGGCGCACGCGAAGCGGGTTTGCCGGGCGAGGCCTGTCGGCCCGACGTGGCCACCGGGGATGACGCCGACGAGGCTGGTTTACTCGAGGCGGCAGGCGGTGCTGCTGGTTTGGTCGCGGCGGTCTGGGCTGTTTTGGTCGCGGCGGTCTGGGTGGAGGAGCCGGGCACGAACGGCTCGACGTTCGGCACCATGATCGTCTCGCCGGCCTGAAACTTGGCCTGCGGATTCAACTGCTGCAGCAGCGCCGGGCTGCTGTGAAAGCGTTCGGCGAGCGCCTCGAGCGGCGTCCGGTAGTTCAACGCGTCGAGCGCGGCCTGGTCCGGCAGATTCACCGGGATGTCGGCAGTAAACGGTCCCGCGACGTCGGCGTCGGTGATCGTGTAGTCCGTCAGCGGGGCGACGTCGTTGAGCAGCGACAACGGCTGATCGTGCGACTGCTTGAACGCGTCGAGCGCGCGCTGGAGGTTCTTCCCCGCTTTGCCATCGATCTCGCCCGGCGAGAAGCCCGCGCGGTCGAGCGCGACCTGCGTCGCGAGCACTTCGCTGACGACGGGCGCAGTTGGCTTGGCGGCGGCGAACGAAAGCGCGCAGCACAGCAGGGCAAGTGGTCTCATGGGGAAATCCGGTGCAAAGGGCGGTCCTCGGGTATCCTGCGAAGGATGCGGGCTCCCTCGCTGAAACGCGAAGATGAGGTGAATCTCGACACTGAGCCGCTCGCGCGGAAAGTATTCGCGCTGAGCATCCACGCGGACTACAAGTGCCACCAATCGGGCGCCTGCTGTACGGCTGACTGGGACGTCCCCGTTGAGCTGCCGCTGTATCGCTCGCTCGACGAGGCGCTCGGGTCCGGGCGGGTTGCGCCTCCCGGGCAGGCTGAGCCGCACTCGCCGGCGCTGATGGTCGAGGACGACCTGCCGGATGGCGCCGCGGCCATGGTCGCGCGAACGGCGAGCGGTGACTGCGTCTTCTATCACCGCCACTCCGGCCTCTGCGTGATCCATCGCGATCTCGGCGAGCCGATGCTGCCGGCGACGTGCCGGCACTTTCCACGCCTGGCGGTGCGCGATGCGCGCGGCACGTTCATCTCGCTGACGCATTACTGTCCGACGGCGGCGTCGTCGCTGTTTCGCGAGGACGTGCCGGTCGCGATCGTGGAATCGCCGCCGGCGTTTCCCGACGCGGCGTACGAGGGTCTCGTCGTGACAGACGAGGACTGGCCGCCGCTGCTGCGTCCGGGCGTGCTGGCGGACCCCGGCAGCTACGATGCGTGGGAACGGCACATGGTCGCGCGCTGCGCGGAGCCCGGGCTCTCACCGGAAAGCGTGATTGCGACGCTCGCGCGCGACGCGGGCATCGTGCAAGCGGTGATGCCGGTGACCGCCGACGCCATCACCAACGCCATCGCCCAGCTTCCACTCGCCGCCGCCGTCTCGGCCGTCCCCGAGTTGCTCGACACGAGCCTTGCCGATCATGCCGAGGCGATGCAGGCAGTCCCCGACGACTGGCGGCCGGAGGCGGATACGGGCGGCCTTGCCGCCGCATACGTGCGCGACGTGCGGCCCTGGTGGAACGCGTGGAACGCGCCGCTGAAGCGCTACCTCGCCGCGAAGGCGTTCGCGTCGTGGACCGCGTACCAGGGGCGCGGCTTCCGGACGATCGTTCGTGGTCTCGAGGCCGCGCTGGCGCTCGTCCGCGTCGAGGCGGCGCGGCAGTGTCGCGACGCCGGCCGCCCGCTCGATGCGGCGCTGCTGCGCGAGGCATTCAGGCAGGCCGACTTCCTCCTCAATCACCTCGCCGCCGGTGACGAGCTCGCCGACTCATGGTCCAAGGTCGAGGCATAGCGGTTGCAACCGCCGCGGTCCATGGACGCTCTGGACCTGATCAAGCAAGACCATAAGCGGCTGAAGAAGCTCCTGCAGGAGACCCTCGAAGCGAAGGAAGCGGACCGCGAGTCGTGCATGGACCACCTGCGCACCGAGCTGGTGGCGCACGAGCGGATCGAAGAGGAAGTCCTCTACCCGCGGCTGCGCGACGAGAAGAAGGCGCGCGAAAGCGTGCTCGAGGGGTACGAAGAGCATCACGTCGCCGACGTCATTCTCGATGAGCTGCTCGATGTCCCGCCCGAAACCGACGTGTGGAAGGCAAAGGTCAAGGTGCTGAAGGAGAACGTCGAGCACCACATGGACGAAGAGGAGAGCGAGCTCTTCAAGAAAGCGCGGGCGGTGCTCGACTCCGACGAGCTCCATCGCCTCGGCGATCAGATGGCCGAGATCAAGCGCTCGGCGGAAGAATAAGAGGCCGGTCCCGCCTCTATCCGAACACAGCGACCACGGGTCCGTGGTCGCTCGTTCCCACCTCACGCTGCACGACGCACGACGCGGCCCGACCGGCGATCGACTGCGCCGCCAGCACGTAATCGAGCCGCCACCCGATGTTGCGCTGCTTCATGTTGCGCCACGGCGCCCACCAGGTGAACAGGTCGGCGTTGTCGGGCTCCAGCGTGCGATGGACGTCCACGAGCCCCCGGCTGATGACCCGCTCGATGAGCGCGCGCTCCTCCGGCAGCTGGCCGATGGCGCGCGGCTTCCGCTCCTTCGGATGCACGTCCATGTCGGTCCGCGCCACGTTCAGGTCGCCGCACATGATGAGCGGACGGCCCGCCGACGCAAACGCGGCGGCGTAGGCGTCCATCGCCTCGAGGAAGCGCATCTTCGCGGGAAAATCCTTGCCGCCGTTCGGCACGTAGATCGACGCGACCGTCGCCTGCGGCAGCTCCGCGCTGACGATGCGGTGCTCGTAGTCGAACTCGGGATGACGAAACACGGGCCGGTCGGGATGCGTCGCCTTGCGCACGTGCAGCCCGACGCCCGAGTAGCCCTTGCCGCCGTGCCAGTAGCACCAATAGCCTTCGAGCTCGCAGAGCCACACCGGCAACTGGTCGATGCCGGCCTTGATCTCCTGCAGGCAGATGACGTCGGGCGTCTCGCGCTCGATGAAGTCCTGCAGCTCGGCCTGCCGCGCGCGAATGCCGTTCACGTTCCAGGTCGCGATCTTCATCTCGGGCAGGGTACACGCGATTGCACATGGCGGCCACACGGCCCGCGCGGAGGACTATGATCGACGCGCGGTGATCAATATCGGACGGTCCGTCGCCTGCGTGCTCGCGCTGATCTTTGTCGGCGCGGCTGCACCGCGTACGCAGTCACCGCTCGCCGCGGTGACCTCACCGAAGGCGCAGTTCGGCTTCGACATCGGCGACGACTACGTCCTGGCGAACTATACGCAGATCGAGGCGTACTGGAAGAAGCTCGACGCCGAGTCCGATCGGCTGTCGCTCGTTGACATCGGGCGGTCGGAAGAGGGGCGCACGCAGTGGATGGCGATCGTCTCCGCGCCGGAGAACATCCGCGCGCTCGACCGCTACAAGGAGATCTCCAGGCGCCTGGCCCGCGCCGAGACGCTCGGCGACGATCAGGCGCGCGCGCTGGCGGCGGCCGGCAAGGCGATCGTCTGGATTGACGGCGGCCTGCACGCGACCGAGGTGCTCGGCACGCAGCAGCTGATCGAAACGGCATATCAACTCGTCAGCGCTACAGACGAGGAGACGCTGCGGTTCCTCCGCGACGACATCATCCTGCTCGTCAACTGCAATCCCGACGGGGAGGAACTGACCGCGAACTGGTACATGCGCGAGCCGGAGCCGGCGAAGCGGACGCTCGCCGGTCTGCCGCGCCTCTACCAGAAGTACGCCGGGCACGACGACAACCGCGACTTCTACATGTCCACGCAGGCGGAGACGATCAACATGAACCGCGTCCTCTACAAGGAGTGGTTCCCCCAGATCGTCTACGACCATCACCAGACCGGTCCCGCCGGCACCGTGATGTTCGCGCCGCCGTTCCGCGACCCGTTCAACTACGTGTTCGATCCGCTGATTCCGCTCGGCATCGACCAGCTCGGCGCGGCGATGCACGGGCGCTTCGCCGCCGAAGGCAAGGCCGGCGTGACGATGCGCCGCGGTTCGACGTACTCGACCTGGTGGAACGGCGGGCTGCGGACGACCGCGTACTTTCACAACCAGATCGGCCTCCTCACGGAAGCGATCGGCAACCCGACGCCCGTGGACATCCCGTTCGTCGCCGAGCGCCAGGTGCCGAGCGCCGACCTGCCGTTTCCGATCGCGCCGCAGCGGTGGCGCTTCCGGCAGGCGATCGACTACGAGCTGACGGCCAATCGCGCGGTGCTCGACGCGGCCTCGCGCTATCGCGAGACGCTGCTCTTCAACATGTACCGGATGGGGAAGAACTCGATCGAGCGCGGCAGCCGCGACACGTGGACGCTGACGCCGCATCGCCGGACGCGGGAGCCGCAGTCGCGCGATGCGCGCGGCTACGTCCTCAGCGCGGACCAGCCCGACTTTCTCACCGCGACCAAGTTCGTCAACACGCTGCTGCTCAACGGCGTCACCGTCCTGCGCGCGACGGCGCCGTTTGCGGTCGGCGGCACGCACTATCCCGCGGGCTCGTTCGTCGTCAAGACGAACCAGGCGTTCAGGCCGCACGTGCTCGACATGTTCGAGCCGCAGGATCATCCCGACGACATTCCGTACCCCGGCGCGCCGCCGACGCCGCCCTACGACAACGCGGGCTGGACGCTGGCGTTCCAGATGGGCGTCAAGTTCGATCGCATCCTCGACGGCTTCGACGGGCCGTTCGAGACGATCGCCGACGCGGTGAAGCCCCCGGCGGGGCGCGTGGTGTCGTCCGCGGGCGCGTCGGGCTTCCTCGTCAGCCATCGGCAGAACGACGCGTTCGTCGCGGTGAACCGGCTGCTGAATGCCGGCGCCGAGGTGTCGTCACTGCGCGACACGTTTTATGTCAGCGGCGCCGGCGCGGTTCCCGTGCTGCAGAAAGCTGCCGCCGACCTCGGGCTGACGTTCACCGCCGTGTCGCAGCCGCCGCCGGGCGGCCGGCCACTGCGGCCCGTGCGCGTCGGCCTGTGGGACCGCTACGGCGGCTCGGTTGAGAGCGGCTGGATACGGTGGCTGCTCGAACGCTACGAGTTCCCGTTCGAGGTCGTGTATGCGCCGGCGCTCGACGAGGGCAACCTGAAGGCGAAGTTCGACGTCCTGATCTTCCCGACGGGGGCGATTCCCGCGCGCGACGCGGCTGCGCAGGCGCCACCGGCCAACGTCCCCGATGAGTACCGCACGCGCCTCGGCGCGGTGACGGTGGCGCGCACGGTTCCGGCGCTCAAGGCGTTCGTCGAGGCCGGCGGGACGCTCATCGCCATCGGCAGCTCGACGACGGTGGCGCGACATTTCGGGTTGCCGGTATCGGGTGCGATCGACCTGCCGCGCAGCACGTTCTACGTCCCCGGCTCGATCCTGCGCGCGAGCGTGGACACGAGCAGCCCGCTGGCGTTCGGGCTCGAGCCGCAGGCCGACGTGTTTTTCGACGACAGCCCGGCGTTCGCGCTCGGCCCCGAGGCCGCGGGCGCGGGCGTCCGGCGCGTGGCGTGGTACGACACGGAGACGCCGCTCCGCAGCGGCTGGGCGTGGGGTCAGGCTTCGCTGAACGGAAGCGCCGCGGTCGTCGATGCGCCGCTCGGCCGGGGGCGCGTGCTGCTCTTCGGCCCGGAGATCACGTTCCGCGCGCAGTCGCACGGAACGTTCAAGTTCCTCTTCAACGGGATCTACTACGGCAGCGCGCCGCCGGCGTCGAGCCAGGCCTTGGCGCTCTCGCGCAGCGACTGAACGCCCGCCGCCAGCTCGCGGGTGACCGCATCGGCGCCGGCGAGGTCGCCGCTGGCGGCCATGGTTTCGAGCGTGCGCGCGGCCTCCACCGCGTCCGGCACACCAAAGGCGACGAGCGATCCACGGAGCTTGTGCGCCGCCGCGCGCAACGCGGCGCCGTCGCCCGTGCCGACAGCCGTCCGCACCGCGTCGATCTGCGCGGGCGTGGTGTCGACGAGCAGCCGGGCGAGATCGCGGACAAGCGCTTCGTCCCCGTATTCCTGCAGCAGCAGCTCGGCGTCAAACGGCGGCATGCCGTCGATTGTACGCAATGATCTTTCGCGTGGACGAGCGGTTGCCGGCCCTGGCTGCACGGCTTCGCGCGGCGCGGCGCGTCACGGTGATGACGGGCGCGGGCGTGTCCGCCGCGAGCGGCGTTCCGACGTTCCGGGGACCCGGCGGACTCTGGCGGACCTATCGTCCGGAGGATCTCGCCACGCCGGACGCGTTCGCGCACGACCCGGCTCTCGTGTGGGAGTGGTACGCGTGGCGGCGCGAGAAGGTCGCCGCCTGCACACCGAATGCGGCACACGAGGTCCTCGCGCGGTGGTCACACCGCGACCCGCGCGGCGCCGACAGTTCGGGTCCGCGTGCGCACACGGTCCACGTCATGACGCAGAACGTGGACGACCTGCACATGCGCGTCGGCACGCGCGGCCTCATTCGGCTGCACGGCTCGCTCTGGGAGCTCAAATGCTTCGACGGCTGCGGGCAGGGCGCGACACCGTGGCGCGACGAGCGCGTGCCGCTGCCGGACGCGGTGCCGCGCTGCCCCTATTGCGGCGGGCACGCGCGGCCGGCGGTCGTCTGGTTCGGCGAGCCGCTCGACCCCGCCGACGTCGAGCGCGCCTCGGACGCGACGGCCTGCGACCTGTTCCTCACGGTGGGTACGTCGGCGGTCGTGTATCCGGCCGCGGGCTTCGCGCGCCACGCCCAGGCGCAAGGCGCGTTCACCGTGGAGATCAACCTCGAGCCGACGCCGGCGTCGCCGGTGGTGGACCTGTCGATCCTCGGCGCGGCGGAGGAAGTGCTCCCGGCGCTCGATCGGCTGCTCGTTTCGGGGTGATACGATCGCGCCATGCACAACCCCTTCGTCCCGGAAACGCTCGAGGGCTGGAGCATCCTGCACCTGATGTATCGCGTCCGCTGGGACCGCGTGCGCACGATGGGCGAAGCGGATCGGCGGCGCGCCGCGGACGAAGCCGTGTCCGCGCTCGCGGTGCCCGACGCCGGCTCCACCTCGCTCGTCCAGGTGCTTGGCCACAAGGCCGACCTCATGGTCATCTGCTTCCGCAGCGGCTTCGAGCAGCTCGCGGAGGCGCAGCTCGCCCTGTCGCGCACGTCGCTCCACGACCTGCTCGAACCGACCTCGTCGTACGTCTCGATCGTCGAGCTCGGCATGTACGAGATGACGGCGAAGATACACGCGCAGGTGGGCGCCGCGCACAAGGCGGGCAGCGAGGAGTTCGACCGCGCGTTCGAATCCGAGATGGAGACGCAGCGGCAGCGCGTGATGGGCCGGCTGTTCCTCGACATGCCCGGCGCGCGCTACGTCTGCTTCTACCCGATGAACAAGCGCCGCGGAGAAACGCTCAACTGGTACTCGGAAACATTCGAGCGGCGCGCGTCGATGATGCGCGAGCACGGTTCGATCGGGCGGCAGTATGCCGGCAAGGTCGTGCAGGTGATCTCAGGGTCGATCGGGTACGACGACTGGGAATGGGGTGTGGATCTCTTCGCGGATGATCCGCTTGTCTTCAAGAAACTCATTTACGAGATGCGATTCGACGAAGCGAGCGCCAAGTTCGCCGAGTTCGGGCCGTTCTACACGGGGCTGCAGTTCGCGCCCGCGCAGCTGGCGGAGTACCTGAACGGCCAGGTGCCGGCCCTTGTCCCGTGACGCGAGGCCACGACGAATCTGCAACAGGATTTG
>DATNCQ010000040.1:0-3585 GCA_035571515.1 Vicinamibacterales bacterium
GACTCGTCGTAGGTCGACCAGCCGCAGCAGGCCGTGACCGCACGAAGGCCGAGCCGTGACGCCTGCGCCGCGATCAGCTCCGGCCGCAAGCCGTGCGACCGGCTGCGCGCGCCGGTCTCGTCGAACATCGTCAACGCCGCGATCACGTCGAGATCGCGCCGCACGGCCGCGAGGGCGGCAAGGCTGTCCTTGCCGCCGCTCCATGAGATGGCCGCGCGCGTCACCACTTCGTGCGCACGCCGACACGAATGGCGCGCCCGAGGACCGGGTAGCCGAGCGGATCCATGTGATCGCTGTCGGTCAGGTTGTCGACGGCGCCCGTGAAGGCAATGACGCGGGTGATCTGCAGCGATCCGCGCAGATCCCACAGCGCATAGCGCGAGCTCTCGAGCATCGGCGGCGCGAGCGATGAAAAGTCGCTGTCGACCCTTCGCCCGACCAGCGATCCGCTCAGGTCGATGGCGGCGCGCGTGCCCGTCCACGAGACGCCGGCGAACCCGGAGTGACGCGGGCGGCGGAACGCCCAGTTGCCAGACTTGAAGACAGGGCTGGTGGACGTACTCTCGAGAATCTCCGAGTCGGTCAGCGTGTAGCCGGCGCTGGCGCGAAGGCCGGACACCAGCGCGACGTCGCCGGTCAGTTCGACGCCGCGCGCGCGCGTCAGGCCGATGTTGAAGTACTGCGACGAGAAGGTCTGCGGATCGATCGTCTGCAGCGCGATGATGTCGCGATAGCGGTTGTCGAACCAGGTCAGATCCAGGCGCACCCGATCGTGCGCGAGGCGCTGTTCGATGCCGGCGTCGACCGCGCCGCTCCGTTCAGGCTCGAGATCCGGATTGCCGAGAAAGAACGGATTGGTGCTGAACGACTGCAGGATGGTCGGTTCCTTGATGCCCCTGCCGGCGCTTCCATGCAGACGCGTCGTGCCGACGGCGTCCCCTCCCGTCCGCGCGTACCATGCCGCCCCGACGCGGGGAACGGTCGCGGTGCCGAAACTGTCGTTGTGCTCGATCCGGACGCCCGCCGTGACGAACACCCGCGCCCACAGCGCCTGGTGCTGCAGCGTCAGGCCGACGTTGTCGCGTGACGCGGGCGCGCTGGTGCCGGCCAGTGCGTCGCCCAGCGTCGCGCGCTCCCCTTCCCAATCGACGAGCGCGGTCTCGACGTGTGTGCCGGCGTGAGCCGACGCGATCGTGCCGTCCACCTGGTAGCTCGCGTGATGGCGCCGCAGATCCGTGCGGCTGTCGAAGGCGAAGTCCGAGAACTCGAACGGCGCGGTGCGTCCCTCGAACGACGGCGTGTAGGGAGGATCCAGGACGAGATTCGTCGAGGCCTGGTGCGACACCGCGATCCCGTAGCCCGCGCGCTGGCGGAAGGCGCCGTTGACCTGATCGAACGACAGGCCCCAGACCTGATCGTGGCGCTTGTAGAACGCATCGAGATCCGGACGGCCGAAGGCGACCTGCCCGGGCGTGCCGGTCTGGCCGCGCTCGGCGCGTCCGACCAGGCGCAGCGTCGCGCCATCGCCGAGCGACGCGCCAAACGCGCCGGACAGCGTGGCATTGCGGAACTGGTTGTTCGGCGCCTCGTTGTCGGTCGAGAGCCCCGCGGCGTCCGCGGAATAGTCGAAGCGCCCGGCCTTCGCGGCGATGCCGCCGGAACCGCGGATGGTGTCGAACGAGCCTCCCTCGAGCCGGAACTGTCCCTCGGGCGTGGTCGATCGGCCGCGCCGTGTGAACAACTGGATCACGCCGGTCATCGCGTCGGATCCGTAGAGCGCGGAATTGGCCCCGCGCACGAACTCGACGCGGTCGAGATTCTCCGTCGTGACGTTGCTCAGGTTGAACGCCCCGCCCGGTTCGTTCATCGGCACGCCGTCGAGCAGCACCTTGGTGTAATTGCTCTCGCCGCCGCGGACGAACAGCGAGGTCACCGTGCCCTGGCCCCCGGTTCTGACGATCGTCGTCCCGGGCGCGTCTCTCAAGAGATCGGCGAGCAGCGGCTGCTGCTTCCGCTGGATCTCCTCCGCCCCGAACACCGTGACGGCGGCCGCGACCTGCCCCGCGGGCGCTTCCGTCCGCGTCGCGGACACGACGATGTCTTCCGCCACGGGCGCGACCGCGAGCGTCAGCCGCAGCGCTTCGTCGCTGCGGCAGTCGGCGCTCGCCGGCTCGAAGCCGTTGAGCGACACGATCACGCGGCACCCGGCGGGCGCGTCGGCGACGCGAAAGGCGCCGTCGACATCGGTGAAGAGCGACGCGGCGATCGTGCCGTCGCTCTGAACCACCTGGACCATTGCCCGAGGCACCGCCCGCCCCGATGAGTCGACCACCGACCCGGCCACGGGGGTGGCGGCGGACGAAGACGCGGAAATGAAAAGGGAAAGACTCAGTACAGCTGACAGCACGCGGGCCTCCTTGCGGTGTGCGTTCGCACCGCGGATGAGGTGAACAGGCCCGGGCGGCCAGGTATCCTGGCTCGCGGATCGTTGCTCCAACCGCGCCTTCCCGCGGTTCATCACCACAGTGGCACGTTGCGGATGGAACTCCCCGCTTACAGTGGCGGCACCGCGTGGGTTTCGCACCCACTTCGCGTGACCGCCCGGTCGGGCGGACCACGCGGTCCGCCTCAAGCCGGCGATTATACTAGAAGGTCAGGGGTGTGACGATCTTGCTGAGCAGGGTTCGAGACGCGGGACTGCAGGACATCGCCGAGAAGCTGGACGCCGGCGAGCGGCTCTCGTTCGACGATGGCGTGCGTCTCTTCGCCTGTTCCGACACGCTGGCGCTCGGCGCGCTGGCCAACCGCGAGCGCGAGAAGCGCCACGGCGCACGCACCTATTACAACTTCAACATCCGCCTCGAAGCCACCAACGTCTGCATGGCGAGCTGCCTGTTCTGCTCGTTCGCGCGGCTGCGTCCCGGCGATCCGGGCTCCTACACGATGTCGCTCGAACAGGTATGGGACAAGCTGCGCCAGCGCGCCGGGCAGTCGCTGACCGAGATCCACGTCGTCAACGGCCTGCACCCCGAGCTGCCGTTCGAGTACTACACGGACATGCTGCGCGGCCTCAAACGGATCCGCCCCGAGGTGCACCTGAAGTGCTTCACCGCCGTCGAGATCGCGTTCTTCGCCGATCTCTACGGCAAGTCGGACGAGCAGGTCCTCTGCGAGCTGCAGGAGGCCGGGCTCGATTCGTTGCCCGGCGGCGGCGCCGAGATCTTCGCCGAGCGCGTGCGCAGGAAGATCTGCGACGACAAGTGCGGCGCCGACCGCTACCTGTCGATCCACCGGCTGGCGCACCGCCTCGGCATGCGCACCAACCTGACGATGCTCTACGGGCACATCGAGACCCACGAGGAGCGCATCGATCACATGCTGCGGGCGCGCGCGCTGCAGGACGACACCGGCGGCCTGCAGGCGTTCATCCCGCTCGCGTTCCACCCCGACAACAACCAGATGCGGAAGCTGCCCGCGCCGAGCGCGATCGAAACGCTGCGGGTGCACGCGGTGTCGCGGCTGATGCTCGACAACGTGCCGCACATCAAGGCGTTCTGGATCGCCACCGGCGTCGAGACCGCGCAG
>DATNCQ010000041.1:0-124409 GCA_035571515.1 Vicinamibacterales bacterium
CGCCCTCGAGCAGGCGGGCGACAAACCGGAGTCGCTCGTCCATGACGTGACACTCCTTCCAAGGCATGCCCCCTCCCTGAAGGGGGCAAAGTGTCACCCATCCGCTCGGAATACGCTGTCACCTAACGCTCAGGAAGGACAGCTCGGTCCACTCCGGAGACTTGCGCGGTAGAGGCGGTCCTGGTCTGTGACCCGCCTCTACCCGCATCCTGCGTCTAGAACGTGTAGCGTAGTCCGAGCTGCATCGTGCGCGGCGCGCCGACGCTGGTCAACTGATTGAACAACGCGCTCGTGCGCTCGTTGAACGGGTTGGCGAAATTGTTGCGATTCGTGACGTTATACAGCTCCCAGTAGACGCCGAACCTGCGAGCCGCGGCACCCAGCCGGAGCTCGTACTGCAGCCGCAGGTTCAGCGCGAGGTAATCGGAATAGCCGGGCATCGAATTGTGGATGGCGTAGCCGTTGGCGTCGACCTCTGACAGGATCGGACGGGTCGCATCGTCGCGCCCTTTCGTCGGGCGGTCAAAGGTGTCGAGGTCGTTGTTCACGTCGTCCCCCACCAGCTCATTCACCGGATTGCCGGTGTAGTACGCGAAGGTCGCCCCGACCGCCAGCCCACGCCCGGCGTCCCAGTTGGCGCCGGCGGTGAACGCGTGTGGAACGTTGACGTTCGTCAGGCCGAAGTCCGCGCGCGGGTTCCGCCCGCTCGTCACGCCGTAATCGTCGTTGACCCGCCGGTCCCAGATGGCAAAGGCATTCCCCGTCATGACATTGACATCGCGCGCGCGGGATTTCGTGTAGCTCACACGGCCGGACCAGCGGTTGGCCAACCGCTTCACCACACCGAGTTCCAGCGCGTAGTAGTCGCTGTCGAAGGCGTCCCGCGTCTGATACTGCAACACGCGCCGGAAGTTCACGCCGCGGGCGGCCGCCGGAATCAGCGTGCCCGTCGGATCGAACACCCCGACGCCCAGCCGGGTCACACTGCCGCTGGCATTCAGCGGCCCTTCGTTGATGTCGATCTTGCCCGTCTGATCGCGGCCGATGTTGCCGACGTAATCGACCGTGAGGGCCACGTTCGGCACGAGCTGGCGCTCCACGCCGCCACTCCACGACCATAGGTAGCCCAGCCTCGGGTTCCCGCGGAGGGTGGGGATGTCGGAGAACAGCTGGCCGGCCGCATTCTGGTTGCGCAGGTCCACCAGCATCGCCCGGCAGGCGGGGCTGATCTGCGCGCGTCCCTGGCCATCGCCCACCGGATTCAGGCAGACATTCGCCGGCCGCACGCCACGCTGCGACGCCCGATCGTTTCCGGTATCGAACGAATAGGCCGTCGAGATCACGGAGTTGCCCAGGACGTCGTACATGAACTGGTTCCGCGGCGGCTCGTAGAACTTGCCGATGCCGCCTCGGAAGACCATCCGGTCGCTGGCGGCATACGCCACGCCAATCCGGGGCGCCAGGGCGTCCTTCGTGTCCGGCACGATGTCCGAGTAGTCGTACCGCGCGCCGAGGTTCAGCGTCAGCTTGTTCGTCGCACGCCACTTGTCGGAGACGAAGGCGTTGGTTCGCCAGTCCTCGACGTCGAAGAAGGAATCTCCGACGCGAATCCGGAAGCGGCTCGGATACGTGGCGGGGTCCGCCGGGTCGAACGGCCGGTCGGTCAGGAAGTTGAACTGGCCAAAGGGACCGCCGTTCCCGGCGGGTGACGTAAAGCTCGTCCCGCCGTAACTACCGGCGCCGAAGCCGAACTTCCACGTGTGATTGCCCGGCGTGAACGTGAACTGCTCGTTCAGCTCGATGGTGTTCCAGTAATGCCCCGCGGTGCCAGCCCGCGGCCCCGCCCGGAAACTGGGATGCTGCTGCTGCGCCCCGAAGTCCAGCGGATCTTTGCCGCCCAGACCGGTAATCTCGTGCGTCTTCGGATTGAACGGATCGCTGTTGAAGTCCGCGTTATAGAGATCGCGGGCCGCCTGCCTCAGGTGCTCGACGGTGCTGCTCACCCGCAGCTCGTTGAGCATGCGACTGTTGAAAACGGCGGTCCAGTGGGCGCTGTTGATCGTCTCCTTCGCCCGTTCGTAGCGAAAATTCTCTCTCAGGCTCAGCTCGGCTTCGGCAATTTCGCCGATACCCGTATTCGGGTCCCAGATCGTACGGAAACCGAGGTTATGGTTCGGCGTGATCTGGTAATCCAGCCGCACGAAGTACTTGGTGAGGTTGACGTCGTAGACGTCCGAGTAGGACGTCGCCAGCGGCGCCGCTTCAGCGGGAAACTGCAGGTCGAGCGCGTCCTTGAGCCACTGTCGCTCGGTGTTGAAGAAGAAGAACGCTTTGTTGCGGACGATCGGACCGCCGATGCTGGCCCCGACGATGTCGTTGCCGCTCTCCGGCTTGGGCCTGCCGTCCAGCTTCGTGAAGTAGTTCGTGGCGTTGAACCGGTCGTCCTGACCGTAGTAATACGCACTGCCACGGAACTGGTTCGACCCGCTCTTGGTGACCGCGTTGACGATGGCGCCGGAGGCGCCGCCGTATTCCGCCCCGTAATCGTGCGTCATCACGTTGAACTCGGCGAAGGCGTCGATGGTCATCGAGACCTGCGTGAACGCGCCCCCGCGGTCGTCCTTGTTATGGACGCCGTCCACCAGGAATAAATTGCTCTGGTCCTCGCGGCCATTGGCGCTGTACGTGGTTCCCTCGAAATTCCCGGCGTCCAGTTGCGGCGTGACGCCAGGGATCATCTGCATCAACGACAGCATCTCCCGCCCCTGGGTGGGCAGTCCCTCGATGTCCTCGGTCGTCAGGCTGCTGCCGAGGGTCGTCTGGGTGACCTCGATGAGCGGGGCTTGCCCTGTCACCGTTACTTGATCGGTCAGCGTCCCGATGGCCATCGTCAACGTGAGCGTGACCGCCTGCCCGACCAGGATCCTGACGCCTGTGCGTGCCTGCGTCTGAAAGCCCGAGAGCTCGGCCCTCACCGTGTAGACACCCGGTTGCACGGCCGGGAGCACGAAGCGGCCGGCGGCGTTCGACACCGCCGTTCGAACGAGACCGGTCGATTCTTCTGTAACGGTGACGGCTGCACCCGGCAGTACAGCCCCGGACTGATCCACCACGCTGCCGTTGAATTCCGCGGTGGCAGACTGTCCGAACACTGGCACGATGGACAGGACCAACACCGCAGCCACGCTGATCATCCCTGCGATCAGCCCGGTTCGGAGACGGTACGCATAGACGTTGCTGTTGCGCATCACGGCCTCCCTGAGGCCCAGAAGGTAGCCAACCGGCAACATGCCTGGGCGGACACCTTGCCAGCCACAATGCCATTGAGCCTGCGCGAACTTCCGTTACGCTGCGACGAGCGACTCAGTCACGAGGCGGCAGTATGGCCGGCGTCCGCTGCCGCGGAAAAGAAGACCACGTGTTGGTATGGATGGAGGAGCGTCCAGAGCGGACGCGGACATACCCGCAGAAGCTTTCGAAGCTGGAGGAGGACGAGAAAATGAAGCGGCGAGCGCGTCTCAACATCATGACGAGCAACGTCCGGGCGCCGTGGACAATTTCTATGGTCGCGCCGCCTATACCGTAGGAGTCCCGTTCGCGTAAGTCAAGTCACGTGATACGAGTGTCCTGAGCACGGACCGATTCTTGTCGGCCCACGAGCACGCCATCGCGCCGTCAGCGTCGAGGGCAGTCCTGCACTCCCCTCTAAGTGGTTCGATGCGACAGCAGGAAGCTGCGAACGTGGCGCACCGCCAGCGGAATCTTCGCCGGGGTGTCTTTCCACGGGTACATGCTCAGTTGACCTTTGGGCGCGAGCATCGCGCTCTCCACCGCGGCGGCGTATGAATGTCCCGCGGTGTCGTCCGGCAGCACGAGTACCGGCGTCTGGCACGTCTTCACGAAGTCGCGCGTGACGGTGAACACGAAGTCCGGATTGTTGCGGAACATCCGGGTCAGGAACTGGTCGGCCATCGCCATCGTGATCTCCGGGCGCCGCTTGACCAGCGGTTCGGCCCAGCCGGTCTTCTGACTGTCATAGAGGGAGGTCGGCAGCTCCGGCCTGAATCCGACCGGCTGCGCGGGCACGGCCGCGACCACGCGATTGGGCGCGCGCTTCATGAGGTTCCAGATGAACGGCCCCGCAATGCAGAAGCCGAGCACCATGAACTTGTCGATCCCGAGGTGATCCATCAGACCGATGTGGTCGTCGGTATAGGAATCCCACGGCCGATTGACCTCCAGCGGTCCGGTCGACTGGCCCTCGGCGTTACGCAGGTCCGCGTAGATCAGGCGGAACTCTCCCTTGAGCGCGTCGATCGTATTGAAGGGATTGCCGCCGCGGATAGCGCCGATCGTCGAGCCGTTCAACCCGCCGCCCGCGATGAGCAGGAGCGGGAAGCCCGAGCCGGTTTCCTCGTAGTGGATGCGAACGTTTCCCTTCTGGTAGAAGCGTCCGCCTTCTGTGTTCCCGCCCTGCTGCGCGAGCACTGACGGCGTGGCGGCGACCGCCGCTGCAGCCGCGCCGGCCTTCAGCAGCTTGCGTCTGATCGGATCGACCATACGTCCTCCGTTGGCCCGGACTATAGCGCACTCGCGGCACTCTCGACTGAGCCGCAGCACGGGGCACGCTGAGCGTGGACGCGAATGGACCTCTTCGCCGCTCGTGGCTCTCGCTCCGTACGAGCTACGGGGCTGGTGCTCCCCGTCCCGCCGCTCCTCCTCGTCCCCCGCGCGCGCCTTGGGGTCTCTGTCGCGCGGGCGAGGCCTCGGGAATGCCGTACATGTTCATGTAGTTGTCGGGGTATCGCACGGGTCTTCCCTCTGCATCGAGAAACCGCGGCCCGAATCGCTGGCTGTGCGGGCAGATTGACCGTGAAACGGTCCTGCCGGCTCGGCTACTCCACCCACTCCTGCGCAAAAGCCGGCGCTGACGTCAGGAGCACGGCCGCCGCAATCGTCAGTTGGCGCAAGCGCATGCTGCTCTCCGTTGAACAAAGGGTGGGTGATTATAGGTCGGCGGAAACGGCGGGTTCGCAGGCTGATCACGCACGATCCGGCGGCGTCGGAGAGATACAATCAAGCGCCACTGCAAATCGATGTTCCGAGGGAGTTCCCACGATGCGAACGTCTTTGTTGGTCTCGATTGTCGGCGTGCTGCTCGCGGCGCTCGTTTTCGCGGACGCCTTTGCGCAGAACACTGCGCAGCAGACCTGGCCTGACGCCGTTGCGGTCCGCCCGCGCGTCGCCGAGAAAGACAAGCGGCCGGCGCCCCGCCGCAGCCTTGCCGGGACGTGGGGCTTCATCGAAGGAAAGCGGCAGCTGGTCAACCAGGCGTCGGGCGTGCAGCTCAAGCCAAACAACGGCAGACCCGAAAACCAGCTCCCGTATACGCCGCATGGCCTCGAGCTGTACCGCTCGCATAAAGGTCTCGAGGGCGCCGACGCCGTTCCGCCCGCGCAGACGAACGACCCGAGAGTGCGCTGCGAGCCCCTGGGATTCCCACGCCACAATCATTACGATCTCGGGGTCCAGATTCTTCAGGACGAGTACAAGATTGCCGTCCTCTACCAGTACGACAACCGGTGGCGGGTCATCTGGACCGACGGACGGCCGCTTCCGAAACCGACCGACGGCGGTGTCGAAGTGGACGGGAAATTCCGCGAAGCGCGCTGGTTCGGGTACTCCGTCGGCAAATGGATCGACGACCACACGCTCGAGGTCCACACGGTCGGGACGATGCCGGAAGATCGCGTATGGCTCGACAACACCGGCCGTCCAATCAGCGACCACGCGCACATCACGGAGACCCTGCGGCGGCTGGACTACGACACGCTCGAGTGGTCGGAGACGATCGACGATCCGACGGTGTATTCGCGGCCGTGGCAGACCATGAAGCTGCCGCTCGGGCTGCAGGATCCCCGCACGGATGTCATGACGCGCTACTGTTCTCCGAAGGAAATCGACGACTACAACAAGATTTACGGCAACGGCGTGAGCGCCAGGTAAACCGAGCCGGAAATGGAGACCTCACCATGAGAAACAGAGTGGTCATCGTCGTCGGTGTGGCCATCGGCCTTGTGATGACCGTTTCGCTCCTCGCCCATCACTCTTCGTCGACGCTGTATACCGAAAAGACCGTGACGATGAAGGGAACCGTCAAGATGTGGCGCTGGTCGAATCCACACTGCCTGCTGTCGCTCGACGTCAAGGGAGAAGACGGCCAGGTGGTGGAGTGGCTCGCTGAAACCCAGGCGCCGAACACCGCGGCGACCGAAGGCTATCGCGCGAAATCGTTCACCCCCGGCGACGAAGTGACGGTGACAGTGCGGCCAGCCGCCAATGGCCGGCCCTACGGCCTCCTCTCGCAGGCCGTCCTGGCGGACGGTACAAAGGTCGGCACCCTCGCCGTTGACGGAGGCCGCGGCCGCGGCCGCGGCGAGCCCGCGCAGTAACTCGAGCGGTCTTCTGGTAGCCGTGACGCCGCGCGAACGTCTGTAAGGGCATCACGCTCGTCGTCCGCGGCTCGATTCGGCGCTGGTCTAACATGGCTGCGATGCGCGACGGGCTGGTGCGCGGCATCGGACTGGCGCTTGCGGCGGGCTATGCGGCCTTCATCGCCTGGCTCTACGTCCAGGTGCCGCAGAGCGCCGCGGAGATCACCGGAGGACTGTCGGCGAGCATCGGGTCGTACCGCATCGACGCGCAGGCCTTCGACGATGGCGTGCAGTTCTTCCGGCGCGACGAGTTCGCGGCGGCCAGGACCGCCTTCGAGCGCGCCGACCCGGCGCGCCAGGACGCGCGGACGCAGTTCTACATCGCCTACAGCTATTACCGCCAGGGGTGGGGCCGCTTCTACCAGGATGATCAACTGTTCGCGCAGGGGCTCGAGGCGGTCAACCGCGCGATCGCCCGCGCGCCCGGCGGCAGAATCCGGGTGGACGATCCCGGGCTGCAGATGAGAAGCGGAGAGGAGTTGAAGGCGGAGCTCGAAGGCGGCCTTCGGCGCGATCCCTCCGATTTCAATCCGGCCAGGGTCCTGAGGTCGCGCAAATGACCGCCACGCGCGAAGCGATCGCGCTCCCGCTCGTGTTCCTCACGGTGGCGCTCTTCGGCGGCCTGCGCATCGCGGATGGCGTGGCGCTGCTGCCGCCGCCGCTCTTCGCACTCGTGCTGGCGGTGCTCCTGCTCGGCCTCCTCGTGCGATGCGGCGCGCTCGCGCCCGAGCGGCTGATGCACACGTCCCGCTCCATGCTCGCCAATCTGAACGGCCTGGTCGTCATGCTGGCGGCGTTTCTCGCCTCGGCGCAGGCGTTCAACGTCGCGACGCCCGAGTCGGGCGCGCCGCGTGTGCTGTTCAACCTGGTCTTTCTCATCCTCCTCGCCAATACGATCGCCGCCTCGTCCGATCGCATCCGCGTCTTGCGCAGCCTGCTCGTGATCTTCGGCTCCGCGTTCGTCGTGAAGTTCATCGTCCTCTCGGCGCTGTCACGCCCAGCGGAGGGCATCGCGGCACGGGCGCTGCAGGTGCTGTTCGAAGGGGTCACGCTTGGCTCGGTCACACAGCAGGCCTTCGGCCCCGCGACCGGCTACGTCGCGTTCGGCACGCTGATGCTGTACTTCTTCGGCCTGGTCTTGCTGCCGCCGGCGGGCAGGGGAGGACTGACGTCAACCGCCTCCTACACGACGAGCCTCGACACGAACAGGGAAGGGAACAACCTGGAAGAGTGAGACGCCAACTCAAAATGGAAGCAACGCCGTGACGACGCGCTTCGGCACCTGTCCCACGGGAATGCGAGCCACCTCCTTCAACGACTGCGTGTCGATGACGGAAAGAGAAGCCGAGGCGGAGTTCGACACGTAGACGAACCTGCTGTCGGGCGTGAACGTCACCCAGAACGGGTCGACTGCGACGGGTACGGCTCCCAGATGGGTGAGATCGGGCAGGGAGTACGCGTGCACCATGTTGTACCACCTGTCGCTGACCCAGACCGCCTTGTTGTCGGGCTGGACGCCGATGCCGTGGTTGGGGTTTCCCCGTGCCCCCGACGCCACCAGCATCTTCACCTGGCCACCGAGATCGGGGAACTTGATTCGGTGGATTTCCTTGCCGGACTCGAAATCGACCACGACGAACCCGTGGAACCCACTCAGTCCCGCAAACACCCATTTCGTCGAGCCGTCCGGGTTCGTGTTGAACGACAGCGGACGCGGACGGTCGGTAAACTTGATCGACCGCACCTGCTCCTCGGTCTTCTGATCGATGATGGCGGCGGTAAAGGTCTGATCGTCCGAGGCGGCGATCACGTAGCGGCCGTCCGGCGTCACGAAGGTGTTGTGGATCTGCATGCCATCGAGTGGGAGCCTCTTCGCATTGGTCAGCGTGGCGGTGTCGATGACATCCACTCCGTTGGGCGGACCGTGAATGGCCTGATACACCCTTCGTCCATCCTTGCTGATCGAAATGTTGTTGGGCGGGCCGCTCAGCGGGATCTTCTTGATGACGTGCAGGGTCTTGGTGTCGACCACGTCGATCGTGCGGTCGGCTTCATTGGTGATATACAGCCGGCTTCCATCGGGAGCCGCCGCGACCCCGTGATTCGCCTCGATGCCCGTGATCTCCGCGACGACCCTGTTGCTGGCGGGGTCGATGATGTGGAGATTGTCCCCCGCCATGTTGGTCTGGATGATCCTGACGTGGAGGCCCTGACTCGCAGCGGGTACCGGCATCACGGACGTTCGCGTACCGCCCGCTGAAAGAGAAGGCGCGGCGAGTTTTTCTGCCAGCTCCTTGTCTCCCCGTACCCAGGCGGCGATGATCTGCCACTCCGGCTCGTTTGCGGAGCTGAACTGCGCGCCTCCGCCATGCCCCTGGTCGCCGCCCGCCTCGTATCTGAGCGGGTGAATCAACAGGCGGCTTGCCTTCGGATTGCCGGGAACCACCTTCTGGCGGACCGCCTCGAAATTCTTCCGCGACTGCTCCTCGTTCCACGTCGTGTTCCCGGGCGACAGCGGCTGGAGGCGCATGGCGGCAGGAGCGTTGCCCTCCCCGGCCCCCAGCGCGTGGCAGGCGTAGCAGCGAGCGTGACCCACGCGTCTCGAGAGGAAGATCGGCTGCACTCGCGCTTTGAAGGTCTCATAGTCCAGAGCCGCAGGCGGTGGGGCCGTGGCCTGCGCTGCCGCAGCGCGTGCATCTGCTTCGGAGGCTGCCTGCTGCGGTCTCGCCTCCGTCAACGCTTCACTTGTGATCCCGATGGACACGAGCGAGCCGATAGCCAGCGACAGCAGGCATTGACGCATACGGCACTTCTCTTTCTGCATTGACGATCACGCGAGACCCAACCTTATACCCGATTCGCCCGAGGCAGCCCTGGTTTTCGCCTGACTGAGTTACCGGCGATGCCTCAACGGCGGCACGGTCGCTGGTTCCATGTGGCCGTTCCCCGCAGCCTCCGCGTGGTGCTCGAACGCGTACGCCATCGCGACGAGTGTGTCGTCATCCCACGCGCGGCCGAGGAGCTGCAGCCCGACCGGCTGTCCGTGACTGTCGCGGCCGGCGGGGAAGACAACCGTCGGAATGCCATTGGCGGCCGAGGGCGTGTCGCGGCGGCCGAACGATGCCTTGCTGCCGCCGCCGTCGTTCAGGCTGATGTCGCTCAACAGGCCTGGATAGACGAGGGCGTCGACGCCGAGACGGTCGGCGCCTGCGGTATCCATCCAGATCTTCGCGGTCGCCTGCCGCCCTCGCCGATAGTCACGAAACGCCTGGATCTCGACTGCCGTCGGGCGAGGCGACGCGGCTGCCGGCTGACACCCGGGCGAGGCCGGATCGGCGCGCACGAAGGCCACTTTCTTCTGCGAGCAGTTCACGTCGACGGCGGTGAAAATCTGGAAGCCCTGGTGCGCCAGTTCGGGGTGTTTGTCGATATATTGCCTCCAGCCTTCCGACCGGACATCGCCGGGAGGCGCAGCCGGTGCTGGCGGTAGATCGGTACCGCCCACCGTCATACCCACCTCCACGATCGTTGCGCCCGCTTCCACGAAATGCTCGAGCGCTGCCTTCGACGCAGCGATCGTTGCGGTCGTGCCCAATGGATCGACCCACGCCGACGGGACATAACCGATTCGCTTTCCACGCAGCGCATTGACGTCCAGGACCGCTCGCCAATCTGCGGGAGTGCGCCGGCCGGGTGCAGACGTTTCCGGATCTTCCGGATCGACCGCCGCGAGCACGTTCAACAGGTCTGCGAGATCTGAAACCGAACGCGTCATCGCTCCGCCGAAGTCCGTCAACCACTGGAGCGGCATCACGCCTGTGCCACTCTCGAGGCCGTCTGTGCCGCGCATTGTGACGAGGCTCGCTGCGCTCGCCGGACCATACAGTGAGTCGCCGGTCTGGGATCCAAGCGCCGCTGCGGCCATGCTTCCCGCCACGGCGACCGCCGAGCCGCCGCTCGACGCGAGAGCCGACTTCGACGGGTTGAACACATTCCAGACCTGGCCCCACGCGTCATTGGAATAACCGCCGGTCGTGGCGTACTCCTCGAGCGCCGTCTTGCCGAGAATCACCGCGCCCGCCTCGCGCAGGCGCGCGACTTGAAAGGCGTCGCGTGCGGGGAGAAATCCCTTGAACGTCATGCTGCCGTTGGTCGTGGGCATGTCGTGCGTGTCGAACAGGTTCTTGACGGCGATCGGAATGCCAAGCAGCGGTCCTCGTCTGCCCGCCCTGCGGGCGGCATCCGCTGCCCGGGCCTGCGCCATCGCCTGGCGCGCGGCCACATACTCGTAGGCGTTGAATCCCCACTGGCCCTGGTCGTACACGGCAATGCGATCGAGATAGGCGCGCGTAATCTCCTGCGAGGTCGTCCGGCCCGCCTCCATGTCCTCACGCAGTTGAGCGATCGTCTTGCCGACCACGTCATAGCGCGCGCTGGCAACGGCTCTGGCCCCCCTGGGTGCCGCCGCCTGGTTGACCGATTTTGCGTTCCGGCACGACTCTGTTCCGAAGCCACCTGCCGCCAGCGCGTCGCGAGTGAAGTTGGCGATCGAGCACACTTCCGCGGTCGTCAGGCCGCCCGTATCCGGAGCCAGCGCCAGCGTGTTCGCCGTGGCTTCCACCGACGCGCGCACGGCGGACGAGGTTGACTCGGTCACGCGCGCGCCGAGCACGACGAAATGCAGCAGCGACCTGGTCGTTCGAGGATCGATGGTCAGCGTATTGATGTACGCCTGAAAATTTCCCTCGTGACCCGTGTACACGAGCGGATCGGAGAACGCGTCGTGCAGCCAGTTCCCTGCAAAGGTGAGCGCGCCGGAGAACGGCTGCGCGGGAGTACTTGGCGTGCCAAGCACCGTGACCTGCGGACCGTTGAACGGCGGAGGGCCGGACAGAGGACTGGCGACGGTCGCCCACGCGTCCGCGGCGGTGACGATTGGATCGCCGCTCGACGTGTTGACCACGTTGCCGGGCTGGTTGTTTGCGCCCGACGTACCGATCCCCACGCCTGACTGGCCGCCGAACGCCACGTTGATGGTGATGGGCCGCTTTGTCGTATTCGTGAAGCTATCGACCCAGCGGCCCCAGTTCGCGCGGCGATTCACGTAGATGGCGCGTGAGATGAGAACGCCGCCGAGGTCGATCGACTGCGTCGTCGCGAAGCGATCGCTGCCGTCGAACTGCAAGCCGAAGCCGCGCATCAGCTCGCCGTTGAAGCGCGGCGCGGGCGACGCCTGCACCCGGACCTTGATGCCGCCGAAGCCGTTGATCGCCGTGCTGTAGGGCTGCGCGGTGACGCCGTCCGGCATGATACCGGGCGCAATCTGGGTCGCACGAATGCTGCCGGTGTCGACGCGCGGCGGGGCCGCATCCTGGATGCCCCACCAGGTGCCGCTGGCGTCCGTGACATAGTTGAACGCCGACACGCGTCCGTTCAGCGACGGAGCGAGCATCGATGCGCCAAGCAGGATGACCGCCGTGCGGGATCGCAGACGCGACATGATCTCCCGCTGAGGCCGCATGCGTCCTGAGGTCGCGTCGAAGACTGAACGACGGCGTCCTAGTATGCCGGCTCCAACAGATATTTCTTGTAAGTGGTCGCCGCCTCGGGCGACGTGAGGAACGCCAGCAATTCCCTGGCTGCTGCCGGATTCTGGCTCTTCGACGAGATGAACCCGATCAATGGTGTCGGCGGTGCGATCTGCGCCGGCAGGGTGCCGACGATGTCGATCTTGTCGTTGCCATACATGCCGATGTAGTAGGTCATGCCGATTTCGGCTTCGCCGCTGGCCGCCATGGCCATGGCGCGGCCGCCGCCCCTGGTGAGCGTGGTCTTCGCCTTGACGGCATCCTCGATGCCCAGCCTTCGCAGCATCGTGATCACGTTCACGCCAGACGCTCCCGTGCCGCCCTCGGGGTCGGGATACGCGATCGATTTCGCGTCGAGCAGCATGCGCTTGACCGCCGAGGGCGTGGAAATATCCGGTTTCCGCGCGCCCTTCTTGACGGCGACCGCCATCCAGCCATTGGCAATCAAGGTGGCGCTGCCGGGGACCACGTTGCCCGAGGCAATCACGTCGGCGTCGTGCGGAAATTCCACGATGCCCACGTCGAACGGCTCCCCTTTGACGATCGTGTCCCTCGACTCGATGAAGTTTGGAAATCTCAGCGCGACCGTGCGGCCCGTCTTCTTTTCAAACTGTGCGATCAGTTCCTTGAACGCCTCGTCACCGCGGCCCACGATAGTGACTGAAAGGCGCTCCTGGGCGGGGGCGCTCGCGCCGCCCAGCGCACACACAACCACCGCTATCCCGCAAAGCCATCGCCTCATCGTCACATCAGCCATAGGCCGGCAAAGAATAGCACGCGGGAAGTACTTGACGTGGGAGGTCGATTTATTCACTATTGGAGATGAAATGCCACGGTCCACGCTAACCGATTTCGAGCTGCTCATCCTGCTCGCGATTCTTCGCCTCGATAACGAGGCGTATGGGGTCCCCATCGCCGACGAGATCGAGCGCACCGGCCGGCGCACGGTGGCAATCGCGGCTGTCTATGCTTCGCTGGAACGGCTCGCCGCCCGTGGCCTGGTCACGTCGTCGCTCGGCGACCCCACGCCGGAGCGCGGCGGCCGCGCGAAGAAATTCTTCACGGTCACGGGCAAGGGCGCGCGTCTCGTGCGCGACACCTATGAGGCGCTGAACGCGATGTGGCGCGGGCTCTCGACCGTCAACGGGCGCGCATGACGGGTGGTCCACCCCGCTTCGCAACCTGGATCCTCACGCACTGGACGTCAGTTGATGAGTGCGTCGCTGGCGATCTCGTCGAGCAGTACCACCGGGGTGGCCGATCCTCGCTGTGGTACTGGCGACAGGTGTGCAGCGCCATTGCCCATGACGCGATCCGTGATGTCGACGCGCACCCGGTCCGAGCGGCGCTGTCCTTTGGCGTCGGGCTGGTCGTGATGTGGTGGGGCGCGAATTACATCCTGTACTCGCTGCTGAACCTTCCGGAATGGTTGTTCGTGACGGGACTCACGAAGGGTCTCTATGCGCGCGGCCTGACGCTTCCTCAGCCGCTGCGCGAGTTTCCAATGCTGGCAGGATGGAAGGCGCTCGTCTACGCCGTGAGTGGGTGGGTGGTCGTTCGGACTGCCTCGACTCCCGGGACGTCAATCGTGTTCGCCTATCTGCCATTCGTGCTCGGCTTCAACGCGATCACCTTCGTCAACAGCGTCGGCCGCTACCCGATCGCGCAGTTGACGATCGATCTCCTGATCCTCTACCCCCTCGCGGCGTTCGCCGGTGGACTCGTCGCATCGCGCGCACGTCGGCCGATCCGTGGAGTTGAATCGTGACCCATCGACCGCCTCGCCTGGCCGCGGCGCTGCTCAGATGGTTCGGCCCACAGGACGAGGCGATCGCCGGGGATCTCGTCGAAGGTTTTCACCGCCGGTCGGGATCCCGGATTTGGTATTGGTGGCAGGTCGCAAGTGCGCTGCGGGTCGCGGCGGTTCGCGAAGTCGGCAGGCATCCGATCGCCGTGCCAGCGACGATGATGCTGGGCTGGGTTGCCTGGTGGGCGCTGCTGTATCACGTCGCGTATCCCGTCATGCTCGCCGCCAATCATGCCATCTTCATGTGGCGCATCGGCCGCGGCGATGACGCTCAGCTCTTCGGTCAGGCGTTCATGTACACGTCGTTGGCGCTCGCGATTGCCGCGGACCTTATCAGCGCCATCCTCGCTGTTCGCATCTATCCCGGACACCGGTCGACCCTGGCATTGCTTTACGCCGGATTCGTCGTGCTTCGGTGCGTTGCCTGGCGGACGCTCGATTCCATCTACTTCAATCCCGGAAGTCCTCTGTCCTTCGTGATGAATTTTCGGCCGTTCGGGATAGGGGCGATCGTGAATCTGTTCCCGATGCCGTCCCTCATGGCCTTGGCGGGCGGGATGTGGGCGGCGTCACGTCGGCAGATCGCCGCGCGGCCGCACCAATAAATCCGCGAACTCACCCTCTACGGCGGCCCTCTCTGCGCAGGCTTGCGCTGGCACTCGGCTGCACTCACGCGCTTCCTGTTCGCCCCGCCACCGGATCTCGTTGTCTATGGGGAGCCTAGCCGGCGTTCCCCATCAGCAGTGCAACGGGTGCTCCTCGTTCGCGTGCTGTCGGCGGGCTGCCATCGACGGCAGAGAGGAGCAGGAGGACTGCAGATGCACTTCGCACGCACGCGGCTGACGGGGAGTTTGGCCCGCGTCGCCATCGCATTCATCGGGACCTGGGTACTGGGCGCAGCGCCGGCGCAGGCGTACGGCCCGCGGCCGTTCTTTCAGATGCCGCTCGCCTGCGGCCAGACATGGGAAGCCTCGACCTACGACGGGCACTGGCCCGATCAGGACAGCGTCGATCTCGGCGAGTGGTCGCCGCAGGACACCAACATGGGCCATGGCGAGCCGGTGCTCGCGTCCGCCGACGGCACGGTCCTCAACGTCTTCACGGACCTGCCGGCTGGCGACATTCGCGTCTATCTCGATCATGGAGGCGGCTGGGTCACCCACTACATTCACCTCGAGTCGGTGCCGCCGCTGACCATCGGCCAGCACGTCGCCCAGGGTGAGCAGATCGGCCGCGTCGGCAACAGCGGCACCGAGGAATATCACCTGCACTACACGCAGCTGGCCGACGGCAACGCCGTGCGCATCGCCTTCAACGGCACGTTGATCGACACCTACGCGGGCAACCTGGCCTCCTACGACACCTGGGGCAACGGCGAGAAGCTGACGAGCGCGAACTGCCCGATGAACTCGTTCGTCAACGTCGATCAGGACGGCACGCGCTATCAGCTGCTCTACAAACCCGGCACGGGCGCGGCGAAGATCGTCGCGCTCGACAGCGACGGCGGCGGGATCACGAGCATCTGGTCGAGCACGTGGACGAAGGGCTGGACGCACTTCACGCCGTTCAAGCTCAATGGGGACGCCTATTACATCGCCTACAAGTCGTCGACGGGCGAGGTCGACTTCGATCGCGTCAACACCGGCGGGCTTGGCGTCACCACCGTTGGTGAGGGGACCTGGTCGAAGGGCTGGACGCACTTCATGCCCTTCACGCTCGGCGGGCAGCCGTACTACGTTGCGTACAACTCGCTATACGGCGGCGCGAACGTCGATCGCATCAACGCCGCGGGCAACGGCGCGTCGACGCTCTGGTCCGGCTCGTGGGGCAAGGGATGGACGCAGCTGGTGCCGTACGTCCAGGGCGGCGTGCAGTACTTCATCGCCTATCAGGGCGGTACCGGTGCGGTCGAAATCGACAAGATCACCGGCAGCGGCAACAGCGTGTCGATCACCGAGGTGTGGTCGGGGACGTGGCAGACCGGCTGGTCGAACATCGTGCCGCTGTCGCACAACGGCAACATCCATGTCCTGAAATACAAGAGCACCACCGGGCTGGCGCAGTACGAGATCGTCAACGGCGGCGGCCTGGGGACGACGGTCCTCGGCAGCGCGTCATGGACGAAGAGCTGGACTGCGTTCTCGCCCTTCTCGATCAGCAGCCAGGGACACGTTCTCATCTACAAGGTCGAGACGGGCGACGCCAAGATCATGCGCCTCGACCCGAGCAACGATGCCATGACGCTGCTTACCTACATGGCCTGGACGCTGGGCTGGTCGTAACCGCCTGTGGCGCTCCGTGCGCGTCGGCGCACGGAGCGTCAGCGCCGAAAGGCGCTGTGGCATCGCCGCCCGACCTCGAGCCGTCGTATGATGCGCGCGGGAGGGCGGCGATGTCTTCGAGCGTACGCGTGGCACGGCGTGAATTCGTTCGCACGGCACTGGGTGTGCTCGCGGCTGGATTGGGGGCGCCGCTGGCATTTGCACAGAGCGCGGCAAAGCTCACCGACCGAATCGAATTCAGGCGCCTGGTCGCTGCCAACCGGATCCTCGCGCGCGAGGAAGTCGTCGACGCGTTCGGCCACGTCAGCGTGCGAGACCCCGACAACCCCAAACGCTACATCATGGCCCGGTCGCGCAGCCCGGAACTGGTCGAGTTCGCCGATTTGATCAGGTTCGAGCAGGATGGCCGCTCGCTCGATCCCGACAATCGCACGCCGTATGGCGAGCGCATGATCCATGGCGCGGTCTACGAAGCGCGCAGCGACGTCAACGCCGTCGTGCACAATCACGCGTACGCGCTGCTGCCGTTCAGCATCACCGGCCGCGCGCTCGAGCCCGTCATCCACGTGGCGTCCGTCATCGGACCCCGGATTCCACTCTGGGATATCGCCACCCATTTCAATGAAACGGACATGCTGGTGCGGACGATGGAACAGGGGCGCGACCTGGCGGCGACGCTGGGGCCCAACACCTGTGCGCTGATGCGCGGGCACGGCGCCGTCGTCGCGACCGCGTCGCTCAAGGAAGCCGTCATCGCCGCCATCTACCTCAAGATCGACGCGGAGGTGCAACTGCAGGCGATGGCGCTCGGAACGCCGCGGCGTCTGTCCGACGGCGAGGTCGAGCGATCGCGGGAGACGCAGTTCTCGCCCCTGGCGCTCGACCGCGCCTGGGAATATTTCTGCGCCCGCGCCGGCGTCCCCGCGATCTGATTGCCGTAACTGATCGTCGGAGGATGGGAGAGCGGGGGCGCCACCGACCGTCGCGGCCGGGTGGCGCCCTTCAGGCAGGTTAGCGCTGTGCGATAGACGAGGCGTTGATCGAGTCGCCGGAGACGATCAGCTCCACGCGGCGGTTCTGCTGTCGCCCCTCCGCCGTCGTGTTCGTGGCGACCGGGTGGGTCTCGCCGAATCCGGTCGTCCCCACCGCGTCGTGTGCGATGCCCTGGCCGACCAGGTAACCGCGCACCGATTCCGCGCGGCTCTCGGACAGGTGCTGGTTGTAGCCGGCCTCTCCCACGCTGTCGGTGTGCCCCTCGATCTGGATCTTCAGGCCCGGGTGCGAGAGCAGGATGCCGGCGACCTTGGCGAGCTTCTCGCGCGTACCCGTCTTGAGGTTCGCGCTCCCCGTGTCGAACAGCACGTCGGAGAGGTTCACGATCAGCCCGCGCGCGCTCTCGCGCGTTTCGAGAATCGTGTTCAGCTGCTGGCGCAGCTGGTCGCGGAGCGCGGCCCGGTCGCGATCGGCCTGTGCCGCGCTGGCCTGCGCGCGCTGCGCCTGCGCCTCGGCGTCGAGCCGCGCGGCGTCCGCCGCGGCCCGCGCGGCCTCGGCCGCCGCCTTGTCACGCTCCGACTGCGCGGCGAGCGCCTGCGCCCGCTGCACCTGCGCCTCCGCCGCCGCGCGCGCCGCCTCCGCGGCGGCCCGGTCGCGTTCGGCGGCAACCTTCGCGGCCTCGGCGGTCAGGCGATCGAGCTCGGCCTGGCGGCGGGCGGTCTCCTCGGCGCGCGCGCGGTCGAGCGCCGCGTTCTCGCGCTGCTGCACGAGCGCGCGCTGCTGCGCCTGGTATTCCTCCTCCTGCTTCTGCAGCGAGATCAGCCGCGCGTCCTCGGCGGTCTGGACCGCCTGGCGCGCCGGCATCATGACTTCGTTCCCCTTCTTCCCGCGGTCGCGCATCTGCTCGGCGTCCATCAGCAGCCGCGTCGCCTTGACGAACGTCTCGTCCGAGTAGCGATCGGCGCCGGCAAACCGCGCCAGCATGACGGCGTTGCGCGCTTCGGCCAGGTCGAGCGGCGCGCCCGGCTCGAGCGGCTTGAGCTTCAGCTGCCGCGTGTCCTGGTTCATCAGGTACGTGCCGCGCTTCAGCAGGTCGTACTTGGCGGCGATGACCTCGATGTTCCCCTTGGTGTTCTTGCGCACGTCGTTCTCGAGCACGACGACGTCGCTCGGCTGCGTGACGGCGAAGTACGGCTCCGCGGTGACGATCATCCCGAACGCCTGCAGCTCCGTGGTGACGTGCACGTGGGCCTCGCTGTCATCCACCTGCACCTCGCCCAGGTTCGTGGAGCGCCCCTCCGGCGTGATCGCCCACAGGACATACGTCAGGTATTCGGGACCGAACTGCGTCGGCGCCGTCACCTTCTCGAACTTCGCCTCGATGTCGATGTAGCCCTTCTTGCCGCCGACCTCCGCCTCGCCGATCGCGAACGGCAGCAGCGGCGTGCCCCGGAAGTCGACCTTCGTGTCGCCCTTGCGCGGCCGGTAGTTGATGGCCGGCGTGGTGTGGCCGACGACGGTGACCCTGAAGACGGGGACGGGTCCGTCCTGCGCCGGTGTGCTCGATTGCGGGCCGGGACTCGGTCGCGTCTGCGCGAGCGCGGCGCTCGCGACCAATCCGCCAGCCAGGAACAATGCCGTGGTTCGTTTGGACATGGAACGGGTAGCGGCAACTTCCGGTCCAGCTGCAGCGAACACTTTTGACGATCGCGGCGCCGTGCTGCAACGACATCCGGCGGAGATCACAATGTCGTGCGGCGGTGCGATCACACTTTTCGAGCGTGCCGCATCAGATTTGCCTGTCGCGCGGGCGGGCCGATAGAACGCGCCGCGCGACCCGAACGTCGGCCGCTACGCCCGCGTCCCCGACACCGAAGGCAACGCGATCGGGATCATCAAACCATTCATGCAACGAGCCGCACGATGGCGCGTTCACGCGCGCCGACCGCCCGCGAAGTTGTAATCGCGCGCTCAATCCTGCGGAAGAGCCGGCGCCGGATCTGGCGTATGATTCGCGCAGTCTGAACAGTCGGCTCACCGTCTTGATGAAAGACGCGCTGACGGGAGGTCTCCCGTGATGCCGCGACTCCTGGCATCGCTCACCGCGGCCGCGCTGATGCTGATCGTGCCGGCCGATCGCGCGGCGGCACAGGCAAACGCGCCGCGAACCGCCGGTGGGTGTCCGCTCGACCCGGTCAAGTTCCACGCCTGCGCGCTGCCCAAGACCAAGACGTTCGATCCGCCGCGCACCGAAGACGGGCGACCGGACATGCAGGGGTACTGGGACCGTGCGTTCACCTCGCAGGACGTCGAAGAACATGGCGCCGACGGCCTGAACGTGCAGCCGGGGCCCAGCCTTGTCCTCGACACGCCCGATCACAAGATCCCGTATCAGCCCTGGGCGCTCGAGTTCAGGAAGGGGATCGCCGACCGGTTCATCTCTCCGCTCGCCAGCTGCTTCCCGCCCGGCGTGCCACGCCACGCCATTGCGCCCGCCGCGCACCGGATCGTGCAGATGCCGGGCTACGTGGTGTACATGCTCGAATATTCGCACTCCTACCGGGTCATTCCGACGGGCGGCGAAGCGCACGTCGGCGGCACGCTCAAGTTCTTCCAGGGCGACTCGCGCGGCAGGTGGGAAGGCAACACGCTCGTCGTCGACGTGACGAACAACAACGGCCTGACGTGGCTGGACAACGCCGGCAACTTCGCCAGCGAGGCGCTGCACGTGGTCGAGAGGTACACGCTGATCGACCGCGACACGATCCACTACGAGGCACGGATGGAGGACCCGAAGGTCTATACCCGCCCGTGGACGATGGTATCGGCACTCACGCGGAACCGGGATCGGAACTTCGAGATCTGGGAGCAGGCGTGCCACGAGGGAAATCAGTCCGTCAAGGATCAACTGAGCCTCGGGTTGAAGCCATATACAGGAGTCCCATGAAGAAGATTGTCTCGATTGCCGCCTGCGCGCTGGCCCTCTACGCTGCGGTCGGCGCGCAGGGCCAGGCGCCGCGCTACCTCTACGATCCCGGCTGGCCCAAGCCGATGCCCAACAAGTGGAAGATTGGCGGCGTCACCGGCCTCGCGGTCGCGCCCAACGACGACACCGTGTGGGTGTACGACCGGCCGAACGACCTGACGAATCTCGAGCTCGAGTCGGAGCTCGGCGTCTCGGATTGCTGCGCGCGGCCGCCGTCGATGATCCACATCGACAAGGACGGCACGGTCATCGGATCGTTCGACGCGCCGCAGGGACACGGCATGGACGTCGACAGCAAGGGGTTCGCGTACCTCGGACAGAACACCGTCCGCAAGTACGAGACGAAGACCGGCAAGCTGGTTGGCGAGATCGCGCATACGCCGGAGCTGGAAAACGGCGGGCGCTTCGGTCCGGCGGAGATCCCGGCGCGCACGCCCGGAGTCGGCGGCCAGGGACCGGTCGCCGGGTTCCTGCCACCCCCGCCGGGAGCGGCCCGTAACGGCCGCGGCGGCCGTGGCAATAACCCGGAAAATGCGGTCGCGCAGGCGGCGGCGCGCGCGGCGTTCCGCAAGAAGTACCCGCCAACCACGCCGATGATCGTCGGCGGCATCGAGGAGATTCGCCTCGACGAATCCGCCAACGAGGTCTACGTGGCCGACAACTATCTCGGCGGGCGCGTGATGGTGTTCGACATGAACACGTTCGCGTTCAAGCGCGGGTGGGGCGCCTACGGCCACAAGCTTTCCGAGATCTCGATCAACGAAGCGGATCGCGAGTACGCCGGTGACAAGCCGCCGAAGGAGTTCCGCGGCCACCTGACGCTGAACGTCTCCAACGACGGCCTCGTGTACGCCGCCGATCGCGCCGCCGAGCGCATCCACGTCACGCGGAAAGACGGGACGTTCGTGAAGGAACTCATCCTCGCGGCGCCGGGAACGAAGAGGAACGACTCCGATCGCGGGGCGGCCGGCGGCGTCGCCTTCTCGCCCGACCGGGCGCAGAGGTATCTCTACATCTGCGACATCAAGAACAACACCATCTGGTTCCTCAACCGTGACGACGGCAAGATCGCCGGCAGGCTGGGCAGCATGGGCGAGGGCGGCGGGCAGTTCTTCGGCCTCCACATGATCGCCACCGATTCGCGCGGCTATATCTACACCGGCGAGGTGTTCGCGGGGCAGCGGGTGCAGCGCTTCGTGACTGCCGACAGTCCACGCGGCAAGCTCCTCGACCAGCTGTCGCGCCTGCAATAGAACGAGGGAAGGACAATGAGAACGCTGCTGTCACTGGTCGCGCTCCTCGCCCTCGGCGCCGGCGCGCCGGTGCTCGGCCAGGGTGCGGCCGAGCCGCTGAGCAAGACGTACCGCGTGACCCGCGCCAATGATGTCGAGTACCAGAAGATCGAGCCCTTCAAGGTGTTCGACAACCTCTATTACGTCGGCCCCGGCTACGTCTCGGTCTGGCTGCTGACGACACCCGAGGGAAACATCCTGTTCGACACCGCGCAGGAACCGTACGTCGACCACGTGATCGGCAACATCCGGAAGGTGGGTGTCGACCCGCGCAGCATCAAGTACATCATCCTCAGCCACGGGCATCTCGATCACTTCGGCGGCGCCGCCAGGATCCAGGAGGCGTCGGGCGCGCGCGTGATGGCGGCCGAGGAAGACTGGAAGATGATCGAGCAGGTCGGAGGCCGGCCCGGACGCGGCGGCGCGCCCGCGCCGCGCGTGCCGAAGAAGGACATGGTGGTGAAGGAAGGCGATACCCTCGCGCTCGGCGGACAGAAGCTGACCTTTCACCTGACGCCGGGGCACACGCCCGGCGTCGTCACGACCGAGGGCATCACCGTCTACGACGGCGGGAAGCCGTACAAGGCGATCCTCTGGGGAGGCGCAGGCTATCGCGGTGGCCTCGCCGATGCCGAGGAATCGGTGCAGAGCGCCAACAAGGTCGCGCGCATCCAGGGCGTGCAGGTGAACCTGCAGATCCACAGCTGGGCGGAGCCGGACGGCTACCCCGGAGGCGGCGTGCTCGAGCGCGGACTCAAGCTGAAGACCCGCAAGCCCGGCGACCCGCATCCGTTCGTCGATCCGGCGACCTTCACGCAGTGGGTCAAGCGCACGCAGGACAACGCCGCGAAGGCGGTGCAGGAAGAAAAGCAGAAGGCGGCCAGGTAAGGCTCCCATGAGACGCCGTACGGCCGCCCTCGTCTTTGTCGTCGCCTGCCTCGCGGCCGGGACGCCTGCCTGGTTCTACAGCCAGCGGACGATTGCACGTTCACCGTCCGCGACATTCGATCTCGAAGAGGCGACGGTCCGCACCCTCCTGCAGGATCAGCAGGCGGGCCGTCGCACTGCGAGGCAGATTGCCGAGCAATACCTGTCGCGCATCGAGGCGCTCGATCGACGCGGCCCATCGCTCAATGCGATCATCGAGCTGAACCCGGACGCGCTTGCCATCGCCGACGCGCTCGACGCCGAGCGGCGCACGTCCGGGCTGCGCGGGCCGCTGCACGGGATCCCGGTTCTTGTCAAGGACAACATCGACACGGCGGATCGCATGTCGACCACCGCCGGCTCGCTGGCGCTGGAAGGCTCGATTGCCGCTCGTGATGCGTTCGTCGTCGAACGCCTGCGCGCCGCGGGCGCCGTCATCCTCGGCAAGACCAACCTGAGCGAGTGGGCGAATTTCCGATCGACCCACTCGACGAGCGGCTGGAGCGGACGGGGAGGCCTGGTGCGGAATCCGTATGCGCTGGATCGCAGTGCGTGCGGGTCGAGCTCCGGCACCGGGGCCGCTATCGCGGCGAGCTTCGCGACCATCGGGGTGGGCACCGAGACCGACGGATCGATCGTCTGTCCGTCGGCGGCGACGTCGCTCGTCGGCATCAAGCCGACCGTCGGCCTGGTCAGCCGTTCCGGAATCGTCCCGATTGCGCATTCCCAGGACACCGCCGGCGCGATGGCCCGGACGGTCGAAGATGCCGCGACCCTGCTCGAGGCGCTCGCGGGCTCCGATCCACGCGACGAGGCGACGACGGATGCATCGCGCCCGGCCCGCGTGGACTATCGTGGCGCGCTCGACCCGAACGGCCTGCGCGGCGCGCGCATCGGCGTGGCGCGCGCGAAGTTCTTCGGCTATAGCGACGTCGCGGACCGGATGGCGAACACCGCGATCGAGCGCATGAAGCAGCTGGGCGCGGTCGTCGTCGATCCGGCCGACATCCCGAACGCCGGCACCTACGACGACAGCGAGCTCGACGTCCTGCTCTACGAGTTCAAGGCCGATCTCAACGCGTACCTGGGTGGGCTCGGCGCGGCCGCACGGGTGCACTCGCTCGCGGACGTCATCGCCTTCAACGAGGCGAATCGGCCGCGTGAGATGCCGTTCTTCGGCCAAGAGCTGATGCTCGAGGCGCAGAAGAAGGGGCCGCTCACCGACAAGGCGTACCGCGACGCCCTGGCGCGCAACGCGAGGCTGTCGCGCACGGAAGGGATCGACGCCGTGATGGACCGGCTCGGTCTCGACGCGCTGGTCGCACCGACGGCCAACCCGCCGTGGCCGATGGATCTCGTCAACGGCGATCACTTCGTCGGCTCGAGTTCGACGCCAGCGGCCGTCGCCGGCTACCCCACGATCACCGTGCCGGCCGGCTACGCGTTCGGCCAGCCGATCGGGATCTCGTTCATCGGCCGCCGATGGAGTGAGGCACGCTTGATCGCGCTTGCCTATGCCTACGAACAGGCGACGCGGCATCGCCGTCCGCCCGCGTTCGCGGCAACGGTGCGTATCGGTGAACCGGAGAGTCCCGCCGACTGATCTGAAGCATCCATGTCCGACGAGGTGTCAGTTCGCGTGTAGGGCGTTTAACGTCATGAAATAAATCCGCAATGGCCGCGCTTTACGGCGCGATCACGCTGCTATTCTGGCGGCGACTCTCCCCGAGTCGCGCGTCATGCTTGTCGACGAAGCTCCCCCCGGCTGTCTTCGGTGCCCGCACTGCGGGTCCCTGCGTGTCGTCAAGAAACTCCAGACCGTGACGCTGATCATGTGTTTCTGCCTGGCCTGCGCCCGGAGCTTCGAGCTGCGCGTGCAGCCGCCGCCAGTCGGCGTGTGAACGCCGGCGGCGCATAAAGAAGGAACGAATATTGAGTACGGGGGGACTGCCCGGGGGTTTTCCCCCTCAAGATGCGTGTCCGCATTACACGTGTGCTGTCGGGCAGTATTGACGGCATACAGCTCGATCGCTTCATCCCAGGTGTCGTCTACGATGTCGGCACCTCAATAGGGTCCTACCTCCTGTCGGAACAGTGGGCCGAACCGGTCCACGACGAATCTCCCGCGCTGGTCGTGCCGCTCCACGCGCCGATGTTCCACCCGCAGAACGTCACGCCGCTGCCGAAAGCCGAAGCCTCCGACCGGGCGCCCCGCAAGCGGGCTCGCAAGACTCTCTGACACGGGAATCGACTGGGGGAAGAGGACGGCCATTCCGGGGAATGACCGTCCCGGAATCGCACGCAGCAACGAGTGGCGCACCCAGTTTGGAGGAAGGATGCAGGCCTTCACGCCGAAGCGTCGCGATTCACGCTCGAATTGCCAAATCCATCACCGCCGGGCGCGCTTGCGGCGCCCGGGCCGCAGCCCGTCGCGGCCGTGCCCGCTTCCGGGTCGACGGTCGATCGTCAGTTGTCGTTGACGTCGTCAGCCGCGGATGAGGTTGAGAAAAGTGTCGTCGAAAACCGCTCCGCGATCAGTTTGTTTACACGGTCGAGCTCGGGATGAAACGCGCCCACCTGCTTGTACGCAGCGAGTTGTTCGCGTAATTCCTTCGCTTTCTCGCAGGTCTTCTCCAATTCGCGCAGGAGGGTGGTCAGGCGGTCGACGTCAGGGGAGGACATGACGCGGTTGAGGTATGCAAAATTCGGTACTCCGGCCAGCCCGCGTCAATGCGCGTTGGCCGGCAGATGCTCGGACACGATGTCGGCCACGCGAGCGGGGTCGCACGGCTTCCCGAGCACCGTGAGGGCGTGCGGCAGGTCCGGCTTCGGATCGACGCCGGTGACGACGATGATCGGGATGTCGTTGGTCAGCGGGTTCTCGCCGAGCTCGCGCAGCACCGTCCATCCGTTCATGACCGGCAGCATCAGGTCGAGGAGGATCAGGGTGGGGCGCTGCTGTTCGATGGACCGGAGTGCCGCCACGCCATCGGCCGCCCGCGAGCACGCAATGCCGCGGAGGGTGAGCGCGGTGCAGTACAGGTGGGCGAGCTGCGCGTCATCTTCCACGACGAGCACACGCGGACGGGCCTGCGACACGCCGCCCTACGCTTCAGGGTGCACGAGCGCGCCGCCTTCGTCGAACAGACGGTCGTTGAAGCACGCGTAGAAGCGGCGTGCGACGCCGACGGGAGTCATCGCCATGCGCGATGATAGGCAAGGCACGCGGTCCGCGCCAATGAGCTACAACCTCGGCGGGGTGCGGAACGGTCAGTGCGTCATCACGTACAACAGCACGTTCATCGCGACCTGGTAACCCTCCACGGAGAACCGGTAGAAATAGCGCGGGTCTTCGCCCTCGCGCTCCCACGAATCGCTCACGTCGGTGTTGTGCGTCATGAACACCATGAGGCGTCCCGTGCGGTCGGACACGCCGCGCGCGTGCACCTGCGCGCTGTCGGCGCCGCGCTCCGAGGTGCCGCCGCCGCTGCCGCGCCAGTAGCCGATGCCGGGAATCTGCGGAATGCCGCGCAGCTCGAACATCGTGTGGAAGATCGGGTGGTCCGCCGGCAGATCGACGATCTGGTAGTCGGTGGCGGGAAAGACCTTCCGAATCTGGGTCGCCCAGCTCTCCCACGCGTACGAGCCCCAGAAATCGTCGACCCAGAGAAAGCCGCCCTTGAGCAGGTAGTTCCGGAGCCGCGTCGCGTCCTCGTCGTTGAAGAAGAGGCGGCCGACCTCCTGCATCATGATGAACGGACACTGGAACAGCTCGTCGCCGGTCAACTGGACGATGAGGTGCTGCGGGTTGCCGCCCTGGTCGAACCCGACGCGCATCTTCGTGAGCTCGGAGAGCCGGACGGAGAGATCGATGTCGGCGAGCGGGTAGTCGGTCAGCCAGCTGCCGCCGTCGCCGCCCGGGTTCATCCGGTAGACGCCGCGGCAATAATGGAACCGTCCGTCGAAGCTGTCGGCGCGAGCCGTGTGCGCCGCGATGCTGGTGTTGCCGCCGCGCCCGAACTGAGCCGCCGCGCCGGTGCTGACGAGCAGCGCCAGCGCCGCGAGCATCACGGCCGGGAGCGCTCGCCCCGAGCGAGCGGAGCGAGTAGATGGGCCTCGCCCCGAGCGAGCGGAACGAGTCGAGGGGTCCATGACGCGCAGTGTATCCCCGTTCGCGGCGGAGAGGATTGCCTGCCTGGCCGTGACGAGCGGCCGCTTGATGGGAGATACTTAGCCGCCATGACCACCGCGACCACTCCCGTCACGGCGGGTGTCGAGACCGGCACGCCGCTGCGCACCTACCGTCAAATGCTCGCCATCCGCCTGTTCGAGGAGCGGGTCAACGATTTGTACACGCGCGCCCTGATGCCGGGTCTCGCGCACCTGTACATCGGGGAGGAGGCGGTGGCCGTCGGCATCTGCGAGGCGCTGCGCAAGGACGACTACATCACGAGCACGCACCGCGGCCACGGGCATTGCCTGGCCAAGGGAGCGGCACCGCACCTGATGTTCGCGGAACTGCTGGGGAAAGAGGCCGGCTACTGCAAGGGGAAGGGCGGCTCGATGCACATTGCGGATCCGGCTACCGGAAACCTCGGCGCGAACGCGATTGTCGGCGGCGGCGCGGCGCTGGCGACGGGCGCCGCGTGGGCGTCGAAGATGCTCGGCCAGGACCGCGTGGCGGTCTGCTTCTTCGGCGAGGGGGCGCTCGGGCAGGGCGTGCTGTACGAGTCGATGAACCTCGCCCAGCTCTGGAAGCTGCCGGTGGTTTACGCCTGCGAGAACAACATGTACAACGAGTACACGCATTACTCGGAGACGACCGCCGGCGACGTGCTGGCGCGCCCGGCGGCGTTCGGCCTCGCGGCGGAAGGCGTCGATGGCCAGGACGTGCGAGCGGTCCACGCCGCGGCCTCCAGGATGGTCGAGCGTGCGCGCCGCGGCGAGGGCCCCGGGTTCCTGCTGCTGAACACCTACCGCTTTCGCGGCCATCACGTCGGCGACATCGCGCGCGACTACTACCGATCGAAGCACGAAGAGCAGCGCTGGATGACGGAGCGCGACCCGGTGGCGCTGCACGCCGCGTGGCTGATGTCGGAAGGTCTCGCCGACCAGGCGATGCTCGATCGGATTCAGGGCGAAGTGGCCGCCGAGATGGACGCCGCCGTCGAGTTCGCGCGCAACGCGCCGTATCCCGATCCGAGACGAGTGGACGAGGACCTCTATGCCTGAGACCGTGGTCACCGCGCACAGCCCGGCACCTGCCGGTACCGGCGTTCGTGAGCTCACCTTCGCCGAAGCCATCCGCGAGGCGCTCGCGGAGGAGATGCGGCGCGACCCGAGGGTCGTGCTGCTTGGCGAGGACGTCGCCGAGGCCGGCACGCCCTTCAAGGTCGTGAAAGGGCTGCTGGAGGAGTTCGGCAAGGACCGCGTCGTCGACACGCCGATCTCGGAGTCCGGCTTCACCGGCCTCGCCGTCGGCGCCGCCATGGCCGGCCTGCGGCCGGTCGTCGACATCATGTTCGGCGACTTCATGGCGCTCGTGATGGACCAGGTCGTGAACCAGGCCGCGAAGATCCATTACATGTCGGGCGGCCTGTGGAAGGTGCCGATGGTCATCCGCGCGACGATGGGCGCGACGCGGCGTTCGGCCGCGCAGCACTCGCAATCGCTGCACGCATGGCCGAGCCACGTGCCCGGCCTGAAGGTCGCCATCCCCTCGACGCCGTACGACGCGAAGGGGCTCATCAAGGCGGCCATCCGCGACGACAACCCGGTCGTCGTCTTCGAGGACAAGATCTCGTACGCCAAGGTCAAGGGCCCCGTGCCCGTCGAGGAGTACGTCATCCCGCTCGGCGTGGCTGACATCAAGCGCGAAGGGCGCGACATCTCGCTCGTGGCGACGAGCAGCATGGTGCAGGTCGCGCTCGGCGCCGCGACGATGCTCGAGGAGGTCGGCATCGACGCGGAGGTCGTCGATCCGCGGACGACGTGGCCGCTCGACGAGAAGACGCTGATCGACTCCGTGCGCAAGACCTCGCGCTGCATCGTGGTCGACGAGGGGTACTACCGGTACGGCGTCACGGGGGAGATCGCGTCGGTGATCGCGGAAGGGGCGTTCTACGATCTCGACGGCCCGGTCCGGCGGATTGGCGCCCGGCACGTGCCCGTGCCGTTCTCGCCGCCGCTCGAGGATGCGACCGTGCCGACCGAACGCGACGTCTTCGAGATGGCGCGGCAGATGTGCAACAAGTAGGGGGTTGGCGGGTCCGCGACGCGATGGCTCCTGACCGCGCCGCGGCACCCGCCCCACGTACGTAGGCCGGGTGCCGCCGCGTGGGAGGTTCCCACGCGCGGCGGACCCGGCATGGAGAGCCCAATGGCACTGAAAACCTACGGCACGATGGGCGTCGATTGGGAGCAGCGGATCGATTACGACCGGCTGCGCCGCGAGCGCCTGGCGCGCATCAAGGATCTGCTCGGCAAGTCGTCGATGGGCGCGTTGCTCTGCTTCGACATGAACAACGTGCGCTACATCACCTCGACCAACATCGGCACGTGGGCGCAGGACAAGATCAGCCGCTTCACGCTGCTGCCGCAGAAGGACGAGCCGATTCTCTGGGATTTCGGCTCCGCGGCGCGCCACCATCAGCTGCATTGCCCGTGGCTCGGCGAGCGCTCGCGTCCCGGCATCCCGTCGATGCGCGGGGCGATGACGCCGGAGATGGGGCGCGCCGAGGACGTGGCGAAGAAGATCCGCATCGAGCTCGAGAAGCGCGGGCTGCACAAGGAGCCGCTCGGCGTCGACATCCTCGAGCCCGACGTGATGGTCGCGCTTCAGCGCGAGGGCATCGAGATCGTCAACGGCCACGCGCTGATGTGCGAGGCGCGCGAGATCAAGACCGAGGACGAGATCACGCTGCTCAACATGGCGGCGATGATGGTCGACGCCGCCTACTACGACCTCTACAAGGCGATGAAGCCGGGGATGCGGGAGAACGAGGCGGTCGCGCTCGTGGCGGAACGGTTGTACGACATGGGCTCCGAATACGTCGAGGGCGTCAATGCGATTTCCGGCGAGCGCTGCAGCCCGCATCCGCACCTGTTCTCCGATCGCGCGCTGCGGCCCGGCGATCCCGTGTACTACGACATCCTCCATTCCTACATGGGCTACCGCACCTGCTACTACCGGACGTTCGCCGTCGGCTCCGCGTCGCGCGCGCTGGTCGACGCCTACAAGCGGTGCCGCGACTACCTCGACGCGTCGATCGAGCTCATTCGACCCGGCCGGACGACGGCGGAGGTCGCATCGGTGTGGCCGAAGGCGCAGGAGTTCGGGTTCCCGAGCGAAGAGGCCGCCTTTGCGCTGCAGATGGGGCACGGCATCGGGCTCGCCATCTGGGAACGGCCGATGATCAGCCGTCTCGTATCGCTCGAGCATCCGCACGAAATCAAGCCCGGGATGGTCTTCGCGCTGGAAACGTTCTGGCCGTCGACCGACGGCTGGAGCGCCGCGCGGATCGAAGAGGAAATCGTGGTCACGAAAACGGGCCACGAAGTGATCACGCGGTTCCCCGCGGAGGAGCTGCTGGTGGCCGGGGCGCCGTTCGTCACGGTTGGAGGCACGCTGCCGATCGTGCGCGAGACCGAAGCGCCGCGGAACCCCGAGGTCGTCGAGATGATTGCGAGGGCCGCGCGCGCCGAAGCGACGCCCGAAAAAGTCGGCGCGGGGTCGTAGCGCGTGCGCACGGATCTCCAGTAGATGGCCATCAGCGTCGTGATGCCTGCGCTCGAGATGGCGCAGGAAACCGGCAAGCTCGTCTCGTGGCTGAAGCAGGAAGGCGAGCAGGTCCGCAAGGGCGAGATGCTGCTCGAGGTCGAGACCGACAAGGCCGTGGTCGAAGTGGAAGCGGCCGCGGACGGTATTCTCGCCGGCGTCGCGGCAAGACCGGGCGACGTGGTGCAGGTCGGCCACACGATCGCCTGGCTGGTGCAGCCTGGAGAATCGCTGCCGGCGGCCCCCGCCGTGCCCGATGCGGCGGCGGGTGTGCGAGCCAATCCGGCCGCCGCAGCCGCAGCGGCGCCGCCAGCCAGCGCCGCGTCCCGCGGCGCTCGCATTTCCCCGAAGGCGCGTCGCCTCGCGCAGGAAAAGGGGATTGACCTCGCAACCCTCACAGGGTCCGGTCCGGGCGGCGAGATCCTGACGGAGGACGTCCTCGCCGCCGCGGGCCGGGCAAGGCCGGCGCAGACACCGGGCGCGCCTGAACCCTTCACAACCGTCGGCCGCCTGATGGCCGAGCGCACGACCCAGAGCTGGACGACGGTCCCGCACTTCTTCGTGACGCGTGACGTCGATGCCGGGGCCCTGGGCGCCGCGCGCGAGCGGATGCTCGCGGACGTCGAGCGATCGAGCGGCGTGAAGGTGACGCACACAGACCTGCTCGTCGCGATCGTGGCACGCACGCTCGCGAAACACCCCCGGCTGAACGCCAGCTGGGCGGAGGGCGGCATCGTCCCGCACGAGGAGGTGAACGTCGCGCTGGCCATGGCGGTCGACAACGCCGTCGTCACGGCGGTGATTCCGCGGGCCGATCGGGCGTCGGTGGCCGACATCGCGACCCGGCGGCGCGATCTCGCGGAGCGCGCGCGCGCCGGGCGGCTGCAGCCGGCCGATATCGCGGGCGCGACCTTTACGATCAGCAACCTCGGGATGTTCGACGTCGACGCGTTCACGGCGATCATCGTGCCGCCGCAGGCGGCTATCCTGGCGGTCGGCGCGATCGCGGATCGCGTGGTGGCCGTGAACGGCCAGCCGGCCGTCCGTCCAATGCTGTCGATGACGCTCTCGTCCGATCATCGCGTCGTGGACGGCGTGCGTGCCGCCGAGTTCATGCGCGATCTCGCGAGCGCCATCGCGTCGCCGCAACTGTAGCCTTCGTCCCGCATCAGCCGCCGGACGGGGAAAACCACGAAGGACACGGAGGACACGAAGGAGGCCGCTCGACGCGCCGCCGGAGGCGGCGTCCGCACGGAATGGGATCGTCCAGGCGTGAGCCGTACCGCTGCAGTCAGGTTCATGCCTGGCCGATCCCGTTCCACGCGAGGTCGGCCTGCGCGCAGGCCGACCCGTCGAGCGGCCCTCACCGTCGGCTGTGGTCTTCGTGCTCTTCGTGCTCTTCGTGGTTCCCCATGCGCCCGCGTGTGCCGTTCGCAGCAGCAATCGCTCCGAATTGAAAGACCGCCGCGCGGCACGCTAGACTGCGGCCGCGATGCCCGAAACGTTCAAGAACTTCGTCGGCGGCCGGTGGACGATATCCCGCACCGGCCAGACATTCGAAAACGAGAACCCCGCAATCAGGGGGAGCAATCTCGGCCTGTTTCAATCCTCGGGCCCCGACGACATCGACGAGGCCATCGCCGTGGCCGACGCCGCGTTCCTCGCGTGGCGGCGCACGCCGCTCACCGAGCGCCAGCAGTGCGTGTCGGCGTTCCTGGGTCTGCTCAAGTCGTCGCGCGAGGAGCTGGCCCGCATCGTCACGCTCGAAAACGGCAAGACGCTGCGCGAATCGCGCGCGGAGGTCGATTCGGCGCTGGTCGAGGGGCACTATCACCTCACGCAGGTGTCGGCCTTCTTCGGCCACACAGGCCCGGGCGCCTTCCGCGACATCACGACCTGGATGCAGTACCAGCCGCTGGGGATCGTCGGCGTCATCAGCCCGTGGAACTTTCCGATGAACGTGATGTGCCGCAAGACGCTGCCGGCGCTGCTGACCGGGAACACCGTCGTGTTCAAGCCGGCATCCTTCACGCCCTGGTCCGGCGTGTTCATGGCCGGCCTCTTCGAGCGTGCCGGCCTGCCGCCCGGCGTCTTCAACTGCGTCACCGGCGCCGGCTCGTCGGTCGGCAACCGCCTCGTCGAGGACCCGCGCGTGCGCGCGATCTCGTTCACCGGCTCCACGGAGGTCGGCAGGAAGATCCAGGCGCAGGCCGCGCGGCATCTCACGCGCACGCAACTCGAGCTCGGCGGCAAGAACGCCTTGATCGTGATGGCGGACGCCGACCTCGACGCCTCGCTGGACGCGGCGGTCACCGCCGGCTTCTCCAACGCGGGGCAGTGGTGCACGTCCACGAGCCGCGTCCTGCTGCAGCGCCCGATTGCCGGAGCGTTCCTCGAGAAGCTGGTCGCGCGCTGCGAGAAGATGACCGTCGCCGACGGAACGCTGGAGACGACGGATATGGGACCGGTGGCGGGCCCGCAGCAGTATCAGGACATTCGCAATGCGATGTGCCGGGCGCAGACGGACGGCGCGCGGATGGTTGCCGGCGGCGACGCGGGTGTGCCCGCCGATGGCTACTTCATCCGCCCGACGGTATTCGCCGGCGTCCGGTATGACATGGAGATCTTCCGCGAGGAGATCTTCGGCCCCGTGCTCGCGGTCTCCGAGTTCGACTCGCTCGACGAGGCGCTGAACGTGGCGAACGACTCGATCTACGGACTGTCGTCCGCCATCTATACCAGGGACGTGCGCGCCGCGCAGCGATATATCGACGGCATCGAGGCGGGCCTCGCGCACGTCAACGTGCACACGGGCTACAAGGAGCCGTCGATGCCGTTCGGCGGCGTGAAGCAGTCGGGCGCCGGCCTGCCCGAGAACAGCGACAGCGGTCTCGAAGCGTTCGTCAGCAGGAAGGCCGTCTACTTGCGCGGATAGCCTTCCTGCTGCGCGATCTCAGAACAGCACTTTGATCCCGAGCTGCACCTGACGCGAGGCGTTGACCGTCCGCGTCACCTGCCCGGCGGTGACGAGCGGCGCCTCGTTCTGCGTCGCGCCGGCGAACACCGGCCGCGTCGGCGTGGCGAAGTTGGCGCGATTGAGCACGTTGAACACTTCGAGCCGGAGCTGCAGCCGCGTGGCCCCCTTCAGCGCCTGGTTCTTGACGAGCGACATGTCGACGTTCGCGAAGCCGGGACCGCGCAGGAAGTTGCGCGGCGTGTTGCCGACGGTCCCCTGCAGCGGCAGCTCGAAGGCGCTGGTGTCGAACCAGCCGTTCGGGTTGCCCGTGATGATCTGCGCGGGATCGGTACCGGGCTTCACGTTGGGCCGATCCTCGGCGTTGTTCGAAATGTTCCCCGTACGCGACCAGTTGGGCGTCTGGATCGAGGGCGAGAACGGATAGCCGCTGTGCATCGACACGATGCCGTTCAGCTGCCAGCCGCTCAGCACTGGGTTGCCACGGAACGGCAGCTCCCACGTGGCGTTGGCCGCGAACACGTGCGGCGCGTCGAACGCCGCCGCCGCCCACTCCGCGTCCAGGTCGTACGGGTTCGCGGGATAGATGGCCGACGCAATCGTGTCGGTGCTGAGCTGGGCGTCGCCGTTGTCCATCGCCTTGCTCAACGTGTAGGAGAACTGCATCTGATAGCCGTCGCTGTACCGCTTCATGAGGCTCGTCTGCAACGCGTGGTACGTTGACCGCCCATCGGACCTCCGGTAGTCGATGCTGCCCCACGCCGGGTTCTGCCGCGGCGCTCCCGCCGGGAAGAACAGCGAGCCGTCAGCCCGCACGACCGGCACGACGGGGTTCCCCTCGATCGCGCTCACCAGGTCGTATCCACGCGAGCCCGCGTAGCCAATCATCGCCCCCCACCCTGCTGCAAGCTCGCGCTGGAGGTTGACGTTGTACGTCACGCCCTTCGGCTGCTTGATGTGGTAGTCCATCGTGCGCATGCTGCGCGTGCCGACGGCGGTCGCACTGGAAAACACCGGCGTCGGAAACGGAATCCCGGCGCCGGTGATATTGACCACGTTCACGAACGGTGGCGACTGGAGCGAAATGCCGAGCGTGCTGTTGTACGGACCGTCGGTGTCGTGGTAGAGCCCGCTGCCGCCGCGAATCGCCGTGCGGCCGTCGCCGCCGACGTCCCACGCGAAGCCGACGCGCGGCGCGACATTCTTCAGCGACGGGTTGGCGAACGGGCCGCCCAGCACGCTGTCCGGCGACGTCCGCACGTCGGGCAGGTACGCATCGAGGCCGTCCTTGTCCCGCGGCACCGTGAAGAACTCGTAGCGGGCGCCGAGATTCAGCGTCAGGTTCGACGTGACGCGGTAATCGTCCTGGAGGTAGAAGCCGAAGAGCGTGTTTGGCCGCTGGCGGTGGAAGTTCGAGTCCGGTGTGTTGCCCTGGAAGCGGCTCGGCACGCCGGCCAGGAACTGCGCCAGGTTCGCAAAGGTATACGTGCCGCGCGCGTGGTTCGTGGTCAGTTTGTCCGCGAACGCATGCTCGATCAGCGCGCCGGTCTTCAGCAGGTGCTTCCCGCGCGTGAACGCGAGGTCGTCGCTCCAGGTCTTGTAGTCGATGTTCTGCGACGACGGCTCGGCGGCGTAGTTGCCGAGTTGCGACAGGCCGCCGATCAGGATGAGACCCATGAACGGCGCTTCCGGCAGGAACGACAGCGGTTCGCGCAGCGTATTGGCCGGCGTCTGCAGGTAGGTCAGGTGGCTCGAGGAAAAGCGCGCCGTATTCAGCAGGTTCTGCGTCAGCGTCCGCTTCGCTTCGACCGTGAAGAAGCGGTTGCCCGAATCCGACTTCGTGACGAACTGCTCGAACCCCGTGGTCTGAATCGCGCCGCTCGAGACCGGCGCGACCTGGCGCGATCCGTCGTAGGTGTGGCGCACGAACAGCGAGTCCTTGTTCGAGAGCTGGACGTCGACGCGTCCCTGCGCGAAGTTTTCCCGCGTCACGCGGTTCATTTCATACGTGTATTGCCCGATGCCCGGCCCGAGATCGCGACCGTTCGGCAGCGGAATGAGATCGAGGTAGGGCCTGACGGCGGCATTGACGGCCCCGGCGCGCGCCCCAGCTGTGGGCACGGCCGTGATCACCGTCGTGCCGAGATCCTCCTGCAGGCGCTCGTACCCGCCGAAGAAGAAGACCCGATTCCTGACGATGGGCCCGCCGACGGTGGCGCCAAACTGGTGGCGCGTGAACGGCGGCGGATCGCCGATGTCGAAGAAGTTGGGCGCGTCCATCCTGCTGTTGCGGAAGAACTCGAAGGCCGAGCCGCGCAGAAGGTTCGTCCCCGCCTTCGACGCGACGCTCACCACGCCGCCCATCACGCGCCCGTAGTCGGCCGAGAACGCGTTGGTGACGACGCGGAATTCCTGGATCGTCTCGACGCCGAGCGTGCTGTCGGCCGCCGTGACCGTCGCCTGGCCCGCATACCCGCGCATGTTCGCGCCGTCGAGCAGGTAGCTGTTCGAGCGGCCGCCCATCCCGTTGATGTTCAGCTGCACGCCACGCTGCGCCGGCGAGGTGCTGGTCCGTTCCGTGAACTGGACGATGCCAGGCTGCAGCGTCGCCAGCATGATGTAGTTGCGGCCGTTCAGCGGCAGCTCCTCGATCGTTTTCTCGAGCACGATGGCGGAGAGCGCGGACGAGCGCGTCTCGACGAGCGCGCTCTCGCCGCTCACGGTGATCGACTCCGCGGTTGCGCCAACGCTCAGGACGAGGTTCAGGCCCGCCTCCTGGGCGAGGGCAAGCGCGATACCGGTCTGCACACCGGTCCTGAACCCCTGCAGGCTGGCGCGCGCCTCGTAGCGGCCGGGCGGCAGCCCGGGCAGCGCGAAGTACCCGTTCGAATCGGTGACGGCGCTCCGCGTCAGGCCTGTATCGAGGCTCCTGACCGCGACGTCGACGCCGGGCAGCACGCCGCCGGTTTCGTCTTTGATGGTGCCGGAGATGGTCGCTGACGTGATTTGCGCGACCGCGAGGGATGCTGTCGATGCCAGGAGAACGACGCCGAGGACAACCTTGAACCTCATGACGGCCTCCTTGTCGAGTCGTGGGGTGGCGAAATGGTAGGGTCGATTCCTCCTCGGAACGGGTGATTCCGGTCGGTATTGGCAGGCGGGCCTGAAGGCCCGCCTCGACGACTGTCTGGCCGCTGCCCGCTATGTCAGCGCGGCGAGATTCTTCCGCAGCGTCTCGCCGTCAAGCTCGTGTTCCCACCGCGACAGGACCAGCGTTGCCACGCCGTTGCAGAGCATGTTGACCGTGGCGCGGCACATGCTCATGAAGCGATCCAGGCCGAGAATGAGCGCCATCCCCGCCACGGGAATCGACGGAATCACCATCAGCGTGGCGACCAGCGCGATGAACGCCGCGCCCTGGATGCCGACGGCGCCCTTGTGCGTCAACGCGGCGACGGCGAACAGCGTGACGTAATTGGCAAACGTCAGCGGCACGTTCGTCGCCTGTGCGACGAAGACCGCGGCGAGCGCCATGTAGATGCAGCTTCCATCCGGGTTGAAGATGTAGCCCGTGGGCGTCACCAGGCCGACCAGCGCCTTCGAGCACCCCAGGTTCTCGAGCTTCCGCATCAGCGACGGCAGCGCCGGGTCCGAGGAACTGAGCGACAGCGTGAGAACGATCTCCTCGCGGATGTACTTGAGGAAGCGGATGATGTTGAAGCCGGCCATCGCGGAGACCGCGCCGAGCACGATGAGCACGAACAGGGCGGAGGTGACCCACAGCGTGACGATCAGCTTCGCCAGTGGTCCGAGCGAGCTGACGCCGTAGCGTCCGACGGTGAACGCCATCGCGCCGAACGCGCCAATGGGAGCGAGCCGCATCAGGATGTTGACGACGCGGAAGATCATCTGCGTCAGCCCTTCGAGCACGTCGGTCACCGGCTTGGCCTTCGGGCCGAGCGACGCGAGGGCGAAGCCGATGAGCAGCGATACCAGGATGACGTTGAGGATGCTGCCGCCGGCGAACGCCCCGACCACCGACGTCGGGATGATGTTCATGAGGAAGTCGGTGACCGTCTGCGCTTTCGCCTGGCCGGCGTAGCCGGCGACCGCGGTCGCATCGCCCGCCGTCGGCGTCGCGTTGAAGCCGGCGCCCGGCTGCGTGAACGCGCCGACCAGCAGGCCGAGGAGCAGCGCGATGCTCGTGAGGATTTCAAAGTAGAGCAGCGCCTTGCCGCCGACACGCCCGACCTTCTTGATACTATCCATGCCGGCAATGCCGGCCGCGACGGTGCAGAAGATCACGAGCGGGATCACCATCGTGATCAACCGGATGAACGCGTCGCCGAGCGGACGCATCGCCTGCGCGGTCGCTGGCCTGACGTACCCGAGCACAATCGCGATCGCGACGCCCAGAAGCACCTGTCCCCACAGGGTCAAGTAGAACGGCTTCCGGCCGGCGGTGGCTGCAACGGGTGCGTCGCGTGTGATGACTGTGGCCATGAGGTGCAGATACTACACCCGGGGCAAGGAGGACAGTTAGTCGATGGCAAATCTTGGATATATCGGCCTCGGCGCCATGGGCGGCCGGATGGCCAACCGCCTGCTCGACAAGGGACATATCGTCACCGGGTACAACCGCACGCGCGCGAAGGCCGAGTGGCTGGTCGACCGCGGGATGAAGTGGGCGGCGACGCCGAAGGCGGTGGCCGAGGCGGCGGACGTGATCTTCGTCATGGTGACCGACTCGAAGGCGCTCGAATCGGTGTCGGGCGGCGCCGACGGATTCCTTGCCGGCCTGCAGGGCGACAAGGTCGTCGTCGACATCAGCACCGTGAGCCCCGCCGTCAGCCGCGACGTGGCGGAGAAGGTCCGGGCGAAGGGCGCCGACATGGTCGATGCGCCGGTGTCGGGCAGCGTAACGACGCTCGAGGCCGGCAAGCTGAGCGTGATGGTCGGCGGCAGGAAGGCGACCTTCGATCGCATCCGGCCCATCCTGGACGACATCGGCCCGAAGGTCACGCACGTCGGCGAGAACGGCCTCGCGCTCTCGATCAAGATCGCGCACAACCTGAGCCTGGCGGTGCAGATGCTCGCCTTCAGCGAAGGGGTGCTGCTGGCGGAGAAGGCCGGCATCCCGCGCGCGGTCGCCGTCGACGTGCTGACGCACAGCGTCATGGCGTCGCCGATGGTGCAGTACCGCGGGCCGTTCGTGCTGGAGATGCCCGCCGAGTCGTGGTTCGACGTCAACATGATGCAGAAGGATCTGCTGCTGGCGCTCGAGATGGGGCGGCGGCTCGACGTGCCGCTGCCGACGACGGCCGTGACGAACGAGTTCCTCACCGCCGCTCGCGGGATGGGGCTGGCCAGCTATGACTTCGCGGTGGTCTTCCGGGTGCTGGCGCACATGGCGGGAGTAAAGATGTAGGCGGTCCTGTCGAACATGTAGGCCGGGTCCTTTTGGACCCGGCCTACCACCTAGTTCTCGCGTCCAGTCAGCTTCAGGAACTTCTGGTTCTCGTGGCAGATGAACTCGATCATCTCCGAGCCGTCGGCCACGATCTCCTGCTCGACCCTGACGGTGAAGGGCCGCGTGTAGGCTTTCGGATCGTCGATCGTGACGTCGATCTGCAAGTTGCCGAAGTTCACGCGCCGGAACCGCTCGGTCAGCGTCAACGCGTCGGTGAACGGATCACCCTTCCCGTCGAGCCAGCCGTCGCCCGGCAGCCCCGTCAACGCGCCGCGGAAGTTGTTCGACGTGACGACGAGCGTGTCGCCTTCCCATCGCCCGACGGAGTACCCGTGCCAGTACGGCTGCGGCTCGCCCTGCTTCGGCAGCGCGCGGCCATCGGTATAGATAGTCCGCAGGCCGTAGTTCGATTCGTAGACGATGACGATCTTCTGCGGCAGCTGGATGATCTCCCGCGGCTGCGGGTCGAGATGGTATTCGAGCGGGCCTTGCGGCAGACACAGCGCGTCGGGGTTGTCGAGCGCACCCGTTCGTTTCTTCACGAGGTCGACTGCCAGCGGCCGATAAGGCAGTCCTTCCTTGAATCCCACCCCGATGTTGCCGAACTGCGCGAGCGGAGGCTGTCCGGCCGGCGCGGCACCCGGCTCCTCGGTGCGGTTGGTGCGCATCCAGATGCCGGAGAGGTCCGGCTTCCCGTCCGCTGTGCGCGGCGCGGGCGCCGTGAGGTTCGGCTTGCCGTCGCGCCCCTTCGGAACGCCAGGCTTGGCGTGCAGGTCCCACTGCGCGGACAGCGACGCCGACAGCGCAGCCACGATGGTTGCAGACACCATGACGGCAAGCGACCGTTTCATGTCAGCCTCCAGAAGGCCGGCCCGGAGGTCGGCCTCTACGAGAGGGGACGCCTACGAGCCTAACGGACTGCGGATCCCGGATCCCGGATCCCGGCCCGAGTCCAGGCTTACGGGTTTCCCGGGGTGTTGGCGCCCGCAAACAGTTTTTTCCCGGTGCTTGCCAGGGTGACCGTTTGCGCGTTGGCGTTGTTCGTCCCGTTCTTGGCGCGTGTCCCTTCAATGGTGACGACGTCGCCGGCCTTCAGCGTCAGCCGGGTCCAGCCGGAGCGCATCAATCCGCTGGCCGCCGCCAGCTCGAACCCCCAGTTGCTGACGTTGCCCGCGTCGTCCTTCGCGTCGATATAGATCCACGCGTGCGGATTGGTCCACTCGAACTTCGTGACCGAACCGGTCAGCTTGATGGGTTTGTTCGCGTCGAATTCCGCGGTGAACGAATGATGTGCGGCGATCGGGCGGCCCGCCAGGAGCAACCCGAGGCCGACAACAACGAGAATGGCCCTGGTCTTCACGGTCGCACCTCCGCGTGAGAGTGGGGCCCATTGTCGGCCTCCCACCGTGGCGCGTCAAGGAGAATGGACGCGCCCCGTTTTGCCAACTCCGCGCCCGGATTGCCATGAGCGGCGGGCACTGCCCGACCAGCCGACCGCCGCGAGAACCAGCTCAGAGGATCTCGCGCAGCCGGTCCGCCGGCCGCGCGAGAATCGCGCGCGACCCCTTCTCGACGATCGGCCTCTGGATCAGGTCCGGGTGCTCGACCATCAGGTCGACGATTTCCGCGTCGCTCAGCTCGCGTTCGCCGAGGCGCAGCTTCCTGTAGACGTCGTCCTTGGTCCGCAGCAGCTCGCGCGGCGACAGGCCCATCTTGTGCAGCAGCTCGCGCAGCTTCGCCTTCGGAATCGGGTCGGTGTAGTAGTCGACGGCGTCGAAATCGACGCCTGCATCCCGGAGCGCGGCGTGCACCTGCCGGCAGGTCGTGCAGGTGGGCTTCTGGTAGACGGTGATTTTCACGGCCGTATCATCGCATCCCCGGATCCTACCCGCTCATCATTCCGAGGTGCCTCCGGATAGCATCGATCAACACGTCGACCGGCAGATCGGCGCGCAACCGCAAGGCATCGCGCGGCGGCTCGAGCGTTTCCAACTGGCTGTCCACGATTGACGCGCCGGCAAAGTGGCCAACGCGGTCGCGCAGCCGCGCTTCGAGCAGCTCTGCGTGGGCTTCCAGGAACACCCATCGCACATCAGAGATTCCATCGGCCAGCGTCGTGCGATACCGCTCGCGCAGCGCCGAGCATGCGACGACGACGTTGGCCGATTCGCCCGCCGACCGCGCGATCGCCTCGTGCGCGCGCGAGAGCCAGGGCGCTCGATCCTCGTCGGTGAGCGGGATCCCCGAGCGAATCTTCCCGACGTTGGCCGGCGAATGGAAGGCATCGGCGTCGATGAATCGCCAGCCGAGTCCGGTCGCGAGCGCGGTCCCGACTGTCGTCTTTCCAGCACCCGCGGCGCCCATGATGATGACGATCATTCCTCCACTTGATTATCATTGGCCGCATGGATCGCCCCCTCGTCACCGCCCCGCCGCGCTACCAGCGCGCACCGCAGGGCGTGCACCCGGCCGAGGATCCGGCATACCGCAGCACGGTGCTGCGGCACCCGCTGCAGCCACTCGTCGAGATCCCGCAGACCCTGTCCGAAATCACCGGACCTTCCTATCCGTATGACGCCGTTGGCCCGATTGCCGACGACTTGACGCGGCAGCATGCCGGCGCGCCGCTCGGCGAGCGGATCGTCGTCGAGGGGCGTGTCCTCGACGAGCACGGCCGGCCGGTGCCGCGTACGCTCGTCGAAATCTGGCAGGCCAACGCGTGCGGAAGGTATGCGCACGAAGGGGACGCACACGACGCGCCGCTCGACCCGAACTTCACGGGGAGCGGACGCGCCATCACCGACGAGGACGGCCGCTACCGGTTCGTGACGATCAAGCCGGGCCACTACCCGTGGGGCAACCATTACAACGCGTGGCGGCCGGCGCACATCCACTTTTCGGTGCTGGGCCCGGGGTTTCTCACGCGGCTCGTCACGCAGATGTACTTCCCCGGCGATCCGCTGTTCCCGCTCGACCCTATCTTCAACTCGGTGCGCGACCCCGCCGTGCGCGACCGCATGGTCTCGTCGTTCGACATCGGCCTTACGGTGCCCGACTGGGCGCTCGGCTTCCGCTGGGACATCGTGCTGCGCGGCCGCGAGGCCACGCCGATGCTGCCCTGATGTCCGGGATCACCCCCTCGCAGACGGTCGGCCCCTACTTCGGCATCATGGTGCGCGGCCGCGCCAGCTGCCGCCAGGTCTCCGACGCCACCGCCGGCACGCGCATCACCATCGAAGGGCAGCTGTTCGACGGCCAGGGCCGCGTCATTCCCGATGCGCTCGTCGAGACATGGCAGGCCGATTCGAGCGGACGCTATGCGCACCCGGAGGACCCCGGCGCCGGGTCCGCGGATCCCACGTTCAACGGTTATGGGTGGGCGCACACGCGCGAGGACGGCGGCTTCCGCTTCAAGACCATCAAGCCGGGACCGGTACCCGGACCCGACGGCGGCGCCCAGGCGCCGCACGTCGTCGTCAGCGTCATGGCGCGCGGCATCCTCACGCGCTTCGTCACGCGCCTCTACTTCGAGGACGAAGCCGCCAACGCGCAGGATCCGATCCTCGCGCGCGTTCCCGCCGATCGCCGTCACACGCTCATCGCGCGGCACGCCGGCGAGGGCCGCTATCAATTCAACGTGGTGATGCAGGGAGCCGGCGAGACCGTCTTCTTCGATGTTTAAGGGCGAGGGGTCCGACCTGCTCGGCCCGCTGTTCGGCGACGCGGACGTGGCGGAGCAGCTGTCGGATCGCGCGCGCCTGCAGGCGATGCTCGATGTCGAGGCCGCGCTCGCCGACGTCGAGGCGGAGCTCGGCGTCGTGCCGCGCAGCGCCGTCGAGCCGATTCGCGCCGCGGCCGATGCCGGCCGCTACGACGTGCGCGCGATCGCCGCGGCCGCCGCACGCGACGGCAACCTGGCGATCCCGCTCGTTCGTCACCTGACGAAGGACGTCGAGGCGATCGACGCCAGCGCCGCGCGCTACGTCCACTGGGGCGCGACGAGCCAGGACATCCTCGACACGGGGCTGGTCCTGCAGCTGCAGCGCGCCGTTCCGCCCATCCTCGCGCACCTCGATCGCGCGGCGGCTGCCGCCGCGTCGCACGCCCGCCGTCACGTCGACACGGTCATGGCAGGACGCACCTGGCTGCAGCACGCGACGCCTGTAACCTTCGGCGTCAAGGCCGCGGGGTGGCTCGACGCGCTGATGCGTCAGCGGGCGTCGCTCGCCCTGGCGCTCGAAGAGGCGCGCGTCGTGCAGTTCGGCGGCGCGTCGGGAACGCTCGCGGCGCTCGGCGACCAGGGGATTGCGGTCGCCGATCGGCTCGCGTCGCGCCTCGGACTGGCGGCACCCGACGTGCCGTGGCACGCGCATCGCGATCGCCTCGCGCGCCTCGCCTGCGCGCTCGGCGTGACCTGCGGCACGCTCGGCAAGATTGCCCGCGACGTGTCGCTCCTCGCGCAAACCGAGGTCGGCGAGGCCGCCGAACAGCAGGGCGGCGGCTCGTCGGCGATGCCGCACAAGAGAAACCCAATCGGCGCATCCGTGGCGCTCGCGGCGGCCGTCCGCGCACCGGGTCTGGTCGCGACGCTGCTCGCGGCGATGCCGCAGGAACACGAACGCGGTCTCGGCGGCTGGCAGGCGGAGTGGACGACGCTGCCGGAGCTCGTGCTGGTGACGGCCGGCGCATCACGGGCGGTTGCGTCGATGCTGGACGGGCTCGTCGTCGACGCGGCGCGCATGCGCGAGAATCTCGAGCGGACGGGCGGGTTGATTGCGTCGGAGCGTGTGTCGATGGCGCTGGCGGCGCACGTCGGGCGCACCGACGCCCACCGGCTCGTCGAGCACGCCGCCGAGCGTACGCAGGGCGGTGGCACGTTTGCCGACGCCCTTGCCGGCGATCCCGATGTCACGCGCCACCTGACGCGCGACGAGATCGAGCGGCAGTTGTCGGCGGAATCCTATGTCGGTGCCGTCCGTGCGCTCGTCGAGCGCGTGCTCCGCAGGTTCGCCCGCTCGTGACGCGGGATGTGATTGCGCACCGAGGCGAGCGCGACGAACACCACCGACAGCGTCCCGGCGATGAGCGCGAACATCTGCGAGGGGCCCGACTCGAGCGCCCACGCTCCGGCATAGGTCGACGCGACCCCGCCGATGCGGCCGACAGCGAGTGAGGTGCCAACGCCCGTGGCGCGAATCCCCGCCGGGTAGACGTGCGCCGCGAGCGCATACATCGTCGTCTGCACCGCGTTGATCAGGCCGCCCGTCCACGCCAGCATCGCCAGCACCGCGAGCGTCGACTGTCCGCCAATCGGCGCGCTCGCCAGGAGCACGCTGCCGGCAATCGCTCCCGCCGTCATGGCGAGCATCGTGATGCGCGACCCGAAGCGGGCGAAGACGATCGCCCCGAGCACGGCGCCGACGACGCCGCCGAGGTTGAAGGCCGTCAACCCGTAGTTGGCGGTCGCGACGTCGAAGCCGGCGCTGGTCAGCAGCGACGGTACCCAGTTGGTCCCGGTGTAGACCGAGAGCAGGCAGAAAAAGAACGCGGCGCAGAGCGCGAGCGTGTCGCGCCGGTACTCGGGCACGAGCAGCGACCCGACAGTCGCGCGCGCGATGGCGCGCTCGTTCGAGTCGATGAACGCCACGCCGGGCGGGAACTTGTGTCCGAGCCGCTCCAGCAGCCGCGCCAGCTCGGGCCACCGCGCGCGCTGACGCGCGAGATAGCGCGGCGATTCGGGCAGCACCGTCCAGAGGAGCGCGCAGAGGACCAGCGGCAGGCTGCCGCCGATGAGGAAGAGCGCCCGCCAGCCGTAGGCCGGAAGCACCAGCGCGCCGGTGAAGCCGGCCAGGGTCCCGCCGATCGGAATGCAGACAATCGTGAGGGTCACGGCGAACGGCCGGCGTCGCAGCGGCACGTACTCCGACGCGAGCGCGGCGGCGTTCGGCATCGCGCCGCCAAGGCCGAGGCCCGCAAAGAACCGCAGCGCGGTGAGCAGCGTCACGTTGCCGGCAAACGAGACGAGGATCGTCAACACGCCGAACCAGGCCACGCTCCCGAGCAGGGCGGGGCGGCGGCCGAGGCGGTCGCCGATGTAGCCGCCCGTGAAGCCGCCGATCACCATGCCGAACAGCGCCGCGGCCAGCACCGACGCGAACGGCGCGCGCGGCAGCGCCCACTCCTTCATCATCGCCGGCACCGCGGCGCCGAGCAGCTGGTTGTCGAGCCCGTCGAAGATGATCGTCAGCGCAATGCAGCCCACCAGGAGCTTCTGGTACGCGCTCCAGCCTCCATCGTCGAGCAGCTTGCCGACATCGACCGTGGTCTCACTCATGTCGGACGGATTCTATCGAAAAACAAGTAATATGCAGCCCGCCTTCGCCGCGGCGCGGCTGCGGCGAGGCAAGCTCCTCAGGAGGTGTCCCAGTGTCCCGGTTAAACCCGCCGTTTCGTGCCGATCAGGTCGGCAGCCTGCTCCGTCCCACACGCCTGAAGGAGGCGCGCGCGCGTTTCCAGATCGGCGAGATCACGAAAGACCAGCTCCGCGCCTCCGAAGACGACGCGATTCGCGAGGTGGTGCGCAAGCAGGAAGCGATCGGGCTGCAGAGCATCACGGACGGCGAGTTCCGGCGCACCTTTTTCCACATCGATTTCCTGCAGCGGCTCGAGGGCGTCGCGGTCTCCGGCGGTATCGCGTCGAAGTTTCACACGCGCGACGGCGAGATCGACTTCGCGCCGCCGCGCGTGACGGTCACCGGCAAGCTGCGGCACGTGCAGGACATCCAGACCGCGGACTTCCAGTTCCTGCGGTCGGTGACGACGAAGACGCCGAAGGTGACCGTCCCGTCGCCGACGATGGTGCACTTCCGCGGCGGGCGCAAGGGGATCGACATCACGGCGTATCCGGACCTCGACGAGTTCTTCGAGGATCTGGCGCAGGCCTACCGCGACGAGGTAGCCTCGCTGTACGCGGCCGGCTGCCGCTACATCCAGTTCGACGACACGAACCTGGCGTACCTCTGCGACCCGCAGCTGCGCGCGCAGGCAAAGGAGCGTGGCGACGACCCGAACGAGCTGCCGCACGCTTACGCCGCGCTGATCAACTCGGTCATCGATCGCCGGCCGGCGGACCTGACGGTCGCCATCCATCTCTGCCGCGGCAACATGCAGAGCGCGTGGGTCGCCGAGGGCGGCTACGAGCCGGTCGCCGACGCGCTGTTCAACGAGCTGCACGTCGACGCGTACTTCCTCGAATACGACGACACACGCTCGGGATCGTTCGAGCCGCTGCGGTTCGTGCCGGACGACAAGGTGATCGTGCTCGGACTGGTGACGACGAAGACCCCCGCGCTCGAACCGGTCGCCGAGATCGCCAGGCGCATCGACGAAGCAGCCCGCTTCGTCCCGCTCGAGCGCCTGTGCCTCAGCCCGCAGTGCGGTTTTGCGAGCACCGTGCAGGGCAATCAGATCACCGAGGCCGACCAGTGGGCGAAGCTGGAGCGGATTCTCGAAGTGACACGGCAGGTCTGGGGAATGCCGGCAGCGGTCTAGGAGATTTACAGGATCAGTGCATTGCTGACGCGATGAGATCCTCGAGGACGTCCGGCTCCGCCGGCTTGGTGAGATGGCGATCGAAGCCGGCGGCAAAGGCGCGTCGCTGGTCGTCCTCCTGTCCCCAGCCGGTGAGCGCCACCAGCATCACCTGGTTGCCGAGGGCGAGACGGATGCGGCGGGCGGCCTCGTAACCGTCCATCCGCGGCATCCCGATGTCGAGCAGCGCAATCTGCGGGCTGAAGTCCTCCGCGATGGCGACGGCCTCGATGCCATCGGTGGCCACGCGCACGTCGTGGCCCATGCAGTCGATCATCATGCGCATCATTTCAGCCGCGTCGGGGATGTCTTCGGCGACGAGCACGCGGCACCGGCTGGCGGTGGGCGTGGGTACGAGTTCGTCGACGTGGTCGTGCCGCTCGGCGGCGGCGACGAGCGGCAGCCGCACGACGAACGTGGTTCCCGCGCCCGCGCCGTCACTGCGCGCCTCGATCGACCCCTCGTGCAGCTCGATCAGCCGCCTGGTGAGGGCGAGGCCGATGCCGAGGCCGCTGCGCGCGCGCGTGGAGCCCGGGTCGATCTGGACGAACATGTCGAAAATGCGCGGGAGGAGCGCCGGCTCGATGCCGATGCCCGTGTCGCGCAGCGAGACGACGGCCCCGCCCCCCTCGACCAAGACGTCCAGGGAGATGTGCCCGCCGCGATCCGTGTACTTCACCGCGTTGTTCAGCAGGTTGACGAAGGCCTGCGCCAGCCGCGTGAAGTCGGCATAGACCCAGAGCGCGGTCTGCGGGAGATCGACCGTGAGGTCGTGCCCGGCCGCGTGACTGAGCGGATCGATCGTTTCGAGCGCGCTGCGCAGCACCGCCCGCAGATCGATGCGGTCGCGGCGGAGCTCGATGGTGTCGCGGGTGATGCGCGACACGTCGAGCAGGTCGTCGGTCAGCCGCACCAGCTGGTGGAGCTGGCGTTCCATGATGGCGAGCGCGCGCTCGGCGATGTGCGGGTCGTGGCCGGCCCGGCGCATCAACTCCACGGCGTTGCGGATGGGCGCCAGCGGGTTGCGCAGCTCGTGCGAGAGCGTGGCGAGGAATTCGTCCTTGCGCCGGTCCGCCTCGCGCAGGACCATCTCGACGCGCCGGCGGTCGGTGAGGTCCACGCACACGCTGACGCAGCCGCAGACCTGGCCGCGCCGGTCGTAGAGCGGCTCCACGTCGTTCTGCACGTACACCACCGACGCGTCCGCGCGCACGATCTCGATGTCGTTGGTCACGTGCGTGCGGTGCGCGATGGCGTACTGCATCGGCAGCTCGTTCGGCGGGAGGTCGCGCCCGTTGTGCTGGATCCGGTAGAGCGGGTGCTCGCCGGCGCGCGGCGTCATCGAGATGTTGACCTCGGGCGGCACGCCGAGCAGGCGGCCCAGGGCATCGTTCGCGGAGATGAAGCGGCAGTCCGCGTCGTGCGCGACGGCGATGGGGACGGGCGCGCGCGCCACGAGGTCCGCCATCGCGCGCAGGCGTCCCCGCAGGTCTTCAGCCGTCGCATCGTCAGGCGGCTCGAACAGCGTGGCCAGGCTAGACATTCGAAGGCTGAGTATTATGCTCCGGCACCAGGGGTGCCACAGCGGCCGAGGCCCATGACCGGTCAGGAACTGCGCAGAACCTTCACGCTTGCCAGTGCGTTCAAGCAAGGCGACCTCGCCGTCGGCGGCACCGCGGACGACCGGCTGCGCGAGGACGCGCGCCAGGCGCTGCTGGCCACGACGGTGGGCGATATCCGGCGCGCTCCGCCGATCGACGATGGGGTGACCGCAGCGCTCGATCGCTCCCGCGACCGCCGCGCCGACCCCGAGCTGGACCCGATGACGATCGCCCGCCTGAAAGAGGCGCTGGCGGGCCCGCGCGCTGCCGAGTGGGTGGCGCAGTACCGCGACGCGCTCGCGAGCGAGGCGATCGGCGCGGTCGTGAAGGTCATGAGCGACGACGAGCTGTCGGCGCTGTCGTGTGCGTTGTTCAACCCGCTCCCCGGTCCGGGAATCGGCATCGGGCATCCGCGGCATTTCGGCTCACGCATCCAGCCGAACAGCGCGGGCGACGACGAACGCGAAATCCTGTTCTCGATCCTCGACGGCCTCTCCCACGGCTGCGGCGACGTCATTCTCGGGCTCAATCCAGCCGCCGACGACCTCGACACGATCGCGCGGCTCGAGGCGCTGCTCGAACGGGTGGTGCGGAGTCTCGAGTTGCCCACGCGCTACTGCGTGCTGTCGGACATCGTCAAGCAGCACGCGGCGCGGACGCAGGCGCGCGTCGACGTCGGCTTCCAGAGCCTCGCCGGCACCTCGCGCGGGCTCGCCGGGATGGTCGGCCTCGACGTCGAGGGTGTGATCGACCTGGCGCGCGATTTCGACGGCCTCTATTTCGAGACGGGCCAGGGGTCGGAGGTGACCAACGGCGCGGCCGAGGGGATCGACATGGGAACGCTCGAGGCGCGCACCTACGGAGTGGCGCGTCACATTCGGCTGGAGCTGGTCGGCGGGTCCGCCTCACGTGAGCGCGGTGTGCGGCGGAACCCGTCCCACACATGGACGATCGTGAACGACGTGGCCGGGTTCATCGGGCCGGAAGTCTTCAGGAACGCGGCGCAACTCGAGCGCGTCTGCCTCGAGGACGCGGCGATGGCGAAGCTGCACGGCCTGACGATGGGGCTCGACGTGTGCGCGACGTTTCACATGGGCATCGCGCCGCGCGAGCTGGAGCGCGTGACGGAGCGGATTGTCGAGCGCGCCGCCCCCGCGTACCTGATGGCGGTGGCGGGCAACGCCGATCCGATGCTCGGCTACCTGACGACCTCGTTCCGCCAGCATCCAGCCCTGCGCCGGCGCGCGGGGCGGCAGATGACGTCGGCCATGGAGCGGCGGTTGATCGAGCTCGGCGCGCTCGGGCCCGGTGGTGAGCCGCGTCCGGGACGAAACACGATCGCGCGACTCTACGCCGCCTGTGCACGCGGCAGCGGCGATCGCCGCCAGGCTTCGCTGCTCGAGGAGGAGGCAGCGCGTCGGCTCGGCGAGCTGCAGGAGCGCGGCCTGGACGTCGCGCTCGATGCGCCCGAGGCCGATGCGCGCCTCGAACGTATCTACGCCCACGCCCGGCGCGCGCTGTACGCGTCGCTCGACGAAGGCGTCCTGCGGCATGCGTGTGCGCGCCACATGCGCGTGCGGAGCGCCGCCGCGAGCCGTGACGAGTACCTGGCGCACCCGCCGCTCGGCGAACGAATCCGCGAAGACGATGTTCCTGCGATCGCGACGCTGTACCGGCGATCGCCTCAGGTGCAGCTCGTTGTGTCCGACGGCCTGAACGCCGATGCGATCAACGAACAGCTGCGCGCGCTGCTGCCGCCGCTTCGGCGGCTCCTCGTGGACGAGGGATGCCACGTCGGCGAAACCGATGTCGTCGTGCAGAACGGCCGCGTGCGCGCCGGCTACGAGATTGGCGGTCTCGTCGGCGCCGCCGTCGTCGTGCACGTCGTGGGCGAGCGGCCGGGCACCGGGCTGAATACGGCTTCGGCGTATGTCACCTACGGCCGCGACGAGGCGGGGCAGTCGCGCTGGAGTCGTGCGCTCGATCATTCCGCAACGACCGCCATCTGCGGAATTCACCCGAAAGGGAAGCCGCCGCAGGCGGCGGCGGAGGAGATTGCACGCACAGTGGGGCGAACGCTTGCACAGCGCAGGTCCGGCGTCGCCTTGAAGGCGGGCGTATCGCCCGGACATTGACCGCGCAGGCGGGACTGTCTTACTGTGCCGCCTGCTCCCCGCCGCACGCGCTGCGCAGGGCGGCTTCCGCCGGGCAGAGAGGTACGTAGGGCGGGTCCCGCCGAGCAGAGAAGCCACGCGCAGGCGGACCCGCCTCTGACAAGGAGAACACGGTGCAGAATCGAAGACAGTTCGTCAAGACCGTCGCCGGGGCGACCGCGGGTCTCTACATTGGTCGGCGCGGCGAGGCGCTGCTCGCGCAGGCGCCGTCACGCCTGCAGGTCAGCGTCGCCGGCAAGCGCGTCAAGGTGGTCGACGTCCACTGTCATTGGGACATGCCGCTCGGCGACGTCGTCAAGGGGACGCCGTTCGAGAAGGATCGCGCCACTGGGCCGGGGCTCGACGACCGCATCCCGATGATGGACAAGATCGGCGTCGACGTCGAGGCGATCAGCGTCAACGACTTCTGGTGGTGGGAGATCAAGGACCAGGGGCTCGCGAAGGCGATCTGCAGCAAGCACAACGAGACGCTGGCGGCGTGGAGCAGGCAGCATCCCGACCGCTTCGTCGGGATGGCGTCGATCCCGCTCCAGTTCCCGGACGTGGCGGCGGAGATGCTCGAGGACGCCGTGAAGCGCCTCGGCGCGCGCGGCGTCGCCGTCGGCGGGCACGTCAACGGCGAGAGCCTCTCGTCGCCGAAGTTCGACGTGTTCTGGGCCAAGGTAGCGCAGCTCGGCGAGCTGGCGTTCATGCATCCCAACGGCTCGGGGAACCTGATCCAGCAGGGAGCGCTCGCCGGTCGCGGCGGTCTCGGTAACATCGTCGGCAACCCGCTCGAGACGACCGTGTTTCTCTCGCGGCTGATCTTCGACGGGACATTCGACAAGTTCCCGGCGCTGAAAGTGTGCGGCGCCCACGGCGGCGGCTACCTGCCGTCGTACCTCGGGCGGACGGAAGTCGCCTGTCAGCGCAACGGCCAGCAGTGCATCATCAAGCGGAAGCCGAGCGACTACATGCACACGAACATCCTCGCGGACGCGATGGTGTTCTCGCCGGAAGGCGTCCGCCACCTGGTCGCGGAAATGGGGACGAGCCAGGTCGTGTTCGGAACCGACACGCCCTTTGGCTGGCCCGTGACGGTGGATCCGATCGTCAACAACCCCGCGCTGAGCAACGCCGACAAAGAGGCGATTCTCGGCGGCAACCTGGTCAAGCTGCTGCGGCTGACGACGTAAGAAAGTCCTCCTCGGCGTAACTGAGCAACAGTCCCGCCGTGTCCGGCCGTCAAGGGGCGATGAGCCACCTGGCCGTGCGCGGGCGCGGCGGAGCCGCCCTCCGACCTCGACGCCAGTTCATCGACTGTTCGAGGGTGGGTTCAACGCCGCCTCGATAACGACGGGCTCAGTCGTTTGCCGATACTAGACTCGGGCACACAGCCGATGTAGAAAAGAGCGAAAGGCGGATACCGGCGTGCGCGCCGGACGCCCTATTGTCTGGTACGCACCAAGATCAGTTGCGATAACCCGAGCGGTGATCGGAATGCCCCCAGTGGAATGCCAACTATTCTGATCATTGAAGACAGGCCAGCTGACCGAAACCTTCTTACCACTATCCTTCGCTCCGCCGGCTACGAGGTCCTCTCGGCCACGGACGGGGGAGATGCCCTCCACGTGCTCGCCGACGCTCATCCCGATCTGGTCATCAGCGACATCATGATGCCGACGATCGACGGCTACGAGTTCGTGCGGCGCATGCGCGAACAACCGGCGTTGGCGGCTACACCCGTCATCTTCTACACCGCGACCTATCACGAGCACGAGGCGCGTGCGCTGGCGCTGCAATGCGGTGTCGTGGAGATTCTCACCAAGCCGAGTCCCGTAGAGCAGATTCTGTCGACGGTCGCGGCCGCGCTCGCCGCGCCCGCGTCCGCTCCCCCTGCGCCGCCACGTCGCGAGAGCTTCGATCGTGAGCGTCTCGAGCTGGTGAGCGCCACGCTCGCGGATCGGATCGAACGGTTTTCGGCAGCGGCCGATCGCATGTCCGCCGTGATGGAGGCCGCGCAGCAGCTGGCGGGAGAAGACGATCCGCGCGCATTGCTCGACAGAGTCTGCACGGAAGCGCGCCGAGTCACGCTGGCGCAGCAAGCGGTCGTTGGTCTGATTCCGCGCAGGGACGCCGAGCAACCGCGACTCATCACCAGCGGGTTTGCGGACGACACCGGAAATCACCTTCGGGTGCCGTCGCTGACAGAATCCTTTCTCGCGACGGTTGTCAACGAAAGTCGCGCGTATCGCGTCAGAAATCCTGGTGGCCGGCCGGAGGCACTGGGCCTGCCTTCCGACGGGCCGCGTGTTGCATCGCTGCTGAGCGTTCCTATCCGGTCGGCAGCGTGCGTCTACGGCTGGTTGAACCTCAGGAACAAGCTGGGTGCCGATGAATTCACCGCGGCGGATGAAGACGCAGCGATGACGTTGAGTGCGCATGCGGGGATCGCGTATGAACGCGCCACCCGGCTGCAGGAACTGCACCGCCGCATCGCGCTGCTCGAGACGGACCACCGCCGGTTATCCGAACGCACGCAGCGAGTACGGGAGGAAGAGCGTTCACGTCTCTCACGGACGCTGCACGACCGACTCGGCCAGACGCTCGCGGGCCTGAAGACCGACCTCTACGGGCTCCGCGCGGACGTGGCGACGTGGTCTGACGATCGGCGGACCGCCGTGGAGCAACGTATCGAGTCGATGCTCGGCATTGTCGGCGATACACTCGACTCTGTGCGCAGGATCGCCAGCGATCTGCGGCCCGCTGTGCTGGACCAGCTCGGGCTCGCCGCCGCCATCGATTGGCAGGCCGCGGAGTTCGAACGCCACTTCGGAATCCAGTGCCGCGTCGAGCGGGACGCCGCAGAGATCGATCTGGAACGGGGGCGGGCGACATGGATCTTCCGCGTCGTCCAGGAGGCGCTGAGCAACGTGCAGCGCCACGCGCAAGCCACGCTCGTCATCGTGTCGGTGCACCGATCCGGCAAAGCGCTCGTCGTCTCGGTGGCGGACAACGGCCGCGGCATTTCGGAGGAGCGGATCACGAGCCGCGACGCGCTTGGACTGGTCGGCATGCGCGAGCGCGCGGCGCTGCTTGGCGGAACGCTGGACATCACGCCGGGGAAGTCCGGAGGCACCGTCGTCACGTTGACCGTCCCGCTCACCACCCGGCGCACCACCAGCCGGTCGGGTCGCCGCCGATGATCCGCATCCTCATCGCCGACGATCATCCTGTCATCCGGCAGGGCGTCCGGCAGATCGCGTCCGGCACCGACGACCTCCGCGTCGTGGACGACGCCATCGATGCCCGCACGCTGCTCGAGAAAGCTCGCGCCGTCGAGCACGACATCGTGCTCCTCGACCTGTCGATGCCCGGCACCAATGGCCTCGACGTGCTGAAACAGCTGCGGCGCGAGCGGCCCAAGATCCCGGTCCTCATCCTGACGATGTATGCGGAAGATCAGTTCGCGATCCGCGCGCTCAAGGCGGGCGCCAGCGGATACGTCGTGAAGGCCTGCGAGCCGGCGGAGCTGATCGGCGCCGTGCGGCGCGTCGCCGCCGGCGGGCGGTACATCAGCATGGAGGTGGCCGAAGGGCTCGCGAGGCATCTGGCCGACGATACGGACAAGCCGCCGCACGAACGATTGTCCGACCGCGAGTACGAGGTGTTTCGCCTCATCGCCGCCGGCAAGAGCACCCGCGAAATCTCCGCGACGCTGTCACTGAGCGTCAAGACGATCGGCACCTATCGCACGCGTATTTTCGAAAAAATGGCCATGAAGACCGTGGCGGAGCTCGCCGCCTACGTGGTGCGAAATCAGCTCGGAGAGTGAGGCGGCCGGCACCCAGCGGGCCGGTTGTCAGGCAATTGCTGACAACCGAATCAGCATTCTCGCACCTGCCGACGCATCGTTCAGACCATTGACGGTTGCCGGCGTCTATCGTACATAACGCCCGCGCCTGTCGTAGCGTTCGCGCGACTCTCCCTCCCCGCGAGCCTCGGCGCTCCGACGGATGACGGACACAGATACGAACCACTCCGCTGCTTCGTTCGCGCAACTGCTGGCCGACGAGTCGCCGGACGCGCTGATCGCGCTGTCTCCCGACGGTCGGGTGCTGTACTGGAGCCGCGGCGCGGAAACCGTCTTCGGCTACAGCCCGCGCGAAGCCGTCGGCCGCCTGCTGAGCGATCTCGTCGTCCCCGCGGACAGGCGCGAGGAGGCGCGTGTCAACCTCGACCGCGCCATGCGCGACGGCACCTGCGTGTACGAGACCGAACGGCGGCGCAAAGACGGGACCACGATTCAGATGGCGGTCTCGAAGCGGCGCGTCGAGATGCCCGGCGGCGACACGTTCGTCGCGGTCAGCAAGAAGGACATCACCCCGCTCGAGCGCCTGCGCGAGCTGCAGACCAGCGAGGCGAAGTTTCGCAGCCTCCTCGAGGCGGCGCCCGATGCCATCGTCATCGTGAACCGCTACGGCAACATCGCCATCGTCAACGCGCAGACGGAGAAGCTGTTCGGGTACACGCGCGACGAGCTGGTGGGACAGACCGTGGAGATGCTGGTTCCCGAGCGTGTGCGGGCCAAGCATCCGGCCCACCGCGCGAGGTTCTTCTACGAGCCGCGCACGCGCGCCATGGGCTCCGGGCTCGAGCTCCTCGGCCGGCGCAAGGACGGCACCGAGTTCCCCGTCGAGATCAGCCTCAGCCCCCTGCAGACCGAGGACGAAATGCTGGTGTCGAGCGCCATCCGCGACATCAGCGCGCGCAAGAAGGCGGAAGACAAGTTCAAGGAACTGCTGGAGTCGGCGCCCGATGCGATGGTCATCGTCGGGAAGGACGGGCGCATTCAGCTCGTCAATGCGCAGACCGAAAAGCTGTTCGGCTACACCCGCCAGGAGCTGATCGGCCAGTGGGTGGAGCTGCTGGTGCCGGCCCGGTTCCGCCGCGTGCATCCGTCGCACCGCGATCACTATTTCGCGGCGCCGCGGCCGCGCGCGATGGGCTCGGGGCTGGAGCTGTACGGATTGCGGAAGGACGGCAGCGAGTTTCCGGTCGAAATCAGCCTCAGCCCGCTCGAGACCGAGGACGGGACGCTCGTCTCGAGCGCCATCCGCGACATCACGGAACGAAAGCGTCTCGAGGTGCGGATGCAGGAAGCCAGCCGGCTGAAGAGCGAGTTCCTCGCCAACATGTCGCACGAGCTGCGCACGCCGCTCAACGCGATCATCGGCTTCGCGGAATTGATGCACAAGGGGAAGGTCGGACCTGTCTCGGCGGAGCACGAAGAATACCTCGGCGACATCCTCACGAGCTCACGCCACCTCCTGCAGTTGATCAACGACGTGCTCGATCTCTCCAAGGTCGAATCCGGCAAGATGGAGTTCCGTCCCGAGCCGGTCGAGCTCGCGAAGGTCTGTGGCGAGGTGCGCGACATCCTGCGGGGTCTCGCCGCCAGCAAACGCCTGCAGGTGCACACGCACGTCGAAGCGGACGTCGCCCGCGTGGTGATCGACCCCGCGAGGGTGAAGCAGATTCTCTACAACTACCTCTCGAACGCGATTAAATTCACGCCGGAAGGCGGCCGCATCGATATCCGTATCAGTCCCGAAGGACCCGACATGTTCCGCATCGACGTCGAGGACACCGGCGTCGGCATCTCGGATGAGGACCTCGGCAAGCTCTTCGTCGAGTTTCAGCAGCTCGATGGCAGCATCTCGAAGAAGTACCAGGGTACCGGTCTTGGCCTTGCCCTGACCAAACGGCTCGCCGAGGCGCACGGCGGCCGGGTCGCCGTGCGCAGCACGCCGGGGAAGGGGAGTGTCTTCTCGGTCGTCCTTCCGCGGGTCACGTCGGCCCCGTTCGAGGGTGTCCATGGCGTCTGATCCGATCCTGATCGTCGACGACAACCCGCAGAACCTGAAACTGGCCAAGGTGATCCTCGCGGCGGAAGGCTACGAGGTGCGCACGGCCACCGATGCCGAAGACGCGCTGAGGGTCCTTTCCACCTTTGCACCGGCGCTCATCCTGATGGACGTGCAGCTGCCGGGCATGGACGGCCTCGAGCTGACGCGACGGCTCAAGGCCGATCCCGAACGCCGCGGCACGATCGTCATCGCGCTCACCGCGTACGCGATGAAGGGCGACGAGGAGAAGGCCTATGCGGCGGGATGCGACGGCTACATGTCGAAGCCGATCGACACCAATGCGCTGCCGCGCGTCGTGGCCGACCACCTGGCGCGCCGCATCGTGCGCGGCGGCGGCGCATGAGCGACGTCGGCACGATTCTCATCGTCGAGGACAACCCGATTACGCGAAAGATGCTGCGGGTGGTGCTCCAGGCCGAGGGCTACTCCGTCGTCGAGGCGACTGACGGCCGTGAGGCGCTGGCGGCGGTCGAAGAGGCCCGTCCCGATCTCGTGCTCCAGGACCTGATTCTCCCCGACATGGACGGCGTCGAGCTCCTGCGGCGGCTCCGTGCGGTCACCGGCGCCGAGCTGCCTGTGCTGGCGCTTTCGGGCTTCCTGAGCCGTCTCGAACAGCTGCAGACCAGCGAAGAAGGCTTCACGGCACTGCTCGTCAAACCGATCGAGCCGAGCCGCCTCGTCGAGTCGGTCCGGATCTATCTGCCGCGGCCGCGGCCAACGGGCACCGCACGCGGCAAAGGACGACGGGTCCTCGTAGTGGACGACGACCCAGTTCAGCTCAAGTTGACGCGGCTGCGTTTTTCGCAATTCGGCTTCGAGACCACGACAGCGCTCGGCATGTCGACGGCGGTCGCGGCCGCGCGGCGTGAACACCCCGACGTGATCCTGAGCGACGTGTTCATGCCCGATGGCGACGGGTTCCAGTTGTGCCTCGAGCTCCGCCGGGATCCCGGGCTGGGCGACATCCCCGTCGTCCTGATCTCGGGGCACTACGGGTCGCCGACCGATCAGGACCTCGCGCACCGCGTCGGTGCCAACGCCCTCGTCGCGCGCACCCCCGATTTTGCCGACGCCTATGCGGCCGTCGTGGACGCGCTGGAGCAGGGCGCTCCCGTTGGCGCCGAGGAGCCCGGCGCCGGGGTGCAGTTGAAGCACGCGCGGCTCGTCATCAGCCAGCTCGAACGGCAGCTGGCCGCGATGACGGGGCTGGCGCAGCAGTGCAGCGTCCAGGCCGCCCAGCTCTCGTTGCTGAGCGGCGTCGCCGACGCCCTGACGCGCGAGCAGAACGTGGACAAGACGCTGCGCGACGTGCTGGCGGCGACGCTCGACGCGGCGGGCATCTCGAAGGGCGCACTCTTCACGCGCGATGCTGGCGGGAGGCTGCGGCTGCGCCAGGACGTCGGCTTCTCCGTCGCCGAGCGCGCCAGACTGGAGACGTTCTTCGGGCACCTCGAAGTCCTGGAGCAGATCGTGGACGAAACAGGCAGCGTCGCCGTGCCGTCCGGCTCGATTCCCGCGGCCGTGGGGGGCACCATCCTCGACGGGGCGGGTGTCGCATCCGCGCAGATCGTGCCGCTCCTCTCCGAAGGGCAGGGCGTGGGAGCGATGATCATCGGCGCGACGCGCACCGATGTGAGCACCACGGATTCGGTCGCGTTCGCCAGGGCGATGGGCAATCAGATCGTCCAGTCGCTCGAGCTGTCACGATCAGTGGCCCGTCTCGCTGCGTCGGAGGAGCGGTATCGAACGCTGCTCGAGCATGCCAATGACGCCATCGCGGTCATCACGCTCGACGGCGTGGTCCGGGAGATGAACCAGCGCTGGATGGAGATCACCGGCCTGCGTCACGATCAGCTCGTGGGGCGGCATATCGGGCAATTCGTCCCGGCAGCCAAGGCGGATCAGACCGTCCGACTCTACAACGACGCGGTCGCTGCGGGCGCGAGCCGGACGCCGCCCATCGAGATTGTTCGCCACGACGCGTCGATCGTGCTGATGGAGTTTGCGACCACGACGATCGCGGTGGGAGGCGAACGTCTTCTCTTCTCCATTGGACGCGACATCACCGAACAGCGGCTGCTCGAGGATCAACTCCGGCAGGCGCAGAAGCTGGAAGGGATCGGACAGCTCGCCGGCGGCGTCGCGCACGACTTCAACAACGTGCTCACCGCCATCCTCGGCTTCAGCGAGCTCCTGATCGGAAGGTTCTCCCCGGACGATCCGCTTCGCCGCGACCTGGTTGAAATCCGCAGAGCCGGCGAACGCGCCGCGGGGCTCACGCGGCAACTGCTCGCCTTCAGCCGCAAGCAGATCCTGCAGCCACGCGTCCTCGAGATCAACGCGCTGGTGTCGGGGATCGAACCCATGCTGCGACGGCTCATCCCGGAGCATGTCGACATGGCCATGGTGCTCCCGCCCGACGCGGGACGCATCAAGATGGACCCGTCGCAGCTCGAACAGATCCTCGTCAACCTGGCGGTCAACGCCGCCGACGCGATGCCGCGCGGGGGCAAGCTCACGATCGAAACGGGCCACGTGCTGCTCGACGAGCAGTACCGGCAGCGCCACCTGCCGGTATCGCCGGGTCGTTACGCCATGCTCGCGGTGACCGACACCGGCAGCGGGATGGACGAGGCGACGCGGACGCGCATCTTCGAACCGTTTTTCACCACGAAGGAACCCGGCAAGGGAACCGGTCTCGGACTGTCCACCGTCCACGGTATCGTGAAGCAGAGCGGCGGCGACATCTGGGTGTACAGCGAGCCCGGGCGCGGCACCACGTTCAAGATTTACCTGCCGCAGTTCACGGGCGACGTCCCGTCACGGCGCGAGAAGCGGTCCGCGGCGCCCGTGTCGCTGCAGGGATCGGAAACCATACTGCTCGTCGAAGACGACGATGCCGTTCGGCTGTTGGCGCGCGTGAGCCTCGAGCGTGCTGGCTACCGGATCATCGAGGCGGGCGATCCCAAGGAAGCGCTGCGGGTGGCCGGCGCATTCGACGGACCGATTGAGCTGCTGGTCAGCGACGTGATCATGCCCGAATCCGAAGGCGCGCCGCTGTTTGACCGCTTGCTGCCGTCACGTCCGCGGATCCGCGTGCTCTACATCTCCGGCTACGCCGATGAGGCGATCGTCCGCCACGGCATCCTGACGGAGGGCACACCGTTCCTGCAGAAGCCGTTCACACCGCAGGCGCTGCAGCGCAAGGTGCGTGAGACACTCGACGCTTAGGTGAGCTCAGCCATCACCTTGTCCGCGCAGCTGGGACAAATCCCGTGGCTGAATCGCGCGCCGGAATGCTCGGTGATGTACATCTCGACCTGCTGCCAGTAATTCTGGTCGCCGCGGATACGCTTGCAGTAGCAGCAGATCGGCAGCAGGCCGCTCAGCTGCTTGACCTTTGACAGCGCCCCCTGCAGCTCGACGACCTGTTCGGCGAGCTTGTCCTGCAGCGACACGACGCGAATACCGACATCGACGCGCGCGCGAAGTTCCTCGGGATCGAATGGCTTGGTCAGGTAGTCGTCGGCGCCTGCGTCGAGGCCGGCCACGATGTCGGCCCTCGCGTCTCGCGCCGTCAGAAGGACCACGTACATCGACGCACGCTCCGGCCGCTGTCTGATCGCCCGGCACAACGCAGGGCCGTCGACACCAGGCATTTCCCAGTCGAGGATGGCCATCCCCAGTCGCTCCTCGCTCTGGATGATGCGGAGCGCGTCGGCGCCGTCATTGACCACACGCGGGTCGAGGCCGCGGCGCTCGAGCCAGGCCGCGAGAATGGCCGCGCCGCTACGATCGTCGTCCGCGACTAGGATGCGCACGACAGCTCCTCCCGCCCGTTGCTCGGCTCCAAGCGGCGCAGCTCGTCGATGACCTGGACGGCTTCCACCGACAACTGACGCCACGCCGCATCCGCGGCGTCGAGGCGCGCTTCGCCGCCGATTCGTTCGAGCACCTGCGTCGCGCGGACCAGCCCGTCGGCCGACAGATTCGCCGCCGCTCCTTTCAACGCATGCGCGGCCCGGCGAATCTGCTCCGCGTCGCGCCCGTCGACCGCCGTCTTGATGGCCGCCAGCCGCGCAGGGCAGTCTTCGAGGAACACCTTGATGACCCGTGCGCGCAGGTGCTCGTCGCCGCCGAGCCGCTCCATCAGCCTGGCGTGATCGATCGGCAGACCGGAGCCTGCGCCGGCGGTGGCGGTCGGTGTCGGCACGGCCGCGGTCTCGTGCTCGATCCCCGCATACAGCAGCGCCGGGTCGATTGGCTTCGAGAGGTAGCCGTCCATCCCCGCCGACAGGCACCGTTCGCGATCGCCCGTCATCGCATGCGCGGTCATGGCGACGATCCGCATGTGGCCGCCGGTCGTCCGTTCTCGCGCTCGAATCGCCGCCGTCGCTTCGAGGCCGCCCATCTCGGGCATTTGAACGTCCATCAGCACGGCGTCGAACGTGTCACGCTCGAGCATCGCGAGTGCTTCGACGCCGTTGTTGGCGACAGCGACAGTGTGGCCGCGTTTCGACAGCAGGCCGACCGCGACCTGCTGGTTCACGGCGTTGTCCTCGGCGAGCAGCAGGCGGAGGGCGCGGACAGCCCGGCCGGCCGACGGTCGCCGCATCGCGCCCGTGGAGCCCACCGTGGCCGCGTTGGCGAGGACGCGGCAGACAGCTTCGTGCAGGTCCGCCGCCTGGATGGGTTTCGTCAGGTACGCCGCGATGCCAAGCTCGCGGCAGCGGCCGGTCTCGGTCTGATCGCACGATGAGCTGAGCATCATGATGGTCGCGCCGGCCAGTTCGGGCCGCGCGGCGATTTGCTCCGCGACCTGGAAACCGTCGAATCCCGGCATGTGGACGTCGAGCAGGACGAGCACGAACGGCGAGCCTGCGAGCGCAGCCGCCGAGAGCGATTCGAGCGCCGCGCGCCCGTTCTCCACCACCGACGGTCGCATGTGCCAGCGGGTCAGCTGCGCGTGCAGGATGCGCCGGTTGACGGGGTTGTCGTCCACGATCAGTACCGGCAGTTCCGCGAGCAGCGGCTCGGGACCGGGCTCCGACTTCGAGAGGTCCGTGGTGTCGAACGAGGCCGTGAAGTGGAACGTGCTGCCGCGGCCCGGCTCGCTCTGCACCCACATGCGCCCGCCCATCAGCTGCACGAGCGTGGATGAAATCGTCAGTCCGAGGCCGGTGCCGCCGAACCGCCGCGTGGTCGACCCGTCCGCCTGGCTGAACGCCTCGAAGATGGTCTTGTGCTTGTCCGCCGGGATGCCGATCCCGGTATCGGTCACCTGGAAGTGGAGCCTCGTGCACCCTTCGACGCGGGCATCTTCGCGCACCTCGATGAGCACGTGGCCGCGGGCCGTGAACTTGATCGCATTGGCCACCAGGTTGGTCAGCACCTGCTGCAGCCGCCCCGGGTCGCCGACAATGCCCGCGGGGACGGACGGATCGATGTCACAGAGCAGCTCGAGTCCCTTCTGGTCCGCCTTGACCGCCAGCGGCTTCAGCAGCCGGCCCACGAGCTCGGGAAGCGAGAAGGCAATCGCTTCGAGCTCCAGCCGGCGCGACTCGATCTTCGAGAAGTCGAGGATGTCGTTGAGAATCGCGAGCAGCGAATCGGCGGACGATTTCACGGTCTCCAGGTAGTCGCGCTGCTGGGCCGTGAGGTCAGTGTCGAGCGCGAGCTCGCTCATGCCGATGATGCCGTTCATCGGCGTGCGGATTTCGTGGCTCATGTTGGCGAGGAACTCGCTCTTCGCGCGGCTTGCCTCCATCGCCTTGTCGCGCGCAGTAATCAGGTGCGCATTGGTCTCACGCAGCTCCGTGGTGCGCTCCTCGACGGTGCGCTCGAGCTCCTCCTGGTGGCCCAGCAGGCGCCGATCACGATCCTGGATTTCGCCGAGCATGTCGTTGAAGGCGTCGACGAGCTCGCCGACCTCGTCGCGGCCGGACTCTTCGACGCGGACGTCGAACCTGTGGTCGCGCGTCACGACACGCGTCGCGTTCGTCAGACGCAACAGCGGCGTCGAGACGACGCGTTGCAGCCAGGTGGAGAGCGCCAACGACAGTCCGAAGCCCGCACACAGCACCACCACCAGTGCCTCGAGATAGGCCTTCGTCCTCGCCCGCAGTTCGTTCAGGTCCGTTTGCACGTAGACGGTGCCGATGGGTTCGTCGCCGAGCACGATCGGTTGGACCACGGTCAACGATCCAGCGCGCAGGTCGAGGCGGTGCCACCCGGCCGTTGCGGGAGATTCGATGTCCGGGAGCGGGAGGGGATGCGGCTGCTGCGAATCGCGCTCGAACCTCGCCAGCGCCGTGCCGTCGGGGCGGCGGATGGCCGCCGTCACGACGTGCGGGTTCGAGCGCAATGCCGCCAGCGTCTCGGTGGCGGCCTTCGCGTCGCCGAAGGTGAGTGCCGCCGTGCTGTTGGTCCCCTGCACCCTGGCGACAACCTCCATCTCGCGGATCTGGTCGCGGCTCTCCGCGATCAGATCGAAGGCCAGCAGCCCGGTCCCCGCGATAAGCAGCGACGCCGCCGACGCGGTGACGCCGATGGCCGTCAGTTTCCGCGCCAGCGACAGGTTGCGGATCCAGCGCTTAATGCTCGACATCGGGTTCATCCTTGACGATTGAGGCCAGACCGAGCAGCCTCGAGCTGAGCGTCAGGCGCGCGCGTCTGGCCGCCGTGACGTTGATGACGAAGCGCATCCGGTCGATCTCCACCACCAGCCCCGCGACGCCGCCCTGCCTGGCGAACGCTTCGCCGTCGCCGACGGTCAGGACGGGCACGCTCTTCATGGACTCGAGCAATCGCGTCGTCTCTTTTCCGTCGAGGCCGTCCAGATACAGCACGTGACACCAGTCAACCGGCCGCTCCACACCGACGATCACGATCGCCACCTCGTGTCCGTCGATCGTCTTTCCCTTGACGAACCGCTCGGCCGCCGCCGCCACCGGCGTGTCGCGTGTGACGCAGATCATCAGCCGCTGCGCGGGGCGGATGGCGTCCGCCGGCCACTCGGTGAACTTCGCGAAGTTGAACAGGAACGCGGCTTTCAGCTCGCTTGCCGCCGCGCCTGCCTGCGCGGCGGACCCGGCGGCGCGGCTCGCCGGCGCCACGAGGAGGGCCGCGACGATCGCCAAGACGGCGGCGAGGGACGGTGAGCGGGCGGCAAGGGCCACTACCGTCTACCTGACGTGCACATCGACACCTACCATCAGGCGCCGCGGGTTCTGTGGCACGCCAATCAGCTCATCGAGGCTGATGTACGCGCTCGGGTTGATCGCGCGATACCGGCGGTCGAGCGCGTTCTCGACGATTGCGAACAGGTCGACGTTCCTGAAGACCTGGCGCCGCCGCAGCGTCGCGTCGACCGTCGCGTATCCGTCGAGTGTCCGGCGTTCGAGCGAATCGGGCGTCGTCATCGCCAGCAGCCGCTGCGCGCCGACGATCGACAGGCGCGGCGCAAGGCTCCAGCGCCGCCAGTCCACGTCGGCCCCGACCCGGAGCTGGACGGGGACCATAGCCCCGAGCGGGAGAGTTCTGTCCATGCTTGTGTGTTTGTGTTCCTCGCGACCGTCGACGAGCGTCAGCGCGGCGCGGGCCTCGACGCGGCGCTCCGCGTCGAACGAATGCAAGAAGTCGAGCGCCACCGTCACCCCGTAGGTCGTGGAACGCCCTTCATTCACCGAGGAATCGAGGTCGGCGACGGGCCAACCGTGATAGAAGCCGCCGTCGTTGGGATCGTCATCGTCATCCTGCACGAGATTGGTGAACCGCGAATAGAACGCACTGGCGGACAGTTGCACCGGGCTGCCCAGCGGCTGGAGCAGGTTGAGCTCGACGGTCTTTTTCCGCTGCGGCTCGAGATCCGGATTCGGCACGTGCCAGAACCTCGACGCGTAGGTCCTGCCGCCGTCGGTCGAGTAGAACGACCCGTAGTGGTGATAGGCCTGGAACGGCGACGGCGCCAGGAACGCGCTCCCGTACAGGAGCTTGACCGTCGTGCCGTGGGCGGTTTTCGTCACGACGCCGATGCGGGGATTGAACGTCGCGCCATACCGGGTGTTGTAGTCGGCGCGCGCGCCGACGGTCAGCGCGACGGCGGGGCTCCGGGCGTACTGCACCTGCCCGAATGCCCCGCTGTTGGCGTATCGAAGCCTGACGATGTCGTCGGTGATGTTGGTGCCGAGGATGGTACCGGGCGCGTGGACCGACACGAGCGGTTCGTTCAGGCCCGCCGTCTGCGGAATCGAGTAGAAGCGCTCGAACGTGCCGCCGGTCGTCATGGTGACCGACCGCGCGAGAGTCCACGACACCTGCTCCTCGGCCTTCGCCATCGACCCGTACGCGTATTTGTAGTTCCGTTCCATGCGCGTGTTGTTGTTGCGGAAGCCCGATTCGGGGTCCATCTCGTGGCGGCTGAACGTGAAGGTCGAGACGGTCGTCACCCGGCGAATCGGCCTGGTGTAGCTCGCCGCGGCGACGACAAGCGCGTTGGCGTTGAAGACATCGGCGTTGTAGATGCCGTTGTCGGGTGTCTTGGGCGGCGTGGTGGACAGGCGCGAATAGTTCTGGAAGACCATCGCCTGGAATGGACCGTCGTGCAGGGCCGCGTGAAACGAGCGGGCCGACACCGGATTCTCGAACCGTGGCGAGATCGGGCGGAGCGGCGTCATGGGCCCGAAGATCGTGGGGAACGTTCCGCTGCGCTGTGCCGTGAGACCGCGGAAATCCGACGGGTAGTACTGACTGAGATCCGGCTGGCGATCGGCGTACGCCTGTCCGGAGAGCATCAGCGCGGCGCGTGAACCGAGCCGGACCCCGTAGGAACCCGCCTCGTTGTAACGGCCAAACTGGCCAATCGACGTCGTCAAGGCGAGGCCCGGCGCGTCGCCCACGTCCTTGCTGATGATGTTGATGACCGCTGAAAACGCGTCCGCGCCGTAGAGCGCCGACGCCGGACCGTAGACGATTTCAACCTGCCGGGCGCTGTGGACCGGGTAGTTCGCGAGAATGGCCATCGGCTCGTTGGTGGGCGACGAGATCCGGATGCCGTCGAGCAGCAGCACGATATTCGTCGCGCCGCGCGTGCCGTCCACCGTGAGCTCGGTGGCGTAGTTGGGGTCGCCGCCGATGTCGACCTTGAAGTCCGGCAGGTCCTTCAGCAGGTCGGCGAGCGACACATAGCCGCGCCGTTGAATCTGGGCGCTCGTCACGACTTGCACGCGCGCCGGCGCCGCCGCAGCCCCCTCGGCCGATCGCGTCGCGGTGGTGATGCGGATGTTCAGGAGGTCTTCGAGCGTCGCGCGGCCGAGATCCGGCGGGAGTTCCGCCGCCTGCGCCCACGCGCGCGCCGGGCTCGCCGCCAGCAGCGCCACGCACAAGAGTCGCATGAAGTGTTTCATGGTGTTTCTATGCCGCCATCACCTTGAGCCGCCGGAAGACCGCGTGCACGCGCGAGAGCAGCACCGCCGGATCGAACGGCTTGAGGATGTAGTCGTCCGCGCCGAGCTCGAGGACGCGGCGTTCGACGCCCGGTCCTTCTTCCGAGGTGAGCACCATGATCGGCAGCGTCGCGAGGGTCATGTCGCGGCGCAGCCGCGCGATCGCCTCGTACCCGTCCATCTCGGGCATGTTGAGATCCGCAATCAGGAGGTCGGGGCGTTCGCGCGTCGCGATTTCGACCGCCTGTCTGCCATTGGCGGCTTCGAGTACCTCGAAGTTCTCCCGCTCGAGCAGCAGCTTGACCAGCATCCGCGTAATCGGCTCGTCGTCGGTGACCAGAACGCGCGTTCGCGTGCGTCCCTTCGCCTGGACGGCCTCGGCGTCCTCGGCCAGCACCCGGTTCACTTCCTCGATCGACGTCATCCCCTCCGCGACGAGCCGCATCGCGTGATCCCGCATCGTCGGTGTGCCGGCGGCGCGCATCGCCGCGCGTATCTCGTGCGCGGTGGCGCCGCGCATGATCGCATCGCGCAGCTCGTCGGACGGCGTGAGCAGCTCCACGATCGGAACGCGCCCCGCGTAGCCGGTATGCGAGCAGTGGTCGCAGCCGGGGCCGGCGGAGGCCGGCACCGACGGCAGGTGGTGCTCGACACCGCGGCGCCGCGCCTCGAGCTCCTCGTGCTGCACCTTGCACCGCGGACACAGCGACCGAAGCAGCCGCTGCGCGAGCACGGCGCAGAGCGACTCGGCGACCTTGTAGGGTTCGAGGCCCAGGTTCGTCAGGCGCGTGATGGCGGTCGCCGCGTCCACCGTGTGCAGCGAGCTGAGCACGAGATGGCCCGTGTAGGCCGCCTGTCCGACGATCTGCGCGACCTCGGGGTCGCGGACCTCCCCGACCATGATGACGTTCGGGTCCTGCCGCAGCATCGACTTGACGACGGCGGTAAAGCTGTTGCCCGCACGCGTGTTCACGGGGATCTGGGTGACGCCGGGCACCGTCCGCTCGACCGGATCCTCGACGGTGACGATGTTGGTCCGGCCGGTGCGCAAGTGCCCGAGTGCGGCGTAGAGCGCCGTCGTCTTGCCCGAACCGGTCGGGCCGGTCACGAGGATCAGCCCGTCGGGACGCGACAGCGCGTGTTCGAACCGGGCCAGGGTCTGGTGGTCGTAGCCGAGGCGGTCCAGCGTCTGCAGCGGACTGTGGCTGTCGATGACCCGCATGACGAGCTTCTCTCCGTCAACCGTCGGCTGCGTGGACAGCCTGATGTCGATCGGGCGGCCGCCGACCGTCGTGCGGAAGGCGCCGTCCTGCGGCTTGTGACGGACCGCGATGTCGGCGCGGCCCATGATTTTGAAGCGGTTGCGAATCGGCTGCGACACGCTCGCCGGCAGTGTGAGCACCGGTTCGAGCACTCCGCAAATTCGATAGCGGACGAGGGTTCCCTCGCGTCCGCACTCGATGTGCACGTCGCTTGCGCCGACCTCGACGGCGCGTGCAATCAGGTGATTGCACAAGTTGACGACGACGGATTCGGATTGCTCGCCATCGTCGACCTCGGACCGGTGCGCCGCGCCGCGCTCGACCTGCAGCCGTTCGGCGAGCACGTCCAGCTCGCGCAGCTTCGGATACGAGTGATCGAGCGCCGCGCGGACCGCGGAGCGGCTCGCCACGAACGTCACCGGCCGGCGCCCGGACGCGAACGCGATGTCGCGCTCGGCCTCCACGTCGAATGGCTGCGACGTCGCGTAGGTGAGCGTCCGGTTGTCCACCTGCAGCGGCACGGCCAGATGCCGGCGCGCGATGCGCTCGGGCACCAGGCGCACGGCCAGTGCGCTGAACGCCGCGGTCTCGAGATCGACCAGCGCCAGACCTGCCGCCCGCGCGAGCAGGGTGTAGCTGTCTTCCTCGGGGACGAAGCCGAGCGTCACGACCGCGTCCGCCAGCGGCAGTTGCTCCCGGCTGGCGTGTTGCTCGGCCAGCGAAAGATCGTGTCGGCTGATGAGCCCCGCCTCCACCAGGAGGCCGGGGAACCCGGCGCGGCCGACGCCTGATTGCACGATGACGAGAGGACTTCTATTCACGGCCGGGGTGGAGGGCAAGCGGACGGCCACGCCGGAATCTAATGAAAATGGCGCAATCTGGGCCACTGTCCCAGGAGGGTGTGCCAGCGCCGCGCACGGACCTGAGCCGACTGTGCCAACGGACGTCAGGATCCGATAAGCCAAAGGGTGCAGCCGAACGGACGTGCGGAAGACCGCTCGCGTCTCCTCGTCGTGGACGACGATCCGACCGTCCTGGTGATCATCGAACGGTTCGCGACCGAGCTCGGGTTCGACGTCGTGACCCGCCGCGGCGGGCGCGAGGCGCTGGCGGTGCTGGAGGCCGCCAAGCCCGATGCCGCGCTCGTCGATCTCCAGATGCCCGAAATCGGCGGCATCGACGTGCTGCGCGCCATCCGCGCCGCCGACCCCGACTGCCAGGTCATTCTCATGACTGGCAACGCGACCGTTGAGACCGCGATCGAAGCGGTAAAGGCTGGCGCCCTCGACTACCTGTCCAAACCGCTCGACTTCGAACGCCTGACCGCCCTGCTCGGCGGGGTCCGCGACAGCATCGACCGCCGCGAACGCTTCCTGCGGGTGGACGTGGACGCGGCAAAGCAGTTCGAGTTCCACGGCATGATCGGCCGCAGCCCGGTGATGCAGGAGCTGTTCGACTCGCTGCGCCGGCTGGCGCCGCACGCCCGGACCGTGACGGTGTCGGGTGAAACCGGCACCGGGAAGGAGCTTGTCGCGCGCGCCATTCATGCGCTCGGGCCACGCCGATCGAAGCGATTCATCACCGTGAACTGCTCGGCGGTCGTCGAAACGCTTTTCGAAAGCGAGCTGTTCGGCCACGTCCGCGGCGCGTTTACCGGCGCGACCGACACCAAGGTGGGCCTGTTCGAGCACGCCAGCGGTGGCACGCTCTTCCTCGACGAGGCCGGCGAATTGCCGCTGGCGTTGCAGGCGAAGCTCCTGCGCGCGGTCGAATACGGCGAAGTGCAGCGGGTCGGTTCGCTGGAGACGCGCAAGGTCGACGTGCACGTTGTCGCCGCCACAAACCGCAATCTGAGAGCCGAAATCGACGCCCGCCGCTTCCGGTCGGACCTCTTCTACAGGTTGAGCATCATCGAGGTGCCTATTCCACCGCTTCGCGAACGGCGCGAAGACATCTCTTACCTGACTGCCAGCTTCGTCTCCGAATTCGGGGCGCGCACCGGTCGGACGATCACCGGTGTGACGCCGGCGGCGGAGCGGCTGCTGCAGCGGGCGCCGTGGCCTGGAAACATCCGTGAACTCCGGAATGTGATCGAACGGGCGTGCATCATGGGCGAGGGGCGGATGCTCAGCGAACGCGACATCTCCCGCGCCATGTCGACCGCGGAACCGTCCTCGCTTCCCGGCGGCGTCCCCGCGACGCCCGAACTGCCGGAAGCGAACGGGAACCTGCTGTCGACGGCACAGCGTGAGCAAATCGAGCGCGTGCTGCGCCAGGCGGGGGGCAACAAGGCGGCGGCGGCCAAAATGCTCGGCATGAGCCGACGCTCGCTCTACCGGTGGCTCGAGCGCCTCGACGTCCAGCACTGAGCGCTAGCGCCCGCCGCGGCGCGCGCATGTTGGCACAGGCGCGCCGATTCAGAAGCCGCACATTTCGTCCAAAGCTCTGGCACAACGCCAGTTACTGATTCTGGCCCGGCGGGCACCGACCTGGCTTTCTCGACATCGACCGGCGCAATAGTGCGCGAGGTCGTTCGGGAGAGTGGCGAAATGATTCGTCAGTGGTTCGCGTCCGTCTTCATCCTTCTTACCTGCGCGGTTCCGGCCTGGGCGGCCGATGGTCCGGGTGCGCCGTCGCGCGGGCTTGTGCTTCCCGCTCTCTACGTGAGCTTCGCTGGACTCAATGCCTACGACGCCGCCAGCACGATTGACGCGGTGAAACATGGTGCCGTCGAAGCCAACCCGCTTCTGAGCGGCATGGCGGCGCGTCCGGCTGCGCTGTGGGCGGTGAAGGGCGGCGTCACCGCGGTGTCGATCCTCGCGTCCGAGCGTCTGTGGCGCCGGGGCCAGAAGCGGCAGGCCGTCGTCCTGATGGCGATCACCAACGGCATCATGGCGGCTGTGGCTGCCAACAATGCATCGGTGCGAGCGGGGCTCAAATGACCGGAAGCCCGAGTCTGTCGGACGTCCTCGTCATCGACGATGACCCGCCCACGCGCTGCGTACTCCGCAGGCTTCTCGAGCCGGCAGGATATTGGGTGCGCGAGGCCGCCAACGCCGCCGAAGCCCTGACGGAAATCGCGGAGTCGGCTCCGGCGGTCGCGCTCTGCGACGTGCACATGCCCGGCCCGAGCGGGCTGTGGCTGGCGGATCAGATCCGCGTGCAGGCCCCGGCGACGGCCATCCTGCTCGTGACCGGTGATGCGGACATTCCGCCGTCCGAAAGCCTCCGTCACGGCGTGATTGCCTACCTGGTGAAGCCGCTGAACCGTCAGGCGTTGATCCGCGCCGTTGATGAGGCCGCGCGCTGGTCGTTCGCCGAGCGCGAGCATCAACTGCCGGCCCGCCCGCTCCCGCTGTTCCCGGTGAGGTGAGCCGATGCCCGCAGAGAGCAACGGATACGTCCTGGTCGTGGACGACGACCTGACGACCGCCGAGATGTTCGGGCGCCTCATGACCGCGCTCGGCTACGACGTCTCGGTCGTCACGAGCGGCGAGGCGGCGCTGAAGTCGGCGGCGCTCAGGTGCCCCGACGTCGTGATCATGGACGTCAAGATGCGCGGCATGGACGGCTTCGAAGCGTGCCGGCGGTTGAAGAACAATCCGAAGACGCGGCTCGTTCGCGTCATGCTCGTGACCGGGCTGACCTCGACCGGGGATCGTGTCCGGGGGATCGAAGCGGGCGCGGACGGATTTCTGACCAAGCCGCCAGCGATCGCCGAGCTACGGGCACGGGTGCAGTCGCTCATGCGAGCGAAACAGCATCTCGACGACCTCGACTCCGCGGAATCGCTCATCGTCTTCCTCGCGTTGACGATCGAGGCGCGGGATCCGTACACGCTGGGTCACTGCGAGCGGCTGGCGTCGCTGGCGGTCGCGGTTGGCGAGCAGCTTGACCTCGACCGACGCCAACTCTACGCCCTGCGCCGCGGCGCATTCCTGCACGATGTCGGCAAGATCGGTGTCCCGGACGCGGTGCTGCTGAAGGCAGGCCGCCTGACCGAACCGGAGTACGCCTTGATGCAGCAGCACACGGTCATCGGCGCCGGCATCTGCGCCACGCTGCGCTCACTCGAGGACGTGGTGCCGATCGTCCGCCATCATCACGAGCGGCTGGATGGCACCGGTTACCCCGACCGGCTCGCCGGCGAGGCCATTCCGCTGCTGGCGTGCATCATCGGGGTCGTCGATGCCTACGACGCGATGATTACCGATCGCCCCTACAAGAACGCCTTCGCGCGCGACAAAGTATTCGAGGAGCTGCGAGACGAAGTACGGAAGGGATGGCGCGACGGCTCACTCGTGGACGCGCTCGAGAAAGTGGTGGCCGCCATGCCCGGGTCGGACGCGGGACACGCGCCCGCCGCATAGGCGCGTCCAACCAAGTTTCAGAACCGCCGCGTCCGTGTCTCCTCCCCGCCGCTGTCGCTGGGCCACGCGCCCCGTCAGTCAAAGCGCACGTCGCAGTGCACGCCGCGCGCCGCGAGGTCCTTCAACACCTCGTCCAGCAGTCCCAGGCGTCCGATTGCTTCCGGCGGATGGACGCCGGGGCGGAACAGGCCGCGTTCGACCAGGCGCACGACACTTGCCGCGGGGAAGGCTGTCGTCCGCGACATGCTGCGCATGGCGGTGGCCGGGTCGTAGCGATCGACGAGACTTGCCGTGCAGCGGATGTCGGCCCTCGACTCGGCCTCCTTGCCTTCCACGACGACGCGGAGAATGGTGACATCCGGCTCACCGTCTTCGTATTGCCAGCGCGGAAACAACAGCGCCGCCGTGACATCGAGCGGCCGGACGATGCGGCCGCCGGCTTCGACGGCGGTCGTCGAAAACATCCCCGCATCGCGCAGCGCCGCCATCGCCGCTCGATGACCCGGATAGCGCAGCGTCTTCTCGACCATGAATCGGGACTGAATGGTGTGCGTCAGCGTGCGGAGTCCGTCGGTGAGGAACGCTTCGACCTCGCCGAACCCGTCGATGTGGAGCAATTCAGGCTCCTCGAGCGCATCTCGAACCGCCACGCGGCCGTCCTCGACAATGCGCGCCGGGCGCACGCACTCCTCGATGACGTCGAATGGCGAGAAGGGAGCCTTGTAGTCGAAGAGGGAGCCGCGCGCGGCAGGCAATCCGCCAACGTAGATGGCCACGCGCTCCACGCTCGACATCCGGGTCGCCGCGAAGCCGACGATCATGTGACTGAGGCCGGGCGCGACGCCGCAGTCGACAACGGCCGCGACGCCGCTGTCGCGTGCCCGCGCATCGAGCGCGAGCGGGTCTTGCGCCATGAAACTGACGTCGACCAGCGGACGCCCCGCATCGACTACCGCGCTCAGCGACCGATACCCGAGGACGCTCGGCAGCGCGCCCACGACCAGGTCGTAGCCGGACGCCAGGCGTCGCAGCGTGTCGTCTCGTGAGAGGTCGGCGACGACCGTTTTCGCACCGGACTGCGCACTGGCTCGCTGGAGCCTGTCCGCGTCGACATCGGCGATGGTGACCTCGTGCGTCCCGTCGCGAGCGAGGTCGAAGGCGATCGCCGAGCCGATTGCACCGCCCCCGGCGACGAGGACGCGCGTCCCGCCCACGCGCTACGTGCCAGCCTCGAGGAAGCGCCTCGGGACCTCGACGCTCATCGTTCGGATTGCCTCGTCCGGGATCCCGATCTTCCTGAGCGCTGGAATCGCCTTGCGGACGACGAACAGCATCCCGTCGGGGTTCTGCGCGACACGGAGCGGATCCGAGGCGGTCGTCTGCAGCGTCATGCCGAGCGAGTGATCGTTGCCGAGCATCAGCCGGTTGGCGAAACCCGCGTCGACGAGCGCCTTGATCTGCGCGTAGCGCTGCTCCCACGTCAGCGCGCCGGGCCCCTGCAGCGGCGTCCCCGGCGGCGCCGGGCCGCCGCGCGGCAACTGGTCCATGCCGAGGTAGTAGCCGCGGCGCGCGAGCCCCGACTGGTAATCGGCGGGGCTGTTGTCGGTGTGGCCGATGCAGACCTTCGACGGGCTGACGCCTTCTTCCTCGAAGATGACCGCCTGCTTTTCGCCGACCCGCTGCGCCCCCGGCGAGTGCGTCGTCATCGGCAGGCCCGTCGCCTTGCTCGCGCGCGACGCGGCGCGCAGCAGTTTCTCGCCGAAGGCGTCGATCATCGCGCCGTTGGCGACCTTGATGACGCCCGCCTTGATGCCGGTCCCCTCGATACCGACCGTGATCTCGCGCACGAAGAAATCCGTCAGCTCCTCGATGGTGCGCGCGCGCATCGTGTTGGACGGATCGAGCCAGTGCCCTGTCGCCGCGATGACCTGCATGCCCGATTTGCGGGAGATTTCCTCCATCAGGCGGATGTCGCGCCCGAGATCGATCGTCGTGCAATCGATGATGGAGCTGACGCCTTCGTCCTTCGCGCGCTTCAATTGATCCACGGCGGCGGCGACGAACTTCGCGCGGCCGCCGAGCAGTTCCGGCCACGCCTGCCAGATGCCGGCGGAGCTGGCGTTGATGTGCTCGTGCGACAGCGTCAACCCGAGCTTCGAGCTCTCGATCGGACCCAGCACCGTGTTCACGCTCGTGCGTCGAGCGGCGGAGGCGCCGGCGGCACGCTGTGCCGCAGCAGCCGAAGCGGCCTCTCCCTTGAACACCGACGCGATGCCGAGGCCGGCGGCGGCCACACGGCCCAACGCGTCTCGACGACTCATGTGATGGCTCACGGCACGCCTCCTGGTTTCGATCCGGTTCGCGATCATAAGCCGGACCGCTGTGAGTTACACTCACGCGCGTTCCGGTGCGAAGGAGAGGTCACATGCAACGCCTTGCTCGACGGCCGGCCCTGATGGTTCTGCTCCTCGCTGTCACGTGCGGCGTCGCGCCGGTGCGTGCGCAGACGGCGCCGGCGGTCGCGCCGATCCCCGAGGTCACCGGGCCGATTGCCGTCACGGCGACAGCGGTCCCGTTGATGATGTCGAGCAGGCTCCAGACGGTTGTCGATCTGCCGAAGGCGGGATACGTCGAGGAGGAGTTCTTCCTGGCGGGGCGCGCGAACGTCTATGACTGGTCGGCGGACGGCCAGCCGGTGGCGAAGACGCCGAACGCGCCGTACACCACGCGACTGATGCTGCGCCGGCCCGCGGACGCGGGGCGGTTCAGCGGCACCGTGATCGTCGAAATCGTCAACTCGGCGCGGCGCTATGACTTTCCGTTCGCGTGGGGCGTCTCCCACGACCACTTCATGGGGAACGGCGATGCGTTCGCGATGATCACGCTGGCGCAGGCCAACCTCGAGGGGCTGAAGGCGTTCGACCCGATGCGCTATGCGCCGCTGGCGCTCGCCAACCCGACGCCGGATGAGACGTGCACCGCCGGGAGGGTCGGCGGTCCGCCGCAGATCGCGCCCGGCGAGGAAGGGCTGCAGTTCGATATCCTCGCGCAGGCGGGGGCGCTGCTCAAGGCGGGACGCGCAACCGGCCCGCTGGGCGGATTCCGCGTGCAGCGGCTGTACATGATCGCCTACGACGGGGCGCTGCCCACCTACATCGCCGCGGTGCATTCACGCGTGAGGCTGACGGGTGGCGCGCCGATTTACGACGGCTACATCCTCAACCGCCATCCCGCGCTCACGCGGCTCCGCCGCTGCGGCGCGGCGCCGGCGGCCGGCGATCCCCGCCAGATCCTCCGGAACCTCGACGTTCCGCTGATGCGCATCATCGGCCAGACCGACATCCTGGCGACGTACACGCAGCGCCGGGAGGACAGCGACGCGCCCGGCGATCGCTACCGCCTGTACGAGATCGCGGGCGGCGCGCACGCGGACGCGGCGTTCTATCCCTACATTCCGGCCGTCGCGGACCTGAGAAAGATCGGCAGCCCCTATCCGTTCCTCGCCTCGTGGCCGTTTGCCAACCAGTGCGAGCCGGAGCAGACGCTGGCGAAGACGCCGATCAACACCTACGCGCTCGATGCCGCCCTGGCGAACCTCACCCGCTGGGTTCGCGACGGGGTGCCGCCGCCGAAGGCGGAGCGGATCAAGATCGAGAACCCGGGGACGCCGCAGGCGCGCATCGCCGTCGACCAGTTCGGCAACGCCATCGGCGGCGTTCGCTCGCCGTACCTCGACGTGCCGACCGCCAGCTACTTCACGACCTCGAAAGGGGAGACGTTCTGTCCCGAGCTCGCGCACACGGTCCCGTTCGACTGGGCGCGGCTCAACAGCCTGTACGGCACCCCGCAGAACTACCGTGCGAAGGTGGCGCAGTCGGTCGATCGGCTGGTTCGGGAGCGATGGCTGACGGAATCGGACGGCCGCAGGATCAAGGCCGAGGCCGGGTCGGTACAGGTCTCATCCAGCAACTGATGCGCCAGGCGGACCTGAAGGTCCGCCTCTAGGTCTATTGTGTGGCGCAGCTTAATTGACGCCGAACTGCCGGTAGTCGAGCACCGGTTCGCGTCCTTCACACGACGCGAGCGTCGCCCAGCGCTCGATGCGTCGCGAGGCCGCGATGGTCCCGCGCGAGATGTACGACTCCTGGTTCCGCTGCAGCTGCTTGAGCGAGTAGCGATAGTTCGCCGCGAGGCCTGCCGACCGGGTGAGGCCAGCCTCCGAGACGTCACCGAGCCAGTTGACGCGTTCGAGCCGCGCTCCGTTGCCGAGGTGGAAACGGGCCACGGCATCCGACGGCTGCGTCCCGCGGCGCGCGTACAGCAGGTAGTAGGAGCAGAGCGGAATGAGCTGCCGTTTCAGGAGCCGCGCCAGCGACGGCTGGTTCACCCACTTGTTGTCCTCGAGCAGCGAGACGAGGCCGCCAATCGCCTGGTCCCGCTGCGCGACCCCTTCCAGCCACTCGCGAAAGCCCGGAATCGGCGACAGCGTGGCGAACGTCCGCAGCTGCGGCAGCTCCGCGCGCATCGACCGCACCGCCTTCTGGATGAGCGTGCCTCCCAGCCCCATCCCGCGGAAGCCGTCGTGGCAGTTGGAGATCGAATAGAACATCGCGGCATCGCACGCGCGCGGGTTGAGGACGGGCGAGTCCGGATCGATCAGCGGCTGCACCCGTTCGCTCACCTCGGTCGTCAACGCGATTTCGGTGAAGATGACCGGCGCGTCCGGCACCTCCGGCTCGAAGAGGCCGTAGCAGCGGCGGTCGGACTTGAGCCTCCGCTGCAGCTCGCGCCAGTTCCGCATGCGATGCACGGCCTCGAACCGGATCAGGTTCTCGAGCAGCGCCGGCGTCGCATCGTCGGTGATGCGGCGGAATTCCAGGACGATCGCATTGCTGGGGGCCACGGTGCGTCTCCAATGCGCAACGCATGTACCAATGCCAATCTGCGAAGAGGAACGCAGGAGTTGCACGGAGTTTTTCAATAGTCGCGCGCGAGACGGACTATTGGTGGCCCGGCCCGGCGACTTCGCTTCCCGCGGCGACCAGCGGGTCGCGGGCGCCCCGGTCGCAAGGAAAAACCAGTGTCAGCGGCGCATGGTCAGGATCGACGCGCGCTGGCCCTTCGCGGCGACCCCGAGCACGTGACCGAGGTCGGTGCCGAAGACGCTGTGGCGCCGCGCCTCGATGAGCCCCGCCAGCTGCTCCTCGAAGACGGCGGCCGCGGCGGCGTCCTGGCTGGTGCGCTCGGCGTGCAGCCGCCGCGCGTGCTCGACCTGGTGCCGCATCGTCTGCTGCCGTTCGAGCGCGTTGCGGCCGGCCTTGACGTCGGTGGCATGCGCGTACTCGATCTCATCGACGAGCAGCCCGGCGAACCGGCGCAGGTCGGCCGTTTTCGTCTCCGCCGCCCGCAGCCCGAGCAGCGCCAGCGCCGCATGCTGCTGCACGAGTTCCGCGAACTTGGCGCGCGTCTGCGGCGCCGCCGTCGCGAACTCCGGCATGTCCGAGTCGTCCGCGTAGATCATCGCCACCGTCGCGCCGTCGACGGTGAACGGGATGGCCATGGCGCACGATGGCGTGCCTCCGAAGGGAAGGCCGACGGCGGCCTCGCCGTGCATCGAGGGAAAGCAGGTCTCCAGCCGCCCCGACCCGATCGCGCGCGACAGCAGCGACTCCGGCGTCAGCGGCACGCGCAGCTTCGAGATATCGCTCTCGAAGGTAAACCCGCTTTGCCGGGCGCCCTCGAGCCGGTTCTCCTGGACGGTGAAGAGCGCGACGCGCGAGAACTCGCGCGCGAGCCCGTCCACGACCGAGCCGAGAATCCCGGACGCCGTGGTGGCGCGCTTTACCGTGTTGAAGACCGTCAGCAGCGCGTCGAGCGGCAGCGACGTGCAGGCGATCGCCTGCTCGCCGATCGCCGCGGCGTGTTCCCGGCGCATCTCCTCGATGGTCGACTCGAACTCCGCCGCCATGCGCGCCACGTCGGCCGGCGCCGCCTGCGGGCGTTCGCGTTCGGCGTCGAGGTCGGCGCGTACGGCCGCGAGATCGGCGTTGGCCCGATCGAGCGCGTCCTTCATGCGGCCGGCCACCGCGCTGCGGTCGTGCAGCTGTTTCCGGATCGCGGCGATCGCCGCGTTCGACGACAGCCGCTCCCGGATGCGCTGCAGTTCCTCGTCCGCGATGCCGGGCACGTTCAGCTGCTCGTCGATCGGCATCGCCGCCGCCTCGACGGCCCGGCGCGCCGCGTCGAGACCGCGGATGACTTCCTGCGCCCGCGCGCTGACGAGCCGGTTCGTCAGCGCGGCGATTTCAGTCGCCAGGCACCGGGACAGTTCGGTGAGATCTGCGGGCTGACTCATGGCACTGCGTGACGCTGCCGGTTACACGAGGCCGGACAGTTCGGCCGACAGCATCCGCTCGCACTCCGGGCAGACGACCACGTATCCCTTGCGGGGAAGCGTGGACGTGAAGGACGCCTGCGTGCGCAGCACGCGCAGCACGCGCAGCGTGCGGATTTCCTGCTCGCACTGCGGACACTGCACCGCCGCCTCCAGCGTGTAGAGCGCGCCCGCGCCCGACTGCGCCCGGGCCATGGCCTGTGCCACGTTCGCGGCGTCGGCCGCCTCTTGACGCGGCGCCGCCGCGCTCGTGGGCGCCGGTGCCTGCGTCGTCTTTCCCGGATCGCCGGTCGCCTCGCCGCGCAACGCGTCCATCACCGCCGGCACGCCCGCGCGCCGCGGGTCGAAGATGCCCCATTCGTCACGAACGGGTCCGTCCTGCTTCTGGGCTGAATTTGCACTCATTTTGAGTCTCCGCGCCCGTGGCCGGTGGCAAGAGCTACGCCGGTGAATCGTTGCCGGTGCAGTCCGTTGCCGTCCCCTCGCGCGCGTCCATGGCAGAGGTGGCCAATGACAACTTTCGCGGCCGCGGGTCCGAAAGCGTCGCTGGCGTCTCCGGACCGTGCGCGGACACCGCGCCGCGGTATGCGGACAGTGCGCATGAGATCGGCGCGGTTTGTGAAGCATGTTTACATCGGCGCACGCTCACCGTGCGCCGATGCGTAACGGCGTGCAGCGTCAGCTCGATGCGGGTTTCGGTTTGGTGAGCGTGATCTCCATTTTCGGGTGAAGCCTATGGCGACGTGCTATCGATGTAAGGGCGATATGGTCATCGTCGGCGCGCTGTACTCGGGCATGCGCACGTCTTTCCGTCCCCAGGATTCCAAGTTCCTGACGCTCGAGACCGGCGACGTGATGACCAAGGCGACGATGTGCCGCAACTGCGGGGTGGTGGAGATCCTGGGTGACGTGAACAAGCTGCGCCGCCTCACGAGCGAGCCTGACGCCGAAACCGAGCAGTTCGCGCGGCGGTAGCCGCTCGCCGGCCTCGGAGGCCGGTCCTCTTCCACTCGGCGCGTGGCGATCAGCGTTCGCCGCGGCCGCCCCGTGCCATCCTGCTCACCGTGAAATGTTGTTGAGGTGTGTTTCCGCCCGCCGGGTCCAGTCGTCGTGCGCGGGCGGCGCATCGTGCAGCAGCCGGCCGATCTCCTGGAGCAGCAGCTCGCGCTCGCCATCGCCGGCGGCGCCGCATCGGACGCGCTCGAGCCAGCGTTGAATCGACGTCAGCGCCCGGAGGTGACGCTCGCAGTCCACGCGCCAGTCGAGCAGCAGCGCTGCCAGCGCGTTCATCGACTCGAGACGGAGCGCCACGTCGTCGGACGCGCGCAGGTCGGAGGCCGGCGCAAGCGGTGGTGTCATGCCGGCAGTAGCAAAAGCAAACGGCACGCCGCCTCGAGGCAGTTGGCGGCCGGCAACTGCACCCGGCAGCTGGGAGTGTCAGCTGCGCATTTCGCCCGACTTTTTGAGCGGCTGCCGCCCGCTTCGTGCCTGCCGCTGCCTGCTGCCGTTCTCCGTTGCCCGCTGCCTGTTGCCCGTTGCCTGCTGATATGCTGCCGCGTGTGTGGCAGCCGGGCAACGCTCAATGGTGGACGCTTCTAATCGTCGCGCTACTAATCGTTGCCGCATGGCCGCCGGCTGATAGCCGCAGTCTGGCGATGAAGTTCGTCAACTGGGCGGTTGATCCCGGCGACCGCCTGCCGACGCTGCCTCCGCCGTATGGACCGGGTGAAGGGGACGACCTGCAGGCGGTCAACGAACACGATCTCCAGACGCGGATGTACGACGAGCTGTACAACAGGGGTGGCTGGACGCGGACACGCCTCGAGCTGAAGGTGGCCGGCGACCCGTTCGACCCGGGAACCGAGCGCCAGTTGCTCGTAGCTTTCGGCGTGGTCGCCGCGTTTTTGATTTGGAGATTCGGCGGGCGCGAGCTACGGCAAAGCTCCAAGGTCCAAGATCCAAGATCCAAGCTCCAATAGGTTCCAAGCTCCAATAAGCTCCAAGCCCCCAAAAAACGATTTGGAGCTTGGAGCTTGGAGCTTGGAACTTTACTGAGTCGCCGTGCGGCCGCCGCCCTTGATCGTGATCTTCTCGACGGTCCACGTCGAGCAGTCACCCTTGTAGATCACGGTATCCGACTCGCAGTGGATCTCGTGGATGAGGCAGCCCGTCTGCCCATGGCCCTGGCTCGTCTGCGCCCAGCCGACGAGGTTCCCGCTCATATCGAGCTTGTAGATCTTCCCGTTGCCGTCGCCGCTGAACAGGTACTGGTTCGGCATCGGCGACGTGCAGACGCTCCACGGCGCGCCGACGTTGGCGATCGACTTCACGAAGTTCAGGTTGTCGTCGTACACCTGGATGCGGCGGTTGCCGCGGTCCGCGACGTAGACGTTGTTCTTCGCGTCGGTCGTGATCCCGTGGACCGTGTTGAACTGGTTCATGCCGCCGCCGCGCGTGCCGACGGCCTTGTTCCAGCTCCCGTCCTTGTTCACTTTCACGACGCGCGAGTTCTTGTAGCCGTCGGAGACGAAGATGTTGTCGTTGCTGTCGAACGCCACGTCCGTCGGCCGCCCGAACGTGCCGACGCCGCCGACCGGGTAGCGCTGATTCTCAGGCTCGCGCTCGCCGCGCTCGAGGTAGCGCTCGAGGAAATCGATCGCTTCCGGCTTGCGGCCGAGAACCATCTGCACCGCGCCCTGCGGGTTGAACTTGACGATCATGTTCGACCCTTCGTCGGTCATCCACACGTTGTCGTACTTGTCCACGCGCACGTTGTGCGCGAACGACGCGGCGTAGTTGTCCTGCCCCCACTGCTTGACGAACTTGAGGTTCTGGTCGAACTCGAACAGCTGCGACGCGGTGGAACCGCGCGCCGGGCCCACGTTGCCGCTGCGCGTGAAGACGAAGAGATTGCCCTTGGAGTTCTTGGCGACGCCGACCGCCTCTCCGATCGTGTGGCCGGGAACGGTCAGCCTGAGGACCTCTTCGGTGACCTGCAGCTGCGGCGTCGCTTTCTCGAGCGCTTCCTGCTTGGCGATGGCCGCCTGCTGTTCAGGACTCGCTTGACCCTGGCCCTGCGGCGCCTGGGCGGCGACCACCACGAGCAGCAGCGCGACAAGAACGATGATTGAGCGTCTCACTTCCGCCTCCTTCAAGGCCGCCCCGCGGGCCGGCCTCCGAGTTCATCCCTCACACCTCGAGCGTCGGACTTCGCGTATGGGGCGGAGTATACTCCCGCCCGACCTCGCAACACACCCGCGTCCGTCGCACACAAGGGAGCCGACCATGAAAACGATGATCGTGGCTCTGACCGTCGTGACGAGTCTCATGACGGCGAGCCAGGTGCTGGCCCAGGGAGGAGATGGCAGCCTGCGTGGAACCGTCCGGGACAGCCAGGGCGGCGCGCTGCCCGGCGTCACCGTCACCGCCACGAGCGATGTTCTCCTCAGTCCGCGCGTCACCGTGACTGACACGGCCGGTGAGTACCGGCTCATCAACCTGCCGCCGGGCACCTTCGAGGTGACGGCGCAGCTGTCGGGCTTCTCGGTGTCGCGCCGCCAGGGCATCCTGCTCCGCGCCGGCAGCAACTTCCAGGTCGACGTCACGATGGAGCTGGGGACGCTCGAGGAGTCGATCACCGTCTCCGGCGACGCCCCGATGCTCGAGGTCACCAAGCCGAGCAACGTGCTCACCATCGACGCCGAGTTCCAGAAGGAAGCGCCGGTCGTCGAAGGGAAGTTCTGGAGCGACTTCCTGATGCTGACGCCGGGCGTGATCTCGCGCCCGCACAACGACGCGAGCGGCCGCCAGAACTATTTCGGCAACGCCGTCGAGCACCGTGACGCGGTGACGCTGATGGAAGGGCTCTACGCCGGCAACTACAACGACTTCAACATCAACCGCACGGGCCTGAGCTCCGAGGCGATCCAGGACACCGAGGTGAAGACCGGCGGCGTCGATGCCGCCTCACCGATGGGCTACGGCCTGGTGATCAACATGGTGAGCAAGAGCGGCGGCAACGACTTCCACGGCACCGGCGTCGTGTCGTACCAGCCGTTCAAGTGGAACGCGAACAACGTCGGCACCGGCTCGCCGGCGACGCGCCAGGTGCACCAGTACGATGTGGCGTTCGGCGGACCGATCAAGCGCGACAAGACGTGGTTCTTCGGCGCGCTCCGCTACACGCAGAACAAGAGCGGCACCGGCCGCACGCCCGAGCAGCTGGCCGCGCACCGCGCGTTCTTCCCGGACAAGCCGCTCGAGAACAACACCATCACCGGCTACCAGCCGTGGGTGAAGGTCTCGACCAAGCTGAGCCCGAAGCACGATCTCGCGCTCGTCTACCAGGGTGATCGCCTGCTGCTGAACGTCGTCGGCGCAGAAGACTACGAGCAGGTGGAAGTGCTTTCCACCGGCGGCCCGATGTACGGCGGCAAGCTGACGTCGGTGTGGGGACAGCGCGTCACATCCACGTTCTACGTGAGCTACAACACGAAGGGCGGCAACAACACCGACAGCTACAAGTACGACAAGCAGGGACCGCTCATCAACATCCACCGCGAGGCGTTCCCGAATCAGGGCATCCTGCAGGGCTCGGGGCTGATCCTGCGCGGCGGCCAGTGGTCGTCCACCGCGTGCAGCGCCTGCTTCGACCTCGACACCTCGTCGATCACGATGTTTCGCGGCGACATCATGTACTACAAGGAAAACTGGCTCGGCTCGCACGAGTTCCAGGCCGGCTTCCTGGCGATGCCGCGGAGCATCTACACCAAGAACGTCCACTACCTCAACGACGGTTTCGTCGTCGAGGAGCGGCGGATGGTCGACCCGAACAACGCGGCGGCCGGCACCATTCCGTTCGCGCGGCAGTTCGTGCTCGGCGACCTGAATCTCGATCAGTCGAGCGGGCGCGACAAGGACATCGGCTTCTACGGCCAGGACAGCTGGAAGGCCGGCCGCCTGACGACGACGTTCGGCCTGCGGGTGGATGTGGTGCGCCGCTTCGACGTGCTGCGGAGCCTGCAGCGGCAGTCGAGCACCGAGATCGCGCCGCGCCTCGGCTTCTCGTACGTGCTCACCGCGGACGCGAAGAACGTGCTGCGCGGCACCTACGGCAAGTACCACCAGCAGCTGATGGGGACGCGCAACCCGGTCCCGTCCTTCGGCGGCAACGATGCGCAGGGGCTGCGCAACACCTACGACCTGAACGCGGATGGAGTCTTCGAGACAGTGATCACGACGCCGCCGGTGGCGACGTCGATCTCGAGCCTGCAGTTCGATCCCGAGCTGCACCAGCCGAGTTTCGACGAGTGGTCGCTCGGCTACCGCCGCCAGTTCCCGGGCCAGATCGCCATGGACGTGGCGGGCATCGTGAAGGTCAACCACGATCAGTTCGCGCAGGTCGACATCAACGGCATCTACCCGGACGCGCCGTTCAAGCCGTTCATCGGCTTCGGCAAGGTGGATCCGAACCAGGGGCTGCTGTACCGCCTGACGAACAACTCGTGGAGCACGACGCACTACCGCGCGCTGCAGGCGACGCTGACGAAGAACATGACGCACGGCTTCCAGGCGCTCTTCACGGTGCAACGGCAGTGGCAGCACCTCGAGGGGACGTGGAACCCGACCGACCCCGCGCGGTTCATCCAGCCGGATGCCTTCCCGAACAACAAGAACATCTGGCGTACCGACGGCGTGGTGGACCAGAACAGCCTCGCGACCGGCAACTCGCTGGTCAACAACCCGATGTGGAACCCGTACTCGATCCGCATGGCGGGCACGTGGCACGCGCCGTGGGACCTGGTGGCCTCGGGGAGCTACACGATCGTGGCGGGCAACTGGACGGGCGCGGTGATCGATCAGCTGCCGGCCAACAGCCCGGCCATCGCGGCGTTCGGGCCGTCGACGGTCGTGTCATCGACGGGCGTACGGCAGTCCAATCCGCTGGCCACGCGCATCCGCTTCTTCTACCCGACGCGCGGCGAAGGGCAGCCGCGCGCGCCGGACGTGCACAGCGTGGGCGTGAAGCTGGGCAAGCGCATCCCCTTCGGCGCCGGCCGCAACGTGGAGCTCGGCTTCGAGGTGTTCAACCTCCTCAACGCCGGCCACTTCACCGAGTACAGCCGCCAGGGGGCGAACCGGATCTACAACCCGCAGACGTTCGCCACCTATACGAACCCGCAGACGCCGCGCGCGGCGACGTTCGAGGTGATTACGCGATTCTAGGGGGCAGGTGGCAGGGGGCAGGTGGCAGGGGGCAGGTGGCAGTAGGTAGCAGGGATCAGCGATCGGGGATCGGGTCTACGTTCCCGAAACATGGCGCGCTTACCGCCGTCCGAGCTGTTCGTGAGCGGCCGACTGCGAGCGCCGCCATCGGCGTCAGACGGTAAATCGCGGCGGAGGCCGTAGAGATCGAGTCGGTCGAGCATCGAAAGGTGCATCTTCGCTCACGAGGTAGGTCTGCGGGCCGACGCCGGCGATTTTCCGCGGCGTCGAGCCCGGAGGCCACGAACGAGCAGCTCGCGTAGCGCGGGCGGATCGCAGGGATCAAGAACGTTGCCGGATCCCGTCCAGCAACGCTTTTGATCCCTGATCCCCGATCCCCGATCCCCGATCCCTACCGCGTAGCCGTCGCCGGCTTCTTGCCCGTGTACTCCAGCACGAACAGGCCGGTGCCCACGCGGTCGGACGCGTACGCGAGGCCGCGGTGGTCGATGGTGACGTCGTTGATCTGAATCGCCGTCGGCTGTCCCTTCGCAATCGGATGCGACTGCGAGTTGGTCTTCGGCAGGTAGTAGCCGACTTCTTTCAGGTTGTACGGGTCGGAGAGATCGACCACGCGGATGCCCGCGTTGAAGTAGGCGACCCACGCCAGCTTGTCCTCGAAGCGGTTGAGCTCGCTGTTCACTTTTTCCGCGTGCTGATGCGGGCCGAAGCGACCGCCCTTGTCGCAGAAGGTGCCGACCGGCACCTGCCACGTCGAGACGGGGAACGGGTGCGTTTCGTCGGTGATGTCCACCATGTACGATTTCGACCGGATGCCGCTCGCGCACGGCTTCATGTCGGCGTTGCCCGCCGCTTCGTCGGTGATGAACGCGTAGGTGCGCGGCAGGCCGTCGGGCCCCTTGAAGTTCGGCACCTCCTCGTACTTGATCGGCGACACCGTGTGCGGGCCGCGCCCGGGCGGGTTGGTGTCGATCAGCCAGACCATCTTCGGGTTCTTGATGTCCGAGATGTCCCAGCCGCCGGCGAGGCCGGCGCCGCGGAAGCCGATGTAGAGGCGGTGGTTGTCCTCGTCCACCAGCGGGTGATGCGCGTACTCGTTCTGATACCCCGGCAATCCGTCCTTCTGGCTCGGCGAGGCGATGCGGCTGACGAACTTCGGGTTCTTCGGGTCCTTCAGGTCCCAGATGTGGATGATCGTCAGCCCGCGATAGCCCGGTTCGCCCGAGCTCGAATAGAAGTAACCCGTCTTGTTCGACCACCATCCTTTATGGGCGCGGCGGATGAACGTGCCGCCGCAGCCGGGTCCGCAGTTGTTGGGCGGCGTGCCGGTGATCTCGCTCACCTTGGAGATCTTCGACGGGTCGGTGCCGCGGTCGGTGATGTCCCAGATTTCGAACTTGAACTTCTTGCCGGTGTCCCAGCTGCGAATGAGGTAGTCGCGTCCCGCCGGGTTCGAGTTGAAGCCGTAGTCGTAGACGACCGAGACCGAGCGCGAGTTGACGTGCGCCTCCTCGTTCGGGATGTGCCAGACGAACTTCGGGTTCGCGGGGTCGTCGATGTTGACGATCGCCGTGCCGTTCCATTCCATCTTGCCCGTGATCGGGTTCATGATGGGTTCATCGTTTCCTTCGCCGTCGTCGGACGCCTGCGGATCGTTACGATCGTTCGGCGTGAGGCCGACGTAGAGCCAGTTGCCGTTGGCGGGGTCGGACTTCGCGGTCAGCTGCAGTGCCTGGCGGCCCTGCATGTCGTTGAAGCCGACGAGGCGCACGTTTTCCGCGGCGTCGGCGCGCGGGTCCGCCGCGGATTGCGCCTGGTTGTTCGACGCGGGCGCCTGCGGCGACGAGCAGGCGGCAAGAGCCGACAGGAGTCCAAGGCAGGCCCACTTCTTCATCCTCATCGCACATCTCCTAGTCTTCGTCTTCTTCGTGCGCTTCGTGTGCTTCGTGCTGGCGCGCCAGCGCCTTCGTGGTTCGCGCCTTCGTGGTTGCGAGAGTTGCGGGGGATTATACGGCCATGTCACACTTCGCCCGCCGTGTGGGGGCACTTATGTTGAAAAGAATTGCGATCGTGGCGGCGGCGTTCGCGCTGATGGCGGGACCCGCGTCGGCGCAGGATGCCCGCGCGGTGCTGCAGGCGTCGCTGAAGGCGATGGGCGGCGAGAACCTCAGGACCATCCAGTACTCGGGCGCCGGCTGGTCGTCGCAGATCGGCCAGACCTACGGCGCCGTCGACGGCGACTGGCCGCACTTCGAGGTCGCCGGCTACACGCGCGTCATCGACTACGACGCGAAGTGGTCGCGCGAGGACTACACGCGCCGGCAGGGGAGCTATCCGACGTTCGGCCGGGTACCGATGCCCGAAGCGCACGTCACGTCGATTCTCGGCAGCGGCTACGCGTGGGACGTGAATGGCAGCACGCCGGTACCGTTCACGCGCATGTATCTCGACGGGGTCCCGTACGCCATCCTTCGCCAGCTCGAGCTGGCGCTGACGCCGCACGGGGCGCTCAAGGCCGGCCTCGCGGCGACCGATGCCACCGCCATCACGACGCCCATCGTCGGTCCGTCGGACTTCGGCCTGTCGCAGTTCGGCCGCAAGGTGACGATCGTCTCGTTCACCATCCCGATCGCGGATCCTGCAGCCCGGACGCCGGCGCGCGGCTACAAGATGAACGTCACCGTCAACGATCAGAATCTCGTGGAGCTCGTCGACACCTGGTTTCCGAACCCGGTGTACGGCGACATGGACTACGAGATGCGCTACACGGAGTACAAGGACTTCAGCGGCATCAAGTTTCCGCAGCTCGTGCACGTGCACCAGGGCGACCCGCGGCTCAACCCGGCGCACAACTACTACGAGTACAAGATCGCCGACGTGAAGGGGAACGTGCCGGTGCAGACGATGCCGGTGCCCGACGCCGTGCGCACCGCGACGATCGCGCCGGTGAGAGCCGCGAGCCAGAAGCTCGCCGACGGCGTGTGGGCGGTGACCGGCGGCACGCACAACAGCATGGTCGTCGAGTTCAAGGACTTCGTCGCCGTCGTCGAGGCGCCGAACAACGAGGCGCGCTCACTCGCGGTCATCGCCGAGGCCAGCCGGCTCGCCCCGAACAAGCCGATCAGGTACCTCGTCAACACGCACCACCATTTCGACCACGCCGGCGGCCTGCGCACGTTCCTCTCGATGGGGACGGCGATCGTCACGCATGAATCGAACAAGCAGTACTACCTCGACATCATGTTCTACCCGGCGCCGCGGGAGCTCGATCCGGATCGCATGGCGAAGTACTCGCCGATGTACATGATCAGCCGGCGGCCGGCGCCGATCGAGACCGTCGGCGGCGACACGCGCGCCACGGCGCCCTACGTCGTCACCGACGGCGTGCGGATGCTCGAGGTGTTCCACGTGCAGGACATGGCGTACGAGCTCGGCGACCCGTCGCTGCGGCAGGGGAACCACAGCCAGGACATGCTGATGGCGTACCTGCCGAAGGAGAAGATCCTCTACAACGCCGATCTCTACTCACCGCCGGCGCAGGGCGCGGCCGTGCCCGCACCGACGGCGGCGGCAAAGACGCTGTATCAGAACATCGTCAAGCTGAAGCTCGACGTGGCGCAGCACGTGCCGACGCACGGGCGCGTGGGCGCCAACGACGAGTTCGCGAAGATCTTCGCGAAGGCGGGAAACACGAACTAGGGCCGGCTAAAGCCGGCCCCTACGCGCGCTCGCTCACCGCCAGCGAGTAGCCGTGCTCCTGCGCGCGGTTGACCGCGAGGATGCCGACCGGCACCAGCCGCGCATTCGGAAGCAGGTTCGCCTTCAACTCCTCGAACACCGCCTCCTGCGTCTGACTGGTCGCCATGGCGATGGCGCCCGCGTTGCCGCGCGTCGCCTGCTGGCACACGGCGATCTGCACCCCACGCTTGATCAGCGTGTCGAGGCGATCCTTGTACATGTTGGCCGTCGGCGGCTGTTTCGTCTTCGCATCGACGAGGTTGATACGGTCCGCGATCGGCTTGCCGTATTTCGCCCAGACGGCATCGGTGTAGGCGAACATCGTGGACTGATGCCGCGCGACGAGGATGACCGCGAGGTCGCTGTCCTTCAGACCGTACTCGCTGACGTTCAGGTTGTAGTAGTTGTTGACGAACTGCAGCGCGCTGGACATCCCGTCAGCATACGGCGCGTCGAAGACGAAGCGATGCTTGCCGGGCACCTGGCCGTACCAGTCGTCCTGCGCGTGGCGCGCCGGCTGGAAGCCTTCCGACGAGGACTGCGCCTGCGCCGGCGAACCAGCCGCGCCAACGGCGGCGCCCCCGGCGAGGCCGAAGCCAAGTTTCGAGAAAAACGACCGGCGGGCGAGCATGCGAGCGGAATCGTGTGTCGGCATGGCCGGATGGTACACGATTACGGCTGTGTCGCTCTCACGAAAGGCCGGCGGCCCTGACGAGCTCAGGCCTGAATTTCCGAGGGAAATCCCGTGCTCAATTTGAGGACGGCAAACAACTTACGTGGCGGTTGGAGGGAGGTCGGGCACGCGGCTCCACACGCCGTCTCGCACCTCGCGCACGATTCCGGCGTTGACCAGGCTCGACACGATCCGTCCGGCGGCCTCTTGTGGAATATGGAGGAAGTCCTGCAGCCCCTCGAGGGTGACTGTAGTTTCCGCTTTGTGAACGACGTGGTCCACGACGGCCTTCACGACCTCCGCACGTCGTCCCTTTTCGCGGCGCTCGATACCCATCGATTCCTCCACCCAGCTGCAGGCGCAAGGTTGGTGCCCGAATCCCGCTCAGGTCGAAGGAATCGATGGGGTCGTGAGCGTTCGTCCTACGTCGCTTTCTTTTTCGTCAGCTCCGCGTAGACCGCGTCGACGAACCCCGGGACCGGACCGCGCGCCGCGGCCGGGGCGGCGTTCGCCGCTGCCGGTGGAGCTGCCGCACGGGCGCCAGGCGCCGGCGCATCGGGCAGCGCTGCCTTGATATCCGCGAGCGATTTGCCTTCCTTGACCATCGCGGCAATCTTGTTGCGCCGCTCGGTCACCGCCGCCAGCTTCCGCTGCAGGTCGGCCTTGGTGAGGACGTCGCCGTGGCCCGTCACGTACATGTCGGCGTTGAGGCCGATCATCCCCTTCACGTTCGCCATCCAGCCCTCGACCGATCCGTTCTTCTCCATGTGGATGTTCGGATTGTCGTCCGCGCGGTTGGTGACGACGATGTCGCCGGTCGAGACGATCTTGTTCTGCGGCGAGTAGACGATCAGGTCGCCGCTGGTGTGCGCGGGCGCCCAGTGATAGAGCTCCAGCTTCACGCCGTCGATGGTCATCGTCTCCTTCTGCTTCGTCGTGACCTGCGACGGCAGGCGATCCGGCGGCGGCGCGCCGCGGCCGCCCGCGGCGAGCGCGGCCTGCAGCTCCTTCTTGTTGTTCTCGTGCGAGATCACCTTGACGCCGGCGGGGTAGGCAACCAGCCCGTTGACGTGATCGCCGTCACTGTGCGTCAGGAACACGGTCGTCACCGGCTTCGGCGTGATCTTCGCGATCTCGGCGAGCAGGTCCTTGGCGCCCGCCTCGGTCTGCTTCGCGTCGACGACGATGACGCTCGTCTTGCCGATGTAGATCGTGCTGTTGCCGCCAGAGCCGCCGAGGCCCGCCCACACGTCGGGCTTCAGCTGCTTCATCGTGACCGGCTGGATCGGCGCCTGCGCGAGGACCGTCGTCGCGCAGAGCAGCGCGGCGCCGGCAAGTACGGATGTATGGAGTCTGTTCATGGGCAACGTTCCTTTCCGCGAAGAATATTGTCCGAACGCGGGCGTTTGTCCAGCCGGAGGAGTATCGGCGCGCGGCATCTCAGGCGGGTCCGTCTCCACCGGGCATGATTGCGGCCAGGCCCCGCGCTTCGCGACGCGTTCATGACCGTGGGTGTAACATGCGGCTCGCGAAGGAGAAGGACGTCATGCGTCATTTCAACGTGTCATTCATCGTCATCGGCCTGCTGCTGGCTCCGTTGCCCGCCTTTGCCGGGCAGGCGCGCGCGGGCGGCGCGGCTCGCTTCGAGGTCACGAGCCTGCGTGCCGTGCGGCCGATCCTCGTCAAGACGATCGCGGATCTGGAGAAGAAGAACGCGGCGGCCGCGAAGGCCGACATGGACGACTACGACTCCGCGTGGAACGGCGTCGAGGTGTACGTCAGCACGCGCAGCATGGATCTGTACAACGAGATCGAGCATCACTACCAGACAGCCGTCACCGACGCGCTCACCAAGCCGAATCCCGACACGGCCGCGATCCTCGCCGACGCGAAGGCGATGCTGGCGAAGTACGACGAGATGCTGGCGTTGGTCGAGAAGTCGATGCCGCTCAATCGCCTCTACGACGAGGTGGCGCGGCTGCGGATCGAGCGGGCGCACCTGCGCGAGGTCACGCCGGCGCTGAAAGCGGGGAACCTCGCGAAGGCGAAGGCCTCGTTCGACGCGTTCAACGACAACTGGGACAACATCGAGGACCTCGTCAAGGAGCGCTCGCGCGAGGCGTACGACGCGATTGAAAAGGGCATGGTCACGATCGAGCGGCAGCTGATGCCGGCCAAGCCGGATGTCGACGCCGTCACCGGCACGGTGACCGAGGTGATGACCGAGTACAACAAGATCGTGGCGCAGATCACCCGCGAGGCGCGGGACGCCAAGTAGGGCGTCAGGTTTTAATCGAATCGAACTCCTCGGGATGCGGCGCGCGCAGGCGCGCCTCGTTCCGATCGATTGTCCCCCGCTCCACCAGCTTCGCCAGCGATTCCTCGAAGCTGAACGATCCGGCCTTCCGCGTAATCGTGATCTCCTGGTGCAGGTGCTGCAGCGCGTTCTTGCGAATGTGCTGGCGGGCGCCGTAGCTCACCACCAGCAGCTCCGCCGCCGGCACCACCGCGCCGGAGGCCGTCGCAATCAGCGTCTGCGTCAGCACCGCCGAGAGCGCCATCGCCAGCTCCTGGCGCACCGCGTTCTGGCGCTCCACCGGGAAGCCGTCGGCGATCCTCGCCACCGCCGCGGCGACGTCGGTCGCGTGCACCGTCGCGAACACGAGGTGGCCCGTTTCCGCCGCGGCGAGCGCGATGCGCATCGTCTCCGGGTCGCGCATCTCGCCGACGACGATCACGTCGGGCGCCTGCCGCAGCGCCGAGCGCAGGGCGGTGGGGAAGTCGGGCGCATCCACGCCGATTTCGATCTGCTCGACCACGCTGCGCTGGTGGGCGTGGTCGTACTCGATCGGGTCCTCCACGGTCACGATGTGCCGCGCGTCGCGCGCGTTGATCTCCGCGACGAGCGCCGCCACCGTCGTCGTCTTGCCGGACCCGGTGGGGCCGGCGATCAGCACGAGGCCGCGCGGCACCGTCGACAGCAGGCCGATCTCGTGCGTGAAGTGCAGGTCGGCGAGCTTTGGAATGCGCAGCGGCAGCGCGCGGATGGCGGCCGCGGCGCGGCCGCGCTCGCGGTGATAGTTCATGCGGAACCGTCCGAGGCCGCGGACGGTGAACGCGAGGTCGATGGCCGCGCCGCGCTGATACGCGTCGTGCAGCCGCGACGAGACGAGCGGCGCGATTGCCGCGGTGATGTCGTCGTTGCCGAGCACGAGCTCCGACGTCGGCAGCAGCCGCCCCTGCACCCGTACGAGCGGCGGCGCGCCGGTGACGAGCAGGAGGTCGCTCCCCTGGAGCTCGCGCAGCCGGCGGAGCCACGATTCAATCGACCGATGGGTGCCGGGTGCTTCCGCGGTGCGCTGCGGCGCGACCAGGTTCAGTTCGGACGCAAGATGATCGAGGTCATCGTCGAAATCGCCCACGGAGAGATTATCGGCTTCGGGTCGGGCGACGGGTAGGTATCAGGCGGGCCAGACCTGATACCTGACCGGCTATTGTCCGATCACTTCGACTGCAGATAGAACTCCACCACTTTCTCGACCTCAATCGGCTGGCCGTTCCGCGTCGCGGGCTTGTAGACCCAGCTCCGGGCGGCCTCGAGCAGCAGCGTGTCGTAGTCGGGATGCGTCGGCGTGCCCATTGACGCGTCGATGACGTGGCCGTCGGCGCCGATGCGCAGCCTGATGGCGCCGTGAAACGTGCGTATCGCGCTGACGCGGTCGGGAGCGACCCATTTCGGCATCGCCTGGCGAATCGGCACAGGTGGTTCGACCTGGGCGAGCGCCGCCACGGCCGACGCGGGCTGAACGGCCTTCGTCGCGACGGGCGCGACGGCCTTCGGCCCCGCGGGCGTGACGGCCGCCGCCGCGACTGGGGGCGCCGCGACGACAGCGGCTGGCGCGGCCGGCGGTGGGGGCTCGGCCGCCGCTTTCGGCGCCGGCGCGGAGGCGCCGTCGATCAGCTCGAGAAAGCCGGACGCGAGCGTCCGCAGGTCCTCGGCTTCAGCGGTGTCGCGCCACACGCGATCGCCGGCCAGCGTCATCACCTGCTGGAACGCCTGCCGGGCGTCGGCGCCCTTCTTCGATCGGTACTGATCGCGCGCGTCGGCGAACAGGCGCTTGGCGACCGCCGGCACGATGCGGCGCCGCGTGTCGGTCAGCAGCTCTGCGAACCGCGGCGACAGGTCGCCGTCGGCGGGCGCAAACGTCGGCACCGTCGCCACGAGCGTTTCGGTGATTTTCTGCGCGTCGGCCGATCGGCCGAGCGCGAGCAGGCAGAGCGCCTTGTATTCGAGCGCCTCCGGCTGGGCCGCGTTTTCCGAGTCGAGCCGTTCGAGCGCCGCCAGGGCGCCGTCAAACGACGCGGCCGCAAACAGCGCCTTGGCGTCGGAGAGCGGTTCGTCGGCGGCGAAGGCGGCCGAGGCCGCCGAAAGGGAAGCGACGACCGTAAGCAACGCAATGTTTCGTTTCATCGTCATCACCGTTTCGTCATGTCGATGGCGACGCGCGCCGGCTCTTTGAGCGTCAACAGCGCCGTCAGGCGCCGTTCGCCGAGCTGCGGATGGCGGAAGATCACTTCGTGGGTGCCGATGTTCGTCTTGAAATCGCCAATCGGCGTCGCGCCGAGCGCCTGGCCGTCCACCCACACCTGCGCCCACGGGACCGCGTTCAGGCTGACCGTCACCTGCGGCATCGGCAGCGCGACCGACGCGGTCTGGCCCGCGCCGATACTCACCGTGCGTGTCGCGGAGAAGCCGAGCGCGTCGCTGCTGAACTCGAAGGTGTGCTCGCCGGCCGGCAGCATGATGCGATCGCTCTCGGTGCTGCCCACCAGCCTGCCCGACTCGAAAATGCGCAGCGGCGCCGACGTCGCGGCAGACAGCCAGCCTGACGGCGTGCCGCTCTCGACGCCCGAGATGACGAGCGATGTCGTCGTGTTCGCGTCTACCTGCAGCGTCCGCCGCTGAGTCTTCCCGCCGGTCCGGACCAGGACCTCGTGCTGGCCGACGCTGAGCCCGGCGACGGTGAGCGGCGTCGAGCCGCGATCGATCGAGTCGATCGTGACGGCCGCCGCCGACGGCTCGCTGACGATGCGCAGGCTGCCCGTGGCGGTTGCGCCGAGCGCGGCGGCCGCGCCGTCCGCGGGCCAGGTGATGTGGTGCACGACCGTCGCGTCCGGCTTGATGGCCAGCGGGATCTCCTGCGTGCGCGTCCCCTCCTGGAGACGGAGCTGGTGCTTCCCTTCGACCAGCGCGATGGTGAGCGGCGTCATGCCGCGCGCGCTGCCGTCCACGAAGACGCGCGCGCCGGACGGTTCCGATTCGACGGTCAATGAGCCGGTCGCGGGCGCGGCGGCACTCGGGTGGGCGTTCAACCAGAATGCGGCGCCGACCGCCGCGGCCACGACGCCAGCGGTCGCTCCGCCGATGAGCGCCATCGACGCGAGCTTCGATCGCCCTTTGTTCGTCGCCGGCGATTCAGTCGGAAATATGTTCAGCGCCGCATCGTCTGACGCTTGAATCGGCACGACTTTCAGCTGCGCGTTGTTGTCCATAGCCCACTTCCATGCCTCGGGGGGAACCGGCGGAGGCGCGTCACGGGGGCGAGGAACGTGCCAGAAGAGGCGCGGGTTTCTGGTCCGATTTGAACAGCAGCGCAGAAATTAGGCGCCGCGGCGGAAGACTTTTGTCTTCGCAGCGGCGCCTGCCGAACGCTACCAGGCGAAGCGGAGAGCGACTTCCCCCTGCTGGCGTGGTTGCGCTGTGAGGATCTGACCGAACGTCGCGGCGCGCGCGTTGGTCTGGTACTGGCTGCCGACGCCGCCGAGATTGGTGCGGCCGAAGAGGTTGAACACCTGCCCGATCAACTCCACCCTGCGCCCGCCACCCAGGTTGATCGCCTTGCTGCCGCGGATGTCGAAGCGATAGAGCGTGTTGTCGTCGATCTGGCTGACGGGCAGCGCGGCCAGGCCGAGCGTCGCCCGGTACGCGTTGACCGCCGTCATCATCGCCTCATTGTCGCGGTTGCCCATGCTCTTGGTCGTGCCGGGCACGTAATCGGTGTTGTTGCCGTCCCCGTTGAGGTCGGTGCCGGCGCGCGCGCTGAACGGCGTCGTCGTGCGGAAGTTGAAGATCGTCCCGAGGACGACGTCGTACGGCAGCTGGAACGCGTCGCTGACGACGAGCGCGTGGCGGCGGTCGCTCGGCAGCGGGCCGAGATCGAACTGCGGGTTGTAGAAGTCGGTGATCACGCCGCCCTGGTTGATGCCGACCAGGTCCGGCGAGCCGTAGTTGCCGTCCTGCTTCGCCAGCGTGTACGAGACCTGGTACTGATAGCGGTGCGACAGCCGCTTCTCGAGGCGGACGAGCAGCGCCTTGTAGCTCCACTTGCCGATCGGGTCGGTCGAGACGATCTGCCCCCATTCGGGCAGCGGCCGCGCGCCGTTGCGCGGCGTGTTGACGTTCTCCTGCGTGAAGTAGTCGCTCGCCTTCTGGTAGACGCCGTCGACGTTGATGGCGGTGTCCGCCAGCAGCTGCTGCGAGAAGCCCGCGCTGTAGGTGTTCACCGGCGCGTTGACGAGGTCGTTGCTCAGGATGTTGATGTTGGGCGGCGCCGTTGACGCGAACGACGCGGGATCGCGGCCCTGGTACGGATCGGGATAGCTCGGGTTGTTGATGATGATGGTGTTCTGCTTGAGCGCCGTGATCTCGGTCCCCTGCGTCGCGTTGGTCACGTTGGTGTAGACGAGCCCGTAGCCGCCGCGCACGACCAGCTTGCCGGTCTTCATGACGTCCCACGCGATGCCGGCGCGCGGCCCGACGTTGTTCCTGTCTCCGCGCGACGCGAAGTTCACGTACGGCAGCGGCCGCGGATATTCCGCCTGCGTGTGGTGCTCGTCCCAGACGCCGGTCTGGAGGTCGTAGCGCAGGCCGAGGTTGAGCGTCACGCCGCCAGCGGGCTTCCACTCGTCCGCCACGTACGCCGCATAGGTGTGGCTCACGATGTCGCGGTAGACGTTGGGAAAGGCCGCCTGGAACTGCGTCGGCGCCGTCAGCGAGTTGAAGTTGAAGCTTGGGTTCAGCGGGTCGAAGAACTGGTCGCGGCCGAACGTCCAGGTGCCCGGGTTGCTCGCCGCCCACTCGTGCGTGGGGAAGAACTGGACGCTGCCGCCAATCTTCCAGTTGTGCGGGCCGGAGGCGATCGACAGCGTTTCCTGCGCCTCGGTGAAGGTCGTCATCGTGCCGGTGCGGCACGGCCAGAGGCACTGGTTGTTCCCCCAGATGACGCTCGGGAAGCGGTACTGCAGGGTGCCGATGTACTGGCCCGCGCCGAGCGAAGCCGGCATCGTCACCGGGTTGTTCAGGATGTTCGCGGGCACGTAGTCCTTGTTCTGGTAGTTGCGGTCGGACGCCGTCGCGCGCATGAAGTAGAACTCGTTCAGCACGCGGTTCGACAGCACCCAGGTGTGACCGAGCGCATGCATGTCGCGCGGGATCAGGTTGTCGAGGTTGCTGAACGATGAGGAGGTGCCGCCGCAGTTGCTGCAGAAGAACTCGGTGTGCTGGTTGATGTAGCGGTAGAAGAGGTTCTGCTTCGCGTTCATCTGGTAGTCGGTGCGCACGAACGCGATGTTGGTGAACGACCCGCCCTCGTAGCTGCCGACCAGGCTCGGATAGAACTGCACCGGCGCCGGCACCGTGAAGAAGGAGTGCTCCCGCGTCCGCTCGAACGTGCCGAAGTAGTGCAGTTTGTTGCGGATGACAGGACCGCCCGCGGCGAAGCCGTACTGGTTGCGCTTGTAGCGCGGATCCGCGCGGCCGGCGTCGATCTGCTGCTGCGTGAAGATGTCGTTGCGGTTCATCTGCTGGTTGCGGAAGAACTCGAACGCCTCGCCATGCAGGTCGTTGGTGCCGCTTTTGGTGACGATGTTCACCACCCCGCCGACGCGCTGGCCGTACTGCGCCGGCAGCTGCGTGGTGTGGACCGCGAACTCGCGGATGGCCGCCTCGGGGATGTCGTGGCGCTGCTCGCCGCTCTTGTTCACCGAGTTCGACAGGCCGTCCACGAGGTAGGTCGTCGCGCTCGTCGTCACGCTGGCGCCGACGTTGGTCGCGTTCCGTTTCGCGCGCGTCGTGTCGGCGCCGACGCCCGGCAGCAGCAGCGACAGCGACAGCGCCGTCCGGTCCTGGACGGGCAGCGACGCAATCTGCTCCTGCGTGACCACCGTCGCCACCTCGGACTTCGTCGCTTCGACAATTGGCGCCTCGCCGGTGACCGTCACCGATTCCTGCAGCGTCGACAGCGCGAGCTGGAAGTCTTTCGTGTAGTCCTGGCCGATCTGCAGCGTGATGTCCCTGACCGCGACCATCTGGAAGCCGGTCAGATCGGCGGTGAGGTTGTAGCGCCCGGGGTTGAGGCCGGCAACGCGGTACTTGCCGTCGCCTTCGGTGACGCTCGTGCGCACGACCCCGTTTTCCGCGTTTTGAACCGTGAGCGTCACGCCGGGCAGCACGCCGCCCTGCGTGTCGGTGATGGTGCCGGAGATCGAGGCGCTCGCCGCCTGGGCGAACGCGGGCGCCACGGAGGCGAGGATCAGGACGGGGAGGAAAAGAGCCGTTTTGAGCATGAGGAAAAACCTACAGGCGAGTTTGTAGGTTGTCAACCGGACAAAGAAAAGAAGAAGGTATCAGTGGGCGAATCGATTTATTCTTCCCCGCGATGCTGCTTCTGCTCGCCTTCCTGGTCGGTGTCCCCACGCCGCAGGGCCTCTTCGCGGCCTCGCCCGACGCGCACTGGGCCATGCACTCGGTCATTCCAGTCTTCGTCGACCGCCGGAACCTGCCGCCGCAGGGAGACCAGCTGGTCGAAAAGGCGCTGAAGACCTGGACGACCGCGTCGGGCGGCGCCTTCACGCTTCAGCGCACGTTCGTGGCGGACAGCGCCGGCATCCGCATCTACTTCAACGGCGCGGGTGGCAACTACGGCGAGACGCGGCCGCACATCGATGCGCGCGGCCTGATCGACGCGGCCGAAGTCAACATCGCGGCGGACGCGCCCATCGAGGTCGATCCGCTCACGCGCGGCATCGTCGTCTACCTGACCGCGCTGCACGAACTCGGGCACGCGCTCGGCCTGGAGCACACGCGGAACTTCGACGACATCATGTATCTGTTCCGCCAGCCGGGCGACGGCCCGCGCTATTTCGGCAACTACCGCCGGCTGCTGCAAACGGCCGACGACATCGGCACGCCGAGGGCCACCGGACTGTCGATGAACGACGTGAAGGCATTGACCGATCTCTATCGGGAATCACGATGAACATTCGCGCCGCCTCATCCGCAAATTCGGTGTAACACCACCTTCACGTCCGGGTTACAGTCGATCCGACTGAGACGCCGCGTGTTTGATCCGGCCACTGAGGCTGGACGCGCGGGGTTCGACAACGCGACGTGCGTACTAGTGTGCCTGTGCGCCGTGCGGTCGTACTGGCCGCCGGCAATGGCGATCGCTTTCTCGGCAGCTCGACCCCCTCAAAGCTTCTGGCGCCCGTGGCCGGAATGCCGCTCATCAGCCGGACCCTGCTGACCGCCGCGTGCGCCGGCATCCAGCTGATCGACGTCATCGTCGGCTACCAGGCCGGCGCGGTCCGGGCGGCCGCCGCCGCCGGCGCGCCGCCGGGGGTGACCGTGCGGTTCCATCAGAACGACCGCTGGCACGAGGAGAACGGCGTGTCGGCGCTCGTCGCGAAGCCGCACGTCGGCGACGAACGGTTCGCGCTGCTGATGGGCGATCACATCTTCAACTGGCAGGTTCTCGCGCGGCTCCTCACGCACCCGTCGGCGCCGGGCGAGTCGCTGCTGGCCGTCGACCGCGGCCCCGCCACCGCGGTGCGCGCGGACGAAGCGACGCGCGTCAGGCTCGACGGCGATCGGATCACCGCGATCGGCAAGCAGCTCGAGCCGTTCGACGCGCTCGACACGGGCGTCTTCGTCTTCGCCTCGTCCATTTTCGCGGCGCTGGAGGAAGCGGTCGCGGCGGGCGACACCTCGCTGAGCGGCGGTGTGCGGCGTCTGGCGGCGCGCGGCCTGATGCGTGGCGTCGAGACCGACGGCTCCGCGTGGTGCGACGTGGACACGGTGGCCGACCTGCGGGAAGCGGCCGCGCTGTTTACATGAGACGGCTTCTGCGCTGGGCGCCGCTCGTGGTCGGCATCGCGCTCTTCGCGGCGGCGGTCGCGCGCTTCGATCTCCACGCGCTCGCACGGATGTCGGCCAGCCTCGGCGTCGCGCTCCCCGTCGTCATCCTCATCAACGGCGTCTCGCAGCTGCTGCGGACGCTGACGTGGCGGTTCTGCTTTCCGCCGGGCGTGGCGCGTCCGTTCCGGCGGCTGCTGCGCATCCGGCTCGCGGCCGAGGCGTTCAGCTACGTCACCGTCAGCGGCGTCGCCGGCGAGCCGCTGAAGGTGGTGCTGCTGAAGGACGAAGCGCCGGCGCCCGCGGTGACGGCCTCGGTCATCCTCGAACGGCTATCGTTCTCCATCGTCACGCTCGCGCTCGTCGGCGTCTGGGCCGCGGTCACGCTGATGACGATGCCGCTGGCGCCGTACTGGCGCGACATGTTCTTCTGGTTCGCGTTCGTCGCGGCGCTCTTCATCCTGCTCATCGTGGCGGCCGTGCGCGGCGAGGGGACGTATATGAGCCGCTTCCTCGAGTGGCTCACGCGCAGGACGCGGGGCCTGCTTGGCGGACACGCGGCCGGGCGCTTCCTCGTGCAGGCTGAACGCCAGCTCCTCGAGTTCGCACGCACCGATCGCCGCCGGGTGCTGCGGGTCGTCGCGCTCGACGCCGTCAACTACGCGCTGATGGCGGCGGAAGTCTGGGTCGTGCTGCGCGCCGTCGGCGCCGCATCGAGCTTCGCGACCGCGCTGACGATCGAAACCTTCACGCGCGTGGTCAGCATCGTCTTCGCGCCGGTCCCGGGCAGCCTCGGCGCGCTCGAGGCGTCGCACCTCGCGGTCGCGTCGGCCGTCGGCCTGGCGCCCGCGGGCGCGGCGCTGGCGGTCGCCCGCCGGGCGCGCGGTCTCTTCTGGGCGGGGGTCGGTTTCGCCGTGTATCCGCGGAGGGTCCCCCACGCACAGCGCACGGGCGTCACGCTGCTGTACCTCGCGGACTCCTCGACTGGCTCCGCTCGCCCGGGGCAAGCCCCGTCGACTCGCGATGTTCGCGCGCGCCAGGCGCTGGTGTCGCCGATGACGCGCATCGGCGGGCTGCCGATCGCCGAGCGCGTGCTGCGCGCGGCGGCGCGCGACGGCTGCGCCCGCATCATCGCGTGGGCCCCGCGCAGCGCGGACGATCTGCGCGCCGTCGCCAGCCGCATCGGCGGCGCGCTGCCGCCGCTCGTCCTCGCCACGACCGACGCGGAATGGATCGAGGCGATCAACGCCGAGCGTCCGGCCGGCTCGAGCGTCCGCGTCATCGGCCCGGGATCGATCCCCGGTCACGCGCTCAGCGTGCAGCGGCAGGAGGACGTGCCCGCGGCGGAGCTCGCGCTGCGGCGCGCTGTCTTCAAGCCGACCGACGGCGTGCTGGCGCGCTTCAACCGCCGCATCTCGCTGCCGATCAGCCTCGTCCTCATCCGGACGCCGGTCACGGCCAACCAGATTTCGTTAGCGATCGTCGGGCTCGGCTTGTGGGCGGCGTGGCTCTTCAGCCGCGGCAGCTACGCGGCGAGCCTCATCGGCGCTTGCGTGTCGCTGGCCGCCAGCATTCTCGACGGGTGCGATGGTGAGGTCGCGCGCCTGAAGTACCAGGAGTCGGTGTTCGGCTGCTGGCTCGAGACGGTCGGCGACTATACCTACTACTTCGCGATCTTCATCGGCATCACGATCGGCGCGGTCCGCTCGACGGGTCATCGCGCCTTCTACGACCTCGGCTTTGCGGCGCTCGGCGGCTCGCTCGTCACCGCATTTCTCCTGCTGCTGCTCCGGCAGCGGATGACCGCGACCCGGCCTGAACGGTTCGGCGCGGCCGGCAAGGCGCACTTCGTCAGCGGCGGAGCTGGATGGGCGCGGTTTCTTGCATGGCTGTCGGTTTGTGCGACACGTGCCGTCATGCCTTATGGAATCCTGATGCTGGCTATTGCCGGCCTGACGCCCCTGGTGATCGTCTTCGCGGCCATCGGGGCCAACGTGTACTGGCTCGCGCTGACGAGCCGGCTGCGGACGCTGCTGACCGTACCCATCCGCGTCGCGCTCGTCGTCGCGATCGCGTTGAGCGCGGCCGCGTGTGGCGGGGGCAGCGAGAGCTCGCCGTCGAATACACCGGCGCCGCCGTCGGCGCCGTTCTCTGCGACCGACCTGCGTGAAGGCACCGGTGCGACCGCGACGCAGGGGCGCACGGTCACGGTCCAGTACACCGGCTGGCTATACGACCCCGCCAGGCCCGAATCGAAGGGGACGCAGTTCGATTCCTCGATGAACTTCTCCTTCCAGCTCGGCGTCGGACGCGTGATTGCCGGATGGGATCAGGGAGTCGTCGGGATGAAAGTCGGCGGCCAGCGCCGACTCGTCATCCCGCCGAATCTCGCCTACGGGTCGCAGATGATCAACAGCATTCCGCCGAACTCGACGCTCGTGTTCGACGTCATGCTGCTCGCCGTGAACTGAGTCCGTCGCACGGATTTCACTTCTCCGTGATCCTGCCGGGTTCGCGAGGCGAGCCTGACACGGCCCGCCCGACCGGTGGAGTCCGCACGCGATCGGCCTTCGCCATGCGGAACGGTGGAAACGCGAACGGGCCCTCCGTCAGCCGCGTGTACTGTTCAGCCCGCGTCTTCACGAGAAATCCGGCGTGGATCAGGAACTCCAGGGCAGCCCGGCAGGTTGACGCATCGAGGGCCCACAGGCGCTGCGCCTGCTGCTGCGTGACCCTCAGTCCTGGCATCTCCGCGTACTCGCCGCAGATGCGGCGGAGCACGTCCTCGGGGGGCATGGCGGTGAAAGACATGGTCGCCATGACGACCTCCTCGTCGCGCGCGATTTCAGGGAGAAGCCAAGGCTAGCACCAGTGCCGGCAGGTGTCCACGCCGCGCGCGTCGTGTCAGGATCCGTCTGACACGTCGCGCGGAAAGCGAATTAACCTGTGGAGGGCGAGCGGTTCGCCGGGGAGGACGGGCTGATGGAACGCGATGTCGTGTGCGGGATGCAGGTGGACCCGGCGAAGGCCGCGGGGAAGAGCGAGTACAACGGCAAGACGTATTACTTCTGCTCGCCCATCTGCAAGAAGAAGTTCGATGCCAACCCCGGTCAGTACGCCGGCAAGTAGAGAGGTCGTCGATCCCGTCTGCGGGATGACGATCGATCCCGCCGACGCGGCGGGCCACGCCGACTACAAGGGCACGACGTACTACTTCTGCGCGGAGAGCTGCCTCGAGAAATTCAAAGCGGATCCCGAGCAGTACGTACAGGGATCAGGGATCAGGGATCAGGGATCAAAAGCACTTGATCGCCGATCCCCGGTCCTCGATCCCTACCGCGCCATCAAATTCACCTGCCCCATGCACCCGGAAATCATCCGCGACGGCCCCGGCGCCTGTCCGATCTGCGGCATGGCGCTCGAGCCGTTGACGATCACCGCGCAGGAACCGGAGAACGAGGAGCTCCGCGACATGACGCGGCGCTTCTGGATGTGCACCGTGCTGGCGTTGGCGCTGCTCGCCATTTCGATGGGCGGCTTCGCGTCGCTGCACTGGGTCGAGCTCGGGCTGGCGACGCCCGTGGTCCTCTGGGGCGGGTGGCCGTTCTTCGTGCGCGGCTGGCAGTCGCTCGTCAACCGCAGCCTCAACATGTTCACGCTGATCGCGCTCGGCGTCGGCGTCGCCTACACATACAGCGTCGTCGCCACGCTGGCGCCGGGCATCTTCCCGGCCGCGTTCCGCGACGAGAGTGGCGGGGTGGCCGTCTACTTCGAAGCCGCGGCGGTGATTGTCACGCTCGTGCTGCTCGGCCAGGTCCTGGAGCTGCGCGCGCGCAGCCGGACGGGTTCCGCGATTCGCGCGCTGCTCGGCCTTGCGCCCAAGACGGCGCGCCGCGTGCGCGACGGCGGAACGGAGGAGGACGTGCCGCTCGAGCAGGTGCGTCATGGCGACACCTTGCGCGTGCGGCCCGGCGAGAAAGTACCGGTCGACGGCGTGGTCCTGGAAGGCACGAGCGCCGTCGACGAGTCGATGATGACGGGCGAATCGATGCCGGTCGGAAAGCAGGCAGGCGATCGCGTCATCGGCGCCACCGTGAACGGCACCGGCTCGCTCATCATGCGCGCCGAGCGCGTGGGCAGCGAAACGCTGCTCGCGCAGATCGTCGACATGGTCGCGCGGGCGCAGCGCAGCCGCGCGCCCATCCAGAGGCTGGCGGATGTCGTTTCCGGCTACTTCGTGCCGCTGATCGTCGGCATCGCCATCGTCACCGCGATCGCGTGGGCGGTCTTCGGACCGGAACCCCGGATGGCGCACGCCGTCGTGAACGCGGTCGCGGTGCTCATCATCGCCTGCCCGTGCGCGCTCGGCCTCGCGACGCCGATGTCGATCATGGTGGCGATGGGGAAGGGTGCGGACGTGGGCGTGCTGTTCAAGGACGCGGAAGCGATCGAGTTGCTGCGCGGCGTCAACACGCTCGTCGTCGACAAGACCGGCACGCTGACGGCTGGCAAGCCTGCGTTGACGGCGATCGAGCCTGCAGCGGGGTGGGACGCGTCGCGTGTCCTCAGCCTCGCGGCGGCGATCGAGCGGGGAAGCGAGCACCCGCTCGCGGCGGCCGTTGTCGGCGGAGCGGCCGAGCGCGGCGTGGCGCCCGCGAAGGCGGAGTCGTTTCAGTCGAACACGGGCAAAGGGGTGACCGGCCGCGTGGACGGCGTGGAGGTGGCGCTCGGGAACGCCGCGCTGCTCGAAGACCTCCACATCGCGCCGGGCCCGCTGGCGGACGCCGCCGGCCGGTGGCGGCGTGACGGCCAGACGGTGATGTTCGTCGCCGTCAATCGCGAGGTGGCTGGCATCATCGGCGTTGCCGATCCGATCAAGGAGACGGCCGCCGACGCGATTCGGCAGCTGCACGGGGAAGGCATTCGCGTCGTGATGCTCACCGGCGACAACCGGACGACCGCGGAGGCCGTCGCGAAGCGGCTTGGCATCGACGAGGTCGTGGCGGAAGTGCTGCCGGATCAGAAGGCGGGGCTCGTGCAGCGGCTGCAGGCCGAAGGACGTGTCGTGGCGATGGCCGGTGACGGCATCAACGACGCGCCCGCGCTTGCCCAGGCGCACGTCGGCATCGCGATGGGTACGGGGACCGACGTGGCGATGCAGAGCGCCGGCGTCACGCTGGTGAAAGGCGACCTCCGCGGCATCGCGCGCGCGCGGCGCCTCAGCCGCGCGACGATGGGGAACATCAGGCAGAACTTGTTCTTCGCGTTCGTCTACAACGCGCTTGGCGTGCCGATCGCCGCGGGCATCCTCTACCCCTTCTTCGGCCTGCTGCTCAGTCCGGTCCTCGCGGCGGCGGCCATGAGCTTCAGCTCGGTGTCGGTGATTGCCAACGCGCTGCGCCTTCGCCGCGTCGCGCTCTGAGGTCACGAGCAGTCAGAACAAGAATTTCAGCGCGACCTGTCCGACACGCGGATCGCCCGCGCTCGTAATCGTGCCGAAGTTCGCCGCCCCGAGGACCGCCGCGGGCGCGCCGAGCGGAGGCGTGTTCAGCAGGTTGAAGATCTCGGCGCGGAGTTCGAGCGCGCCGGTTCGCACGGGAATCCTGCGCATCACGGCGAGATCCACGTTCCGATACGCGGGCCCGCGGACAGGGTTCCGCGACGCGTTCCCGATGGTGAACTGCGGCGCCACCGAAAACGCCGCGGTGTTGAACCAGTGCTGAGGCGTCCGCTCACCGGCCGGCAGCGCCGGCTCGCCGGCGAGGTTTGGCCGCTGCACGCCGAAGCCGGCGAAGGCATTGAAGTTCGTCGCCTGCGTTACCGCGATCGGGACGCCGGACTGCAGCGTGACGATGCCGGCCACGGTCCAGTTCCGCGCGAAGTTCCAGACCAGCGACGAGACGAACGCGTGGGGAATGTCGCCGGTCGAATAGTCACGTTCGAGCGCGCGGTTGAAGCTGTCGGCCACCGGGTAGTTCGCGACCGGCCCGGTGAGGATCGACGCGTCGAACACGGACGAGGCATCGTCCATCAGCTTCGAGCGGGTATAAGAGGCCGAGTACGAGAGGCCGTGCGCGAGCCGATGCCTCGCGCTCACCTCCAAGCCGTGATAGCGCGTGGTGCCGACGTTGTTGCGATAGAGGCTGACGGTCGTATAGGCGGGAAACCGCTTCAGCAGCTGGGCGACGGGGATGGTCGGGTCGCCGAGCGTCGACGAGCGGGGAGCGATGCCGAAGTACGGGTTCGGCACCCGTTCGAGCAGCGCGGTGCCGAGCGCCAGCTGACTGGCCGTTAGCTGATTCAGGTTCGTATCGGGAACGCCGACGTGCGTGATGTTCGAGCCGACGTAGGCGACCTCCATCACGGTGTTGCGCGTCAGCTCGCGCTGGAGCGCGACGTTCCACTGCTGCACGTAGCCCGAGCCCAGCGTCCGATCGACCGCGAAGACTCCCTGGCCGAGGCCGGCGCCCGGCGTCGGCGCCAGCGGCGTAATCGTCGGCCCATCCTGCAGGACAAAGGCCGGAGAAATCGGATCGAGCGCGCGCTGCGAGACCGTCTGCAGGAACGGGAACGTCGGCGTCGTGAACGGCGTCGTGATGCCCGCCATCTCGATCCAGACCAGGCCGTAGCCGCTGCTGACGATCGTCCGCTCCGTCGGCCGGTAGACGAGGCCGAGACGCGGGCCGAAATTGTCCTTCTTCAGCGAGCGCACGGGCTCGCTGCCCGGGTACTCCAGTTGCTGCGTGTCGAGATTGAAGACGGCCGTCTGCCCGTTGATTTCCCTCGACGGGAAGTTGAGCGTGTAGCGCAGCCCGGCGTTGACGGTAAGGCGGTTGGCCACCTTCCAGTCGTCCTGGACGAAGTGCTCGGCGAAGTGCGCGCGCTCGCGGATGGCGGACTGCTGCAGATCGACGGAGAAGTTCTGCACCTGGCCGAGCAGGAAGCTGGCGAGTGGGGTGCCCGTGTTCGCCGTGCCCGGCAGGTCGCTTCCGAGCGCGTTGAACCTGAACGAGCCGGTCGGCGACGGCGGCTGGATGACGTCGAGCCGCTCCCACCGCCAGTCGGCGCCCACTTTCCACGTGTGGCGGCCCACGACCCACGTGAGCGTATCCGCGATCTCCGTGACGTTCGTGCTGAAGTTCGACGCGGTGTTCGGCGGCGAACCGAGCTGCTGATAGCCGGCGACGAGGAACGTCGGCAGCGTGGCCGGGAACTGCGCGTTCGACGGGATGCCCGGCAGGCCGAGCGCGGCGCTGGCCGGCGCGCCGAGCTGCGTCGCCTCCCGTCCCACGCGGCGCCGCGTGTCGCCGGCGCGCAGCTCGTTGAGCACGCTCGCCGGGAACGCGTGCTGGTAGTTCGACGCGAACGCGCGCGCCACCGTGCGCTGCGGGCCGAGCGTGCCGGACGTGACGCCGCTGCCGTCGGGAAGCGGCGTCACCGGCGTGAAACGATCCCGGAACTCGGTCACCTTCGCGAACACCGAGTCGCGGTTCGCGGCAAACCGGTGATCGACACGCACGTCCCATTGATCCTGGTCGTCGCGCTCGTTCGCCGTGCGCCGGTAGTTGTTCGCGGTGCCCGCGGCCGTCGGCAGGGGATAGCGCGCGAGCAGCGACGCCGCAACGGGATCGATGCGGCCCGCCGGAATCGCATTGCCAGGGAACGGCACGCGCGCGAACGTTCGCGGAGCGGTGGTGGACGGGTCGTAGATGATCGGCACGCGGCCCGCGATCGCTTCGGTGAAGATCCCCTGCCGCTGCAGCAGCGTCGGCACCGTCGAAATCGCGGTGCGGCCGATTCCCTGGCGCTGACCCTGGTAGTCGACGAAGAAGAACGTGCGGTCGCGCGTGATGGGGCCGCCCAGCGTGCCGCCGAACTGGTTGCGCCGGTACTCCGGCTTGGGTGCGGGCGCCGGCTGAAAGTAGTTGCGCGCGTTCAACGCCTCGTGGCGCAGGAAGTCGAAGCCGCTGCCATGGATCTCGTTGGTGCCGGCCTTCGTCGTCAGGTTGACAACGCCGCCGTTGAAGCGCCCGAACTCGGCGGGCACGCTGTTGCTCTCGATCCTGAAATCCTCGATGGCGTCGACGACGGGGAAATAGGCGACCTGCCCCGGCTCGGGCTGCAGGACGGAGATGCCGTCGAAGAGGTACTCGTTGGTGCGCGGCCGTCCGCCGTTGATGCGTGGCAGCTGCGAGTTCGGTGGAAGCGCGACGCCCGGAGCGAGCGCGGCGAGCGTGATGAACGTGCGTCCGTCCAGCGGAAGCTGTCCGAGTCGCTCCTGCGGAACGGCGTGCCCCAGGCTCGCCGTCTCATTCCGCAGCGCCGGCGCGTCGGCCGTCACGATCACGCGGTCGGCGAGTTCGCCGACCGCCATCTCGACGTCGATGCGGGTGATCTCGCCCGTCGTCACGCGAATCCCGTCGCGGGTAACGGCCTTGAAGCCGGGAAGCTCGATGTCGATGCGGTACCGGCCGGGCGGCAGGCTGGCGGCGGCATACACGCCGTCGGCGCTGGAGACGGCGATGCGCTGCCGGTAGGTGTCGAGGTCCGTAATCGCGATCGTGACGCCGGGAATACCGGCGCCGCTCTGGTCGCGGATGACGCCGGTGACGACGCCGGAACCGACCTGCGCGAACGCGGCTTCGGCGCAAAGCAGGAGCACAGCGAGCACGTGCAGGGCGGGTCCTTTCGGACCAGCCATCTCCGTTGGAAACACGCCCGTGAGGCTAACATCGATGCGAATCGAGAAGCAATTCGTATGAATTCGTATAGATTCGCCAGTCACCTTGGGCCGACCTGAAGGTCGGCTCCTACGGGTGGGAGGGGCGTCTCGTAGAGGCCGACCTTCAGGTCGGCCTAGGGAATGACGCGAAACGCGAGCAGCGTCCGGCTGCCGGCGGCTGAGAGCTCCACGAGGTAGTCGGCCGGCGCCAGCGGCGCCAGTGAGACTTCCGCCGACTGCCAGCGCGACCCGTCGGGATCGTCGCGCACCGCGGCGGTGACGGGAATCGGCAGCGCGTTGCCGTTTCGATCCAGCACCCGCGCGGTGACGGCGTCTGCGGACGGCGTGGGCACGTCGACGCGCAGGCGCTCGCTGCGCCGGAAGCGCAGGTCCGCGGTCGCGACGTCGCGGTTGGCTGTCGCGGGTCCTCGCCGGAAGAACAGCGCGCTTGCCGCCTGCGGCGCCGCCGGGACGCTGATACGCAGCACGTCGCTGCCCGGCGCGGCGGCGCGAGCACCCTTCGTGCGGATCTGCAGCTGGTAATCGCCCGCGGCAAGGCTGCTCGACGTCAGCGCGATGCGGGCACTCGTCCCGCCGGGCGCGATCTGCGCGCGGCCGGTGGCGACCGTCCTGCCGGCCGCGTCGACGAGCATCGCATCGGCCTGTCCTCCGCCGGCCCACTCCTCCTGCGTCGTGCGTCCGACCTCTGCGACGGCCCACACGGTGGCGACGTTCGCCGGGGTCCAGCCCGCGGTCGCGTGCAGCCGCATCGGCAGCTCGCGTCCCGCGGTGCTCAGCGACGCGAGCGCGGAGTCGATCGCCCGCGCGTTCGCGGCCGCCGCGGGAGCCACTGCCGGCGACGCCGCGGCGGATGCCGCCGCTGCCGCCGCGGCTTCCGTGGCCGCCAGGTACCCGCGCCGCGCGCGAACCTGCACGCCAGGTCGTTTGACGCGGACGGTGAGCGCGTGGAAGCGGCCGTCCAGCTTGCCCGTCGAATAGTAACCAAGCAGGTAGTACGAGCTCAGGTCGTCCGCGATTCGCCGCAAGCCGCGCGAGAGGTCGTTGGTGTTGACGACGGCGAGTCCGTCGGTGGCCTCTGCCAGCGTGCGGAGCGATGTGTTGCGGGCGAACAGGCGCGCGCGGTCCTCGGCAGGCGTGATCGTCGGATTCGCGTTCGGGCCGATGCCGACGCCCGCGGCCGGCACGATGTCCTCGTCGAAGACGGCCAAGCCGCGCGGATCGATCGGATAGAACGACGCGTTCGCCCGGTTCGCTTCGTCCAGCATGTAGCGGAACTGCGTCGCGTCGTCGAGCTGCGACAGCGCGAATCGGTCGCGTTCGCAGTCGGCGTTCGCGGTGCGGCCCGTCGAATCCGGAGGACGCGACGTGAGCGTCCCGGTCGCCGGGTTGATGCCGACGACCGGGCCGGTCGGCACGAGGCCGTCGATCGGCCGCGCCAGCACGCCGTTCCGCTCGTACAGCCGCCATCCGTCGGTGATGGCGATGACCGCCTTGCGCTCCTCGCGCACGCCGCCAAGGAAGCGGACGAGATCTTCCAGCGCGTCGAGCGTCTGCTTCTCGCGGTGGCGCAGGATCATCTCCTGCGCGATGCCCTGGTCCGGGGCGGTGGCTTCGCCGGGACGCGGGATGCCGGGGTAACAGCGTGCGTAAAGATCCTCGACGGGGTCCCTGAAGTTCAACTGGTCGCGCTCGCCCCACCAGTAGCGCGTGAGAAACCCCTCGATCGTCGTCGTGCGCCGCGCGAACGTGATGTCGCGCGGCGACATCTCCGGCGTCATCACCGCGATCAGATCGTCCTGCCCGATGAGGCGATTGAGCGCCTCGACGAGCGGCATCCTGATCTTGCGCGACGCCGCGAGCTCGACATGCGGCAGGTCGAGGAACAGGACGAACACGCGGGCGCGCGGCTCGAGCAGCGCCTGCCGCGACTCGGCGACCGTGTTCGGCTCGCGCCGCGTATCCTGCGGTCCCGCGCTGCGGATGACGACGTGCTCGAACTCGTCGATCGCCTGCGGCACCTTGTCGTCGAGCAGTTCGAAGTCGTCGCGGCGCAGATCGTCGACCGGCATGCCGTCGCGCGTGGGGTAGACGTCGACGCGGACGTAGTTGGCGCCGGTGCGGAAGGTCGGTGGAGCGGTCTGCGGCTGGGCGGCGGGCGAGGCAAGCGCGGCGGAGGCGAGGAGAGCCGCAAGCGCTGCGCGCCGCATGCGCAGCATTATGTCACCGCGCGGCCCCTGGTCAGCCTGTTGCGCCTAATGCGGCGTGCGTGATCGCGGCGAACCAGTCGGCCATGCCGGCGTTCATCATCTGCAGGAAAAGCGAGAGCGCCGACGAGAAGCGGCCGACTCCGTAGCGCATCCGGCTGGGCAGCTTGTCGGTCGACAGCACTTTTCCGGTGCGCCCGTCGATCAGCACGACGGTGGCGTCGAGCACCCGTCCGTCCGCGTACGCGTACGCCGTCCGAATGCCGCGCTGGACCACGCGCGCCGGCGCGATGTGCAGCTTCACGGACCCGGTGACGATGAGCGGGTGACGATGCTCTTCGCCCAGCGCGCGCCAGTAGGCGACGTCGGACAGCCGCCGCTCGGAGTCGATCGGGAGTGGCTCGGCTTCGATCACCTGCGCGGACGACCACGTGCGCAGGTGCGCCCGGACCAGGCGCACGGTCTCGGTGTTCAGATCGAATCCAGGCTTGTCCGTCGCGAATCCAGCGACCCACACGCGCGGCAATGTCGCGAGCTTGAGCTGGACGTCGGCCGGCGGCGCCGACTGCGGCCGCGCGATGTGCGGCGCCGTGCAGGCGGCGGCTGCGAGGGACAGGACGGCGATGGTTACGAAATGCGGCCTCATGACGAACAATTGTCACGGCCTGTGCCGTCAACCCCGGGATTGCCGGCATTCATCGGCCCACGACGCGACGTGTCCCTGCCGCGTTGCAAGAGCGAAGCCTGTCGGATTCGAGGGACGTCCCATGGCGCGCGCCTGAGCCGCCCGCAGGACTGGAGAGGTGGGTCCGTGCACAGTTTCCGTTTCAGGTGGCGGCTGGCGTACGCCGTCGCCCTTTTGTTGTTCGGCGCTCTGGCGCCGGCTCGAGCGCAGGGGATGCAGGTGCAGGCTGATCACCAGGACCCCGCGCCGGCGCGCGAGACTGCGGCCGCCGGGCTCGGCATGGGTGGCATGACACGCGACGCCTCGGGGACCAGCTGGCTCCCCGACGCGTCGCCGATGTACGCCCTCCACAGGCAGCGCGGGCCGTGGACGCTGATGTTCCACGAGAACGCCTATCTGCAATTCCTGCACGAGTCGGGACGTCGCGGCGACGACCAGGGCGGCAGCATCAACTGGGCGATGGGGATGGCTGGCCGGAACGTCGGGCGCGGGCACGTCGGCCTGCGCGGGATGATCAGCATCGAGCCGTGGACCATTCGCGGGTGCGGCTATCCAAATCTGCTCGCGTCCGGCGAGGAGTGCCGCGGCGAAGTCATCCACGACCGGCAGCATCAGCACGACCTCGCGATGGAGCTCTCGGCTGAATACGACGGGCCGCTCCGGGGCGGCACGCGCTGGCAGTTGTTCGGTGGACCGGCGGCCGAGCCCGCGCTCGGACCGGTTGCCTATCCGCATCGGATCTCGGCGATGCCGAACCCGATTGCCCCCATCGCGCATCACTGGTTCGATTCGACCCACGTGTCGTTCGGCGTCATCACCGCCGGCGTCTACAGCGCGCGCTGGAAGATCGAATCGTCCGCGTTCAACGGCCGCGAACCCGATGAACGGCGAAAGAACCTGGACCTCGGCCCGCTCGACTCCGTGGCCGGTCGCGCGTGGCTCCTGCCGACGCCGCGCCTCGCGCTGCAGGTCTCGGCGGGGCATCTGCGTGAAGCGGAAGCAGGGGAAGATGGCGGGCCACGCCGCGATGTCACCAAGACGACCGCCACCGCGACCTATCATTGGCTCGGCGAACACCGCGTATGGGCATCGACGCTCGGCTGGGGTGTCAACGCGGAAGTCGACCACGCGACGCACGCGCTGCTGGCGGAGACCAGCGTCACGCGCGACGATCGCGACAGCTGGTATGGCCGCTTCGAGGTCGTCGGCAAGACGGCCCACGATCTCGACATCGCGCCGGAGATCCCGGGCTGCACGAACTGCGTCGATGCCGGGACGTTCACGGTGTCCAAGCTTCAGGGCGGGTACACGCACTACCTCGACTCTCGCGCGTTCAAAGCCGGCGTGGGTCTCGTCGTGTCGGCTGACTTCGTTCCCGGGCGGCTGCGTTCCGCCTACGGGCGCACCGTGAACACCGGAATAGGCGTGTTCCTCACGATGCGCCCCGCGATGATGGCCACGGTGGGGGAGCAGGCTTCGGCGGGCGCCGGCCGGCGGGCGATGGTGATGGTGCAGACGGCACTCGATCCGGGGAAGCTGACCTGTCGGGCCGGCTTCGACCCGGCAACCGCGCCGAGCACCATTTACGAGGGGAACACGTACTACTTCTGCTCGGCAGCGGATCGGGATACATTCCTCACCGACCCGAAGATGAGCCTGTCGATGATGCCGCCGAAACAGTGAGGCTGACGTGAGAACGAGGTCGTTCGTGCGGACGCTTATCCTGCTGCTCGTCACCGTGCTCGGCATCGGCATCCTCGCCGGCGCCTATATCGTCACGACCGGCGTCAGCGCGCGGACGCAGCCGAGTCAGATCGAGGCGCTCACGGCGCGGACGGTGCGCGGCATGGCCATCCGTTTCAGGGTCGGCGGCCTTACCGATCCTGTCTCCGTCACCGACGCGACGATCGCCGAGGGCATGGAGCATTTCGCCGACCACTGCGCGTCCTGCCACGGCAACGACGGCGGCGGCGACACCGAGATGGGGCGCGGCCTGTATCCGCGGGCGCCCGACATGCGCCTGCCGGCGACCCAGAATCTTTCTGATGCGGAACTGTTCTATATCATCGAAAATGGCGTGCGGCTGACGGGCATGCCCGGCTGGTCGACCGGAACAAAGGACGGCGAAACCTCGTCATGGCACTTGGTGCACTTCATCCGCCACCTGCCCAAGCTGACCGAGGAAGAGCTCGAGCACATGGCGTCACTCAATCCGAAGTCGCCGGCAGAAGTACGTCAGGATATTGAGGCCGAGAAGTTCCTGCAGGGCGGGGACGCCGCGCCGCCGGAACCGGACACACACGCACACACAGGAGCACATCCATGAAGAAGTCAGCGATCGCCATCATTCTCTTCGCGCTCGTCGCCCTGGTCCCCGCCGTCTCGCGCGCGCACGAGGGCGACAAGACCGTGATGGGGAACATCACGAAGATCGACGGCATGAACCTGATGGTCAAGGGCGCCGATGGCAAGGAAATCATGGTGATGATGGACGCCAAGACGAAGGTCACCCTGGGCGCGAAGAAAGTCGACGTCAAGACGCTGAAGGTCGGCGATCGCGTCGTCGCGGCCGGTCCCGAGGCGCAGGGGATGATTTCCGCCGAGACGGTGAAGGTCGGCGGCGTGGTGGCGTCGTCGCTCGCGAAGAAGAAGTAGCGCGGCCGCGGCGCCGCGAGGAGCCGGGTATGAAGACGACATGGATCATCGGCGCGGTCGCGTTGTCGCTGGCCGCGCCCGCGGCCCTCTACGCGCACGCCGGTCACGTCCACAAGATCATGGGCACCGTCATGGCGCGGGACGACCGGCACGTCGAGGTGAAGACGCCGAGCGGCGAGGTGCTGTCGATTGCCGTCAACGACAAGACGGCGGTCGTCCGGGCGAAGAAGAAGGCGACCTACGGCGAGGTGCAGACGGGCCGCCGCGTCGTCGTCGACATCGGCGACGGCGAGGATCCATTAATCGCGCGTGAGATCGAGGTCGGCGCCGCGAAGCCGGCGGTCAAGTGACCGCCGCGCGGATACGCGCGTCGCTCGGCGCGGCGCTCGTGCTGCTGGCAGCCGCCACGGCGCACGCCCACGTCACGGTGGCGCCGGAATCGTCGCGCGGCGGCGCGGTCGAGCGCTACACGATGCGCGTCCCGACCGAGGGTCAGGTCACCACGGTGTCCGTCGAGCTCGAGGTGCCGGCGGACGTCACGATCACGAGCGTGCTCGTCACGGGCGGATTCACCTACGAGGCCCGCCGTGAGGGCAACCGGATCGTGGCCATCACGTGGACGATGGACGTGAAACCGGCCGAGGTCGCCGAATTCGTCTTTTTTGCCCGCAACCCCGCATCGGGCCAGATTCGCTGGAAAGCGCGGCAGAAATTCGCGGACGGGACGACCGCCGACTGGGTGGGCGTCGAGGGCGATCGACGGCCCGCGGCCGTCACGAAGCTGACGGCGGGACGGTGAAAGCGGTACAATCCAGTTCCTCCGCCCATGAACTCGATTCGACGGCATCTCACGGCGATTGGTGTCGCCTGGCTGGTCTTCCAGGCCGGCGTGCTGGCCGTGTCGCCGTTCGTCAGCTGCTGCGCGGCGCAAGCCAACGCGGTCGAAGAGGACGAGTGCTGCGAAGGGCTGGCGCCCGGGCAGATGTGCCCGCTGCACAAGCACCGGCACGCACCGAAGGACGCACCGCGCGATGCGGCGCAGAGTCACCACGATGGGACGCAACGTGACTGCGCCATTCGTGGCGACTGCGGCAAGCTCGATCCCGCCCTGGTGTCGCTCGGCTTCGGCCACGGCATGGTCGAGCGGCCGGTTTCACTGACCGTCACTCGCGTCTCGCACCCCGTTCCGCAGTTTGTCGCCTGCGTCGCCGATTGCGCGCGCACGCTCGACCCCCCGCCTCCTCGCTAGGGAATTCCCCAACTCACAACCCAAACCCCGCCTTCGCGCTCACGCGCTTCGGCGAGGCAAGCTCTCAATCCCGGGGAAGCGAGGGGTTCGACCATGTACGGAAGACTCATGCTGGCGTGTCTCTGCTGCACGCTGGCGATGCCCGCGTCGGCGCAGGAGGCGATCAACTACGCCAGTGTCGGCGGCCGCGTCACGGACCAGCAGGGCGGCGTCCTGCCCGGCGCGGACGTGACCGTACGGCAGGTGGACACGAACGTGACCGCGACGGCCACGACCGATCAGGACGGGCGCTTCCGGTTCCCGTTCCTCAAGGTCGGGCCGTACGAAATCACGGTCCGCGAGCAGGGCTTCGCCGACGCGACGCGTACGCTGACGCTTGGCGTCGGGTCCGCGTTCGAGCTGCCGATCGTCCTCATGCTCGGCGGCATCGACGCCAGCGTGACGGTCAGCGCGGAAACCGCGGCGCTGGAAACCGCGCGCACGCAGATTGCCGGCACGGTGGAGCAGGCGGAGGTACGCAGCGTTCCCCTCAACGGGCGGAACTTCCTCGATCTCGCGCTGCTCGTGCCGGGGGTGTCGCCGACCAACACGTCGAGCACGCAGCTGTTCGCGGAAACCTCGGCGGTCCCGGGGCAGGGCATCTCGGTGAGCGCGCAGCGCAACCTGTCGAACAACTTCATCGTCGACGGTCTCTCTGCCAACGACGATGCAGCGGGGGTCGCCGGCATTCCGTACGGCGTGGACGCGGTCGATCAGTTCCAGGTGGTGACCTCCGGCGGGCAGGCGGAGCTCGGACGCGCGCTCGGCGGCTACGTCAGCGTCGTGACCCGCAGCGGCACCAACACGTTTCACGGCAGCGTCTACGGCTACTTCCGCGACACCGCGCTCAACGCGCGGAACGCGCTGTCGGGGACGAAGCTGCCGCTGAACCAGAAGCAATACGGCGCCAGCGCGGGCGGGCCGGTGCGCCGCGACCGCACGTTCTACTTCGCCAACGTCGAGCAGCGCAGGCTCCATCAGACGGGGCTCGTCACGATCGCGCCCGACAGCGTCGCTGCGATCAACGCGCGGCTGGCGCAGGTGGGATATCGCGGCGCGCCGGTGGCCACCGGCATCTATCCGAACCCAGTCGAGTCGACCAACGCGCTCGGCAAGTTCGACCACCAGGTGAACACCTCGGACCAGGTCGGCCTCCGCTACGCGCTCTATCACGTGACGTCGGACAACTCGCGCGGGGTGGGCGCGCTGAACGCGCCGAGCGCCTCGGCCGGCCTCGACAACGTCGACCACAGCATCGCGGCGAGCAACACCCTGGTGCTGTCGGCGCGCACGGTCAACGAGACACGCGCGCAGTTCGCGTACGGCGACCTGGGGGCACCGCCCTCGGATCCGATCGGGCCGGCGGTGAACATCGCGGGCGTCGCGTCGTTCGGCACCCTCTCGGGCAGCCCGACGCGCCGCATCAACCGGATGTACCAGTTCGTCGACAACCTCGCGCACCAGGCGGGGCAGCATGCGCTCAAGGCGGGCGTGGACCTGCTCGTCAACAGCGATGCGATCACCTACCCGCGCTCCAGCCGCGGGATGTACACGTTCTCGTCGCTGGCGAATTTTCTCGCGGGTACCTACAACAACGCCGGCTTCACCCAGACGTTCGGCGTGAGCCGCGTCGCGCAGCGCAACCCCAACCTCGGCCTCTACGCGCAGGACGAGTGGAAGGTCGGGTCGCGCCTGACCGTCAACGCCGGCATCCGCTACGACCTGCAATGGCTCGAGACGATCGAGACCGACATCAACAACATCTCGCCGCGGCTCGGCATCGCGTGGACGCCGTCCGCATCGCGGCGGACCATCGTCCGCGGGAGCGTGGGACTCTTCTACGATCGCGTCCCGCTGCGCGCGCTGGCCAACGCGCTGCTGTCGGCCGGCAACACGACCGACCTGAATCAGCTCCGCCAGATTGGCGTCAGCCTGTCCCCCGCACAGGCGGCCGCACCACTGTTCCCGAACGTCCTCGGCGCCGCCGTCCCCTCCGTGACGCTGGTGAACCTGACGACGATGGATCGACGCCTGCAGAACGCGTATTCGCGGCAGGCGAGCGTCGAGGTCGAGCGGCAACTCGGCGACCGCGCCGTATTCAGCGTCGGCTATCAGTACGTCCGCGGCCTCAACCTCATCATGTCGATCAACCAGAACGTGCCCGCGTGCGTGGCCGCCGGGACCAACAACGGGTGCCGGCCGATCGCCGACTACGCGAACAACAACCAGTACTCGTCGCGCGGCGACTCCGATTACCACGGCCTCCAGGTTTCGTTCATCCAGCGGCCGGCCGCGTGGGGCAACTATCGCGTGTCGTACACGCTGTCGAAGTCGATGAACGACGTCGGCGAGAACTTCTTCAGCGGGCCGATCGATCCGTTCGATCTCTCCAAGGACCGGGGCCGCTCGGACGACGACCAGCGCCACCGGCTCGTGGTCACCGGCGCGCTGCGCAGCTCGACAGAGGCGGCGGCCACGGCATGGGAGCGGCTCTCGCACAACCTGCAGCTGTCCGGCATGCTGCAGTCCTACTCGGCGCTGCCGTTCAACATCACGTCGGGCCTCACGACCATCCAAGGCACGGCGGCGCGGCCCGTCGTCAACGGCGCGTTCATTCATCGCAACGCGGGCATCGGCAGCGATTTCTTCACGCTGAACGTGCGGGCGGGGCGTACGTTCCGGGTCAACGAACGCGCGGGCGTCGAGGCGTTCGTCGAGGTGTTCAACGTCACGAACCGGCGCAACGACCTGACGCGCAACACCAACTTCGGCACCGGCGCGTATCCGTCGAGCCCGTCGCCGACGTTCGGACAGGTGACCGCGGTCGGGGATCCGAGGACGGCGCAGGTCGCGCTTCGACTGACGTTCTGACGCACCGCCGATGCCGTTCGGGTTCGGCCGCGAAGACACTCCGGAGACGAGGCAGGGGACGCTGATAGTAGTGCGTGTCGCACTCCGCGGGGCAACCCGATTCGTCACGGCGCTCGCCGTTGCGCTGGCGGCATGCCGCGCGCCCGCGGCGCCGCGGATAGTCCTGGTGACGACGACGAGCGTCGGCAACTCGGGATTGCTGGAGCAACTCCTGCCCGAGTACGAGCGCACGCATGGGGTGACGTTCGGCGTCCATCAGGTCGGAAGCGGCCTGGCGCTCAAGATGCTCGCCGACGGCCAGGGCGGCATCGCCATCAGCCATGCGCCCGCCGCCGAAGCCGAAGCGCTGCGACAGCACCCCGACTGGTCATATCGCAAGATCATGTTCAACGACTTCCTGGTCGTGGGGCCCGCCCTCGATCCCGCGAAGGTGCGCAAGGCAGGCGACGCGCTGGACGCCTTCCGGCGCATCGCCTCCTCGGGGACGGAATTCGTGTCGCGCGCCGATCAATCCGGCACGCACGAGCGCGAGCAGGAATTGTGGCGGACAAGCGGCGCCCATCCGTCGCATGTCCTGCCGACGGGGCAGGGGATGGCCGTCACGCTGCGGGTGGCGGCCGCACAGCAGGGCTACACGCTGACGGACCGCGCCACCTGGCTCCATTTCGCGGACTCGCTCGACCTGAAGCCACTGTTCGAAGGCGATCCGCGGCTGCTCAACACGTACGCCGTCATCGTCGATCCTCGCCAGCCCGGGAGCGCCGCGGCGAAGGCGTTCGGCGACTGGCTCGCGGACGGTGCGGGACGCGATCGGATCGCGGCATTCGCGGGCTTTTCCGTCTGGCCGCGCGGCGGCGCTCGTAACGCTCCCGGGGACCGTCCGTAGATCTCCTCGCGTATTGGTGGGAGATCCCGCCCATTCCCGGATGTTCAGTTCGTTCGCGGTGTCATCGCGCTCGTCGCGGCGCAATTCTCGCAGGCCGGAACGGCCCGAACCCCGTCTTCAGGAGGAGGGGTTCGGGCCTCATGGCAGCGATCCGTGGTTATCGCATGCCGTGCTGCCGCTATCGTCGTGTTGCCGCCGGCAGCGCGTTGACGTTGAATTCCCGCGGCGTGATCAGGCCGTCACCGTCAGCATCCTGCTGATCGAAGCTGCGATGCGAATACGGCCATTCGCCCAGGGAGATGTGCCCGTCGCGGTTGGCGTCCATCGACGCGAACGGAGTCGGATTCGATCCCGAGCCCATCTCGGCCCTCGAGATCCTTCCGTCGTCGTTCCGGTCGAGCCGGTAGAATGTGTCAAGGCTGCCGTCCCACTCGTTCCTGTCAACGGAGCCGTTGTTGTTCACGTCGAGATAGCTGAATCGGTCGCTCGTGGGCATGCGGTAATCACGCGCTTCGAGGCTGTCGGCCGGCGGCCTGGCCCCGACCCGCACTTCGTCCCCGGACAGGACGCCGTCCTCATTCCAGTCATGGATACGGAACGCGTTCCGGCTGCCGCGCCACTCTCTGCGCGCAATCACGCCGTCGTGGTTCCTGTCGAGGTCGGCAAACCGCATCTGAGCACTGGTGGCGCCGCTCGTTCCTACAGTGGACTGAGCCTGTCCGACAGTGGACTGACTCTGTGTGGACGAGCCGTTGCGACAATACACGAGGCCGCCGGAGCCTGGCACGCCCCAATCGCCGAAGGCCCGGTTGTATTCGTTGGAATTGAGAATCGAATGCGCCACAGCTTCGAGCCCCTGGCGCGCCGCCATATCGGTATAGCCGCGGAGCCCACCCGCATCAGGCTGACGGCCGAGCAGATGGCGATACAGGTTCGCGACGGCGCGCTCGTTGGCGACGGCGCCCTCGTTTGGATTGTGGAAACGCTGCATATGTTCGGGCGAATCGACGAGCGCATGGACCAGCTCGCGGACCGTCATGCCCCCTTGGAGCTTGTCAACCCATCCCTGGCTGCCCGCGTCGGCGGACCGCTCGAGGATGTGGCGGTACAGCTCGTTCACGACCTGCCGCGCATCGGTGGTGCACGGCTGTTGAGCAGAGGAAAGCGACGGCAGAGCGACCAGCGCGGCGACACAAAGAACACTGCGCAACATACACACCCCCTCTGGGTGTTCTGAGGGGCAGAATCCGTGCCGTCAACACTTACTGATCACGCTCTTCCTTAACCGAACTTCAGGAACTCTTCAGGTGCGTGCCGCCTCTTCTTCGCGTACTACTTGAAACGTTTTCCGACGATTTCCGTCTCGTAACTCGACCCCCTCTCGCGTCAGCGCGCGCGGGCTGAGCGGCGACAACCCTCTCGAGGTGCTGTGATGATCAGAAGTCGACTGGCGCTGTTCGTGGGAGCGGCGCTGCTGACCGCGTCGGCCGCGTCGGCGCAGACGTCGGTGTCGGGGCGGGTTTCCAACGCCCAGGGCGGCGTCATCGCCAATGCCGAGGCGACGGTGCGCGCACTGCCGCCGCCGGGCGCGACGCCGATGCCCAACATGCCCAACATGCCGCAGCCGTTCGAGCGCACGGCGACGGCCGGCGCCGACGGCACGTTCACGCTCACCGGCATTCCAGCCGGCGACTACGTGCTGTTTGTCGACGCCAGCGGCTTCGAGCGGTCGTCGCAGACGATCACCGTCGGCAATCAGCCCCAGAACCTGACGATCACGCTGACGCCGCTCATCCTTCCCGGCGCCGAAGAGCCAGCCGGGGCCGCCGGGTCGGTGGCCGACACGGCGGTGCTGCTCGAGCGTATCAAGCAACTCGAACAGCGGATCACCGACATCGAGTCCGAAGCCGTGCTCTCCGAGCCGGAAACGCGTGTCAAGCGCATCGAGGTCTACGTCGATCAGAACGGCGTGCAGACCGATCAGCCCGCGGCGGGCGCCAAGAAAGAAGTGACGTACCAGCGCGAGCGCGTCTATCGCCGGCAGACGATCAACGAGAAGATCGAACAGGCGCTCGCCGATGCGGATGCGCAGGCCGTCAAGATCGGCATCGACGCGACGACGGTGACGCAGGGAGCGGGCCGGACGACGGGCGACCCCGACCGTCCGGACATGAAGGCATACGCGCTCGCCTCAGCCGACCTGTTCTTCGCCGCCAAGCTCGCGCAGTACACGTCGTTCTTCGCCGATGTCGTCGCGCTGAGCGGCGCGCCGCCCGATCGCGAGATTCCATCGCTGACGCTGCTCAACGGGTACACGGCGCGTCTCGTCAACCAGAACGAGCTGAACCTGCGCGAAGCGTGGCTGCGCACGGAGTTCTTCGGTCAGCGCCTCGGCCTCACGGCGGGACGGCTCGACCTGACGAACTACTTCGACCGCAACGCGTTTTCCAACGACGAAACGACGCAGTTCCTCAGCGACGCGCTGGTGAACAACCAGATGCTCGGGCTGGCGGTCAACGGCACCGGCGTGGTCGCGGACTACGACCCGAAAAATGCCTTCAACTTCAAGATCGGCTTCCAGCAGAGCAACCCGGACGCGACCAGCCTGTCGGACTCGATCTACTCGCTGGCGGAAGTCGGCTACACGATGACGCCGTTCTCGCTGCCCGAAGGGCACTATCGGGTGTGGTACCGCGCCAACAACGGCGACGTCGAGTCCAAGCACGCGGTCGGCCTCAGCCTCGACCAGAAGCTGAGCCCGGTCGTCGGCGTGTTCGGCCGCTACGGCCAGCAGCAGATCCCCGGCGACTGGGATCGCTACTGGAGCACGGGGCTGTCGTTTGCGACGGGGATGGTCTTCAACCCGCTCGACACCTGGGGCATCGGCTACGCCCAGATGGATCTGGCGTCGGGCGACAAGGAGCACCTGACCGAGGGGTACTATAACTTCCAGTTGACCGAGCGCCTGCGGCTGTCGTTCATGCTGCAGCACGTGCTCGATCGGCAGAGCGACAAGTTCGGCTACCTGCTGCCCGGCATCCGGCTGCAGGCGGCGTTCTAAGCGTGCGTCGGAGGCAGGAGAATCATATGCATAACGTCAAACGCTTTCTCATCCTTCTCATCGTCGCGCTCGCCGTCGGCGCGGCCAGCTTCTTCACGCGCGCGACGCTCAGCGCCGCCGTCGTGAAGGTGCCGGACCCGACGAAGGTCGTCATGATCGTCGACCGCGATTCCAACGACATCGCGTTCATGGACATCGCGAGCAAGCAGATCGTCGGGCGGACGTTCCTCGGCAACAACGTCAACCCGCACATGGTCATGATGTCGCCCGACGGCCGCTACGTGGTCACCGGCGGCACGCGTGCGAACAAGGCGTACGTGATCGACGCCAGGACGCTCGAGCTCGTGAAGGTGATCCCGGTCGACATCGCGCCCGAACACCTCGCGTTCTCGCCCGACAGCCGCTGGTACTACCAGGGCAATCCCGAGGGCGATTCGATCTCCGTCATCGACATGCTGTCGCTGACGAAGATCAAGACGATTCCCGGCCTCGTCGAGCCGCTCAACACCGTCTTCCTGCCCGACGGCTCGAAGGCCTACGTCGGCAACTACGGCGCGCACTGGGTGGGCGTCATCGACGTCCGCCGTCACGAGCTGCTGAAGAAGATCCAGGTCGGCGACGTGCCCGGCGTCGCCAAGCTCGATCCGGACAAGTACCTCGGCGAGATCCAGGGCATCAACATCCCGCAGATCACCAACGACGGCCGCTACCTCTACGCCACCGACACCGACCTCGGCGTCGTCGCGAAGATCGACCCGCGCGAAGACAAGGTCGAGAAGGTCATTCGCGTCGGCAAGAACCCGTGGCGCCCGTACATGAGCCACGACGGCAAGTACCTGATCACGCCGAACAACGGTGACCAGACGATCTCGATCGTCGACCTGCGCACCGACAAGGTCGCGGCGACACTCGAGGCGGGCGAGAACATGACCGGCGTGAACTTCGCCGCCGGCAAGGCGTTCGTCATCAGTTCGACCAGCGGCTTCGTCTACGTCTACGATATGAACAGCCTGCGGCCCGCGGGCCGGATGAAGATCGGCACCAACATCCAGCTCGAAACGGCGACGACCGACACGAAGGACGAGAAGCTGTATCTCGCGGACTCCACCGAGAATGCGGTCGTGATCATCGACGCGAAGACGCAGCAGTTTGAAAAGGTGATGAATGTCGGCCTGTTCCCCTGGGGCACGCACATCATGGACAGCAAGGACAACTACTGCCACTAGTACCGCTGGTGGTCGGTGGTTGGTGAACGGTTGTAGGGCGGGTCTTGTCAGACCCGCCTCGCTCATCCTCGTCCTCTGCGTGGCGGCGCCGGCCGCCGCGCAGAACCCGCGCAGTCATACCCGCCTCGATCCCCGCGGCACCCGCGTCACGCAGTCGCAGGCCGAGACGCTGACGCTGACGCTCGGCACCGCTGAAGTCCGCCTCCTGCAGACCTGGGTTCGTACCGCGGGCACCATCGACAAGACGGGCAAGGTGCTCAAGGGGCTGGTGTCGGGCACCGACGCGCCGCTCGTCAAGGTCGGCCAGCGCGTGCGCGCCTTTCCGCCGAGCTCGAAGTCGTCGATGTACCAGGCCTACGTGACGCGCGTCACGCCGCAGGCGTCGGGCGTCGGGGTCGAGGCGACGCTGGCCGCGACGGGCCGCGCCGACACCACGCTCTACGTCATGGAAATCGTCGTCGAGCAGGGGCCGTACCTCGTCGTCCCGAACGAAGCGATCATCGAGGAAGGGGACAAGCACGTCGTCTACGTGCAGCAGCAGGGCGACTACGTGCCGAGGGAGGTCCGCACGGGCATCCAGGGCGAGCTGTACACGCAGGTCCTCGAGGGCCTGCAGCCCGACACCCCGGTCGTCACCTTCGGCAGCTTCTTCATCGACGCCGAACACAAGTTGAAGGGCACCGGCCTGGACCAGTGAGCGATGATTCTGCAGCTGATTAGGACGGTGATCCGGTGGCGGGCGATCGTCTGGGCGATCGTCGCCGCCGGCGTGCTCGTCAGCCTCTACTCGATCCGGGTCGCCTCGCTCGACGCCATCCCGGACATCTCCGATCCCCAGATCGTCGTCTACGTGAAGTGGCCGCGCAGCCCGCAGCTGCTCGAGAGCCAGGTGACGGAGCCGCTCATCAGCGCGCTCGTCGGCTCGCCCGGTATCGAGGCGCTGCGCGGCGCCTCGCACATGGGCTACTCGTTCATCTACGTGATTCTCAACGCGCAGGCCCGGCGCGAGGAGGTGCAGCAGCTCGTCACCGACCGCATCAACGCGATGCGGCCGCAGCTGCCGTCCGACGCCAGCGTCACGCTCGGCCCCAACGCGAGCAGCATGGGCTGGATCTACCAGTACGCGCTCGTCGACAAGGAGAAGCTGCGCGACCTGCGCGAGCTGCGGCTGCTGAACGAGACGCGGATCAAGCCCGGTCTCGAGACCGTGCCTGGCATCGCGGAGGTGGCGTCGGTCGGCGGCCTCGAGAAGCAGTATCAGATCAAGATCTTCCCGCCGCTGCTCGCGCAGACGGGCATCCCGCTGCGCGCGGTGATTACCGCGGTGCAGGGCGTGTTCCAGGAAGCGGGCGGCCGCATGATCGAGGCGACCAACCGCGACTACCAGCTGCGCGGCGACATCAGGATCGACGACATCGCCGCCGTGGACAACCTCGTCGTCGGCCGGCACGGCGACGGCAAGCCGGTCTACCTGAAGGACGTCGGCTACCTCGCGGTCGGCTACGACCAGCGGCGCAGCACGGTGGATCTCGACGGCGCCGGCGAGGTCGTCGGCGGCGTCGCGATCATGGAGCAGGACCAGAATGTCCTCGCCATCACGGCCGCGCTCGAGCGCAAGCTGGCCGACATCCGCCGCGGGCTGCCGCAGGGCGTCGAGATCGTCGCCACCTACGATCGCTCGGCCTGGATCTGGGCGACGTTGCGGCAGTTCTTCGAGACGCTCGGCATCGAGATCCTCGTGCTGATCGCGGTGACGCTGCTGTTCCTGCGCAACGTCCGCACCGCGATCGGCCCCATCGCCATCCTGCTGCTGAGCGTCGTCTTCACGGCGCTGCCGCTCGTGGGACTGCGGGAAACCATCAACCTCTTCTCGCTCGCCGGCCTGGCCATCGCCATCGGCGAGATTGCCGACGCCACGATCGTCATCGTCGAGAACTGCACGGCGGAGCTCTCGACGCACGGCGTCGTGACGCCCGCGGAGCGCGAGGCGATCCTGGTGCGCTCGATCGCGTCGGTCGCCAAGCCGCTCCTCTTCTCGCTGCTCATCATCCTCGCGTCGTTCCTGCCGGTGTTCTTCCTCGAAGAGCGCGAGGGGCGGCTGTTCGACCCGCTCGCCTACAGCAAGACGTTCGCGATGGCGTTCTCGACGCTGCTGACGCTGGTGCTGCTGCCGCTGATCGTGCTCTGGATCTTCAAGCGCGAGCAGGGCACGCGCCGCAACTTCCAGGAGAGCGCCGCCGTGCGCGCGTATCGGTCGGCGCTGACGACGGTCATCCGCTATCGCTACGTCTTCACGATCGTCGGCCTGCTGGCGCTCGTGCCCGGCGCCATCCTCCTCAACCGGTTCCCGAAGGACTTCCTGCCGAACGTCGACGAAGGCGCGGTCCTCTACATGCCGACGACGCTGCCCGGGCTGCCCAACCGCGAGGCGGGCTGGGTCGTGCAGCAGATGGACAAGAAGCTCAAGGCGATACCAGAAGTCGAGCGCGTGTTCGCGAAGCTCGGCCGGGCCGATACGTCCACCGATCCGGCGCCGGTCTCAATGATCGAGACGACGATCCTGCTGAAGCCCCGATCGCAGTGGCGCGACGGTATGACGAGGGAAATGCTCGTCGCCGAGATGGACAAG
>DATNCQ010000042.1:0-67953 GCA_035571515.1 Vicinamibacterales bacterium
CCACTCGGGATTGCTCACGCTGCTCTTCGGCGCCGTGGTGCCCGCGAATCTCGGCACGGGCGCAGGATTGGCCGGCTGCGCGGCCGCAGGAGCCGGCACGTCCTCGACGAGCGGCGCGACGTTGGCGGCGCCGAGGACTTCCTGCATCGCTTTGTGGCCGCAGATCTCGTCGCTCCAGACCGGCACGCGCGGCGCCGAGCCGCCGATGCCGATGACGCCGATCATCTGCTTGTTGATGACGATCGGCAGGCCGCCGGAGTTGGCAAACATGCCCAGCTGAATGCGCTGCAGCTCCGTGTTCGGGTTCTGCCGCACCTGGTTCATGACGACCTTGCTCGGCGCGCGCTGCGCGAGCGCGGTCCGTGCCTTCATCTCGGCCGTGATGATGTTCAGGTAGCCCTGGCCGTCCATCCGGTCCATGTAGACGTGGTTGCCATCGTTGTCGAGCACGTAGATGCTGATCGCGACGTTCTCCGCGGCGGCGAGCTTCTCGCACGTTTCGGCGATGCGCTCGGCGGTCGCGAGATTGATCGTGGTGAAGTCCTGGATCTGCTCAGCGGCCTTGCCGCTGACGACGAACTGAGACGGGACGTTCTGCGCCGACAGCGACGTGCCGAGCGCAACGGCGGCGGCCGCGATAGCCAGTGCGGTGATGCGGACGTTCATCTCTTCCCTCCCTGCATCGATCACATGCTCAAAGCTCAAGGCTCAATGCTCCATTGCCCAACCTGCCTCAGGTCCCCCGGTTGAGCATCGAGCATTCGGCATTGAGCATTGGACATTGCTCCGATGCCGGCGGCATTGTGCCGCGTCACCCGCCCGGGGTCAATTCCACGCCCGGTCGGGGAGCCGATTCCGCCCCGGCTGGCGCCAAAGGCGACTGGCAGGATAATGGAGCGTCGCCATGAGATGCCTTCTGTCACTGGTTCTCGCGCTTGGTATAGCGTCGCAGGCCTACGGTGAGGATCTGAGAGTGTACGCCGCGGCCGCCGTCAGGTCCCCGCTGCTCATACTGGCCGCGGACTATGAAGCGAAGACGGGCAATACCGTCGTGGTCGTCTTCGACACCGCAGGGGCCACCGTGGAGAGGTTCCGGGCCGATCCGAACGCCACGCTGCTGATCACGACCGATGCGGTCCTCTCCCAGAGGGAATCGAGCGGCGCGCTCAAGGGTGGCGTCAGGAATCAGCTCGGCACCACGGATGCGGGCATCGCGGTGCCACCGGGCTCGCCCAAACCCGATATCTCGAGCGCGGCGACGCTGAAGGCCGCACTGCTCGCGGCGCAGCGTATCGCCTTCTCCGATCCAGCGCGCGGCGCCACGGTGGGGACGCATTTCATGACGGTGATCGAGACGCTCGGGATCAAGGACGAAGTGCTGAAGAAAGCCGTGATTGCGCCGGACGGCGTCGAAACGATGCGGCTGGTGCTCGATCGCACCGCGGACCTCGGCATCAGCCAGACGAGCGAAATCGTCCAGGCGAACCCCGACGCACTGGTCGGCCCGTTTCCCCGCGAGTTCAGCCTGGCGACGACGTTCTCACTGTGGTACCCGGTGAGCATCTCGCCCGCCGCGATTGACTTCGTGACGTTGATTGCGAGCCCCGCGAGCCGGGCCCGCCTCAAGACGGAAGGCTTCCGTTAGTCGGAGACGCCGCCAGCTACTTCACCAGGGCGCGCTCCAGGCGCCACACCGCCAGCATGAACGCCCCGACGCCGACAACCACCAGGTACACGAGATGCGCGAGGAGACCGCCCGTAACGAGACCGGTCGTCAATGCCCGCAGCAGCGCCACCGCGTGGTAGAGCGGCAGCAGTTCGACCAGCTGGCGGACGGGCGCGGGGATGCGGGACAGCGGAAAGAACGTGCCGCTGAAGAGGAACATCGGCGTCACGCCGAGGCCGATGACGAAATCGAAGTCCTCGACGCGGCGGATGAACGTGGTGATGCAGACGCCGATTGACGAGAACGCCGCCGCCGAGAGGACGGCGGCGGGAAACGCCAGCAGCGCCAGCGGCGAGAGCAGCACGTGACGGCCGGTGACGACCCCGAGCACGAACATCACGATCAGGAACCCCGCGGCGTAGATCGCGCCGCGCGCGACCGCCCACAGCGTTTCACCAAAGGCCACGTCGGCGACGCGCATCGGCGTGGCCAGAATGCCGTCGTAGGTCTTCTGGAAATGCAGCTTGAAGAAGATGTTGAAGCAGCCGTCGGTGATCGCCCCATTCAGGCACGATGCGGCGAGCAGGCCCGGCGCGACGAAGGCGGCATAGCTCATCCCCTCCACGTCAGCGATGAGCGCGCCGAGGCCGAGTCCGATGCTGAACAGATAGAAGACGGGCTCGAAGAAGCCGGAGAAGATCACCATCCATCCGTGCTTGTAGACGAGCAGATTCCGCTGCACCATGCGCGCCGAGCGGTACCACCGCGGAAACGACAGCCGCGTTGCGACCGTCACGAGTAGAGCTTCCGCCGGAAGGTGACGCAGGCCGCGACGAAGCCGGCGGCGAGCAAGAGGCTCAAATAGGCCACGTGCACCAGGTACCGCGGCGGCCCGACGACGCCGACGGTCAGCCCGCGAACGATCTGGACGCCGTGGTACAGCGGCGACAGCCACGCAATCCATCGGACCGACGAGGGAAGGCCCTCGACGGGAAAGAACACGCCCGAGAACAGGAAGAGCGGCGTGAGCACGAACCTGAAGATCACGTTGAAGTTGCCGCCGCTCTTCAGCGTCGCGGCGTACGCCATCACCGGGGCGCCGACGGCGAGACCGGTGAGCACCGCGGCGCCGATCGCCGGCACGACGGCGGCCGTCGGGCGCAGCGCGCCGAACGCGGCGCTCACCGTCGCGAACGCGATGCCCACCGTCGACAGCCTGAGCGCGAGCCACACGAGCTCGCCGAGTACGACGTCGTCGACGCGCAGCGGCGTTGCCGTCATCGCCTGGTAGTTGCGACGCCACACCATCTTCCCCGTCACCGGCCAGCTCGATTCGATGCTCCCGGTCTGCATGCACGCGGCCGCCAGCAGCCCGGGCGCCAGAAACTGCAGGAACGACGCGCCGCCCGCAATCGCCGCGCGGCGCGTGTCGACGAGCGCTCCGACGCCGACACCGAGCGACAGCAGGAACAACGTCGGCTGAAGAAAGCTCGAAAAGAGGGAGCCGCGCCAGACGTGCTTGTAGACGAGCGCGTTTCTCTGCACGACGCGGATGGCGCGGGTCATTTGGCAGCGCCTGTCAATCGATCAGCGCGTGCCCCGTCAGGCGGAGGAACACGTCTTCGAGGGTGGAGCGGCGGACGAGCGCGCTCTCGGGGTGAATACCAGCGGCGCTGACGATGCCGAGCGCCGCTTCCGCGTCGGCGGTGTAGACCTGCAGGCGATCGGGGAGCTCCTCCACCCGGTCGGCGGCATGCCCGACGGCGGCACGAATCGCGGCGCGCCGCGCATCGGGCACGCGCAGTTCGAGCACTTCCCGCGTGGAATACCGATCGATCAGCTCGCGCGGCGATCCCTCCGCGACGATCGCTCCGCGGTCCATGATCACCACACGGTCGCACAGCTGCTCCGCCTCCTCCATGTAGTGGGTCGTCAGCAGCAGCGTCGCGCCGCGCTGCTTCAGGCGGTAGAGCCGATCCCAGATGGCGTGACGCGCCTGCGGATCCAGGCCGGTGGTCGGCTCGTCGAGGAGCACGAGGTCCGGCTCGTTGATCAGGCTGCGGGCGATGGTGAGCCGCCGCTTCATGCCGCCGGACAGCGGCTCCACTTCCGAGTGCGCGCGTTCCGAGAGCTGCACGAACGCCAGCAGGTCGTCGGCACGCGTGGCCGCGACGCCAGCCGGGATGTCGAAGTAGCGCGCGTACATCAGCAGGTTCTCGCGGACGGTGATTTCGTTGTCGAGGTTGTCCTGCTGCGGGACGACGCCCAGGCGCGCCTTGATCGCGCTGGCCTGGGTGCCCGGGTCCATGCCGATGACGCGCAGCTCGCCGCGCGTCACCGGCGACACGCACCCGATCATCCGCATCGTCGAGGTCTTCCCCGCGCCGTTCGGGCCGAGAAACCCGAACGATTCCCCGGCGCGCACGGCGAAGCTGATGCCGTTGACGGCCGTGAAGCCCTTGAACTGCTTCGTCAGGTCGCGGGCGACGACGGGCATCCGATCGGCGTCGGCCATCAGGACGTGGATTGTAGCTGCGCGGCAGGTTGTCTGGCTCACCTGGACCTGCGCGATCAGCGGGACGGCCTTCTCACGCCGCCACTGTGGGTGTATACAAGGACCCGCATGAAGCCGTCGCGTCGAGACTTCCTGCGATCCTCGATCATGCTGCCTGGCTCCGCGGCCTTCGCCGCACAGCGCCGAGCCGTTCGATCGCTCCGCGTTGCCGTCGTCGGCGCGGGCGCATTCGGCGGATGGACGGCCCTGCACCTGCGGCGCGCGGGCGCGAACGTCACGCTGCTCGATGCGTGGGGGCCGGGCAACAGCCGCGCGAGCTCCGGCGGAGAGACGCGGGTCATTCGAACCATCTACGGGCCGACGCGCCAGTACGTCGAGATGGCCGCCCGGTCGCTCACGCTGTGGCGCGAGTGGGATCGAGCCGCCGGCGAGCCGTTCTATCGACGCACCGGCGTGCTCTGGATGACCGGGGCCGACGACAGCTACGTGCGGCAGTCGCTCCCCTTCCTGCGCGACCTGCGGCTCGAGTACGAGGAGATCGAGCCGGCCGCGGCCGCCCGGCGCTGGCCGCAGATCGCGTTTGACGGCGTCGCGAAGGTCTGCTTCGAGCACGAGGCCGGCTATCTCGCGGCCAGGCATGCCTGCGATGCGGTGGCGCGGGAGTTGGTGCGAATCGGCGGCGTCTACCGGCAGGCCGCCGTCGCAGCCGTCAGAGGGGACGGGGGACACCCGGATGTTCGCCTCGGCGACGGCACCTCCCTGCAGGCGGATCGGTTCGTGTTTGCGTGCGGCCCGTGGCTCGGACGGCTCTTTCCGGACGTGATCGGGGCGCACGTGCGGCCGACGCGCCAGGAAGTCTTCTACCTCGGCGCCCCCGCCGGCGACGATCGGTTCGTCGATCCGCGGATGCCCGTCTGGGTGGACATCGGCGAGCGCTTCATCTACGGCATCCCCGGCAACCTGCATCGCGGCTTCAAGGTGGCGGACGACACCCGCGGGCCGGACTTCGACCCGACCGACGGCGATCGCAATCCGTCCCCCGATCTCGAGCGCGAGATGCGCGCGTTCGTCAGCCGCCGGTTTCCGGCCTTGCAGGACGCGCCGCTCCTCGGCGCAGAGGTCTGCCAGTACGAGAACAGCCCGGACGGGCACTTCATCATCGACCGTCATCCCTCGATGCCCGACGTGTGGATTGCGGGCGGCGGCAGCGGTCACGGCTTCAAGATGGGACCCGCGCTCGGCGAACGCCTCGCCCGGCAGGTGCGCGAGGACGCCTCGCCCGATCCCCTCTTCGCGCTGGCTCGTCTTGGAGGCACGCAGGGCCGGCGCTTACCGTGATCCTCGTGGCGAGCTCGGTGTTTGCGCGCGCGGCGCGCCGTCATGATCGTTACCAGCGTGAAACGTTTCCGTGCACGATGATCTCGGGCGCCGCGGCGAGAGTGCTTGACAACCCACGGGCCGGGCCGTATGAAGCCATCACCCGCCCGCCTTCGCGCGCTTAGGCGGCCACGCCTTCAAGGAGGCTTTCCATGACACGTCCGCGGCTCCCCTTCGTCATCGCGTTCGCGTCGGCAACGCTTCTCTGCTTCGCCACGACACCGGCGCGGGCGCAGGCCGAGGGACGCCTCACCGGCCTCGTCCGCGACATCACGGGGGCCGGCATTCCCGGCGTCACCGCGACGGCCACGAACCAGAGCACGCGCGCGTCGCAGACGACCACGACCGACAGCGGGGGCAACTACGCGTTCACGCTGCCGGCGGGCGTCTACAGCGTGTCGGCCACGCTGGTCGGATTCCGGACGGTCACGCAGACGATCGAGATCGGCGCCGGCGCCAGACAGCTCGACCTGTCGCTCCAGCCGGCGCTGAGCGAAGTCGTCACCGTTACGGCGACCAAGCGCGAAGAGACGGTGCTCGACGTGCCGTTCTCGATCGCAGCGCCGACCGAGGAGATGCTGCGCGCCCGCGGCGTCGACAACATCGAGGGGGTCGCGGCCAACGTCGGGGGGTTCACCGTGCAGAATCTCGGACCCGGCCAGAGCCAGGTGGCGATGCGCGGCGTCTCCTCCGGGCAGATCGTCCGCGACCAGCCGGGCGTCAAGGAGCAGGTGGGCGCGTACCTCGACGAATCGGTCATCTCGATGTCGCTCTTCACGCCCGACCTGGATCTGTTCGACACCAATCGCGTCGAGGTGCTGCGCGGGCCGCAGGGGACGTTGTTCGGCTCCGGATCGGAGTCGGGGACGGTCCGCTACATCACCAACCAGCCCGAGATGGGCGTCACGCGGGGGTTCGCCGAGTTCGGCGGCAGCGTCCTGAGCGGCAACGGGGGCGGCGATGCCAAGTTCGGTTTCAACGTTCCGCTGACCGACAGGGCCGCGCTGCGCGTGGCGTCGTACTTCGATCGAACCCCCGGGTTCATGGAGGCGGTGCAGCCGGACCTGAGCGTCAACAAGCACGTCAACGACGGGTTCCGGGGCGGCGTGCGCGCGGCCGTCCGGCTGGCGCCGAGCGATCGCCTGACCGTGACGCCGCGCATCGTGTACCAGCGCGTCAACACGGACGGCTGGAACCGGATCGACGTCTTCAACATCCTCGCCAACCCGTTCACGACGACGCGTCCGGCGGTGACGCTCGGCGAGCGCCGGCAGTTCACGCAGCTCGAGGAGAAGTTCACCGACGACTTCACGCTCGGCGACGTGAACGTCAACTACGACATCGGCAACCTCGCGCTCACCTCCATCACGTCGTACACCGACCGCGACATCCTCGTGATCCGCGACGCGACCGCGCTGACGGCCAGCATCACCGGCGGCAGCATCGGGCTGCCGGCGCGCATCTACACGCTCGATGCGCCGCTGAACGACGCGACGCACGCGAAGGTCTGGACACAGGAGCTGCGCCTCGGCGGCCGCACGCGTCCCTGGGTGGCAGGCGCCTTCTTCAGCCACACGAACCGCGACTACGGCCAGGACCTGCCGGTGACCGGCTTCGAGGGCCTCTCGGGCATCCCCACGCGCGGCCTGCGGGCGCCGAAAGACAGCCTCTTCTTCTCCGATCTCGGCTACACGCTCAATCAGGTGGCGCTCTTCGGCGAGGGGACGGTGTCGCCGACCGCGCGGTTCAAGCTGACCGGCGGCCTTCGCTACTACCACTTCAACGAGGACAAGGAGCAGATCTTCGACGGCATCTTCGGCAACGACGACAACGGCACCAAGCTCGTGTCGCAGCCGGGTTCGACGAAGGCGAACGGCGTGGCCCCGCGTGTGATCGCGACCTTCGCGCTGTCGCCGGCCACCACCCTCAACGCACAGGTGTCGCGCGGCTTCCGTCTCGGCGGCATCAACGACCCGCTCAACGTCCCGCTGTGCACGCCGCAGGACCTCGTCACCTTCGGGGGACGCGAGACCTGGAAGGACGAGACCGCGTGGAACTACGAGGTGGGCGTCAAGTCGCGCGTGCTGAACGGGACGGGCGCCTTCGGCGTCTCCGCGTTCTACATGGACATCCACGACCTGCAGGCGACGGTCACCGCAGGGTCGTGTTCCTCGCGCGTCGTCTTCAACGTGCCGAAGGCGCGCAGCCAGGGCGTCGAGGTGGAGTTCGACGAGGCGCCGAACCGCCACGTCGACTTCGCCGTCTCGGGCAGCTTCAACGACTCGGAGCTGCGCTCGACGCTGACGTCAACGGCCCCGAACGGCGCGGTGAGCGTGGTGTCCGGCATCGAAGAAGGGCGCCGGCTGCCCACGGTTCCACGCGGCCAGCTTGCGGCGGCGGCGACGTTCCAGTGGGATCTGACGCCGTCCGCGATCGGGTACGTGACGCCCGTGTACCAGCACATCGGCTCGCGCTATACGCAGGTGGGCGACCAGGACCTCGGCACGCTGAATCTGCTGTCGTTCGGCGCCAGCACCATCGGCGCTCCGCTGACCGCGACGACCTTCAGGTACGACCCCAAGCTGCCGGCGTACGACCTGCTGAACCTGCGGGTCGGGCTCCGCCGGAACCGGTGGGACATCTCGGCCTACGTGAACAACGTCACCGACGAGCGCGCGCTGCTGGCGCTCGACCAGGAGCGAGGCACGCGCGCGCGCATCAGTTACCTCACGAACCAGCCGCGCACGTTCGGCATCGCGACACGCGTGGACTTCTAGGGCAGCCCCAGCGCCACCCACTCCGGCGCGTGCTGGGCGTCGCCGACGGCCAGGACGATGTACTGCTTGCCCTGCGCCATGTAGGTAATCGGCGCGCCCGTCGTCCCGGCCGGCAGCTCGGTTCGCCACAGCGTCGCGCCCGTCGCCTTGTCGAGCGCCTTGAAGCCGTTTCCGCCCCAGCCGGGCGAAATCGTCGCCGGCATCCCGGCGGGGAGCCGCGGACCGTTGCCGGCCATGGCTGGCGAGCCTTCGCCGATGAAGAGCAGCGATCGCGTCACGAGCGGCGCGCTGCGCCCCGGGTTGCCGAGCGGCGGCAGGTTCAGGTGCTTGATCGCCGGGTGATCGCGCGGACCGTCGCCGTTGGCGACCATCCATCGATGCTCCCCACGGTTCAAGTCGATCGCGGTGATGCGGCCGTAGGGCGGCTTGAACAGCGGAAGCCCGCGCGGCCCGCCGATCCACTGCCGTGTGCCTTTCGTGTAGCGCAGATTGGTTTCCTTCGGATCGCCGGGAACGATGTCGGCGACAAACGGCGTGGTGATCGAGGGAACGTAGAGCGTTGCGGTCTCCGGATCGAACGCGGCGCCCTGCCAGTCGGCGCCGCCCACGGAACCGGGCAGCTGGATGGTGCCCTTCGTGTCGTTGGGACCGGTGCCGCGAATCGACGGCGGCGTGAACAGGGGACCGGTGACGTACTGCTTCGTGATGGCGATCGCTTCCGCGCGCAGCTCGGGCGTGAAGTCGATCAGGTTGTCGACGGTCGTTCCCTGGCGATCGAATGCCGCCGGCTTTGTCGGGAACGGCTGCGTCGGCGACGTCCGCTCGCCCGGTGTCTTCGATTGCGGGACGGGGCGCTCTTCGATCGGCCAGACCGGCTTGCCGGTGACGCGATCGAACACGTAGGCGAACGCCTGCTTGGTCACCTGCACGACGGCCTTGATCGGCCGCCCGTCGACGGTGATGTCCGCGAGGATGGGCGCCGCGGGCGGGTCGAAGTCCCACAGGTCGTGGTGGGTGAGCTGGAAGTGCCAGACGCGTTCGCCGGTTTCGGCCTTGACGCATACCAGGCTCTGCCCGAAGAGGTTGTTGCCGAGGCGATGGCCGCCATACATGTCGCTCGTCGGCGAGGTCACCGGCATGTAGACGTAGCCGAGGTCCTCGTCGGCGCTGAAGAGCGCCCACACGGGCGCCTGGCCGGTGTACTTGTAGGACTCGTTCTCCCACGTCTCGACGCCGAACTCGCCGGCCTGCGGGATGACGTGAAACTGCCAGCGCAGCTTGCCGGTGCGGACGTCGTAGGCGCGCACGTCGCCGCGCGGCTGCTCCATGCGCCCGGGCGCGTCGGTCATCGACGCGCCGATGACGATCACGTCGCGGATGACGAGCGGAGCGCCGGTCCAGCGGAACTCGGTCATCAGCGGACCGAGACCGACCTTGAGATCCACGCGGCCGCCGCTGCCGAAGTCCGGGTACGTCTTCCCCGTCCTGGCGTTGAGCGCGTACAGATAATCGGCGCGCTGCACGACAATCCGCTCGTCGCCGCCGCCGCTCCAGTAGGCGACGCCGCGCGTGCTGTCGCCGGCCAACTCGGAGGGGGCGAACGGCTGCTGCACCCACTTCGTCTTGCCGGTCGCCGCGTCGAACGCCTCGACGAGTCCCACGCCGTTCGGCGCGTACAGCACGCCGTTGACCATCAGCGGCGTGGCGCGAAAGTTGGGCGGGATTTTCAGCGCCGGATTTTTCGCCGTGAGCGTCGCGTCAACCGCGGGACGCCGCCACAGGATCTTCACGGTGCCGACGTTCCCCTTGTTGATCTGATCGAGCGGCGCGTACTTCGTGCTGCCGCTGTCGCCGTTGTAGCTGCGCCACTGGCCGTCCCTGGTGCCGCGCTGAGCCGCCACGGGCGACAGCAGGACCAGCACGAGGATCGCGAGGGCTCCGACGCAGTGAACGTGGCGCACAAAGCCTCCTTGGACGTTGGCAGTTGGAAGTTGGGAGTTTCTGATCACATCCAGTACGGTTGATCGCGCGGGTCCACCGTCGCGAACTCGAGTCGCACCGTCGTGTCACCGGTGATATCCGTTGTCGTCGAGAGCAGCTCGTACCCGACCTTCCAGGCGGACATGTCGTGCGTGCCGCTGGGCACCTCGACCTGCGCGATCCCGCGGTCGCTGGTGGATGTCCTGAACGCACCGACGCGAAGCTCGACACCGCCGACAGGACGGCCGCTGCCCTTTTCGATCACTTCGAGCGTCACACGGTGTTCTGGAGGCCGCGAGGCGAGGACGCGGACCATCGCTGCGGCGTGGCCGTGCGAATCGCCCGGCAGTGCCGCCCGGACGTTCCACGCATGCTCGCCCTCGGTCGGCGGCGCGACGACGTCACATTCCGTCCAGTAGAGGGCGTCGGTGCCCGGCCACGGCCCCGACATGATCTCTCCGCCGCCAACCCTCGCTCCGGCTTCGTCGTACACGTCCACGCGGGTGCCGGTGAGGTCGCAGTTGGAGGGACACGTGATGCCGACCTTCAGCGTCGCTCGCCGCCCGGCGACGACCGGCGAGGAGACGTCCCACACCGCAAGGCTGGTGTCGTGATTCTTTTCGCCGGGTCCGCTGCGCTCGGCCTCGGGCACCGCAGCGGAACTCGGCCTACGCGAGGTCACGTTTTGACGCGCGCCGCTTCACGCCCGGCGATGCGGCCGAACACCGTTACGCGCGGCAGGCCGTGCAGCGCGAAGCCGCCGGCCGATTCACCCGCGCAGAAGAGTCCCGGTATCACCTGGCCGCGCACGTCGAGCACCTCGCATCGCGCATTGGTGCGGAGGCCCGCCAGCGCGTCGTGCAGGATCGGCGTCGCCCACGCCGCGTAGAACGGCGGCTTCTGGACCTTGAACATCAGGCCCGGCCGCCCGAACTCCGCATCCTTTCCCGCGTCCACGTACGCGTTGTATTTCGCGACCGCGTCCTCGAGCGCGCGCGGCGGCATCGGCGCGGCCTGATAGGGATTGCTGATCTTCCGCGCCAGCTCCGTCACCGTGCCGGCGCTGAAGAACCAGCCGTTCGGATCGACGTTGGGCGGCCTGGGATCCCACTCCTCGCGCGTCACCGCATCGGCGTCGAAGATGGCCCAGATCGGGCCGCCGCCGTTCAGTTTGCGGCTCTTCGCGTCGGGGTCGTGCCTGCCGAGACACGCGTTGAGGAATCCGTAGGTGTCGTCCAGCTCGTTCCAGAACCGCTTGCCGAACTGGTTGACGCAGATCAGGTCCTGGTAGCTCTTCACCGTCAGCCCCGCGCCGCCGACCTGCGGGAACATCGGGCTGCCCGGGTTCCACCGCAGGTTCTCGTAGCCGTAGCGCGCGCCGATGTGCCGCGTCTTGGTCACCGAGCGGCCATGCTCGCTGGCGACGTTGGACGTCCCCCAGAGCGCGGCGCCAAGCCCCATCGCGAGCATTTCGCCGTCGGCGTTCTGCCTGCTCCACGGTTCGCCCGCGACCTGGTACTCCTCGGTCAGCCGCGGATCGAACATCCTGCGGTACGCCACGTTGCTCGTGAAGCCGCCGGTCGCGATGATGAAGCCCTTTCGCGCCTCGATGTTGACCGCCTTGCCGTCGGCTGTCGCGGTGATGCCCTGGACTCGCCCGCCCGCCGGGGATCGATCGTCGCGGACGATGCGGGTCAGGCTGTGACGCAGCAGGATCTCGACGCCCTTCGCGCGCGCACTCTTTTCGAGCGCGCGCACCAGCCCCGAGCCCGGGCTGCCGTTGATCGTGACCTTGAGGTCGTCCGAGTAGACCTTCGTGCGAAACAGGCGCGGTACCGTCCCCTCGTTGACGAGCGTCGGCATCACCTCCTCGAACTGGACGCCGTTGTCCAGCAGGAAGTCGAAGGTTGCCGCGTTCTCGTCCGCCCACACGCGCACCAGGTCGCGATCGCTGTAGCGCAGCTCGAGGTTGTGGAAGTCCGTGTGATCGAGATACACCTGGTCGGCGGAATCGACGATGCCGAACTTTTTCTGCAGGCGGGTGCCGCCGCCGAGCGGAATGCGGCCGCCGCTCACCATCGCGTGCCCGCCGATGTCGTGGTTCTGCTCGACGACGATGACCGAGGCGCCCTGGTCGCGCGCCATGATCGCCGCGCACAGTCCCGAGGCGCCCGCGCCCGCGATGACGACGTCGGCGGAACGATCCCACTTCGTGACGCGCTGCGCCGCGGCCTCGTCCTGCGTCGCGACGCCAACCAGCGCGGTGGCGCCGACGCCGAGCGCACCCTTGGCGAGGAATTTTCGCCGGCTTGTCCCGAGCGCAGTCGAAGGGCTCGTCCCGAGCTTCCGCGAGGGGTTCATCTGACCGTTACGTCCACGTCGTAGGTCGAAAACGTCTGGCCGTCGCTCGCGATGGCGCGCAGCTTGTAGACGCCTGGCGCGGAGAAGCGCACCTTGGTGTCGAGCGTCGCGGGCTTCCCGTACACCCGCCCGCTCATGATGTCGGGGGTGAACTGCACCTTGCCCGCGCCGCGATACACGATCCACCGCACGCGCACGCCCTGCTGCAGGTGACCGCCCGGATCCGGGATCGGCTTCGGGTGGCCGTCGTCATTGGCCGTCACGCTCAACGCCATCGTGTCGGACACGTTGACCGTTTGCGCCGCGTTGACGGTCATCACCGGCGGACGGTTGTCGTGATCGAGGTCCGTCTCGTTGGTCCCGTTGGTCATGAGCGACGGATCGCGCGCCGCGTTCTTCGCGATGAGATCCTTGTCGACCTCCCACTCGGGCTGGAGCCATCCCTTGGCCTGGTTGGTCTTGCCGCGGGTGATCAGCGTCCAGGTGAGGCGCTGCTCCTTCGGCCAGGTGGCGGGGACGACGACCTTGAACACCCACCATTTCCGGTTCGGATAGAAATGCGTCGGCTGGCCGCGATCTGCGGTACCGCCGTCGAACGTGTTGTTCGGGCCGAGCGGCACGTCGAACTCCTCGCCCGCGTTCCGGTTGAAGTACCCGAAGTAGAGCGAGTAGGTGCCGTCAGCGTTCTGCTCCCAGCCGTCGTACGTGGGGCTGATGTCCTGCCCGCGGTCGTACGTCGTCTGGGCACGGACAGGTCCGGTGAGCAGCACGGCGCACGACACGACAACGAGCACGCACGTCCGCATGACCGTCTCCTCTCTCAGCGCGTACTTGTTGGAGCCGCCTTCGCCGCGCCGCGCGCGTCCATCTCCTTCTTCAGATCCTGGTCGGACATGAAGTACCAGCTGATCCAGGCCGACGCCATCTCGTCGATCGTCCGCTGCCCGTACGTGATCTGCGCGTCCGGATCGGGGTTGAACGGGTTCGACGCCGTGTTGTTGTGCCACATGATCGAGTGCAGCACCGTGCCCGCCGGCAGCAGCGGGGCCGCCTCGTCGCTGTAGACGTAATTGAGGTGCCAGTTGAAGCGGAAGCTCGCGCAGGAGAGCGTTTCGACCTTGCCCGACGGGTAGATCGCCTCGAGGCACTCGGCCTTGCCGCGGTTGTGCATGTGCGGCTGGAACGACAGCAGCCGCGCGGCCTGCTTCAGCGTGAGATAGCCGTCCGAGCGGATATTGTCGGTGTGCGGACGAAGGTCCACCTCGCGCGCGCTCACCGTCGTCGAGTTGATCGCGTGCTTCGGGACGTAGCCCTTCGGATAGAACTTGAGGCCGAGCATCACGTTGGTCGGCGTGTCTTCCTTGCCGGTCGCATGCAGGTGCATCTGGAAGTTGATCTTCGTGCCCGCCTTGATCAGCCGGCCCGAGCCATCCGGGAAGATGTCGCCCTGCTTGCCGATGGCGTACTCGTTGAGGAACACGCCCTGTTCGCCGACTTCGAGCGGCACGTCGGCGTCATCGAGCTTGCCGCTGCCGAGCGTGGCATCGGTGGGCTCGACGATCGACGTGCGGATGTGATGGATGACCGTGAATCCCTTCGACGGGATGATCTGCACGGCCTTGATGTACCGATCCTCGGCGAGGTGCGGGTCCACCAGGATGTCGGGCCACCGGTCCGGCGCCTTCGCGGGGACGATGTAGTCCTTCGGCAGGCTGACGATGACGTCGGGCTGACCGATCAGCCACGCCTCGGAGGCGGCGAACTGACGCGGCGCCGGCATGTCGGCAGGGTTGCCCTCGGGCGCACCCGCGTCGACCCACGCCGAGATCGTCTGGATGTCGCGGTCGCTCAGCGAGCGGTCGTTGGCGAAGTGCTGGACGCCGACGTTCTTGTCGATGAACCACGGCGGCATCTCGCGCGCGAGCACCTTCGTCTTGATCGATCGCGCCCACGGCCGGGCGTCCTGGTACGTCAGCAGCGACATCGGCGCGATGCTGCCGGGCCGGTGGCACACCTGGCAGTTGTTCTGGAAGATCGGCGCGATGTCTTTGGTGAACGTCACCGCGGGCGCCGGGCCGGACGCGGACTGCCCCGCGTGCATGGAGGACGCGGCAACCGTGAGGACCAGCGCGAGAGACGCAACGAGCGTGAACCGCATGACAGATCCCTCCTCAGGCGGACCTAAAGGTCCGCCCCTACCGCACAACACACGGGGTCGGATTCCATTTCGAACCGTCGGGCAGCTTCTTGAACGCGTAATTCACGATCCAGGGCTGGGTCAGGTACTCGGGATCATCGACGATTTGGGTGTAGCGGATCCACTGACTTCTATCCGGCAGCTCCATCGTCCGGAAGTACTCGGTGACCGCCGCATTGCCCGTGTAGGGCATGCCGTTTTTCCAGTAATAACCGGGTTTCAGGCGGCTCGTCGCGACCTTGAGATTCCCGCCCCGCTCGACGTTTCCGGCGCCGCCCATGATGGTCCATTGCGCGACGGAATACCCCTGCACGCTCGATTCGACCCCCGCCGGCGGCTCGAGCCGGGCCGGCCGGGCCGGGAAGAGCGTGGCGTTGCTGTAGTCGAAACGGCCCTCGGTCGCGGGCGGAGCGAAATGAAACAGGCGCGTCTGCGTGCCGTAGTCCGCGTCGACCTTCAGCGTGTTGTCGTCCTGCCACGTGATGTGGAGGTGCGTCGCCAGGCGCATGATGCCGGGCGCCCCGTACGCCTTGCAGGCGTTGCCGTCGGCTTCGTCTTTCGCCGGGTCCCACTTCATCGCGGCCTGCGCGGCGGTCGCGTTGTACGGGATGTTCCCCTGCGCCGCCGGGTTGGGACCGGCGCCGACGAACCCGACGCCAGGATTCTCGATCGTCCCCGCCACGCCGCTGCCGAAGTCGCCCTTCGACGGCGTCAGCATGCGGACGTGCCAGTCCTCGGTGACGACCGCGGTCCAGTAGCCGGTGAGGTCAATCGGCGCCGCAGCCTTCGCGGTCGGCGCGGCCGCCTGGCCGCCGCGGCCCTGCGCGTGAAGCAGACCGGGATCCGGGATCCGGGATCCGGGATCCGCGGACACCAGTCCCGACAGACACAGCGCGGCGACCGCAAGCGCTCGCGTCATGGTCAATTGACCGTCTCGCCCGCCTTGCTCCCCCATGACTTGCCGTCGGTCGTGCGCGTGATCTGAATCAGGCGGCCGTGCGTGCTGTTCGGGCTGCGCGACGGGTTGACGACGACCTCGACCGGGTCGCCGATCTTGAACGCGTCCTTGTCGATCCCCTGCCGCGCGAACTGCGAGGCGGTCGCCCCCTCGATCACCCACTGCCTGGTCGTGCCGTCCGGATCGGCGACCTCGACGTAGAGGAACGAATGCGGCGCGCGCAGCGTCACCTGCACCATCTTGCCCTTCACGGTGATCGTCCTGCTGACGTCGTAGGTGCCGCCGAACGAGTGATGGGCGCGAAGAGGAACGCCCGCCAGCATGATCGCCGTTGCGATGATAAGAAATGAAAACTTCATGTCTTCCCCTGGGGGTCTGAAGATCCGCCCCTACACTTACTTCTTTAGACTCCGGTACACGGCTTCGACGAAGCGCGAGGTGACGCCGGGCTCGCGGCCATACTCCGGATCGAAGTCCATCGTCGGCTTCGCGGCCTTCACCTGCGCCAGCGTCATTCCCTTGTCCACCATCGCCTGTACGCGATCGCGGATGATCATCAGCATGTCCCGGTAGTTGCCGACGTCGGCCGCGTCGCTGATCCATCCACGACCCGGAACGATCATCGTCCCGCCCTGCGCCATGAACTCGGTGACGCTCATCGCGATCAGTTTGTTGAGCGCGTCGATCTCTCCGTTGATGCTGCCGCCCTTGTCCACGTCGATCGGCGGATAGATCTCGCTGTCGTAGATATCGCCCGCGGCAATGACGTCCGAGCGGCGGAACCAGACGACGCTGTCGCCGTCGGTGATCGCGCGCGGCATGTGAAACAGCTGCACCGCCTGGTTGTTGAAGAAGCGGTAGAGCGTGTACGTCTCAGACAAGTACGTGTCGGTCGGGACGAGCAGCTCGGGAGCTTTCGCTTCGACCATCCGCGCCTGAACCGCCGCGTGCGCCAGCACCTGCAGGCTGAGCGACGGATCCCGGTAGCCGAGGAGACGGAACAGCGGAGACTTGCGGATGTTGGCGTTGCCGCCGACGTGATCCGGGTTGCCGCTGGTGTTGATGATCATGCGGATCGTCGGCTCGGCAAACGCATGCGCCGCCTGCCAGGTGTTGCCGAAGGGAGACGCCGCGTCGGGCACGTCCGGCGGACGCAAGGACTGATGAATCTGGCGCACCGCATCCAGCACCCGATCGCTCGCGGCCGCAGCGCCGGAATCCACCATCACCATCCCGTCGCCGCCGGCCGACACGACGATGTTGCCGCCGGCGCCGGCGATGAGATAGACGTTGCCGGCCACGTGCAGCGGCGCGACCTTGTCGTACGCCGGAGCGCGCGGCCGCTCGGCGTCGGCGCGCTCGGCGACATGGGTGGACGCGTCGGTGTACGCGGGCTTGATCGTCGATTGCGCCGCCGGAGGCTGCAGCGACGCGGCGCGCGCGCGCCATTCGGGATAGAGCGTGTCGGCGCCGCCTCGCACGCCCTCCTGCGGCGTCTTGTACTTGAACGCGGATTCGGTGAGATACGGGTTCTCGCCCGGCAGATAGTGCGGGACGCGGTACTTCTCGCCGAGCTGATTGTCTTCCGGCTGACACGGGTACGGCGGCAGCTGCAGCGTGGGCGCGCGCATGTAGGTCGCGCTCCGCACCAGCGGCTCGGTGAGGTAGTCGGGATCGATGACCGTGAAGGTCACCTCCAGGTACGGCTCTTCGAGCGACAGGTGCTCGATCACCGTCGCGCGGAAACTGGTGGCGACGCCGTTGCGGCGAACGTAGCTCTCCTTCAGATGCGTGGTCGTGATCTCGAGCGTGTCGCCGCGGAACTTCCCGGTGGAGAAGCCCTCCCACGAATGGAGCGCGAAGGGCGACGGCGACGGGCGGCCGTCGACCCAGATGACGCGCTCGCCGGCGGTCTTCTCGTACGAGATGCGGTAGGCGACGAGCTGACGAGTCAGCGGATCGATGACCTTGTCGATCCGCATCGGGTCGAGCCCCTTGGGCTGATACCCGGGCGTGCGCGGCCTGCACTGGAGCAGCGATGAGGTCGAGTTGACCTCTTCGTCGTAGGTGTCGGCCCGCATGCGGGCGGCGTCGTTGAGCGGGAGGCCGCGGTAGTCGCCGGGAAACGCCCCGGGGTTGCGGTCGCGCTCGTCCTCGTGGTTGATCCAGCGCCACGTGCCGGTCATGTCCACCGGCGAATTTTCCTGGGCAGGCGTCGCCCGGATGGCCAACAGGGCCAGAAGCATCACAACGCCCGCGGTTCTCGTCTGCATCCGGGACCCTTGCATAGGCGTAGAGGGAACTTTCCGCCTCCGCTAAAGCTGCGGCGGACCCGCCGAAGCGCAAGCGCGAAGGCGGGCAGGTCCGCCTGGACGGCCGCCAAGATACACCGAAAACCATTGCACGGACAGACGGGATTGACGATGCTTTACGGGCAAAGGAGACACGCATGCGTAAGGCGAAGCTGCTCGCGGCCGTCCTCGTCGGCACTGCCCTGCTTGGCATCGCGATCGTCCGGCTCACCGCGGCCGAGGGGACCTCGTCTGCGGCGCTGACCGGGACCGTCAGCTCGCAGGCCGAAGGCCCGATGGAAGGCGTGCTCGTCGGCGCGAAACGGGCGGGGTCCACCATCAGCACCTGGGTCGTCAGCAACGCGCAGGGTCAGTACAGCTTTCCGCGCGACCGGATGGAACCGGGCCACTACGCCATCAGCATCCGCGCGGTCGGCTACGTCCTGCCCGCGACCTCCGTCGATCTCAAGGGCGACTCCGCGCGGCTCGACCTGCCGCTGACGAAGAACGCGCGGCCGATGAAGACCGCGGAGCAGATGACCAACGCGGAGCTGATCATGAGCGTGCCGGGGACGCAGGCGCAGCGCGCGTCGCTCGGCGGCTGCGTGAACTGTCACACGCTGCAGCGCGCGCTGTTCTCCCGCTTCGAGCCGCTCGAAATGTCGATCGTCGCCGCGCGCATGCCGCGGCACACGAACAACTCGTCGCCGATGCATCCGTACTACCGCCCGCAGGAAGGGCCGCTGCCGACCATCACCGAGCCGACGACCACCGGCCGCTATCTCAGCTCGATCAACCTGAGCACGGCCGACGCGTTCCAGTTCCCGCTCAAGACGCTGCCGCGCCCGAAGGGGAAAGCGACACAGGTGATCTACACGGTCTACGACCTGCCGCGTCCCGACGCGTCGCCGCACGACGTCGCCTTCGACGCGGACGGTAACGCCTGGTACTCCGATTTCAATTCGCAGTACTTCGGCAAGCTCGACGTGAAGACCGGCAAGGTCGTCGAGTACGCGGTGCCGATTCGCCGCCCCGGGCAAATCGCGCAGGGCGGCCTGCAGATCGATCTCGACAAGCAGGGGCGCGTCTACTACGGGAACATGTCGCAGCTGCAGATCGCGCGGCTCGATCCGAAGACCGGCAAGATGGAGACGTTCCAGCTGCCGACGCCGGAAGCCACATGGGGCGACGCGCACCTGACGATGATCGACCCGGCGCACATGGACGTCGACGGCCAGCTCTGGTTCAACATCGCGTTCGATACCGGCGAGTCGGGCGGCACGTGGCGCGTCGACCTCGCGAAGAACAAGTGGACGCCCGTCAAGTATCCGGAGGGCAGCCCATCGGCGCGCGCCTACGACGTGATTGCCGACTCGCAGAACAACGCGTGGGGCATGCAGATGACCAACGACAAGCTGTGGAAGACCGACGCCAAGACGATGCAGACGACCTGGTACGACTTCCCCACCAAGGGGGCGGGCTGCCGGCGCGGTCACATCGACGCGCAGGAGCGCATCTGGTGCGGCGTGTTCAACGGCAACCGCCTCGCGATGTTCGACACGAAGACGCTGAAGTTCACCGAATGGACGATGCCGACCGAGTGGACGCGCCCCTACGACGCGCAGTACGACGACAAAGCGTACGCGTGGACGGCGGGCATGGACAACGACCGCGCCGTGCGGCTGAACGTCGCGACCGGTGAGTTCACCGAGTACCTCATGCCGGGCCACACCAACGTGCGTCACGTGGAGGTGCAGAAGTCGGGCGCGCTGTCCAGCCTCTGGCTGGGTGACCAGCACGGCAACACGCTCACGCGCATCGAGCCGCTCGCTCCGTAGCCGGGGTTCAAAGGGTTCAAAAGGTTCAAAGGGTTCAAGGGGTTCGGTTCAGAAGGTTCTCGTGCGCAGGGTTCGTGACGCGCAAGCACTGACGCGGCGTCGCTTTCTTGGCCAGCTCGGCGTGGTCGGCGGGTCGTCGCTCGTCATGACGGCGATGACCTCGTGGGACCTGATGGCCGGACAGGCGGGGCCGCGGCCCGCGCTCACCGGCCGTCCGCCGAACGCGAAGGTGCTCGTGCTCGGCGCCGGCATCTCCGGCCTCGTCGTCGCCTACGAGCTCGGCAAGCTTGGCTACGACTTCCGGGTGCTCGAGGCGCGCGACCGCGTCGGCGGCATCAACTGGACGGTCCGCCGCGGCTCCGAGCACACCGAGATCGACGGCGAGCGGCAGGTCTGCACGTTCGACGAGGGGCAGCACCTCAACGTCGGACCGTGGCGCATCCCCTACACGCATACCGGCGTGCTGAACTACTGCAGGGAGCTTGGCGTTCCCATGCAGATCTTCCTCAACGAATCCGACGCCTCGTACTTCTACTACGAGGGCGCGGCCGCCGGAGAGCTGTCGAACCGGCGCGTCCGCCTGCGCGAGGTCAAGGCCGACCTGATCGGCCACACCAACGAGCTGCTTGCCAAGGCGATCGATCAGCGGCAGCTCGATCTGCCGCTCTCCGCCGAAGACACGCAGCGGTTCGTCGCCTTTCTCGTCTCGGAGGGCTACCTCGACGCGTCCGATCGCCGGTACAAGGCGTTCGCGAACCGCGGCCCCGGCAATCCGTACGGGCTGGCGGAGCTGCTCCGCGCCGGTTTCGGCGGCCGGATACGATCCATTCCGCCGCGAGACGGCACCACCGCCGCGCCGATGTTCCATCCCGTCGGCGGCATGGACCAGATTCCGAAAGCGTTTCAGCGTGCCGTCGGCGGCACCCGCATCACCTTCAACGCCGAGGTCCAGTCGGTGCACCAGACCGGATCGGACGTCGAGGTGATCTATCTCGACACGAAGAGCGGAGAGACCGCGCGCGTCACCGCCGACTTCGTCGTCGCCTGCCTGCCGCTGTCGGTGCTCTCGCATGTGGACATCGACGTCTCCGCGGAGATGAAGCAGGCCGTCCGCGCGACCACCTACAGCGACAGCGCCAAGCTGGGGCTCGCGATGAAGCGCCGCTTCTGGGAGGAGGACGAGCAGATTTTCGGCGGCCACCTCTACTCGAACCTGCCGATCGGCGAGTTTTCGTATCCGTCGAGCGATTATTTTTCCCGCAAGGGCGTGCTGCTCGGCCTCTACTCGAACGCCGGCGTCGGCGATCTGATCGACCAGCCGGTCAAGGCGCGCGTCGAGCACGTGCTGACGCACGCGAGCAAGGTGCATCCGCAGGTCCGCCAGGAGTTCGAGAGCGCGTACGCCGTCTGGTGGAAGCGCGTCAAGTACAGCGAGGGCGGCTACGCCACCGGCGCGGCGGTCGCGCGGCGCGAGCAGCTCTCGCGGGTCGAGAATCGCATCCTGATCGGATGCGCCGCCACCACGCCCTTCTCGGAGCCCGACTGGCAGGAAGGCGCGGTTGCCGCGGGCTGGCAGGCGTTGAAGTCGCTGCACGGGCGCGCGATGCGGGCATAGAGCAGTGGGCAGTGGGCAGTGGGCAGTAGGCAGTGTGAACGGTAGGGCGGGTCCCGCGGGCGCTGTTGAAACCTCGCGGCCGCGGACCCGCCGCGTCAGCTGCGGAGGAGCACCGATGAAGATGTCGCGTTTGTCAGCAACGGCGTTTGTTTTCTCGATTATGGTGACGGCGCTCGCCGCGCAGCAGGGCGCGCCCGGCGGCGCCCGCGGAGGCGGTCAACCGGCGGCGCCGCCGATGCGATTGATGTCGCAGTCGTTCATCGACGGCGGGCAGATCCCGCTGCGGTTCTCGGCGGCGGGCGAGCAGCTCTCGCCGCAGCTGGCGTGGGTCAACACGCCGCCGGCCACCCAGAGCTTCGTGCTGCACATGCACGACATGGAAGCCGCACGCAACAAGACGACCGAGGATCAGCTCCACTGGCTCGTCTGGAACATTCCCGGGACGTCGACGGGGCTGCCGGAAGGGGTGCCGAACGGCCCGGACCTGAAGGACGGCAGCCACCAGACGAGCGCGACCGGCAACGGTATCTACCGGGCGCCTGGCGCGCCGGCCACCGGTCCGTATCACCACTACGTGTACGAGATCTTCGCGCTCGACACGAAGCTGGATGTCACGGCCAACGCCGCCGATCCGTTCGACACACGCGCGAAGGTGCTCGCCGCGATGCAGGGGCACGTGCTCGGAAAAGCCGTCTACATGGGACTCTTCCGCCGCCCGGAATAGCGCGGGGCGCGGCTACTCGCGTCGCTCGCCGACCCATACCTCGCGACAGCCGAGGCACGCGAACCACTCGCGTCGATGGGCGGCGTACTCGAAGCTCGTCACCCCGGACTGGTGACAGTGCGGGCACTCGTCGCCCGGCCACACACGGTTCGTTCCGCGCCGGAGCGCGAACGAAACCGCGCCCGGCTCCTGCGACCGTGGGACCGCCCGCAGCCGTTGCAGCCCCGTCACCGCGGCGCGTTCGCGCGCGAGCCGGCCCACCCGTGCGTAAAAGAGGTTCGGCAGAAACGGCTTCATCAGGACGCTGTCGCACCCGGCCGTCAGCGCTTCGGGCACCCGTGCGGCGTCCGCCGTCATCACGAGGATGGTGGGCGGCGGAGCGAGGCTCTTCGCGTGGGCGCAGATGGAGGCGGACTGGCCGTCGGCCAGGTCGAGATCGAGGATGAGGAGGCCAGGCTTGACCCGGCAGAGGAACTCCCGGGCGGTCTCCACGGTCGACGTTACAGCGACCGCGTAATTCCTGCGAAGGGCGGGCGCGAGCGCCGACGTTGCCGCTTCGTCACCGATGAACAGCACCTCGAGGGTCATTCCGGCGCCCCGTGTTCTCCGCCGTGAGCGTAGCAGGGCAGGCGCGCTACGGGTGACCGCGTTTCGCGCGCGCCGGCGCGCGGTCAGGGGCGCGGTCAGCGCCATGGTTACCGATCAGGCAGCCGCGGCGAGGACAGTTGCAGGTCACCCATACGCGATGATACGATTGCGATACGTTACGTTAACGCAACGTTTGTGGATCGTTTGTGCGCGAGGGAACGCCATGCCGAGTCCCGGTAAGAAGAATCCGATGCACTTCTCGTCGATGGACCAGCGCGACGTGCCGCACGGGCGCAACGGGAAGCACAAGGCCATCGTCACCCGGATCCTCGCCGACCTCGATCGCGTGAAGCCGGGTATGGCGCTGAAAGTCCCGCTGGCGGAATTGAGCGAAACGAAGGAAAAGGTGCGCTCGGCCCTGAACCGGGCCTCACGCAACGACGGCCGCCGGGTCGCCACCGCCAGCGACGACGGCTATCTGTACGTCTGGAACGAAGAGGCCCAGGGTTAACGCTCGCGCGTCCCCGCCAGGTCGGCCAGCGCGCGCCCCGTCACCCTGAAGATCGTCCAGTCGTCGAGCGGCCGCGCGCCGAGCCGCTTGTAGAACTCGATCGCCGGCGCATTCCAGTCGAGCACCGACCATTCGAATCGCCCGCAGCCGCGCTCGACGGCGATGCGCGCGAGCGTCGTGAGCAGCTCGCGGCCGATGCCGAGCCGCCGGAACTCGGGCTTGACGAACAGATCCTCGAGATAAAGGCCGCGCCGGCCGAGGAACGTCGAGAAGTTGTGGAAGAACACCGCGAACCCGGCGGGCCGTTGGTCGGCGTAGGCGATGAGGACCTCCGCCGCCGGCTGCGCGCCGAAGAGCGCGTCGCGCACCCCGGCTGCCGTCGCGACGACCTGGTCCGCGAGCCGCTCGTACTCCGCGAGGCCGCGAATCAACTCCAGGATCAGCGGGACGTCGTGCTCCTGCGCGCGATCGATGCGAATGTGCATAAGGCTAACAGCTGCCGGTCCTGCCGCGATGCGCCTGCGCGATGAAGCAGGCGCTCAGGTGCATGTATTGATCCCCCCACGCGTCGGTCGGCTCGATGGCCGTCTGCTCGAAGTACTCGTTCCAGCTGTAGACCAGGATGACCTCCGGGCGCAACGCCAGCGCGCGCTGCCACTGTTCCCGGTACATCCGCCCGTTGTCGCGCGGGTGCACCATCGTCCGCGATCGGCCGAGGGGCGCGTCCGTGTACCCGGGCAGGACCGGCACGAGGCCGTTGACGAGCGGCTGCGGCGTCGGCGCCCAGAACGGCCAGTCGCGCGGTTCGAGACGATGACTGGGATTGAACGTGTTGCCGCCCGGATCGTAGCGATCGGTCCAGTAGACATTGCGCAGCGCCACGCCGGGGACGTCGAAGTCGATCGGCGCGGAGAAGAGCATCACCAGCGGCTCGCCGCCGACGCGCAGGTAGTGACGGTCGCCGGCGAATTCGTCCTTCGCCTGCCGCACCCACATCGCCTTGGCGGCGGCGTCTTCCCCATACAAGCCGTCGAGGAGAATCGCCGCCCTCAGCCGGTGGCCCGACAGGCGGTCGACGAAGGTGCGCGCGTTCATCCACGTGCGCGGAGAGTCGGCGATGACGTGCACGACGGCGAAGTCGAACCCGGCATCCTCGATCTGCCTGATGTGCGCCGCGATGGTGTCGGTATCGCTCGATTCGTAGCGCCCGATCGCCGGCTTCGGTGCAGCGGCGGGTACCGTCGTCAAGTCGTTGCGCCAGCCGTCGGACACGAGCTGGTACCAGGCGAAGTAATGGACGCCGACGAGCGGCCGCTGCGCGACGAGGCGGCTCCTGATCTCCGCGAGCGTGTACGGGCTGTCCACCCAGCGGCGCAGGGCGGGATCGTCCCACTCGCGTGGATCGCGGCCGGTGGTCTCGACGAAGACCCGGCGCACGTGCGCGACGCGGCGCGCCTCCGGCTGGCTCGCCAGCTCGCGTCTCGCCTGGTCAACGGGGAGCCCGCGATCGACCCACTGCCGGATCCGGCCGCAGTCGGCGGGACCGGCATCGCGGCGCAGCAGATCGACATAGAGGGTCCGCATCTCGCTGACGTGCCGTGCCTCGTCCCTGGACGCCAGCGCCTGCGTCAGCGAGGCGCCGTCGAACGGCCGGCTGTCCCAGTCCACGGTTTCGAGGTCGGCCGGCGGCCGGCAGAGCACCTGCGCAAACGTCTGCGCGAGCAGCCGGCTCGGGCGGACGCGCGGTCCCCTGGCGCTGCGCGACGGCGCGCCGACCCACAACGGCGCGGCCAGCGCGGCGATGGCGACGACCAGGCAGAGGAGAACCGGCAGGAAGACGCGGGCTCTCACGCGCGTGCGACGCGGGTTTCGAATTCGCCTGCGACCCGGAGAATCGTCGCTTCGTGGGACGGTCTGCCGACGATCTGCAGGCCCACCGGCAGGCCGCGCGCATCGACGCCGCACGGCACGCTGATGGCGGGGAGGCCGAAGTAATTCGCGAACAGCGTGTTGACCGCGGAGAGCGCCTGCGGCTTCCCCGCCGCGCTCTCGACCGTCAACACCGTCGTCGCCGTCGCCGGCAGCAGCAGCACGTCGATGTCCCTGAACGCGCGCTGGCCGATCGCCGCGCGGTCGGCGTCGATCGTACGCAGGTCGCCGAACTTCGGCATGTCGAACGGCGCCTGCGCGCGGACGAACGGGTAGCCGATCGTCCGCACGACATCGACCGCGTTCTCGAACGCGCCGGCGATCTCGGCGTCGGCCGTGAAGTTGTCCGCGATGCCGAGCCGCAGCGTGTCCGGCGCAGCCGAAGGAACGCCTCGCCGTTCGAGGGTCAGCATCTGGAACATGATGGCCGTGTCGTCGACGCTGCGCGTCGTGATGCCGGCGTGCGCAAACCGCAGGATCGTCTCGTCGGCCTTCTCGCCTTCGAGGATTCCCTTGAGGCCGATCGCGCCAAACGTCGGCTTGAAGCCGACCACGCCGCAGCACGCGGCTGGCAGGCGGCAGGAGCCGATGGCGTCGGTGTCGAGCGTCGCGTAGCACATGCCGGTGGCGACGGCGGCCGCGGATCCCGACGAGGAGCCGCCCGGAATGTAGGCGTCGTTGACGGGATTGCCGACGGCGCCGAACGCGCTTTCGAGGCCGGTGGTCCCCGTCCCGAGCTGGTGCATGTTCGTCTTGCCGACGACGATTGCGCCCGCGTCCTTCAGCGCCGCGACGGCTTCCGCGTCGCGTTTGGGCACTCGATGCCTGAACGGCTCGAAGGCGGCGGTGGTCCTCACGTTCGCCGTGTCGTAGAAGTCCTTGACGCCGACGGGAATGCCGTGCAGCGGGCCGATGTACCGCCCCGCCCTGATGTCGGCGTCGGCCTGCCGGGCCTGTTCGCGCGCCTGCTCGTCGAGCACGGTGATGAACGCATTCAGGCGCGGCTGCAGCTCCTCGATGCGCGCCAGGCACGCCTCGACGACTTCGACGGCGGTGATGTCGCGTGCGCGCAGGCGCGGCGCGACATCGGCAATACGCGGGAACGCGCGCATCCGTCAATCTTGACACCGTTCGGCGCACCGGGCGACGCGCGCACCGCGGCTCGTCGCGATGGGGCCCGGGATGGCATCGGCGTTGCTCGACGGCGCTGCATGTCGATCGACGACCTCTGGTACAAGAACGTCGTCATTTACTGCCTCGACGTCGAAAAATTCCAGGACGCCAACGGCGACGGGGTCGGCGATTTCGAGGGGCTGATGCGGCGCCTGGACTACCTTGCCGGGCTGGGCGTGACCTGCGTCTGGCTGCAGCCGTTCTACGTCTCGCCGAACCGCGACAACGGCTACGACGTCGCCGATTACTACAACGTGCACGACAAGCACGGCTCGCTCGGCGACTTCGTCGACTTCATGAACCATGCGAAGGCGCTCGGCATCCGCATCATCGTCGATCTGGTCGTCAACCATTCGTCGGTGGACTCGCCGTGGTTCCAGGCGGCGCGCGCCGACAGGCACTCGTTCTTCCGCGACTGGTATGTCTGGGCCGACGAGCGGCCGAAGAACCACCGCGAGGGGATCGTCTTTCCCGGCTCGCAGACGACGACATGGACCTTCGATCGCACGGCGGGCCAGTACTACTTCCATCGCTTCTACGATCACCAGCCGGACCTGAACACGTGGAACCCGTACGTGCGGGCGGAGATCCAGAAGATCATGGGCTTCTGGCTGCAGCTGGGCGTCTCCGGGTTCCGCATGGACGCCGTGCCGTTCCTCATCGAGAAGAAAGGCGCGGGCATCGAGCACCAGCAGGACTTCAACATCCTCAAGGAGATGCGCGACTTCCTGCAGTGGCGATCGGGCGAGGCCATCCTGCTCGCCGAAGCGAACGTCCCGCCGGACGAAAGCCTGCACTACTTCGGCGACGACGGGCAGCGGCTGCAGATGATGCTCAACTTCGCGGTGAACCAGCGGCTGTTCTACGCGCTCGCCACCGCGGATACCGCGCCGCTCGTCTGGGCGCTCGAGCAGACGTACAAGCGTCCGGCCAACGCGCAGTGGGTCCAGTTCCTCCGCAGTCACGACGAGCTCGATCTTGGCCGGCTCGATCCCGAGCAGCGCGAGAAGGTCTTCAAGGCGTTCGCGCCCAGCAAGCGCATGCAGCTCTACAACCGCGGCATCCGCCGGCGCCTGACGCCGATGCTCGGCAACAACCGCCAGCGCCTCGAGCTCGCTTTCAGCCTGCTCTTTTCGCTGCCCGGCACGCCGATGATGCAGTACGGCGACGAGATTGGCATCGGCGACAACCTTCGTCTCCCGGAACGTGAGTGCGCGCGCACGCCGATGCAGTGGACGAGCGAGCGCCACGGCGGCTTCTCGCGCGCGCGCCGCATTGTCCGGCCGGCGATCGACGATCCCGTCTACGGCTACGAGACGGTCAACGTCGCGGACCAGCGGCGCCACCCGCACTCGCTCCTCAACTGGACCGAGCGGATGATCCGGATGCGCAAGGAGTGTCCCGAGATCAGCTGGGGCACGTTCGCGGTGCTGCGCACCAACGTCCCCGAGGTCCTCGCCATCCGCTACGACTGGCGCGAGACCTCCGTCCTCACGCTGCACAACTTCTCCAGCCACGAGCAGAAGGTGCGGCTGCGCGTCGGCGTACCGAGAGACGACGTGCTCGTGGAAGTGTTCGACGGCCGGCACAGCCGCCGGCAGAACGACGGGCAGCACCGCGTCACGCTCGACGGCTACGCGTGGCGGTGGTATCGCGTCGGCGCGCCCGACAACGTCCTCGATCGCAGCGACTTGTCGGGGCTGCGCCACGACCCGCCCAGCGCGCGGGATCCCGGAAAATCCTGATATATTCCGATCTCCCCCATCGGCTCGGCGGGGCGACACCGGAGGAGATGGAATGCGCGTGATTTCAGCAGTGGCAGCGGCGGCCGTGCTCTCGCTCGCGACGCCGGTTCTGGCGCAGGAAGCCTGGGACAACTTCAAGTTCCCCGAGGACGGCTTCGAGGTGAACTTCCCCGGCAAGCCGAAGGTCGACAACACGACCTGGGTTTCGCAGTACCGCTACAACCTGCCAGCCAAGGTCTATAGCGCGACGCACGGACGCGAGCGCTACTCCGTCACCATCGTCGACTACCGCGGGCTGCCGAAGATGGGCGAGGCGCGCGCCAAGCAGTGCCCGCCCGGCGCGGAGACCTGTGGCGGGACGCAGGACGGCCGCCGCGGCGGCATCATCGGCTTCGGCTACTGGAAGATGGACGTGCGCGGCGCGCTGACCTATGCGGCGCTGAAGTTCGTCCAGCGCCCGGGCGCGAAGGTCACCGACATGAACCTGCAGTTCGAGCAGGTCGTCGAGGGGCTCTTCATGCAGCTGACCAACCCTGACGAGTCGCGCACCTTCGGCTACATCACCATGCACGAGAACCGCCTCTACATCTTCGAGGGCACGGTACCGAAGGGAGCGCCGGAGCCGGGGCTGTTCCAGGGATCGGTCGGCATCGTCGACAGCAAGGGCGGCAGCATCCGCTACACCGATTACTACTCGAACGCGATTCACGGGCTGCGGCAGCAGGAGCCTCCGGCGTTCCGCGTCGACGGCGGGCCGCCGCAGACATGGCCGGCCAGCGCCGCGCTCACCGACGAGAATCACGCGGGCGGCATGGATTCGCCGCGGCTCGACGCTCCGGCGCCGGGTGCGGGCGCGGGCCGCGGACGCGGCGAGGGCGCTGGTGCAGGCGCCCCGGCCGGTACTGGCCGCTACTAGTCACGACGCCGCCGGCATTCCAGCGGCCGGCGGCACTCATCCCCGCTCCCCCTGATCATCGGCGGGGTGCCGCATGCAAGACGTAGAAGTCGGCGCGGAACGGTTCTCCGACGAAGACCGCCTGTACGCCGGCTCGCGCTATCGTGACGTCGTCGACGCGCTCTTGGCGAACCCGTACCAGAAGGTATGGGGTCGCGAAGGCGAGCCGCCGCTTCCCGACACCGACGTCACCATCAAGACCGTGTTCGGCGGACTGCTGTCGCGCGGCAGGCCGCCGCGCTTCGAACGCGCGTCCGAGCGCTCGCTCGACTCCGCCGCGGACCTGCGGTGGGGCCCCGATCGAAAAGGCTTCAGGCGCTTCCTTCACCCCGACGGCGTCTGCCTGCTCGGCCGATGGCAGATCAGCGAAGACACTCCCTACACCGGCTACTTTTCCCGCGGCAGCTCGGCGCTCGTGGCCGCGCGGTTCTCGAGCGGCGCCGGCGGCTCGCGGCGCGGGCAGATTCGATCGATGGCGCTCGTCGGCAAGCTGTTTCCGACGACGGACCCCGACCACGCGGCGCCGTTGCGAACGGCGAACTTCATCACGCAGGAGGACATCGGCGGCACGAACACGGTGTCCATCAACGACGCGGAACTGCGGAACGCCCCCGACGTGACGGTGTTTCGTCGCGGTCCTGCCGGGACCATCCTGATCAAGGTCGCGTCCGTCTTCCAGCGCGTCGACCAGCAGCCGACCATCCGCCAGGTCTATCCGATTGCGGAGCTCGGCAAGCCCGCGGACCGGCCGACACGGGCGCCGCAGTTCATGCGGCTGCGCGTCGCCCCCGGGCAGCCCGTGATTCCCGGTGCCACCCTCGACGTCCGCGACGAGGTGATGGCCCACATCTTCGACCGCGGCGATCCGGCGCCGAAGCGGACGCTCACCTTCACCATCGAGACCACGGACGAGGGGAAGACATCGGGCTCGCCGTTCCGCGTGCGCCGGACGTTCGCCAACTGGCGGCGCATCGGGACGATGGTCTTCGACAACGCGGTCATCTCGTACAACGGCGACGCGGTCATCCACTTCACGCACCCGACGTGGCGCGAGGATCGCAACGATCCGTCCACCGCGACGCGCGTCAACGGGATGAAGGTCCGGTAACTCGCGAGCGGGGGGCCAATCACCCTGCGGGCGAAGGACGCCGGCGAAACCATCGCCGCACGGTCCGCACGATGACCACCGCGAAGACGGCGATGAGTGCGAGGACGGCGACCGCGATCGCAAGCGCGATTACGGGATGCGCCAGCGCGGTGTAGCCGAGGCCGACGGCGAAGACGTCCTCGCCGAGGCTGAGGAACCAGTTCGAAAATGGCTCGGGGCTGGCGTTGGCGGCGGCACGCGTGCTGGTCTTCGTGAGATGGCTGCTCGCGGCGACCGCTCCGCCGAGCAGCGCGATCAGCGTCTTGACGGTCGGCGAGGCGTCGCCGAGCGTGGTGACCGCAATCAGCGCCCCGCCGACGGGGCGGATTAAGGTGTGGACGGCATCCCACAGCGTGTCGAAATAGGGGATCTTGTCCGCGAAGAACTCGACCACGTACATGACGATGGCGGCAACGATGATGATGTCGTTGTCGAAGACCTTGAACTGGTCGGGGAGCGCCACCCAGCCGTAGCGCTCCGCCAGGCCAAGGATCGCGACCGTCGCGTACAGGTTGACACCCGCCGCCAGCGAGAAGCCAAGCGTGCGACCGAGGGTCGCGAGCGCGTCCACGCTGTCAGCGTATCGCGATCGGCGCCACGGTGGACCCCGTGGCGCCGACCAGCTTCAGCGGCTCGACGATGAGCGCGAACTCGTAGGCGCGCTGCGCCGCGAGCTCGTCGAGCCTGAGGTTCTCCAGCAGGAAGATCCCGTTCACGACGAGCGCGATCTGGTGGATCGGGTTCGACAGCTTCGTGTCGGGGCTCGGGGTCACGTTGACGGGCGCGGTGTCGGCGCCGATCAGCATCACGTCCTGCCGGGCGAGCCACTCGGAGCCGGCCACGTCCACACCCGGGTTGGTCCGCATGTAGCGGTCGTTCTCCTTCCCCCACAGCCGGCCCCAGCCTGTGTGCAGGAGCACCGCGTCGCCCGGCTGCAGCGTGAGCTGCTGGCGCTGGAGCGCCTGCTGCAGGTCCGCCACGGTGATCTCGTAGGTGTCGGGCAGCATCGCCACGCCCTTGAGCGCGGCGATGTCGAGCAGGACGCCGCGCGTCATCAGCGCGCCGATGTTCTCGATGCCAAGCTTGCTGAAGCCGTTGCGCGTGGCGATGTCGTCGATCTTGAAGCAGTTGTAGAGGCTGTCGCCGATCGTCTGGTGCGCGAAGCCGTCGAACTGCGTGCCGACCTGGCCGATTTCCGCCAGCACGATCTCCTCGTTGCTGCCGCGGCGGTTCGAGCCGGCGAGCGGCGCGGTGCGCTTGGTGTGCAGCTCGAACGTGCGGGTGCTCTGCAGCGGCATTGTCTCCTCGAGCCGCCGTCCCAGCTCGAACACCTGGCCCGTGCGAATCAGCCGCGCGGCGCGGAGCACGGTGTCGGGCTTCATGTGATTCGCGGCGCCCCGCTGGTCGCCCGCGCCCCATTTCGACGGGCAGCGCTGGCTGTCGGCCGGCGGGTTCCAGGTCTGCGCGGCGGCGCGCGACGCGCCGAGGCCCGCGAAGAATGCCGCGAGGACGACGATGATCATCGGTCGCATGGTGTGCTCCTCGGCGGGTCCGAAGGACCCGCCCTACGCCAGGCCCAAAAAGGACCCGCCCTACGCGACGTTCAAAAGGACCCGCCCTGCGATCAGCGCGGCGGAAGCGACCCGAGGTACGCCGCAATCGCGATGATGTCCTCTTCCGACAGCTTCGCGACCGGCTTCTTCATCAGCGCGGCGTTGGCGCCGGCGCTCGTGCCGTTCTGCATGGTGATCAGCTGCCGCGCGATGTAGACGGGTTGCAGCCCCGCGATGCGCGGCACCTCGCCGAGACCCGTGAGCGCGTCGCCGTGGCAGATGGCGCACTGGATCGTCTTGCCGGATCCTCCGGTCTGGACGAGCGCCTTCCCCTTCGCGATGCTGCCGGGCGGCACGTACGCGGTGAACCCCGAGTGCGGATCGCGAATCGTCGTGCGCATCGGGTCGTCGGGAACCTCGATGATGCGGCGGCCGATCGGCTCGGTGCCACCCTCCGGCATGATGCGGCGATGCCGCGCGTCGGCGCTGACGTACGTCTTCGGCGGCGTCGCGGTCTCGACGACCCTCACGAAGGGCATCGGCTTGACCGCCGCGAAGTATTCGGCCGCCTGCCGCACGTCCTCGTCCGGAACGGCGCGCGCGATGGGTCCCATGCGCGCCTCCTCTTTCCGCGCGCCGCTCTTGAAGTAGCCCATCTGCCGGATGATGTACTCGGCCGGCATGCCGGCGATGTCGGCGGATTCGGGATGCCCCTGCCCCGACATCAGGTGGCACGAGCCGCACGCGTTCGGCATCGGTCCCTTCACGCTGCGCGGCGGCGCCGGGTGCTCGTCGGGGAACCAGTCCGGCGGGTTCGCGTTGCCGGCCACCGCCGACGCCTCCATCTCCCTGGCGGCGCCCGGCGGGCGGACGACGGCGGGGACCTTCGGTTCCGGCGGCTGCACTTTGTCCGGGATGTTGAAGGCCCAGTCGGGCAGCCCGTTCGGAATCGTCGTCGGCGCCGGGTTCTGCGCGGCGGCGACGAGCGTGAACAACGCGAGGAACAGCAGGATCTCAATCGCGTGGCGCATGTGTCCTCCGAAACGTCCGCATCATATCCCCTCACGACTCAGCCGTGGCCACCGCGCTACACTGCGATTGTGGAGCTGAAAAACGTCCAGGAGGACGAGCAGGAGCTGAAACTCCGTCTCCTCCGCATGCATCAACTTCGTATCGATCTCGAACAGACGATCAAGGACGTAGACCGCCACCGCGAGGAGCTCGTTCGCATCAAGCAGGAGGTCGAAGAGCTCACGCGCGTCCTCGAGCGACGCAAGGACGACAAGTAGCCAGCTCGCCCGGAACCCCGCCGACAGCCGATACGCGACCGTTCCCGCAGGCAGACTTCCGCCCGGCGCGATGACTTCTGTCTGCCGGGTGGTACCCCCTCGTACCTCGCGCAGAGACTCGGGCCCGTCTTGGAATGGTTCGCCGCTTGCACCGGCTCGCGCGCTTGCGCCTGCTCCGGCGCAAGCAGCGACAAACGCCTCCAAGCCCCCCGGAGGATATATGCGTGAGGTACGTACTAGAAGGCGTGTGGACGTACGGTCCATCGCCGCAGCGATGCTCGTCGCTGCCGCCATAGCCAGCTTCGGTCTCGATCGCGTCGCCGCGCAGGCGCCGCCGAATGTTCAAGGACAGTGGGCCACGGCGTCGCTGCTGATGCCCATCAATCCCGTCCATATTGCGGTGACTCATACGGGCACCGTGCTCGTGGTCGCCGGCTCGGGCAACGTCGCCACCGAGACGAATTTCCGCGCCGCCGTCTGGGATCTCGCGGCGGGCACCATCACCACGCAGCCCGTGGGGTGGGACATGTTCTGCAATGCCATCGTCGCGCTGCCGGACGGCCGCCTGCTCGTCAACGGCGGAACCCTGCAGTACGACCCGTTTCACGGGCAGCCGCGCAACACGGTGTTCGATCCGGCCCTCGGCGTCTTCAGCGACGTGCAGAACATGGCGCACGGACGCTGGTATCCGACCGTCACGGCACTCGGCGACGGCCGCATCATGACGTTCTCGGGGCTCAACGAGACCGGCGGGACCAACTCCGCCGTCGAAATCTACACGCCGGGCACGGGATGGAGCGCGGAATTCGCCGCCGGCTGGACGCCGCCGCTCTATCCGCGCATGCACCTGCTGCCGGACGGACGCGTCTTCTACTCCGGATCGGGGACGGGTTCGAGGTTCTTCAACCCGGCGACGCATGCCTGGACCGGCGTCGTCGCGAACACGAACTACGCGAATGGCCGTATGTACGGCGCGTCGGTCCTGCTGCCGCTCACGCCGGCCAACGGCTACAGGCCGCGCGTGATGATCATGGGCGGCGGAAGCCCGGCGACCGCGACTACCGAAATCATCGATCTCTCGGCGCCGACGCCGCAGTGGCAGTTCGGCCCCGCGATGTCGCAGCCGCGCATCGAGATGAACGCGACGATCCTGCCCAACGGCAAGGTGCTGGCGATGGGCGGGTCGCTCAACGACGAGGACGCGGCCACTGCAAGCCTGAACGCCGATCTCTACGACCCCGCGACCAACACCTTCTCACCTGCGGGCAGCAACAGCTTCGCGCGTCTCTATCACTCGGGCTCGCTGCTGCTGCCCGACGCGACCGTGATGCTGACGGGCGGCAACCCGGCGCGCGGCTCCTACGAGCAGCACACGGAGATCTATTCGCCCCCGTACCTGTTCAACAGCGACGGCACCCGCGCCGCACGGCCGGCGATCACCGACGTGAGCCCGGCGGCGTTCAACTACGGCGGCTCCTTCCAGGTGTTCACGCCTGCCGCTGCCAGCATCGGCTCTGTCGTGCTGATGCGCCCCGGCGCGGCGACGCACGCCTTCGACATGGAGCAGCGCCTCGTCGGCCTGTCGTTCACCGCGGGCGCGGGCGTCCTCAACGTGACGGCGCCGCCCAACGGCAACATCGCGCCGCCGGGCTATTACATGCTCTTCGCGCTGACCTCCGGCGGCGTTCCGTCGGTCGCGACGTTCGTGCACCTGTCCGCCGGCGCGCCGAACCAGGCGCCGACGGCGACGATCACGAACCCGGCCTCGAACGTCTCTATCAACGCGGGCCAGTCGGTGTCGTTCGCGGGCAGCGGCAGCGATCCTGACGGGACCATCAACGCGTATGCGTGGACGTTCCCCGGCGGCACGCCTTCGTCGAGCAACGTGGCGACCCCGGGCAACGTGACCTACGCCACCGCTGGGACCTACACGGCGTCGTTCACGGTGACCGACAACGGCGGGCTGAAGAGTCCTGCCGCAACGAGGACGCTTACGGTGCGCGATTTCTCGCTCTCCGCGACCCCCTCGTCGCAGGCGGTCTCTCCGGGTGGCAGCGCGAGCTATACGGCGACGGTGGGCGCACTCTCGGGCTTCGCCGGAACCGTCACGTTCGGCGTCACCGGTCTTCCGTCCGGTGCCACCGCGTCATTCACCCCCGCCTCGGTGACGGGGTCGGGTTCGTCGACACTCAACGTGACGACGAGCGGGACGACGCCGCAGGGGAATTACGCGCTGACGATTACCGGCACGAGCGGATCGCTGAGCCACAGCGTCAACGTGACGCTCGCCGTGAACGGCGATTTCTCGATTACCGCGTCGCCGTCCAGCGTGACGGTGGCGCGCGACGGCACGGCCACCTACACGGTGACGATCGCGGCCGGCGCCGGGTTCTCCGGCACGGTGACGCTCTCGGCGAGCGGGTTGCCGAGAGGCGCCACGGCCACGTTCGCCCCCGCCTCGGTGGTGAATGCCGGGACGTCCGTGTTCACGGTGAACACGAAGAAGAACACCCCGCGCGGGACTTCCGTGCTGATCGTCAACGGGACGAGCGGCAACCGCGTCCATTCGGCGAGCGTCACCCTCGTCGTGCAGTAGCGCGACATGGGGATCTCTCGCAGGGTTCTGCTTCGACGTATCGGGGCGGCCGCGGCGGGTGCCGCGGCCATCCCGGCGCTCGCCGAGGCGTCGACTCGGCCGTCCGGACCCATTCGCCTGGACCGGAACGAAAACCCGTACGGCCCCTCACCCGGCGCGATCGCGGCGATGCTGGACGCGGTGCGCACCGCGTCCAATCGCTATCCGGGCGCCGATGCGCAGGCGTTGCGGGCGGCGATAGCCCGGCGTCATCGCGTCTCTCAGGACCAGGTCGTCCTCGGCTGCGGATCGACGGAAATCCTGCGCATGGCGGCGAGCGCATTCCTCGCCGCCCGCAAGACGCTCGTCGTGGCGCGGCCGTCCTTCGAGCCGATGAGCGAGTGCGCGCGGCGCGTGGGCGCCGAGGCCGTCGCCGTCCCGCTGACGCGCGACTACGGCCACGACCTCACCGCGATGCTCGCGCGGTGCGATGCGTCGACGGGCCTCGTCTACATCTGCAATCCCAACAACCCGACAGGCACGCTGACGAACCGGCGTGACCTGGAACGGTTCATTCGCGAGGTTCCGGCGAACGCGTATGTACTGATCGACGAGGCCTATCATCAGTACGTTGGCCAGTCGTCCGACCACGTGTCGTTCGCCGATCGGCCCGTCAACGATGGCCGCGTCATCGTCGCGCGGACCTTCTCCACCATCTTCGGCCTGGCGGGACTGCGCGTCGGCTATGCGGTGACGTCGCCGGAGACGGCGCGCCTGCTGGCCGGGAGCGGTCTCGTGGAGAACGTGAACAGCGTCGGGGCACGGGCCGCGATCGCGGCCATCGACGATGCCGATCACCTGCGCCTGAGCGTCGTCCAGAACACCGACGACCGCCAGGAATTCATCAACCAGTGCCACGCGCGGATGCTGAAGCCGATCGACTCCGTCGCCAATTTCCTGATGATGAACGCCGGCATGCCGGCGGTGCAGGTGATCGAGCACTTCAGGACGAACAACGTCCTGATCGCGCCGCCCATCGCCGGGTTCGAGATGTTCGTCCGCGTGTCGCTCGGCACGCCGGCGGAGATGACCGAGTTCTGGCGCGTGTGGGATCTGATGCCGGTGCGCAAGACCGCAATGTAGGCGCCTCCACTACTGAACGTTCACGGCTGGTCCGCCTCACGGCATCCGGTGAGCTCTTCACCGGATGCTGCGACCGTCGAGCGTGACCGGCACGCGGCACATCGCGAACGATTGGACGCAACGTTGTGTCGTCGGCTGCGTCGCCACATGGACGGTGCGCTCGCCGGCGCCTTCGCGTTCGGACGCCCTTGACGGCGGCAGCACGGCGGCGCGATTGCCGCTCACAGCATTCCGTCACCACCGGGGCCGGGCGTTTGCAGCTCCACGGCCATGACTCTGAAACAAACTCGTACCGCTCGGTGCACGCGCGTCGTGCTGGCGGCGATCTGTGCCGCGGCGATCGCGCCCGGCGATTCCGTCGCCCTCGCGCTGTACCTGCCGCAAGCGGACGCGCAGGCGTCCCCGGCCGCCGTCGAAGTCTCGAGCATTCCGTCCGATCAACTCGATTCGCTCGTCGCGCCGATTGCGCTCTATCCGGACCCGCTGCTGGCGCAGACGCTCGCGGCCTCCACCTATCCGCTGGAACTGATGCAGCTGCAGCAGTGGCTGGCGAAGAACCCGGGGCTGAAGGACAAGGCGCTGGCCGATGCCGTCGCCAGGCAACCGTGGGACCCGAGTGTCCAGGCGATGGCGGCGGTGCCTGGCGTCGTCAAGTGGCTGTCCGACGACATCCAGTGGACGACAGACCTGGGCAACGCGTTTCTCGCGCAGCAGAACGACGTGATGAATGCCGTCCAGCGGATGCGCGCGAAGGCGCAGAACACCGGCAACCTCGAGTCGACGTCGCAGCAGACGGTGCAGACGCAGGTGATCGAAAGCAAAGAAGTGATCGTGATCGAGCAGGCCGATCCGCAGGTCGTCTACGTTCCCTCGTACAACCCGACCGTCGTGTACGGTCCGCCCGTCTATCCCTATCCACCGATCTACTACCCGCCGGCCGGTTATTACGCCGCGGGCGCGGCGATCTCGTTCGGCGTCGGCGTGGCGATGGGCGCCGCGTGGGGCGGCGGATGGGGCTGGGGCGCCGGCTGGGGCAACAACGACATCAATATCAACAGCAACAACAACTTCAATCGCAACTCGAACATCAACAGCAACCGCGCCGGAAACAGGAGCGGCAGCTGGCAGCACAATGCGGCGCATCGCGGCGGCGCGCCGTATCGGGATCGCGCGACCGCCAACCGCTACGGCGGGACCGCGCGTGGCGACTCGCTGGCGAACCGGCAGGCGGGCGCGCGGCAACAGGTGTCCCGAGAGGGCGGAAACCTGCGCAGCAACGCCGTTGGCACGACCGGCGCGGGCAGCCGCGCGGCCGCCGGCGGCCTGGGTGACCGGGCAGCCGCAGGTGGCCTCGGCGATCGCGCCGGCGCAGGCGGCCTCGGCGATCGCGCTGGCAGTGGCGGTCTTTCGAACCGCGCCGGCAGCGCCGGCAGCGGTCAATTCGGCAATCGCGCATCCGGCGGCGGAGCCGACCGCGTCGGCACGCGTGATGTCTCGAGGGGCGGTGGCGGCGGTGGCGCCTTCGGCGGAGGCTCCGATCGGTTCAGCGGAACGAGCGCGCGCGCGAGCAGCAGTCGCGGGTCGTCCAGCATGCGATCGAGCGGCAGCCGCAGCGGCGGCTTCAGCGGCGGCGGTGGCGGCGGACGGTCACGCGGCGGCGGCGGCTCGCGCGGTGGTGGCCGCCGATGACGTGCGAACGCCTCAGACACATGACGAGGAGCACGACCATGAAGACAGCAGCAGTGATCTGGGTGTGCCTGACGACAACGGTCCTCGCCGCCGGCACCCCCATCAGGAGCTTCGACACCCCGCAGCAGGCGGCCGATGCGCTCGTCGCGGCGGCACGGGAGTTCGACACGGCGGCGCTCGAACGGATGTTCGGCCCTGAATTCAAGGACGTCGTCCTCTCGGGCGAGGCCGCGCAGGATCGGCAGCGCGCGGCCGACTTCGTCGCCAAAGCCGGTGAGAAGCAGAACGTGTCGGTCGACGCGAAGACCAGGACTCGCGCGACGCTGCTCGTCGGCAACGACGACTGGCCGTTCCCGATCCCGCTCGTGAAGCGCGGCGCCAAGTGGTCGTTCGACACCGCGGCGGGGCGCCAGGAGATCCGCTACCGGCGCATCGGCGCCAACGAGCTGGACGCGATGCAGATCTGCCACGGCTACGTCGAGGCGCAGCACGAGTACGCGCTGCAGAAGCGCGAGGGGTTCGACGTGAACCAGTACGCGCAGCGCATCATCAGCACGCCCGGCACGCAGGACGGCCTCGCGTGGAGGAACGCCGACGGCACCTGGGACGGCCCGGTGGGCGAGAAGGTCGCGCACGCGATCGCGCAGGGCTACGAGAAGCGGACCGAGCCGTACCACGGCTACCTCTTCAAGGTCCTGAAGGGCCAGGGGCCGGCGGCGCCGCTCGGGCAGCTGGACTTCGTCGTCAACGGTGTGATGATCGGCGGCTTTGCTTTGGTCGCCGCTCCCGCGCAGTACGGTCTGACCGGCGTCAAGACCTTCATCGTCAGCCACGACGGCGTGGTCTACGAGAAGGACTTCGGCGCGGCGACGATGGACGAATTCGCGAAGATGGAGCGCTTCAACCCGGACAGGACGTGGACGCCTGTCGCTGACAAGAGTCTGGACGCCCGTCGCTGACGAGAGCGAACGTGCGGCGCGCGGGCCACGAAGGCCCGCGCGCCGCTGTGGATCACCGTACGTCGACCGAGACCGATGACGTGCCCGACAGCGTGAACGTGCACGTCCTCGTCTTGTTCCCGCCGGTCGAGCACGCGCCCGACCAGATCGCGTCCCTCCCGTTCGAGACGCTCAGCGTGATCGATGTTCCCGTGGTGAACGACGCCGAACCCGAACTGCCGACGGCGACGTTGATGCCGGCGGGGCTCGAGGTCACGCGCTCGCCGCTGCGGCCCGTTGCGCTCACGGTCAGCGTCGCCCCCTGACCCGGAGGCGGAGGCGGGGGCGCCGAGGCATTCACGGTCAACCCGGCCGTCCGCGTCGCGCCTCCCCACGCTGCCGAGATCGTCGCCGTCGTCGAGCTGGTCACCGACGTGGTCGTGATCGTAAACGTCGCGCTCGTCGCGCCGGCGGGCACGGTCACGCTGGCCGGCACCGTTGCCGCGCTCGAATTGTCGGAGAGCGACACCGCTGCTCCGCCGGCTGGGGCCGCGGCGCTCAACGACACCGTGCCCATCGACGAGTTGCCGCCGACGACCGAGCTCGGGTTGACCGAGACCGACGACAGCGTCGGCCCGGTCGTTCCCGACGGATTGAGCGTCAGCGTCGCGCTCTTCGTGACGTTCTGATACGTCGCGGAGATGTTCACCGTCGAGACGGCTGTCACCTGCGCGGTGTTGACCGTGAACGTCGCGCTCCTCTGACCCGCGGGAACGGCGACGCTGAGCGGCACCGTCGCCAGCACCGTGTTGCTGCTCGCGAGCGAGACGACCGCATTCCCGTTTGGAGCGGCCGATTGCAGCGTCACCGTTGCAGTGGACGACGTGCCGCCGGTCACGGTGCTGGGATTGAGCGTCACCGAAGACACCGCGGTCGACACCATGACGAACAGCGTCGTGTTGACGCTCGTTCCGCCCGCGGAGGCGGTGATCACCACCCCGGTCGTCTGCGTCACCGGCTGCGTGTTGGCCGTGAAGTTCACGGTCGTCTGACCTGCCGGCACCGTGACGCTGGCAGGTACCGTCACCAGCGACGTATTCGCGCTCGAGAGCGCCACCACAAGCCCGCCGCTCGGCGCAGGACCACCCAGTCCCACCGTTCCGGTGATCGGAAAGCCGCCCTGTGCGTTGCCGTTGAACAACACGTACGACAGCAGCGGGAACAGCGTCATGTCCGCAGCGAAGGACGAGCCGTTGTATGCGCCCGAGATGCGGACGCTGGTCGTCGCCGTCACGGAACTGGTACCGATTGGGAACGATGCGCTCGCTTGACCGGCGGGCACGGTCACGCTTGCCGGGATGGTCACGGGAACGGTCCCCGTGCCGCCATTCGAGAACGCCTTCGAGAGCGTGACCACCGCACCGCCTGACGGCGCGGCGCTGCTCAACGTCACCGTTCCCGTCGATGATGCGCCGCCGACCAGATCGACCGGGTTGATGTTCAAACCATTGATGCCGGTCGGTCCGCCAGCCGTGATGAGCAGCAGCGCCTGCTGTCCTGGACTCCCCGCGAGGCCCGCGAAGATGTTCATGTTGAACTGCGAGCTCACGGCGAAGGTCTTGATCGTGAAGGTCGCGCTGGTGGCGCCTGCCGGGACGGTGACGCTGCTCGGCATCTGCGCAACGGTTGAAGGCGCCGGCGTCGAGAGCGCGACGACGGTGGCGCCGCTTTGCGGCGCGCTCAGCGTCACGGTGCCAATCGACGAGTTGCCGCCGACGACGCTCGATGGGTTCACCGACACGCTCTGCAGCACGGGCGGTGGAGGCGCGGCCCGTACGGTGAGGACGCCGCTGAAGCGGTAACGCCCGTCGGTGGCGGTCACGGTCACGTCGGTGTCGACGCTGGCCGCCCGCGTGGCGATCGACGCCTGGAATCCGAACAGGTTGCTGCTCGCGGGCGCCGTGAACGTCTGCGCCGGCACGATGTCGGGGTGATCGCTCGTCACCGTGAACGTCGGTCCTCCCGTACGCGAGAGACCGCTCATGTCGATCTGTCCGATCGTGCTGTCGCCGCCGGTGATGGGATTGAAGCCGGTGATCAGGAAGTCGCCGAGGGTCGGTATCGGCGCCGCGGGCGCGGGGTTGGGCGGAAGCATCACGAGCCACCGCTGCCCCGCCCTCCCGTTCGTGATCAGGAACGGCGGGATCGACGCGTTGTACCAGAAGCCTCCGACGTCCACGAACTGGATCGCCGGTACATACGATGTCGCGACGTCGAACGGAACGGTCGTCGCGCCGGTCGTGAAGGTGATGCCGTTATGCGGGAAGCTGGATGAATTGAAGTTCGGGTCGAGGAGCCGGGGAACGCCCACGTCCTGGTCCTGGCCCTGCCCCGCCGGAGTCTCGTTCACGATCGTGGCGGGCACGCGGTCGCCGCTGACGATGACGTTGCGGCTGAGCGCGACCGAGTTGGGACCGGCGGTCGCGCACGAGTCGTGGAACGTCGAGCCCGTGGGAGGCACGCGGCGGCAGCCGAGGCTGCACTCCTGGTGGAACGTGCAGGTGCCGATCCCGGTCCCCTGCGCCGGAGAGCAGCTGTAGAGGATCCCCTGGTTCCCGCCGATGGGCGCGATGCCGCCGCACATCAACCCGTCCCACTGAAATCTGGCGCCCGCCTGGGAGCCGCTCGAAAAGTCCGGGGGCCGTGGTTGCGCGGTGACGGTCATGATGGCGTTGCGCGTCGTGCCGCCAGCCGACGCGCTGATCGTGGCGTCGAACTGGAGCCCGCTGTACGCGCGGTACCCGGGGTTGGTCGCGACGGTGAAGGTCCCTGTCGATTGGCCGGCAGCCACCGTCATCGACGGCAGCGACGCTGCGAGCTCGACGAGCGAGCTTGCGAGCGTGACCACCGCGCCGCCGGCCGGCGCGGGCGCGCTCAGCGTGACGGTGCACGTGGCCGAATCGCCGCTGCCGCCGGCGATCACCGACGGGCTGCACGTGAGGTTGCTTGCGGTTTGTGCCTGGACTGGGGAAGTACCGAGAAGGGATGCTGTCAGTACAAGGCCGACAGCAGCGATCGACACGTTCAGCTTCACGAGTTGGCCTCCTGAGCGGGTGGGGCTTACCCTGTGGGGAGCTCAGGTGGATCGGAGGGGCGCTAGCCCTATTGCAAACCTGTCGCCCGCAGACTGGAGTGGAGTTCGTTCGTCACGGCCGCGCGATCGACGCAAGCTCGTCAACGCGACGACTAACGAATCACGTTCGCGAAATACGCGAATCGTAGGTGAGGGGCGCCGACCTTACGAACTCGACATCATCGAAAGCGATAGCTTGTCCCTTCGACTTGCGACAACAGCGTCGACGGCGCGTCGGTGGCGCGCGCGCGTCCTTCGATCGCCGGCGCGACGGGCGAGTGCGTGGCCAGATAGTCGGCGAGGACGTCGTGCACCGTGACGTCGAGCCGGCGGGGGCTGGCGACGTTCTGCAGGCGGCACACCACGTTGTCGGGATCGCCCTCGCGTTCGCAGCCGAGCATCGTGTAGGTCCGGCGGCGATCGAGCAGCGCGCCCCGGATCTTCACCTGCCGCAGACGATCACCTGCTGGACGCGAGACAGTGAAAGTCATCTCGAGTCCCTTGAAGCGCACAAGCCATCCTCCGAAGCGCTTCGTGGCATCCTTCGCAAACGCGTTTTCCAGCTCCCTCTCGAGCCACTCCTCGATCTGCTGACCGGTGACGACGCCCGACTTGAGGACCGCATCGACCGGCAGCATGCTCCAGAGATAGTCGTTGGTGATCGCGGCCGCGCCGCCGGCAGGTGGTACGAGCGGCGGACAAAAACGGAACCCGTTCGACACCGCGAAGTCGGTCTGGAACTTCCACAGCAGCGCGTCGGTGATGAGGTTGTCCATCGGCGTCTCGATGACGTAGTAGCGCAGCAGCGGCGTGGTCGTGCTGCCGACGACGCGCTCGAGCTCGTTCCGGTACGGCGCCTTCGCCGCCGCCACCATCGTCCGCACGCCGGCATCTTCCGGATAGCGATCGGGGTCGACGTCGAGCAGCGCGTACGTCTGCTCCTTGATCCGCCCGTCCTCGACGACGAGATCGAGCTTGCCGACAAACGACGCGAACGCACCGGGCTCGGTGACCTTCGCGTACCTCCCCTGCAGCGGCTCGCGGATCCGCTCGTGCGTGTCGGCGCCGAGGATGTAGTCGACGCCGCGCGCGTACGGCTGATTCGCCAGGTCCAGCTGCTGCGCGAGCCCCATGTGCGAGAGGACGAAGACGAAGGCGCACGCCTCCCGGTCGCGAAGCGTCCTGACATGTCGCGCCAGGTCCTCGCGCGGATGCGTGAAGCGGATGCCGCGGGAATAGGCTGGAGACTGGCGCGTCGGCGTGAGCGGATCGTTGTAGCCGACGAAGCCGACCTTGACGCCGCCGAGGGTGAACGTGTGGAACGGCGGAAAGATCGGCGCGGCGGCCGCGCCGTTCCGCGCCTCACCGTCGTGGAACATGTTCGCGCACACCTTCGCGGCCGAGTAGGCGTTCAGGTTTTCGATCATCGCCGCCTTGCCGTAGACGACCTCCCAGTTGCCCGGGAGCACGAGGTCGTAGGCGATGGCGTTGACGAGCGGCACCATCGCGCGTCCCTGCGAGAAGGACGCGACCGCGCTCCCCTGGAAGCAGTCGCCGCCGTCGACGACGAGCGTGTTCCCCGGATTCTGCCGACGCAGCGCATCGATCATCGACCGCAGCGTCGCGACGCCGCCGCGGCGCCTGAACACGGGCCTGCCGTCTTCCCAGAAGAACTCGTCGTGGATGTCGAGCTGCGCGTGGATGTCGGCGGTGTGGAGGATCGTCAGGTGCTGCGCGCGGCCCGCGCGGACGGCGCGAGCCTGCGCCGCCTGCGCCGCGTCGCCGTTGCCCTGCAGCCAGCGTGCGAGCGTCGGACCGGCGCCAAGACCGGCGCCGATTCGGGCAAGGCGCCCGAGGAACCCGCGCCGGCCAACCGGAGCCTCTGCTCCGGCTGGCAGGCGTGAGTCACCCTCGAAGGTCAGGCCAGCGCCTTTCCGTACAGCGCCAGGAGGCGGCTCCATGCTTTCTCGGCCTGCGGCTCGTTGTAGACACCCGAGTCGGGCGGGCACCAGCCGTGCGCGGCGCCGGTGTAGACCTCGATCTCCGCGGGGAGCTTCGCCTTCGCGAACGTCTCCTTCAGCACGTTCTTCTCGTCGGGCGACCGCATGTCGTCGTTGGCGGCGATGGCGATGAGCAGCTGCGCCTTCGTCTTCGCGGCCTGCAGGTGCGGACTGTTCGGCATGTTGGTCACGAGTCCGCCGCCGTGGAACGAGGCGATCGCGCCGACGCGATCGGGCACCGCGGCCGCCGTGCGGAACGCAATCGGTCCGCCCATGCAGTACCCCTGCGTCCCCACCTTCCGGTTCCGCGCGACCGACGCCTGCATGTCGAGCCAGGCGATGAACGCCTTCGCATCGGTCATCTGCGTCGTCTCGCTCAGCGCCTGCGCGAGCGGCATCAGCTCCGGGATCGGCGTCGCCGAGCCCTGCGCCGCGGTGGGCGCTTTCTTGACGCGATAGAACGGATTCACGACGAGTACCGAGTAGCCGGTCTCGGCGAGCCGCTTGCCCATCTGCCGGAACGCCGGTCGCAGACCGAAGATGTCCGGCCACACGAGCACGCCTGGCGCCGTGCCGGTCGACGGGTGGACGAAGTACGCGTCGCACGTGCCGTCCGGCGTCTTGATGGTGACGTCCGAATCGGTCACCGCGACGGCGTCGACCACCTTCGGCAGCATCATCATCACGCCTGCGCCGAGCAGGACGCCGAACTGCCGCCGCGTCACCATGCCGCGCGCGTCGAATTCCTTGAGATCGTCATCAAAATGATCCTGATCGCACATGTTCGCTCCTTGTCGATGCTGGTCGCGCGGAAGACCGGCACGCGCGACGGTGACACTCTAGCGCAGATGTCGCTCGACCTGCCTGTGGCTCAGCTTCCGGCGGTTGACGTGCGTGGCAGGCGCTCGCGTGCGGGAGCCCGGGCGAGCGAACGCTGAGAATGGTGACTGCGGGGGGCTGTGCCTTCGGGGCCCTGTACAGTGCAACGCGCGCCGGAAGTCGACTTGCCGCTTGCTGGTCGAAAACGCTTGCGCGTCTTCAGTTCAAGAACCCTTCGCTTCTCGTTCAGAAAGGTGCTTCCCGCTGCCACCCGCGAACATGCTTGCGCATCCCCACCGGCAACCACGCTCGACATCTTCCTGACTGAGAACCGTCGCGTTCCTTTTTCCGATCCTGCTACGCATCCTCGTCGGCAACGTCCGGCGCCTCCCCTTTCGAGGAAGCACTGTTCACCGCCAACGAAGCTGCCTCACATTCCCGGACCCGCGAAGCTGGCTCGTCTTCTTCCGGCGCGCGCAGCGAGGGGGACTCTATGTGAGCGTCGCGGTGAGATCAAGTACTTTCTGAAGCGCGCGCAAAAAAATTTGCACGCGCGTCGATGTTTCGACGGGTCGGATCCCCTAAGCGTGTGCGTCGCTCATTGATCTCCAACACATGGCGAACGCGTTCGCGCCGCGCACGGCGATCGCGCGGTGAAACGATCATCGCTTCACGGTTATAGGAGAGACTTGGAGCATGCTCTCGCAGCTGTTCGAGAACAACCGCCGATGGGCACGACGCGTCACCGCCCGAGACCCGCTCTTTTTCCGTTCGCTGGTGGCGCAGCAGTCTCCGCGCTATCTCTGGATCGGCTGCTCGGACAGCCGCGTGCCGGCCAACGAGATCGTCGGCCTGGCCCCGGGCGAGCTCTTCGTCCACCGCAACGTCGCCAACGTTGTCGTCCACTCCGATCTGAATTGCCTGTCGGTGCTGCAGTACGCCATCGATGTGCTGAAGGTCGAGCACGTGATCGTGTGCGGCCACTATGGGTGCGGCGGCGTCCGCGCCGCGTACCTGAAGTCGCCGCTGGGGCTGATCGACAACTGGCTGTGCCACGTGCGGGACGTGCACGACCGGCACCGCGAGCTGGTCGAGCGCGGAGACGGCGACGAGGCCGCCATCGATCGCCTCTGCGAGCGCAACGTGATCGAGCAGGCGTCGCACGTGTGCGAGACGACCATCGTGCGCGACGCATGGCGGCGCGCGCAGCCGGTGGCGGTCCACGGCTGGATTTACGATCTGCGCGACGGACTCCTCCGGGATCTGCAATGCACCGCAACCGGGGCGACGGAGCCGGACGCCGCGCATCGAGGGACCGCGAGCGCGCAGGTGAAAGGGTGAACCGAACGTTTGTGCTATTCTCCCGGCTGGCCGGCCAATGACGAAGAGTTCCCGTCACGGTTGCGTCATCCTGGTGGTCAGCGCGTTGACGACCCTCGGTCTGTCCGCGCAAGGCACCGGGCGCCTCACGGGAAATCCGACACCGGGAACGCCGCAGCCCAATCCACCCAATCTGGCCGATCGGATCACGCTGACCGGATGCGTGCGATGGGCCGCGCCCGACGGCCGAGGATCCGTCCCGTCACAGGAGCTGAACACACCCAGCAGCTCGACATTCGTCCTGACCAACGCCGCGCGGGTGACGCGCGTTCCGCCTGGCACAGGCACATCGGATTCCGCGAAAAAACCGGCGAGCCAGACGTATCGGCTCTCGGCGCTCAACAGCGCGCTCGTCCCGTTCGTCGGTGCGCGAGTCGAGATTTCAGGCGAAATCGACGACCGTCCACCTCGCGAGGGAGCGGCGCCGACGCCAACGCTCAACGTCGGATTCGTGCAGAGGCTGGGCAAGACACCATGCTCCTAAAAGGGGCATAATCACCCAACGAGACCGAGGTCTCGAGGAGTGTGAGTATGCTGCGCTACGGATGGATCCTTCTGGTTCTCATCGTCGTGGGCGTGCTCGTCGCCACCGGGACGACAAAGGCGGAGGATGCGGCCGCCGCTCCGGTCACGTTCTCCAGGGACGTCCTGCCGATTCTCCAGAAAAATTGCCAGGCGTGTCATCGGCCCGGCCAGATTGCCCCGATGTCGCTGCTGACCTACGAAGAGGCGCGGCCGTGGGCGCGCGCGATCAAATTGCGGGTCGTCGCACGCGAGATGCCGCCGTGGTTCGCCGATCCGCAGCACGGATCGTTTGCCAACGATCGGTCGCTCGCGCAGGCCGACATCGACACAATCGCGAAGTGGGTTGACGGCGGCGCGCCGCAGGGCGATCCGAAGGACGCCCCGGCTCCCATCGAATGGACCGCTGACGGCTGGCAGCTGACGCCGGACGTCATCGTCAGGGCACCCGAGTTCCGCGTGCCCGCGCGTCCGCCGAAGAACGTCATCGAGTGGGCCACGGCGGTCATCCCGAGCGGATTCACGAAGGACACGTGGATTACCTCGTTCGAGATCAGGCCGAGCGACCTGACGGTCACGCACCACATCTGCGCGTCATTCGTGCCCCATCGCGAGGACGTCAAGTACTACGAGTGGAACTGGAGCGAGTCGCCCCGCGACGAGGAAGGCGTCGCGACGGATAAGGGCGCGACGCCAGGCGGTGCCGCCAATGGCGTCGAACAGGCGGTCGGCGTCCAGGGCTTTGCGGGCGGGTTCACCTGCTACGTTCCGGGCGTGCAGGCCGACGATTTCACGAAGGTCAACGCGGCCAAGCTGATTCCCGCCAACGCCGACATCTCGTTCGCGGTGCACTACACGCCGACCGGCAAGGAAGTCGTCGATCGGCCGCTGATTGGCTTCAGGGTGGCCGACCAGCCGGCCGAGATGCAGTGGATTGGGTACGCGATCTCCGGGGCGAGCGCGGACTTCGCCATTCCGCCGCAGGAGGGGAACTACAAGAGTCCGCCGGCCGATGTCGAGTTCGGAGCCGACGTCTGGCTCGTGCAGATGATGCCGCACATGCACCTGCGCGGGAAGGACATGACGTATCACCTGATCTATCCGGACGGCCGGGACGAGATCGTCCTGAACGTGCCGAAGTACGACTTCAACTGGCAGATCGTCTACAACCCGGTGAAGCCGATCTTCGCGCCCAAGGGCAGCAGGCTGCACGTCGACGCGCACTTCAACAACTCCTCGTCGAACAAGTTCAACCCGGATCCCACTCGCACGGTGTATCGCGGACGAATGACGTGGGAGGAGATGATGAGCCCGTTCTTCTCGATCATCACGGACTCGAAGACGGATCCGAAGACGATCCTGAAGCTGCGCGGCCAGACGCGCATCGACAACGGCGCGTAGGCCCGCGGAAAGCGAACGTAGGGGCCGACCTTCAGGTCGGCCCGAACGCGACGAGTCTTTTCCGGATCGTCAGGCGGCGTTCTCCTCGACGAGTCGCTTCCGCGAGCCGGCCAAAGTCCTGACCGGCTACGACCCTAAACCCAGACTCTCCAGGGCCTCATAACGCGAATTGCCGCAAGTGGTGATCCGTGTGTTTGTACGCCCAGCGCTGCCAGTCAGCAACCGACATGGCGCCGAAGACACCATGCGCGGGCTCGAGAGGCTGTGCGTGAGCCGCGGCCAGTGCTTCCAGGCCGGCGATAACGCGCGTCAAGTCACGGGCGAAATCCGTGGGTCGTGTCCCGTCGAGCCTCGGATCGTGCTGAGGGTTCGTCTTCCACCCGTGCGGCCACCGAATCGGTGTCCAGAGGCCGAACCATCTGACGATCGGTCGGCGGCGCAGTGGGACGGCTCGGGCACGTGGTCGAGTACGGAGGACCATTTCGCACGCATCGCCGAGGTGGCAGAGCATCTCGTGCGGTGTCAGCGTCCCCCAGCGACGCTCCGCCGCCGGCGTCAACGCCTGCAGGCGACGGACGAGCGATGCGAGGACAGCAGGCTCGGCGACGGTCTTCAAGGGTGCACGGGGGTCAATCGATGCGAGTGTACGTAAGCTCGAGATCCCCCTCCCACGACACACCGTCCTTCGAATGTTGGCCCTTGCCAACGATCGTGCGGCTCACCGCAGCATGTCCCCCCTCATAAAGGAGGAAGCCACATCACCGAGCTGTTGTCGGAGCTCTTGATGTGCGTGGCCATCCACCTGCGGGCCCACGCGATCCGTGCCTCCACGTCGGCTCTCGTGAGCCCCAGCTCGCCCAAGCGAATCCGAGCCTGGGCTTCAGTAACGGGCTTCGGGGCGGCGAGCGGCCCGAGGTTGTCGTTTGGTAGATCGACTTCCAGAACGAAGAAGCGCTCTTCGGTGTGGGTGTTGGTCTCAACCCGATACGCGACCACCGGAAAGCGATCGAACGGATTCTTCGAAGGCTTGGTGTCCAGGTCTTCGTGCATATCGGTACCGCTCATCGTTCGAGGCGTCAGCCGCAGCTGGACGCGACCGTCTTGACCGATTTCACGTCGAGGTGCGGAACGCGGTCCGGCGGTTCCTCGGGTGACGGCTGCGCCGATGCCGGCTGCCAGTCGGTCCGGCCCGTCACCTCCACCTTCTCTCCCGCGCGCGGACCGAGGTTCCCGCCTCCGTCGAGGATCCACTTCTTCGGCATCGCGGGCGCCGACGCAGGGGCGGGGTCGGGCAGACGCTTGCCGTCGATCGAGACGACGCGGCCGTCGTCGACCGCGTAGCCGGCATATCCGTTGCGCAACAGGCATCCCGAGACGACGAACTCGCGCTTGCCGTCATCGGGAGCCGCGGTCTGCTGAACGGCGAGTGTTGATACCGGGATGCCGAGTGTGAGGGCAACAACGACGAACCGGAATTGCTTCATACAGCCACTCCCGCTACACGACCGCCACCTTGACATTGTGAATGGGAGGCAGCGCGTCGAACAGGCATTCGAACTTCTCGCCGCCGTCCTTGCCGATCCAGAGCTGCCCGGTGGTCGTGCCGAAATAGAGCGCCGGCGTCTTGAGGTCGTCGATCGTCATCGCGTCCCGAAGGATGGTGAAGTAGCTCTCCTTCTTCGGCAGCCCCTTCGCCAGCCGCGACCACGAGTCGCCGCCGTTCTCGCTGCGCCAGACGGCAGGCGCGCCGCCGGAACAGGTGCGCGTCGCCGGCTCGAGCGGCATGACGTAGACCGTGTCCGGGTCGTGCGGATGCACGACGATGGGAAACCCGAAGTCCGACGGCAATCCCTTCGCGATCGACCGCCACGAGCGCCCGTGGTCGTCGCTGCGCAGCACGCCGATGTCCGGCCGCGGACCGCCGGGGCCGGTCCATTCCGCCCATCCGCCATGGTTCTGCATGTAGAGCCGGCCCGGCGCCGCGTCGTGGCGGACGATCTTGTGCACGCACTGGCCGTACTCCGGGTACGGATTGGGCTGGAAGCCGGCGCCGACGCCCGTGTTCGACGCCTTGAACGTCTCGCCGCCGTCTTCGCTCAGGTAATGGCCGCCCGTCGAGATGCCGAGGTGCACGCGGTTGCCGTCGCGGATGATCGTGTGCATGCAAAGACCGCCGGCGCCGGGCGACCACTTGCGCGCGTGCTCGTGGTTGCTGATGCCCGGCACCATCTCCCACGAGTTGCCGCCGTCGTAGCTCTTGAACAGCGAGGCGGGTTCGACGCCAGCCCACAGTTCCTTCTTCGCCTTGCCCGCTTCGATCGACCAGATGTTGATGAGCGCGCGGCCGTCCTCCTTCGGAAATGCGGGAGCGGACGACGTCTCCTTGAAGCTCTTGCCCATGTCGGTCGACTTGAGCACCTTCATCCCGAAAAACGGGTTGCAGCTCGAGGCGTAGAGCGCCGGCGTGCCGCGCGTATCGATCAGGGTCGAATAGACCGGAACGCCCGGTCCGAACGGCCCGCGCAGCGCGAACGTGCGCCTGGTCCTGGGCGCCTCCGCCACGAAGACGCCTTTCCTGGTCCCGATGGTGACGATCACGCGTTCCGCCACGCTCAACCTCCAGACACCGCCGGCACGATCGTGATGACCTCGCCCGCCTTCAATACGGTGTCGAGGCCCGCCAGATCGCGCACGTTCTCGTCGTTGACGAAGATGTTCAGGTGCCGGCGCACGGCGCCGGTCTCGTCACACACGTTGCGATAGAGCACCGGCCGCGTTCGCTCCAGGTCGTCGAGCAGGGCTTGAACCGTGCGCGCCTGCATCGACAGCTCAGCCTCGCCCCCGCCGTAGGTGCGCAGTGGTTCTGGCAGAAAGAGAGTGACCGTCGCGACCGTCTCCACGTCTGTGAGCGGAAAGAATAGCGCGATTTCGGATTATGCTGTCGCGCCATGAAGACCCGATGCGCCGCCGCGGCGGTTGCGCTGCTGCTCACCCCGGCCGTGGGTCGAGCGGCCACGTATCCGGCGCCCGTCGAGGGCGACTATGTCATCGCTAATTTCAGGTTCGGCACCGGCGAGGTGCTGCCGGAGCTGCGGATACACTACCGGACGATCGGCACCCCGCGGCGCGACCAGGCCGGTGTGATCCGGAACGCGGTGCTCCTGCTGCACGGCACGAGCGGCACCGGCGCCAACTTCCTGGTTCCCGACTTCGCCGGGCAGCTGTTCGAGCAGGGACAGCTGCTCGACGGCAACACCCACTTCATCATCATTCCCGACGCGATCGGCACCGGGCGGTCGAGCAAGCCGAGCGACGGCCTGCGCGCGAAGTTCCCCCGCTACGACTATGCCGACAGCGTCTCCGCGCAGCACATGCTGATGACCGCGGCGTTCGGCGTCACCCACCTCCGGCTGCTGCTCGGCACGTCGATGGGGGCGATGCAGGCGTGGATGTGGGCGGAAGCCTACCCGGCGGTGAGCGACGCGTTCGTCGCGCTCGCGAGCAACCCCGTCGCCGTGGCGGGACGCAACCGTGCGTATCGCAAGATGATCATCGACGCCATCCGCACCGATCCCGGCTACAACAATGGCGAGTACACGACACAGCCGCGCGGGCTCGTGACCGCCATCTACCTGTCGATGATCGCGGGCAGCGCGGCGCTGCAGTGGCAGCGGCAGTATCCGACCGGAGCGGCGGTCGACAAATACATCGAGGATCAAGTGAAAGCCCAGCTCGCGACGGCGGACGCCAACGACACGGCGTACCGCTACGACGCGTCGCGCAATTACGATCCCTCGCCGAAGCTCGAATCGATCACGGCGCCGTTTCTCGCCATCAACTCCGCGGACGACTTCGTGAACCCGCCGGAGCTGGGCCTCATGGAGCGCGCCATCACACGCGTGAAGCACGGGCGCTTCGTCCTGGTCCCGATCAGCGACCAGACGCGCGGCCACCAGACGCACTCGCTGCCGCTCGTCTGGAAGAACGACCTGGCCGCGCTGCTGGCGGCCACCGAACCCAAATGACGATGCGCGGCGGTCCGCTGGCGAAATAGCCGGCGGACGGCGTGACATCATACCCGTCGATGAAGCGCGTCCTCGTGACCGGCGCGACCGGCCAGATCGGCAGCGAGGTGGTCTCGCAGCTACGCAACACCGATTGCCGCGTGCGCGCCATGACGCGCAATCCCCGCTCCGCCAGCTTCCCGTCCGACGTCGACGTCGTCCGCGGTGACCTGTCCGCACCCGACACGCTCGATGCCTGCCTGGACGGCATCGACAGCGTGTTCCTCGTGTGGGTCGCGCCGCTCGCGGCGGCAGCGCCGGCACTGGAGCGGATCGGCGCGCATGCGCGGCAGGTCGTGCTGCTCACGTCGCCGCACCGCACGCCTCACCCGTTCTTCCAGCAGCCGAACGGGCTGCGGGCCGTTCATGCCGGCGTCGAGCAGCTCGTCGCAGCGTCGGGGCTGCGCTGGACGTTCCTGCGGCCCGGACCATTCGCGATCAACTGCCGCAACTGGTGGGCGCCGCAGATCCGCGCCGGCGACGTGGTGCGCTGGTTCTATGCGGACGCTGCGACCGCGCCCGTACACGAGCGCGACATCGCCGCGGTGGCGGTTCGCGCATTGTGCGACGAGGCGCACGACGGCCGCGAGTATGTGCTGACCGGACCGGCTTCGCTGACCCAGCGCGAGCAGGTCCGGATCATCGGCGAGGCGATCGGCCGCCCGCTGCGCTTCGAGGAGTTGTCGCGTGACGCCGCGCGAGAGCAGATGATCGCGATGACGTACCCGCCGCCGATTGCCGACATGCTGCTGAGCGCGTACGCGGCCGCGGTCGGTCTGCCGGCGCTGGTGACGTCCACCGTACTGGACGTCACTGGCGCGCCCGCGCGTTCGTTCCGCGGCTGGGCCGCCGACCACGCCGGCGATTTCGTGGCGCCGTCCTAGCGCGGATTCCGACTCTCTGTGGCGCGAACCCTGTCGGGTTCGCGAGGCGAGCCTGACTGACAAGGCTCGCCCCACCGGTGAAATCCGCGCGAGCGTTGTGAAAAACGCTCTAGCCGCCGACCGGCAGCCGCGGCTTCGGCGCGGCCTCGGCGCCGGGTGGTTCGCTGAACGGGGCCATGGGAATGCGCTCGTACCACACGCCGAGGATATGCAATTGCTGCGTGCCGCCCGGGGCGTGCAGCATCACGGTGTCGCCTGGTCCGGACTTCATCAGCGCACGCGCCAGCGGCGACACCCAGCTGATGTGGTTGCGATCGAGATCGACCTCGTCGAGTCCGACAATGCTGACCACCCGCTCCGTCCCCGCCGCATCGGCGTAACGCACCGTCGCTCCAAAGAACACGTGCGTGGCCGCCCGGCCGGCTCTCGGCGCCTCGGGGTCCACGACCTCCGCCGCGTCGATGCGCTTGGTGAGGAAGCGAATGCGGCGATCGATCTGGCGCAGCCGCCGTTTGCCGTACTGATAATCGGCGTTCTCGCTGCGGTCGCCGTTGCTGGCCGCCCACGCGACCACCTGCGTCACCGCCGGGCGTTCCCTCGTGAGCAGGAAGCGGTGCTCGTCCCTGAGCCGCTGCAGGCCGCTCGGTGTGATGTAGTTCTTTTCGGACGTCAAGGCATCCGGCAGACGAAGTTCTCCGCGGCGTCGATGCTGCCCGTGCCCGTGTAGCGCGCCACCTGCGGATACGCGCACAGCGGCCGCGTCCGGTCGACCGTGCCATTCGTACTATGCGACGCGTCGACGCGTGCCGGCGCCTGTCCTTTCTCGACCCATTGCTCGAGCGGCACCATCATGTCGAAGGTGTTCGGGCCTTCGCCGCCCCCGCAGTGCCCCATGCCCGGCACCATGAACAGGCGCATCGAACTCGACACGGCCGCCTCTCCGAGCGCGCCAGTCACGCTCTTGTAGAAGTTGATGCTCGCCAGCGGCGAGATGTCCTGATCGCTCCATCCCTGGTAGGTCAGGAGCTTTCCGCCACGGGCAAAAAACGGGCTGAGGCTCTTCGGGTCGATGGCCGTCAGCAGCCCCTTCAGCTTGTGATCGGCCGTCGCGAGATCCCGATCGACGTCGAACGTTCGCCAATCCCATTGCGGATCGTCGAACACCATGTAGCGAAACTGGTCGAGCGCCGTTTCGTACGGGTCTGGTCCGCCAATCAACAGCCCCCACGCCAGCTCGGTCCCTGGCTGGTAGGTTCCAAAGATCTCCTCGCCGGTCTTCGAGCTCTTGAACGGACCCAGGATCGTTTCGACCGAGTGGACCTGCTTCGGCGTCAGGCACGACGTCTCATCGCCGCTCTTGCACGCCATCACGTGCGGATCGAAATGACAGCTCGTTGGTTCCGAGATGAGCCCGTCCTTCAGCCCGTCGAGCGCATCGCACGCGGCGAGGACCTGCTGGTGAATCGCCGGCAATTTTTCCTTCGGGATGCGCGCCTCCGGATCCGTGAGCGTCTGCAGTCCCATCCAGATGCGCCACGTATCGAGGTGCGTCTTGGGATTGGCCGCCGCGCCGGCAATGATCCCGTCGAAATCGTCAGGGAACCGCGTCGCCTCGGTGAGCGCCTGCCGGCCGCCGGTCGAGCATCCGTTGAAGTACGAGCGCGTCGGCGCGTTCCCGTAGAACGCGTTGACGACCGCCTTCGCCTTGACGGTCATCTCGTGCTCGGAGCGGTAGGCGTAGTCGGTCAGCTTTTCGGGATGTCCGAGCGCGAAGCTGCCGCCTGGCGTGCTGTGACCCGTATCGGTGGAGGTCGTTGCGTAGCCGCGGGCAAGAGCCTGCGCCATCGCGGGATACCCGATCGTTCCCGCCCATCCGCCGTTGCCGACCGCTTCGAACTTGCCGTTCCATCCGGACGCGGGCAGCCAGACCTCGATCTTGATGTCCGAGTCCCCACTCGGCTTCAGCGTGGCGGCCACGCGGCAGAACGACGGCAGGGCCGCGAAGCGCGCCGCGTTCTGCGCGTTCCCACCGCCGCCCGGCGCCCGGAACCCTCCCGCCGGTACGAGCTCGGCGATTGTCACCGTCGCGTGCTCCAGCGTCAGCGTCCGCAGACTGTCACACGAACGACCCGCGGCCTCCACGTTGGCACCCATGCCGAGAGCGATGACGCCAGCGAACAGAGCGGCAGGTGCGGTTTTCATCGTGTCTCCCGATTGTTCTTCGGCACGGCAAACGTGATGATCTCGTCGTTGGTGATCTCGCCTCCGGTGAGCCCTCCGCCCGTGCTCACGACGGTGACGTATTGCCTTCCATCGGCGCCGATGTAGGTGATCGGTGTCGTTTCAACGGACGACGGCAGCTTGATTTCCCACAGTTTTTCGCCGGTCGCGGTGGCGAACGCGCGGAACCGGAAATCGTCCGTTCCGCCGACGAAGGTGAGCCCGCTGGCTGTGAGGATGACGCCGCCGGTGCTCGGACGTCCGGTGTCCTGGAGCCCCTGCGGCAGCATGTCCGAGACGCCCAGCGTCTTGCGGTAGGCGATGTCGCCCGTATCCATGTTGACCGCAACGAGCTGTCCCCACGGCGTCGGGCCGCACGGCAGATGTCGATCGGGATCGCCGAAGCGGCGGAGGCCGGCGAGCGGTCCCGAGTTGATCCAGCTGCCATCGGGTTGCCGGACCAGGCGCATCGGCTGGAAGAGATTGGTGGTGTTCGAGACGAACAGGTGCAGCCTCGGATCGTACGCCGGTCCCCAGAAGTTGATGCCGCCCTGTGGCCCCGGAGGCGACATGCTGTAGCGCTCCGGCGCGATCGGCATGTACGGGCCGCCGAGCTTCACGTTGTTGTCGTCCACCATGTGCTCGCAGTACGACTGGTGCTGCGGCTCGCCCTTGTACAGGTTGTCGCGCGAGAGCGTGAGCTGCGTCAGCGGCTCCGGTTTCACCGGGAACGGCTGCGTGGGCGACGCCTGCTCGCCGGGGACGTCGCTCTTCGGCACCGGGCGCTCGACGACGTCGAAGATCGGCTTGCCCGTGACGCGGTTGAGCGTGAACAGCAGGCCGGTCTTGTTGACGACCAGGAGCGCGGGAATCGTCTCGCGGCCGCGCTGCAGGTCGACGACGAGCGGCGCCGACTGCGCGTCGTAGTCCCAGATGTCGTGGTGCACGAGCTGGAAGTGCCAGAGGTATTTGCCGGTGTTCGCATCGACCGCAACGACGGAGGACGAGAACAGGTTGTTGCCGGGACGGTCGATGCCGACGCGATCGTTGTTCGGGGCGCCGAGCGGCATGTAGAGAATGCCGCGCGCGGCGTCGAGCGACATGTAGCCCCACACGTTGACGCCCGATCGGTTCTTCGCGCTGTCCCCGCCCCACGTGTCGTAGCCGAATTCACCCCGCCGTGGCACCGTGTGGAACGTCCACACCAGCTTGCCCGTGGTGGCGTCCCACGCGCGGGTGTCGCCGGCGGGTCCCGAGCCGCCGGTGGAGCCGCCCGGCCCCTCGCCGGTGCCCGCGCCGGTGATGATCAGGTTCTTGTAGATCGTCGGCGACGACAGCAGCGAGTACGGCACGCTCATGCCCGTCAGCATGACTTCAGGCGTCTTGAGGTTGACGATGCCGTGGTCGCCGAACCACTGGTTCAGCCTGCCGTCGGACGCCGTGAGGGAGTAGAGACGGCCCGCGTTCGACCCGAAGACGATCGACGCGGGACGCCCGCCGCCGCCCGGCCAGTAGGCGACGCCGCGCTTGGCCGGGATGTCCTCGTCCGGAAGCTGGAATCGCCATTTCTCCGTGCCCGAGGCGGCGTCGAGCGCGAGCACGGCGCCGTACGGAGAGCCGAGATACATCGTGCCGGCGATGACGATGGGAATCGCTTCGTCTTCGCGCAGCTTGCCGGAATAGCCGGCGGGCTTGAGATGGATGCTCCACGCCCGTTGCAGCGTCGTGACATTGGCCGGCGTGATCTGCGTCAGCGGGCTGTAGCGGTTGGCGCCCTCGACGTAATTGGTGCTCGGCCAGCCGGTCGCGCCCGGCTTGTTCTGGGCGGCGCTCGCGGCGGCGACGGCGATCGCAAGCGCAACACCTGCAATCAGTCTCGAGGCAAATCGTGGCATGCGCCACATACTACTGCTTCAGCGCGTGAACCGGCACGTCCGGAAGTCCACATCGTCGGTGGTCGAGTAATCGACCTCGGCGACGAGCACCGTGTCTTCGTAGTGCCCGTCCATGAGGAGGACGCCACGCGCGTCCGAGACGATATGCAGCCCGGTTGTCCCCCACGTCCAGCGCGCGCGCTGTTCGCCGGCGCCGCCGTTGTAGCTGACCAACGCCATCCCTCGTTCGCCAAGAACGAACGACTGGACGAAGCAATCGTTGTTCGTGGCGCGCCATGTTCCGCGCGCACTCTCTTGCGCGGCCGGCTGGAACGAGACGAGCGCCGCGAGCCCGGTAGAGATGAACGCGCGGCGCCACGCGCCAGGCACCGCCTACACGGGCCGATGCGCGCGCAGGAACGAATGAACCTGCCGCACCGCGAGCGGAATGCGCTCCTTCGGCTCCTTCCACGGGAACATGCTCACTTCGGCCTTCGGCGCGAGCATCGCGCACTCCATGGCGACGGCGTACGGGTGCGCAGGGACATCGTCCGGCATGATCAGGACGGGATTCTGGCAACCTCGCACGAAATCACGTGTCACGGTGAACACGAAATCGGCATTGGTCTCGAACATCCTGGTGACGAACTGGTCGGTCGTCTGCAGCGAGATCTCGGGCCGTTTCGCGGTCAGCATCGCACCCCAGTTCGCCCAGAACGAGCCCGGGTACTTGCGGTCGCGCATCTCGGGGCGCCAGCCCACCGGCTGCGCCACCACGGCTGCGGCGATGCGATTCGGTGCGCGCTTCAGGAGACTCCAGATGAAGGGGCCGCCGATGCAGAAGCCCATCACCGCGAACTTGTCGATGCGCAGGTGATCCATCAGCCCCAGCTGATCGTCGGCATAGGATTCCCACGGCCGGTTGACTTCGACAGGACCAGTGGACTGGCCGTTGGGGGCGTTGCGCAGGTCCGCCGTGATGCAGCGATAGTCCGCCTTGAACTCCTCGATCGCGTTGAAGGGCGGGTTGCCGGTGAAGAAGCCGATGGTCGCGTTCAGGCCGCCGCCCGGGAGCAGCAGCAGGGGGAACCCGGCGCCGGCCTCCTCGTAGTAGATGCGAACCGGGCCTCGTTGGTAAAACTTGCCCCCGGTGCGGGTCTGCTGCGCAAACAGGCCGGGCACGGCGGCCGCTGCTGCAGCCGCGACACCCGCGGACAGTATGGCGCGTCTGGTCGAATCCACCATGATCAGCGTCCTCCTCGCCTGCCGATAGTAATCGCAGTTCGATGCGGCGGCTCACGGAATCGCCGGAGGCCGCTCGAGCGCCGATTTCGCCCCTGCGTACCCCGGCTTGATGACGTCGTAGATCAACGCGATGCGCCGGTCGTACGGGATGAACGCGCTCTTCATCGAGTTGATCGTGATCTTCTCGAAGTCGTCGAGGCCCAGGCCGAACGTGTCCCGCGCCAGGCTGAATTCCCTGCTCATGGTCGTGTCGCTCATCAGCCGATCGTCGGTGTTCAAGGTCACGCGGAACTTCGCGCGGTAATACGTGCCGAACGGGTGAGCGGCGAGACTCTCGGCCGCGCCGGTGTGGACGTTGCTGCTCAGGCACAACTCGAGCGGAATCCGCTTGTCGAGGACGTACTGGGCAAGGTCGCCCATCCGCACGACGGAGGTCGGATCCCGCGCGTCCACGGCGATGTCGTCGATGAGCCGCGTTGCATGGCCGATACGGTGCGCGCCGCACCATTGAATGGCCTGCCAGATGCTTTCCTTGCCGAACGCCTCGCCCGCGTGAATGGTGATGTTGAAGTTCGCGCGCTGAATGTAGTGGAACGCGTCGATGTGCTTCTTGGGCGGGAATCCGCCTTCTTCGCCGGCGAGATCGAATCCGACGACGCCGCGGTCGCGGAAGTCCACGGCGAGCTCCGCCATCGCCGCCGAGAGCTGCATATTGCGCATCGCGCAGACGATCAGGCCGAACTCGACGCCAAAATCCTTTCGTCCCCGCTCCAGCCCCTTCAGCACCGCGCCGACGACCTCGTCCCAATGCAGTCCGTTGCCGGTGTGGAAGACCGGCGCGAACCGCGTCTCGACATAGACGACGCCGTCGTCGCGCATGTCCTCGAGCATTTCGTAGGCGACACGCTGGAGCGCCTCTTCGGTCTGCATGACGCCGCAGGTGTGGGCGAATCCTTCGAGATAGAGCGGGAGGCTGCCGCGCTGCGCCCCGCGATGAAACCAGTCGGCGAGCTCGCCGGCATCGCTCGTGGGCAGCTTCTCGTAGTGCTGATCGCGGGCGAGCTCGACGATCGTGTGCGGGCGCAGGCCGCCGTCGAGGTGATCGTGGAGCAGGACCTTGGGCAACGTCCGGATGGTGGCGTCGGTCAGCGGCACGTCAGGAGTCGGCAGTTTGGCATATACTCGGCGCGATTTTGAATCTTGTCAGCAGCAGGAGGATCGCCGTGAAACGAATTCTGTTCGCCGCGCTCGCGCTCGCCTCGACGCTGACCGCATCGCCCGCGGTCGCACAGTTGGCGCCCTTCAACGAGGCCGGCCTGACGATGGGCCACTGGCACATCGCCACCAAGAACGTCGAGGCGGAGAAGCAACTCTTCCTCGCCATGGGCGGCAAGCTGTACAACCCGGGCGGACAACCGCTGATCGGGTTCCCGGGCCTGTATATCAGCCTGATTCTCGCCGGCGAAACCGGCGAAGGCGGCACCGTCGGCTCTGTCGTCAACCACGTCGGCTTCGTCGTCGACAATGTGCAGAAGCGGGTCGCGGAATGGAAGGCCGCGGGCGTCAAGGTGCTCCCGGGCGGCGCGCTGCCCGCCGGCGGCAACCGGCTGGACCAGGCATATGTCGAAACGCCGGACGGCGTGCGCATGGAAATCCTGGAAGACAAGACGCAGACGGTGCCTATCCGTAACGAGCACATCCACCTCGCGCTGCCCGCCGCGGAGGTGCCGAAGGCGGTCGCGTGGTACGCGCGCGTCTTCGGGGGGCAGGCGGCCACGCGCAACAACGCGCCGGTCGTCAACCTGCCTGGCGTGCAGATGCGCTTCAATACGGTCGACACGCCGCAGGCGCCGACGCGCCACCGCGTGCTCGATCACATCGGCTTCGACGTGAAGGATCACGCGGCGTTCGTCAAGCGCCTCGAGGGGATGGGCATCAAGCTCGATCAGCCGGTCGGCAAGGGAACCACCGGCAACACCATCACCTACATCACCGATCCATGGGGCACGCGCATCGAGATCGTGCAGCGGCTGCCGGTCGGCCCGCAGGTCCGCACGAACTGAACGTTCGACGAGGATGCTGGAGACCAGGACCGCAGGCGCGGTCCTGGTCGATTACGCGGTCGGAGGTTGCGCGCGTTTCGCCAGCGCGGCGACGGCGACGACGAGCTCCACGGGATCGATCGGCTTGGCGAGGTGAATCTGGAAGCCGCTTTGCAGTGCCTTCACGCGGTCTTCGGGGCGCGCGTAGGCCGTCAGGGCGGCGGCGGGCACGTCGCGCAGCCGCGCCTCGGGCAATCGTCGAATCCGTCGCATCAACTCGAAGCCGTCGAGCCGCGGCAAACCCACGTCCGCGACGAGGACATCCGGCCGCACCGCCGCGATCTCTTCCAGCGCCAGCTCCGCCGATTCGAGCGTGGTGACCCGCGCGCCTGCTGCTTCGAGAATCTCTCGACCGAGCATCAGGGCATCGCTGTCGTCGTCCACCGCCAGCACGTGCACGCCGACCAGGCTTGGTATGGGCCCCCTGGGGCCCGCCGCGTGGCCGAGGGGATGCACGCGACGCCGATCGGCGGGAGACGCCGCCCGCGCAATCATGATCGGCAGGCGAACCTGGAACGTGGCCCCCTGCCCCTCGCCACCGCTCGCGGCGTGAATCGTTCCGCCGTGCAGTTCCACGAGGTGCCGCGCGATCCCGAGGCCCAGCCCGAGCCCCGAGTGCTCGCGCGCCGCGCCGCTGTCGGCCTGGCGAAAGCGCTCGAAGATGTGCGGAAGGAAGTCGGGCTTGATGCCGATGCCCGTATCGCTGACGCTGATTTCGACGTGCGAGTTGATCCGCTCGAGTCGCACCTGGACGCGGCCCTCTTTCGGCGTGAATTTCACCGCGTTGGCGACGAGATTCCAGACGATCTGCTGCAGTCGATCGGGGTCGCCCGAGATCGGGGCCGCCGCCGGGTCGACGATGGTGTCGATGCGAATCTGCTTGGCATCGGCGGCCGGGCGGACCGTCTCCACCGCCTGCTTGACGACCGCCGGCAAGTCGACCGGTTGGATATTCAGCCGCAGCTTGCCGGAGATGATCCGGGACACGTCGAGCACGTCCTCGACCAGCTGGCTGAGGGTCGTGGCATTGCGCTCGACCGTCTTCAGCGCCTGTGCCTGTTTCTCCGGTGCGATCGTACCCGCCTGCAGCATCCGCGAATAGCCAAGGATGGCGTTGAGCGGCGTGCGCAGCTCATGTGAGAACGTCGCCAGGAAGTCGTCTTTCAGCTGATTGGCGAACTGCGCTTCCTTGTAGGCCTTCGCGTTGTCGATGGCGAGCGCGGCGCGGTAGGCGAGATCCTCGGCGAACCGCAAGTCCTCCGCTGTGTAGTTGCGATGGGACTCGGCGCTGGCAAAGCTGAGCGCGCCGAAGGTGCGGCCGTGCGCGACGAGCGGCACGCCGATATACGAGGTCAGGCCCAGCGTACGCAGGAGACGGAGACATTCCTCGTCGCCGCGCGCCACCTGCGCGAGCATGTCGTCGGAGACATGCGACACGATCGCCGGCCGTCCGGTGCGCACGATGGCGCTGACGCTGTACGGCGAATCGGGGTCTTCGTAACATTCCCGGATGGTACGGACGATCTCGATCTTGTCTGGATCGGCGTGCGCAGCCGCGAGCCGCTCGATCCTGCCGCCACTGGTCATGATGTCGACGGCACACCAGTCGGCAATCAACGGCACCGCGAGATTCGCGATCGCCTTCAGCGTGACTTCGTAGTCGAGCGACGCCGCGAGGAGATGGCTCGCCTCCGTCAGGAAGGCGGCAAGTTCCGCCGCGCGCTTTTCGTCGCTGATGTCACGGGCGATCTTCGACGCGCCAACCACCGTGCTGTTACGGCGGATCGGCGAGACGGTCACCGAGATCGGCACCAGCGTGCCGTCCTTCCGGCGCCGGACGGTCTCGAAGTGACGGACGGATTCTCCCTGGCGTATATGCCGCAGGACGTTGTCTTCCTCGTCCTGGCGATCGTCGGGAATGATCATGCGGATCGACTGGCCGATCGCCTCCGCCGCGCTGAACCCGAATATCTCTTCGGCTGCCCGATTCCAGGAGGTGACCGTGCCATTGAGGTCCTTGCCGACGATGGCATCCTCGCTCGATCGCACGATCGCCGCCAGGTGCCTGGCGTCCTGCTCGATCTGTTGCTGCACGGTGACGTCGCGCGCGCTCTGTGAGGCGCCGATCACCGAGCCGTCCTCGCTGCGAATCGGCGACGCGGTCATCGACACGGACAGCAGCGTCCCGTCCTTCCGGCGCCGGACCGTCTCGAAGTGCCTGACCGCCTCTCCGCGCCGAATCCGGCGCAGGACGTCTTCTTCCTCGTCCGTGCGATCGTCGGGAATGATCATCAGAATCGACCGGCCGATCGCTTCCGCCGCGGCAAACCCGAACATCTGCTCGGCCGCGCGATTCCACGAGAGGATGGTGCCGTCCAGGTTCTTGCTGATGATCGAGTCTTCACTCGATTCGACGATCGCGGCCAGCTCCCGGGCGTCCTGTTCGATGCGCTTCTGCACGGTGACGTCGCGAGCGATCTTGGAGACGCCCACGATCTCTCCCGCTGAATTCCGAACGGGCGAAATGGTGATCGACACGTCGAACAGGGTTCCGTCTTTTCGCTGCCGGACGGTCTCGTGGTGCTGGACGCCGTGCCCCGCTCGCGTCCGTTCCAGGACGTCCTCTTCCTCCGCGCGTCGATTCGGTGGAATGATGGTGCCGTACGATTTCTTCCCGACAATCTCCGCCGCCCTGTAGCCGAACAACGTCTCTGCGCCGGCGTTCCAGCCCGTGATGACGCCATCGAGGTCCTGGCTGTAGATGGCGACATCCGACGATTCGATAATGGAGGCGAATCGGAGCGCCGCTTTCTCGAGGGCCTCTTCGCTGCTCATAGCGGTCTTACCGGACGGAACCTCGGGAGCGTTCGGCCTGTGTGGGGCGAAGTAGGTCGGGCGGCGAGGGGGGCGTCGGCTCTGATTGGCTCAGACTCGTCTCGATTTGAATCATCGCGACCATCGCCGCGTCAATGTCAGCAATTGCGATGCCGCCTCTAAATCGATGGGAGCTCACATCGCGAGCTGAGCGATAAATCCAGCCAGCTTTCGCGTCCTCCCTCGTCCTCTCAAAAAAGAACCAGCGATGACCCTCTAGATCTTCCGCCCGATACCGTCGGCCAGGCGGCCCCTCTTCGATCTCGGAGAGGATCGTCGCCCCGCCTCCGCGTTGCTTCAGCCCGCAACCCGCGTAGAGCGAGACCGGGCCGATCGCCCACGCCGGGTCACCAGACGCCCGGCACCAGACGTTTCGTCTTGGCCATGTACGCCACGTATTCGTCACCAAACGCATCGACCATCATCTGCTCCTCGGCGCGGATGCGAAAGGCGAACAGGATCCCGAACGCAACGAGATACGAGGGACCCGCGACCCAATTCGGCACGGCCAGGGCTTGACCGACCGAGTAGAGGACGAGGGCGGAGTACATCGGATGCCGAACGCGGCGATACACGCCCTGTGAAATGAGCCGGTGGTTCTCACGCACCTCGAGCGTGACCGACCAGAACGAGCCCAGGTCCGCGTGCGAGCGATAGAAGACAAAGAGACCGATCGCGAGGCAGACGCTGCCGGCGACGAGCGCAGCAGGACGAAGCGCGTATTCCGCGAAGGAGAATACCGGCGACGCAACCCAGAGCAATGGAACGAGAAAACCAATCCACGCCAGGATCAGCAGAATCACCTCCCGCGTGCCCTTGCCACTCCTCACCGTCTTGACAAGACGACTCCGCTTTCCATGCGGCGCACGGATCGCAACCATCACAACACTCGCTGCGACGATGACGGCCTTCGCAATCCACGGATTCATCGTCGAGACCGGCGGTTGGTTCAGTCCGGCTATCTGCGCGTCACGCCCGCGAGGCGCGCCGATAGTCCGAAGAAAATCTCACGTCTGGCGTGCGAGCGCGAGCAAGTCAAGCCGCGGGCAGGCCCACTCGCTCGACCAACCTCCGAAACCTCGAATCCGAGCGCAGGCCATCGAACGGCACATCTCCGAGCTCGGTCAGCCTCGCCGCCCGTTCTGCATACGCCTTCTCCAGCCATTTGAGAGCCGAATCCTTGTCTCTCAACCCCGTGTAAATCAACCCGATCAGATACGGACTTACATACGTTCGCGTCGATGTTTTTTGCAGCCCCTGCAGAACTGACAAAGCCCGTGCCCGCTTCCCTGACCGAGCCAACGCGTAACCGAGATGCGCCGTGAACGGCAATCCACCCTCTGAGAGTTGAACGGCCACGTCCGCCGACTGTAATGCCTTGCTCAGCTCACCGCCCGCATCAAAAACCCTCGCCAGCATCCAGTGTCCGAACGGGTTCTTTGCATCGAGCTCGATGGCCTCCCGGCATGCCTCCTGCGCTCGATCGAATTCTTGCGCTCGCATGTACACGAAGGCCAGGAATGCACTGACAGAGAGCGACAACGGATCCAGCTCGCGCGCCGTCTTCACCTCCCGAACGGCGTCCTCATACCGGCGTGACAGTGTGAGCAGATTGCCGTACCACAAGTGCGTCGCGGAGCAATTGAAATTCAGCGTCAGTGCACGCTGAAAGTGGCGCTCTGCGGCCCGCCAGTCCCAGTCGAACACCATGCTGATGTGACCGAGCGTCGCATGATTGTCACCGAGCGTGGGATCGAGATCCAAAGCAGTGGCCGCCGCACGTTTGGCTTTTGAAAAAGCTTCTCGCGGGCGAAGCAGGCCAAAAATTGCGAGCATCACATACGCGTCCGCCAACGCTGCCGGCGCGGGCGCGAACTTCGGGTCCAACGCCGCAGCCTTCTCAAAGTGTTTGATCGCGTTCCGCAAATCCGGCGGCGTGCGCTTGTTCCAGAAGAAACGGCCTCGCAGGTACGCCTGATACACCGCCGGGCTGGCAGGATGACGAGTCGCCTGGGGACTCCGGGCTTCGGGCGCAGTGAATCGTGTTCCAACGTGACTGGTGATTTCCCGCGCGATCTCCTCTTGCAGCTCGGACAGCTGCGTAAAGCCACGTTCGTAGCTCGCGGCCCACAGCAGCCGATCCTGGCGAGCGTGAATCAATTGCGCGCGCACGCGAATCCGCCCGCCGCAGACGGCTACTGAGCCGTCGACCAGCGCGTCAACCCCCAGGCGCTCGGCGATTTCGCGCAGGTTGGTGTCATCGCTCTTGAATTGCGTGGCGGAGAACAGTGAGATCACCCTCGCGCCGTCCATCGCTGCGAGGCGCGTGATGAGTTCGTCCGTCACTGCCTGAGCCCAATAATCCTGCGCTGACTTGCGAGATAAGTCTCGAAATGGCAATACCGCCAGCGAATCGATCGATCGGGATACGGGAACCAGAAAACGGTACCCCCTGCCTGCCAATGTTTCGATGAACCTGGGACTCTCGGCGCGATCGCCAAGTGCGGAGCGGAGCCGATTGATGGCTTTGTTCAACCCACGTTCAACATCGACTTCGGTCTCCGCGCTCCAAACGGCCTGTCGGAGTTCGTCTCTGGTGATCAGTTTGCCCGGATATTCCAGCAAGGTTGCCAGGACTTGAAACGGCTGCTGCTGGAGCGGAACCGTCCGACCGTCCCGCAGGAGCTCGCGCGTGCGAAGATCCGCGACGAATTCGTCAAAACAGACGCGTGAAGACAAGGGCTCGTGACCTCGCTCGCTCTGGCGAGCGGCAGTATAGCCGCTACTGGAGACCCGGGTAGCGTCCCTGCTGGCCGAGCCAGGGAACACGCTCGCCACACCAAGGGAAGGCGCCCGGCATTTTCTCCAAGTCGCTTCGGTAGTAGCGTGCGGCAACGTCGACGAGGTGCAAAGCATGGTCCCGGACATATTCGAGCGGCGCGCGTTTCTACAGTCCATTTTTGCAGTCTCAGCGCTACCAGGTGCGTCACATCGGTTTCTTTCGCATTCGGACGGCGACACCGGATCGTTGCAATCTGATCGGACAACGCAAGCTGACCGAGCGTTCGTCGTTGGCCCCGGCGCAAGCCGACCCGGAAAGGGGATCGCGATTCGCGGAACGATGATCTCCGTCAAAGTGTCGGGCGACGACAACGGTGGTGGTTTCGTCCTGTTTGAGGTTCCGGCGAGTCCGCTGTCGGGACCGCCTCTCCACGTGCACCACATCGAAGACGAGTGGTTCCACGTGTTGGAAGGCCAACTCAAAGTCCAGATCGGCTCGAGACTCTTCACGCTCGAACAGGGAGCGAGCGCCTACCTTCCTCGCAGGGTTCCGCACGCGTGGCAAACGGTTGGGCAACAACCTGCCCGCTTTCTCTCGCTGGCGCAGCCGGCCGGGCGCCTAGAGGCTTACATGGTTGCACTGTCCACGCTGGTACGGCAGGGTGCTCCAGACGCGGCCTCAATGAAAGCGCTCTTCGAGAAATATGAAATGGAAATGATTGGGCCGCCGCTTCAGGACGATGGCCGCGCCTGACGAACGCGCAGTCGCACAGCCCCCGCTGGGCAGTCGTTCGCCAGGTCACCGGCGGCCGGAAGGCTGACGACCATCGCGACGTCAATGCGCGTGCCGGTGAGGCACGGCTTGCCGAAGCGCACGTCGGCACCCATTGAGATTCCCGGAAACATACCCACCTCGTCCTCTCTGCAGCCATCACCAATCAGCAGAACTTGGCGCGCCCGCCGCGACTCGAACGCGGGACCCCGCCTTAGAAGAGGTCAGCTTGCTGAACGCGATCCCAGGTCCTTCGTCGCGCTCGTACGCGAGTTCCGAAAATTATGGGGTGACTTTGCCTGCTGGCGGACGGATTCGAACTACGTCATCACGATCATCTGGCGCGCC
>DATNCQ010000043.1:0-25721 GCA_035571515.1 Vicinamibacterales bacterium
GCGGGCATCATCGACATGGGGTTCCTCTTCAACAACTACGAAGTGGTCACCAACGCGGCCCGCGAAGGGGCCCGCGTCGGTGCGCTGCCGGGCTGGATTGACGACGATGTGAAGGCCCGCGTGCGCACCTACGTCGTCGGCGCGGGACTGAAGGGGGACGCGGTCAGGACGCTCGTCGAACCTGACGTGCTGGACGTCGGCGGCCACCACGTCCAGAGCGTGAAGGTGGTCGTGTCCTACGACTACAACTACCTGATCGTGGGGGCTCTGGCCGGCCTGTTCCAGGGCAAGACGCTCGGCAGCGGCGTGACGCTGACGGCGTCGGCAACCATGCGCAAGGAACTCGCAGCGGGGTTGTGATGGACCGCAGAACTCGAACCATTGTCGTCGTTGGCGTGGCGGTCGTCTGCGCGTCGATTGCGAGCGCGAGCGTCTATCGCGCTGTGACGCGGATGCCGGTGCGCCAGGTCGAAGTCCCGAGTACCTACGTCGTCACGTCAGCACACGCGCTTCCCCTTGGCGCGAAGCTGACGGCGGCCGACGTCAAGCGTGTCGGGTGGCCGAGCAGCGCGCCGTTGACCGACGCGCACGCGCGGCCCGAAGACGTCATCGGGCGCGGGCTCGTGGTGCCGGTCGGGGCCAACGAACCGATCACCGAATCGAAGCTGGCGCCGCGTGAAGCGGGGGCGGGACTGGCGCCGGCCATTCCTGCCGGCATGCGCGCCATTTCGGTCAGGGTCAATGAAGTGATTGGCGTCGCCGGCTTCGCCACGCCCGGCGCACGCGTGGACGTGCTCGTGACGCTGCGCCGCGGGAGCGACGCGGTGTCGCGCGTCCTGCTCGCGAATGTGCCCGTGCTCACGGCGGGCACGCGCTACGACCAGGAGAAGACGGCGCAGGCCAAGCCGATCCCGTCGACCGTCGTCACGCTGATGGTGACGCCAGCGCAGGCCGAACGGATTGCGCTGGCGACGACCGAGGGGAACATCACGCTGATGCTCCGCAACCCGCTCGACCCCGCGGAGCCGGCGACGCCTGGCGCACGGCTCGGACGCCTGGCGGGAGACATCGGCGAGGCGCCCGCGCCGGCCAGCACGCCCGCGCCAGTACGCGCGCCGCGCGCGCAAGTGGCGCCGGTAGCCGAGGCCGTCAGCACCGCGGGCCGCCCGCAGGCGGCTGCGCCGGTGCGCTACACCGTCGAAGCGATCCGCGCCGGCAAACGGACCCAGGAGACGATTCCATGACTCCCCAGCTCAGGTTCGCGCTGGCGTTCGGCGCCGCGCTGCATCTCGGCGGCCTCGGGGCGTTCGCGCAGTCGACGGCCACCGCCGTCGCGTCGATCGCGTCCACAGGGGCCGCAGCGTCGGCCGTGGTCCCGGCTTCTCCTCCGTTTCCGACCCTGCTCGTCGTCGCCGGCGGCTCTACCGTCGTGCAGACCGACTTCCCGGTGACGCGCATCGCCGTCACCAACCCCGAGATCGCGGACGCGACGGTCGTCGATCCCCGGCAGGTGCTCGTCGACGGCAAGACCTCGGGGACCGTCAGTCTCATCGTGTGGGGTCAGCAGGAGATGCTGCAGTACGCGGTGAACGTCTTTCCGGCGACGCCGACGCTGCAGCGGCAGTTCCAGCTGCTGTTCCCGGGCGAAGACATCCATGTCAACGTCGCCGACGAAGCGCTCGTGCTGTCGGGGAAGGTGACCTCGCGCGACGTCGCGACGCGCGCCATCGACATCGCGACCAAGAGCTCCGCCAAGTCGAAGGTCGTCAACATGCTGCAGGTGCCGGGTGAGACGCAGGGCTCGCAGGTGATGCTGCAGGTCAAGGTCGCGGAGGTCAGCCAGCGCGCGCTGCAGGAGCTCGGCGTGTCGTTCTTCACCGGCCCGAACGGGTACAAGCAGTGGGCCGGCCGCGTCACCACGCAGCAGTTCCCGGCGCCGGACTTCGCGGGCCGCATCGGTCCGCAGCCGCCGACGGGTGGCGACGCGTCGGAAGGAAAGCTGTCGTTCAGCGACTTCCTCAACCTGTTCGTGCTGAACACGAAGTACGACGTCGGCATGGTGATCACCGCGCTGCGCTCGCGCGGCTTCTTCCAGAGCCTCGCCGAGCCGACGCTGATTGCCTACAACGGCCAGGAGGCGAGCTTCCTCGCCGGCGGCGAGATCCCCGTGCCGATCGTGCAGGGCGCGACGGGCACCGTGTCGGTGACCTACAAGGAGTTCGGCGTGCGCCTGACGTTCAGGCCCGACATCACCGGCGACGTGATCCGCATGAAGGTGCGCCCGGAGGTCAGCTCGCTCGACTTCGCCAATGGCGTCAGCCTCTCAGGGTTCCGGATTCCCGCGCTCACGACGCGGCGCGCCGAGACCGACGTCGAGCTGCGTGACGGGCAGTCGTTCGCCATCGGCGGCCTGCTCGACAACATCTCGCAGACCGATCGCGCCGCCATCCCCGTACTGGGCGATCTGCCGGTCATCGGTTACCTGTTCAAGAGCAAGGCCGAGCGCAAGGAGCGCACCGAGCTCGTGGTCATCATCACGCCGCACCTCGTGCAGCCGCTCAGCGCGGGCACCCCGCTGCCGCTGCCGGTGCTGCCGCAGCAGTTCCTGCCGCCGCCGGGGACGACAAGAGACGCGAACCCATGACGCGGCGCTCCCTTTGCGCGCGGCTGCGGCGCGACGACGGCGCGGTCGTCATCCAGGTCGGCGTCGCCCTGCTCGCGTTCACGACGGTCAGTGCCCTCGTCATCGACTACGGGGCGCAGCTCGCGAGCCACGCGCAGGTGCAGAACACGGTGGATGCGGCGGCGCTCGCCGCGGCCACGTCGCTGGCGTTCGACGATTCGTCGGATCTGGCGCCGACGGGGACGGCCGCGACCGCCGCGCTGACGTTTGCGCAGCAGAACCCCGTATGGGGCGAGACGCCGCGAGCGGAGACCCTCGACATCCAGTTTCCGGTCTGCGATGCGCGCGACGAGGAGCGCACGGACGACGCCGTGCTCGCATGCGTGGAAGTGACCGCGCATCGCGACAAGACGGCTGGAAATCCGATCCCGGCGCTGGTCGGCAGCCTGGTCGGCTCGCTGTCGTTCGGCGTGGCCTCATCGGCGGTCGCCCAGGCACGCGACGCCAACGCCACCGACTGCCTGAAGCCGATCGGGATCCCCGACCGGTGGTTCGAGAGGACGCCGCCATGGTCAGCGGCGTCCACGTTCGACCGCTACGACGCGATGGGCACCCTGCTGGATCCAGCGTTGCGTGACGTCTACCAGGAGCCGGACCAGATCTCGAACGGAACCGGCCTCACGTTCAGCGCCTTCCGCGGCGCGCGTGTCACGCTGCAGCCCGGGACGCTCGCCAACCCCGTCGGTGCGTGGCGGTACCTGCCGCTGCAGATCGACGGCGATGTCTTCGCCCCCAACGACGTCCAGGCGCTCACCAGCGGCTGCGCGGCATCGCTCGTCACGCTCGAGCATCCCGACGCGGAAACGCGCCTGCGCATCGCCGCCGGTGACATTGCCGCCAACGAGAGCCTGATCGCGCAGGGGGTGCAGCAGCTGATCGCCGAGGATCCCGGGGCGCGGTGGAACGCCGCGACCAGGCGCATCGACGGCAGCTGCGCCGAAGCCGCGACGCCGTGCCGGTCGATGAGCCCGCGCGTCATCGCGCTCGCGGTCTACGACCCGTTCGAGCTCACGGAGGCGATACACGCCGGCGCCGCCGCGGACGTGCACGTGCGCAACATCGTCGGGTTGTTCATCGAATCGGCCGACCCGGGCGCGCGCACGATCACCGGCTACATCGTGCGGCACCCGGGGCTGCGCGACGAGACCGCCATCACGCTGCACGACGACTCGTCGTTTCTGCGGACATCCCGTCTGGTCAGGTAGGTCATTGCCATGGCAGTTCAAGTCACCATCATCGGCGCGGTCGACCGGAAGCTCGAAGACCTCGTGCGCTCGTCGGGGCTACGTCCGCTCATCGCCTCCGCGATGGATCTCCTCGCGCTGACAAAACCCGGCGCCGCGCAGCCCGACGTCCTGATGATCGACATCCGCGCGCACGGCCAGGTGCCGGCGACGCTCGCGGCGCTCAAGCGCCAGCATCCGGCGACGAGCGTGCTGCTGATCGCCCGTGAGCTGACGCCGGAGCTGATGCTCGACGCGATGCGCGCCGGCGTCAACGAATGCCTGCCGGAGCCGCTCGCCGCCGAGACGGTCAACGCGGCGCTCTCGCGCCTCATCGCGCAGCGCGCGGTCCCGGTCGGCGGCCAGGTGTTCGCCTTCATCGGCGCGAAAGGTGGCGTCGGCACGACCACGCTCGCCGTCAACGTCGCGTCGGCGCTCGCCCGGAGCCGCGCCTCGACGCTGTTCATCGACCTGCACCCGGCGTACGGCGACGCGGCGGTCCTGCTCGGCGCGGAGCCGCGGTTCTCGCTGCTCGACGCGCTCGACAACACGCACCGCCTCGATCTCGCGTTCTTCACCAGCCTGACGACGCAGACCAGCTCCGGGGTCACGCTGCTCGCGTCGCCGGAGAACGCGCCGGCCGCCCCGGTCGTCGACGCCCACCGCATCCGGCTGCTGCTCGACTTCGCGCTCCGCAACTACCGCTACACGGTGCTCGACGTGCCGCGCTCGAATCCGGCGATGCTCGACGCGCTCGAGGCGGCGATGCAGATCTTCGTCGTCACCAACCAGGAGCTGGCGTCGGTCCGCGGCGCCAACCGCGTCGGCGAGGCGCTCGGCCGCCGCTATACGCGCGAGAAGGTGTCGGTCGTCGTCAGCCGCTTCGACAAGGGCGCCGACATCGGCGCCGGCGACATCGAGGACGTCGTGCACGTGCCGGTGAAGCACACGTTTCCCAGCGATTACCGCCTCGCCCTGGCGGCGTTGAACGAAGGACGCCCGTTCGTGCTCGAGAGCACGGGCAGGCTCGCCGAGGCGGTCATGTCGTTCACACGCGAGCTGACGGGGATGCCGGAAGCAGACGGACCGCATCCGCCGCGATCGAAGGCGCTGCTCGCCCGCTTCGGCGCGCTGCGCTGGGTCAACGGATAGATCAACGGATAGAGGAGCGCGCCAGTGGACTTCCCCCTTGCCACGGCGGGCGCCGCGATCGGTACGCGCCGCCCCGACTACCAGGACCTGAAGACGCGTGTGCACCAGGAGCTGCTCAGCGTCCTCGATCTCAACCAGCTCGGTCATACGCGCCGCGAGGACGCCGAGCCCGAAATCCGGTCGATCCTGTCGGGCCTGCTCGCGCGCGAAGGGCAGGCGATGCCGCTCAACCTCTTCGAGCGGGAATGCCTGATCGCCGACGTCCTCAACGAGCTGTTCGGCCTCGGTCCGCTCGAGAACCTGCTGCGCGACCCCGACGTCTCCGACATCCTCGTCAACCGGTTCGACCAGGTGTACATCGAGCGGCACGGCCACCTCGAGCCGACCAGCATCACTTTCAAGGACGACGCGCACCTGCTGCAGATCATCGAGCGCATCGTCAGCAACGTCGGGCGGCGCATCGACGAATCGAGCCCCATGGTGGACGCGCGGCTGCCGGACGGCTCGCGCGTGAACGCGATCATCCCGCCGCTGGCGATCGACGGTCCCGCGCTGTCGATCCGCCGTTTCCCGGCGGACCGCCTCGACGCCCACGACCTCGTCGCCCGCCGCGCGCTGACGCAGCCGATGCTCGAGTTCCTCGAAGCCGCAATCGGGTGCCGGCTCAACGTTGTCGTCTCCGGCGGCACCGGCGCCGGCAAGACGACGCTGCTCAACGTGCTCTCCAGCTTCATCAACGAACGCGAACGGATCATCACCATCGAAGACGCGGCGGAGCTCGAGCTGCGGCAGCGTCACGTGGTGCGGCTGGAAACGCGGCCGCCGAACATCGAAGGCAAAGGCGGCATCAAGCAGCGGCAGCTGGTCATCAACGCGCTGCGCATGCGCCCGGACCGCATCATCCTCGGCGAGGTGCGCGGCGACGAGACGCTCGACATGCTGCAGGCGATGAACACCGGCCACTACGGCAGCCTGACGACGATCCACGCCAATTCGCCGCGCGACGCCCTCTACCGGCTCGACACGATGATCGCGATGACGAACCTCAACATCCCCGAGCGCGCCGTGCGCCAGCAGATCGCCTCGGCGATCAACCTCATCATCCAGGTGACGCGCCTCTCGGACGGCACGCGCAAGGTGACGCAGGTGTCCGAGATCACGGGGATGGAAGGCGAAGTGATCAGCCTGCAGGACATCTTCGTGTTCCAGCAGGACGGCCTCCGGCCCGACGGCCGCGTGGCCGGGCGGTTCAAGGCGACCGGCGTGCGGCCGCGTTGCAGCGAGCGGCTCGCCGCCGCCGGCATCCAGCTGTCGGCGGTGCTCTTCGAGCACCTCGAGCTGGTGGCATGAGGGGGTGACGTGACGCTCGCGCTACTCACCTTCACGGTCACGCTCACGATGGTGCTCGGCGCCTACTGGGCGTTCGTGGTCCGCCCCGAGGCGCAGGTCACCGGACGGCTGCGCAAGCGGCTCGAGGTGAAGGCCGAGCGGCCCGTCGGCAGCGCGTCGGTCGTCAAGACGGCGCCGCGCCGCAGCGCGCACGGCGGCCTGCTCGGACGGATGTCCGCGTGGTACGACCGCTACACGCTGGAAATCACCGGCCGGCTGATCGAGAGCGCGGGGATGCGGACGGATCCGAAATGGCTCGTCGGCGGGACCGCCATCGCGTTCTTCGTCGTGCAGGTCGTCCTGCAGATCGCCCACGCCGGCGTCGCCGTCGCGCTGGTGGCGGCGGTGCTCACGCCGCTGGTGCCCTACTTCTACATCAAGCACCTGGCGCACGCGCGGCTGCGCGCCTTCGAGGAGATGTTCCCCGACGCCATCAACCTCATGGCGCGCGCGCTGCGGGCCGGTCACGCGCTGGCGACGACGTTCTCCATGGTGGCCGACGAATTGACCGACCCGATCAAGTCGGAGTTCCGCGCGCTGCACGAGCAGCACACCTTCGGCCTGCCATTCGCGCAGGTGATGCGGACCTTCGCCAGGCGCGTGCCGCTCATCGACGTCCGCTTCTTCGCCATCGCCGTGCTGACCCAGCGCGAGACCGGCGGCAACCTGGCCGAGGTCCTCGACAACCTCGCGGGGGTGATGCGCGATCGCTTCCGCGTACGGCGCCAGCTGCGCGTGCTCACCGCGCAGGGCCGCCTCAGCGGCTGGATTCTCGGCGCGCTGCCGGTCGTGCTGGGCCTGGCGCTCTATGCGCTCAATCCCGATCAGATGCAGGAGTTCGTCGCCGACCCCATCGGGTTCCGCCTGCTCATGATCGCGATCGGTCTCGAGATCGCCGGCGTCATCGTTATCCGCCAGATCCTGAGGACGGACTACTGACATGGCCAGCGACATCGTGGTCGGCCTCGTGGCGTTGACGGTCTCCGTCGGACTGCTCTCCGGGTTCGCGGCGTGGAGCGTGTTGCGCAGGTTCGCGCCCGAACGCCGACGGCTGCGGCAGATCGCCGTCCGGCACGACGCGGTCCGACAGGACGCCCTCGCCCGGTGGCGCGACTCGGTTGCCCTGCCGGATCGACGCAGCGCGCTCGCGGAACGCATCTGCCGCGTCATGCCGCGCACGCCCGCGCGCATGGGCGAAATGCGCCAGAAGCTCGTCGCCGCCGGCTACCGGTCGCTCGCCGCGCCGACCGTCTACGCGGCATCGCAGATCGTCTGCGCGCTGATCAGCGGGGCGCTGCTCGGGTTTGCCACCGGCAACGGCCCGGTGGGGATTCTCGGCATGGTCGCCGGCTTTGCCCTGCCCGGTGTCTGGCTGTCGTCCCAGGTGAAACGCCGCGCGCGGATCATCAGGAACGGACTGCCCGATGTCCTGGACCTCCTCATCATCTGCCTCGAGTCGGGCGCGGGTCTCGACCAGGCGCTGGTGAAGAGCGGCGAAGAGCTCGGGCTCGCCTACAAGCCGCTCTCGGACGAGCTGGCGCTGATGTCGAACGAAATTCGCGCCGGCATGCCGCGCACCGAGGCCTTCACCAACCTCGCCGATCGTACCGGCGTCGACGACGTGCGGTCGCTCGTCGCCATGCTCGTCCAGACCGATCGCTACGGCACCAGCATCGGGCAGGCGCTGCGCGGCCACGCCGACCTCCTCCGTACCCGGCGGCGCCAGCGCGCCGAAGAACGCGCGTCCAAGGCCGGCGTCAAGCTCGTCTTCCCGCTCGTCCTCTGTCTGTTTCCGGCGTTTTACATCCTTACCCTCGGGCCGGCGCTCCTGCGGTTTGCCCGCATCTTCGCCGACGCCGTTTCAGGACTGAAATGATCATCCCCCCCTCTTTTCGGCGGCGGAGCCTCGCGCTGCTCGCGGCATTCGTGTGCGCGCTGGCCGTGATGGAAGGCGCCATGGGCGCCTCGTTCCTGTTCCTTGCTCCCGGTTTCGCGCAGCATGTCTGGGGGACGGCGTCCTCCTTCATCGCGCCGAAGACCCAGCGCGGCTACCTCGGCGGGGTCGTCGTCCTGCAGAACGGCACCGTCCTGGCCGCGGAATGCCTTGCGAGCCCGACGCGGCTCCATCGCTACGATCCCGTCCAGACCGAGCGTGAGAAGGACACCACCCTCCACAAGGAAACCGTGCTGCCCACGATCGCCGGCGGCTGCGGCATCACGTTCCACCCGGATGGTTTCATTTACTCGAACATGGACGACGGCACCTTCGGTCTCTCGCGGATCGATCCCGCCACGCTGGCGACGACGAAGATGGGGCCGCGTGGCAACGCGATCGGCATTACCGTGGATCCCGTCACCAACGAAGTCGTCTACGCGGGCCTGTCGTGCAAGCCGGGTCTCGTGTCGCCGGCGCCAGCCACGTGTACCCTCTACGCATTCGACGTCACGACGGGAAGCGTGCGGACGTTCGCCACGCTCCCGACGAGCCAGATTGCGTACGTGGACGGCATGGCGTTCGATCCATCGGGTACGTACCTGTTCCTGACGAACCGATTCCCTGCCTTCGAGCTCGTCGTGCTCTCGCGCAGCGGCGCGATCGTGCGCCGCAACCCCGCCCCGGCCGATGCGCTCGGGATTGCCTTCCACGCCGCGTCGCCGAAATTCGTCGTCACCAACAACCAGAACGGCACGATGACGCGATTCGATTTCCCCGGCGACGATTACTCGGCGGCGCCGACCGCGACCGAGTTCGCGGCGGGCGGCTTTCGCGGCGACCTGATGCAGGCCGGGCCCGACGGCTGTCTCTACCTCACCCAGGATGGGACGCGCTACGACAACTTCGACCAGGACCGCAACAACAGCATCGTGCAGATCTGCGGCGGCTTCGCGCCCCCGCCCGGCATCACGCCGAACCCGCCCGCTCCCTCGTCGTTGTGCGGTTTCGCCTACAACGACGCCGACAACGACGGCACGAAGGAGAACGGCGAGGCCGGCATCAGCGGCGTCACGATCAACCTGTCGGGCACGGACCGGCTCGACCTCCCGGTCACCGCGACGACCACGACGAAGGGAGACGGCAGCTATTGCTTCACCGCGCTGCCCGCGGGGACGTTCACGATCAGCGAGTCGCAGCCGGGCGCATACCTGGACGGCAGGGACACGCAGGGAACCCCGGGCGGTGGCACGGTCAACAACGACTCGATCGCCAATATCACGCTCGATGCGGGCGTCAACGGGGCCAACAACAACTTCGGCGAGTTGCTGCCCTCGTCGCTCGGCGGCTTCGTCTACGTGGACGCCGACAACAACGGCACGAAGGGCGCCGGCGAAGCCACGATTGCCGGCGCCGTCGTCACGCTGACAGGGACCGACGATCGCGGAACGGCGGTCAATATGCCCGGCGCGACGGGTAGCGACGGCGCCTACCTGTTCACGAACCTGCGGCCGGGCACCTACACCATCACGGAGACGCAGCCCGCCGGCTATCTCGACGGCAAGGACACGCAGGGGACGCCGGGCACCGGCACCACGGGTAACGACGCGTTCAGCAATATCACGCTCAAGCAGGACGTGAACGGCCGCAACAACAACTTCGGCGAGCTGCTCGCGCAGCCGGCGCTCGCGCTCGTCAAGAAGACCAACGGCTTCGACAATCCCGCCCCACCCGGGCGCCTCATCTCCGTCGGGGCGGCCGTCACCTGGACGTACCTCGTCACCAACACCGGCAACGAACCGTTGTCGACGATTGCGGTGACCGATGACAAGGTGCCGACCGTGACCTGTCCGGCGACCACGCTCGATCCGGGGATGAACATGACGTGCAGCGCGACCGGCGTCGCCGTTGCGGGTCAGTACACGAACACCGGCACCGCCACGGGCAAGAGCGCCGCCGGCACCGTCGTCACCGCCACCGACGCCGACAGCTATTTCGGCGCCGCGCCGGCGATTGCCCTGGTCACGAAGACGAACGGCACCGACAACAACACGCCGCCGGGGCCGTCCATCGTCGTCGGGTCCGCGGTGACGTGGAGCTACACGCTGACAAATACCGGGAACGTCGCGCTGTCGAACGTCGCGGTGACGGACGACAGGCTCGGCACGATCGCGTGTCCCTCGACCACGCTCGCGCCGGCAGCGACGATGACCTGCAGCAAGAGCGGAACGGCCACAGCCGGTGCGTATAAGAACGTCGGCACGGTGACCGCAAAGGACGGCACGGGTACGAGCGTGACCGCCACGGATCCGGAGAACTACTTCGGCGTGAACGCAGTGCTCGCCATCGTGACCATGACCAACGGCACGAACAACGATGCCGCTCCCGGCCCCGCGGTGGTCGTCGGGTCGACGGTGACGTGGACTTACACCGTATCGAACGCGGGTAACGTGGCGCTGTCGCAGGTGGCGGTCAGCGACGACAAGACGGGCGCGGTCGTGTGTCCGGCGACCACGCTGGCGCCCGGCGCGTTTATGACCTGCACGAAGACCGGCGTCGCGTTTCTCGGCGCGTACACCAACACCGGCGTGGCCACCGCGGTCGACACGCTGGGACGAACGGTCTCCGCGCAGGACGTCGATCACTATCTCGGTGTCCAGCCGCCGGCTTCCGACCTCGCGATCTCGATGACCGGTCCGGCGAGCGGCATGGCCGGCACGGGCGGCCTCGTCTACCGCACGGTCGTGGCGAACAATGGACCGTCGCTGGTGAACGCCCCGGTCGTGAGCGTCCCGCTGCCCGCGGGAATGACGCTGACGTCGGTCGCGGCTCCGCCCGCGGGGTGGACGTGCAGCGCTCCCGGCTCGAGGACGTTCACATGCACGAAGGCGACGATGACCGTCGGAGAGACGGCGGCGCTCGCATTCACCGTTGCCCTGTCGTGCCCGTTCCCGACTCCCGCGCCCGCGACGACGCTGTTGACGGCCACCGCAACGTCGGCGACCGACGATCCCGCGCTCGCCAACAACATCGCCACCATCCGCCTCTCGGTCGTCAACCCGGCGCCCACCATCAGCGGCGTGCTGGCCGATCCCGCCAGCCTCTGGCCGCCGAACCACAAGATGGAAAGCGTGCAGGTGAGCTACACGGTCACGCCCGCGTGCGGAGGAACGCCAACGGTGACGCTTGGGGTCACCTCGAACGAAGGCGATTCGTCCGACTGGCAGATTCTCGATCTGCATCGCCTGAACCTGCGCTCCGAGCGCCTCGGAACGCAGAAGGAAGGACGCGTCTATACGATCACCATCACGGCGACGGATCCGAGCGGTTCGAGCGCGCAGAAGACCGTCCTCGTGACCGTGCCGCACGACCAGGGGAACTCGGGGAAGGGCAAGTAACGGCGGATGAAGGTGGTCCAGATGCCGTCGCCGCGGGAGCGGCTGCTCGAGCAGGTCGTGACGACGGTCGCGCAGGCGCGGCCGCACCTGGTGGATCCGTGGGACGCCATCGCCTACCTCGAATCCATCGGCTACACCGACGCGCGCGTGAAGAGGGAAGTCGGACTCGCCGACGTGAAAGCGCTCGGCGAGCACGTCTACGACCGGCTGTGCGACCGGGCGCTGCCCGTCGTACCCGGCGCGGCGGCAGCTGAGCAGCCGGCCACACGGGCCAGCGCCTGGCGTCCATTTGTCACGACGGTGGCCGCGGCGGCGGCATGGGCCGCCGTTGTCGTCCTGCAGCATCGCGCGATCATCCTCGCGGCCGCCGCTCTGCAGCTCGCGCTGGTGCTCAGCGTCATGATGTCGGTCGGCTTCGTCGAGGTGACGCGACGGCTGGGCAGCTTCTACGCCAGCGCCGGCCAGCCGTGGCTCGCACGGGTGGCGTTGTCCTACTTCCTGCGGCTCGGGGCGCTGGCGACCGTCTCGGTCGTGGCGATAGGGCTGTTGGTCGGGTGGGCGGCGGGGGTGTCGTGGCCCTCGCTCACGCTGTGGGTGGACGAGCTCGTCATCTTCAACGCGCTCTGGTTCGTCCTCGCCGCGCTGCAGACGCCTGGCGTCGTCGCGCGCCGCCGTGCCGGCGCGCCCGTGCCGATCCCGCGCATGACGGTCATCGCCTTCCGCGAGTCGCGGGTGATTCTGCTGGGCGCGTTCTATGCGCTCGTATTCGGAGCGGCCATTACCGCCGCCACGCGATTCTTCACCTCGAGCCGCCCCGACTACGCCGCCGTTGGCGCCATCGGCGGCGCGGCGCTGGCGTTCGTGCTCTCGACGCTTGCCGTCCGGCGCTCGGCGCAGCCGCGCGGCGCCAGCCTCTCGTAAGTCGACCGATACGCCTCGACACAGCGGGCGTCCGTGAACATCTCCAGCGCCCGGTTTCGCGCGTACTGGCCGAGGCAGCGGGTGCTGTCCGGCGACTGCAGCAGCGTCACGATCGCTTCCGCCATCGCCACGGGGTCGCGCGGCGGCACGAGCAGCGCCGAATCACCGACGGCTTCCGCGACGCCGCCGACGTTGGTGGCGACGATGCCGGCGCCCGACAACATGGCTTGAATGAGCGTGGTGGGACACGCGTCGGAGACGCCCGGGAGCGCAAAGACGTGCGCCTGCCGGAGGGCGGCGGCGACGTCGCCCGTCCCTGGTTCGAAGGACACGGCCTCGTCCAGGCCAAGCGCGCGCACGAGGTCACGGCACCGGCGGGCGTAACCGCTCTCGCCCGGCGCTACCAGACGAACGTGAACGTTGGGTACCGCCCGGCGCACGAGCGCCGCCGCCTCGATCAGGTCGAGCTGGCCCCGCAACGGCGTCAGCGCGCCCACCGCGACCACGGTCGGACGCTCGTGTTCGTCATGCACGCCGGGGTAGAAGACATCCGGACTGGCGCCGTTGGGAATCGGGAGGATGCGCGCCGACTCGACACCGAGCCACCGCTGCCACCGCACCTGGTCGCCGTAGACCGGCGATACCTGGTCGGCGAATTCGTAGTTGACGACGGCGAGCGCGCTCGTCAGGCGCGTCAGGAACCACGCGGCGACAGGCGCCACGCCCAACGTGCCGATCGTCAGGTACTGGTCGCGGAGCCAGGCGCTCTGCTCGGTGACGACGTATGGCGTGTGATGCAGCAGCTTGCTCATCACGCACGGCAACCCGCAGAACGCCGGGTTCGAGGCATGGGCGACGTCCACCGGTTCGACCTCCACTGCGAGCGGCAGCATGAGACGGTGGAACCAGCGCCATGCCTCCGCGAGCGCCTCCGCCGAGGGGGGCGCCTCGAGCGGACGCGCGCGGCGCCACTCGTCGCGCAGCACGGAGGCAAACAGCGCGCGGACCAGCGGGTGCGTCTGCGTCAGCTCGTAATCGAAATAGCGCAGGTGGAGGTGCAGCTCCAGCAGCGACATCGCGAGCGCGCGCGGCGGATACGATGGATCGAGGACGCCGCGCAGGAACTGGTCGCAGGCGGGAAGGTAGTCGCGCTCGATGTCCTCGGTCGTCAGCGACCATCGCCGGCGCACGTATTCGGGAAGCGACGCATGATGTCCGTACTCCGCCGGATCCTGCATGCCGGACAGCGGGACCGTGACGAGGCTGCGCACGTTGCGCGGGAGCTTGTACCGCGGCAGCACGTACGGATGGCCGATGACCGACAGCACCGTGAACTCGGCCTCTCCGAGCCCGCGCACCAGCGTGTCGCACCACGATGCGGCATCGTCCGCGTAATAGGGATAACTGTCCTGGGTAGCGAGAAGCACTCTCATTGGGGATCCAGTTTGAGGAGCGGAGTCGCCGCGAGCGTGCGATCGCCCGGCTGTACGGTGAGCTCGGTGACAATGGCGGCGGACGGCGCGCGCACGACCAGGCGCGTGCTCTCCGCCGTCGCTTCCTCGAGCGCGGCCTCCGCTTCACGCTCCTTCTGGCGCGTCGCCTCGAGTTCGTTGGACAGCTGCTCGCGCAGCGCCCGCTGGTCGGCGACGGCGGATTCGGCCTGCGTCCTGGCTTCGACGGCCCGCGCGCCGACGAGCGCCGCCTTCGCGTCCGCCTCGCGCCGCGCGAGCGCGAGATCGTCCGCCGCCCCGCGCACCGCCATCTGCGCGGCCTCGAGCTCCTGGGTCGCCGCGATGCCATGCGCCTGCAGCGCGGCGGCACGCCGCTCGCGCGCGACGGCCTCGTTGTAAACGGCCTGCGCGCGCGCCACGATGGCGGCGGCCTCAGGCGGCACGTCAGGTGGCGCCGCCGACGGCAGTTGCGCGATGGCCGCGGCAATCGCCGCGTCGCGCTCCCGCAGCGAGCTCTCGAGTTCTGCGACGCGGGCCCGCGCGGAGGCGATCGCGAACCGGAGCTGCGATACCGTCAGGGCGGCGTCGCGATCCTTGAAGGTCAGGAGCGCCTGGCCTGCCGCGACGTGATCGCCAACACGGACGTAGACAACCTCGACGGTGCCGTCGGCGGGCGCGGTGATTGCGAGGAACGAATGGCGGGCCTGGGGAGGCGCAGAGGGCGGGGGAGCCGTCGCCAGCCGCGCGATGGGCGCTGCCTCGCTGGGGGCACTCGCCGTCTCGACCGCGGGAGATGCTGGTTGCTCGACGCGCGGTGGCGCTTCGCGTCCGGCACGCATCGCCGTCTGCTGCTGGGCCACGGCCGCGCTGGCGACGACGGCGCAGGCTCCCACGCAGGTGGCCCAGGTCCACACTTTTCGGGAACCGAGGGGAACACGCGTCACAACAGTGGTGGTCCGGGGGGCAGGCACACGCACCTGAGCCACATCTAGCAACGGATTTGCCAGTTGGGCTCACTGTCGCGCTGGCGTCCGATTCGTTCGGCCCAAACCTTTTACTTGTTGACCGGGGTCGCCGGCGCCGTCGCGTTCGTATTGGTCCGCTCGCCCCACTGATTGTTCTCGATGCAGAAGTACTCGAGGATTTCGCTGTCCGGGGTACCGAGCTTGGCGGTGTAGGTCACCGTGAACGGCTTGGTGAACGTGCCCGGGTCTTCGATCGTCACGACGCGCTGCAGCGTGTTGTAGTCGGTCCGCGTGTAGCGCTCGACGAGGTGCAGTTGCTCGGTGTGCGGTGTTCCCGCGCTGTCGAGCCAGAACTTGTCGTTCAGGCCGATGGTGTCCACGACCAGCGTGTTGCCCTCCCAGTGGCCGATCGAGTGGCCGAACCAGGTCGGCGAGGGATCGTCCGGATGCTTGCGGCCGTCCATGAAGATCTGCCGGAAGCTGTGCGCGTTGCCTTCCTGCAGCATGAAGATGTACTTCGAGCGCTCGCCCGCAGGCTGCACGAGCCGCCAGGCGAAGCCGCCCGTGATGCGGAGAGGCCCGCCGGGCATGCAATAGAAATACGGGTCGTCCGCTTCCTTCAGCGACGCCATCTTCTGCTTCGCCCACGGCAGCAGGAGCGTGTCGAGCTCGCCCTTCTTCAACAGGCGCGGAATCGGCGCGTCGCCGCCGCCGGTCCAGACGCCGGACAGGTCGACGGTGCCGTCGGCCAGCTTCGGGGCCGGCTTCGCCGCCTCCGCCGCCTTCTTCGGACCATTTTCGCCGCCGAGACGCCGCGGCAACTCCTGCGCACCCGCCAGCGCGGGCGCGGCAAGGCCGGCGATGGTGATCGCCGCAACAAGTAGCTTGTTCACGACATCCTCCGCGCAGGCGCGCGAAGCGCGCCAAAGAGATACTGGCAACCAGCCGAGGGGCTCCGCGGACGACGTTAGGGCGGAGCGCCTTGGCTGGTCAGTTACCGAGCTTCGGGACGAAGAACTCCTTGCCGTCGGGCCCCTTGAACGAGGTCACGATGGCGCGTTCGGTCACGCTGCGTCCCGCGAACCCTTCGACCGTGACCTCGGTGCCAATCGGCAGCGTCTTCCGCGACCAGCCAGCCCGCTCGAGCGCCGGCGTGCTCGCCATCTCGAAGTTCCAGGTCGTCACTTTCCCGCTGCCATCGGTGACATCCACGTAGAAGTGGGTGTGCGGGTTCGTCCACTCGACCTTCGAGACGGTGCCCTTGACGGTCACCGGCTTCTTCGCGTCGTATTCCGCGGTCCACGAATGGTGGGCCGAGACGGGCACCGCGAGCGCGGCCAGCACGACACCGACAGCCAGGATCCCAAGCTTCGTACTCATTCGCTCCTCCTGAGACCATGCCGGGTCCGCAGTGCGATGGATTCAGTCCGCGCTGCGGAACCCGGCCTACGTACGTGGCGCGGGTCCCGCCGAGCACCGACGCCCCGCGACGGCGGACCCGCCGGAACCTCCCTAAAACCCATATTTGATGCCGAACTGCATGATACGCGGATCACCGGCCGACGACGTGATCCGGCCGAAGGTGCCCGCGTCGAAATTGGTGACCGGGTTGCCCCAATTGAAGTTGTTGAACAGATTGAAGATTTCCAGCCGCAGCTCGAGCTGCCGGGTTGCGGCGAACGAGACGAGGCGCGAGAGCGCCATGTCCACCGTCCAGAATCCCGGTCCCTCGATGCTGTTGTTGACGTGATTGCCGTACTCGCCGGGCCCGGGCGCCGCGAAGGCGGCGGCGCTCAGGTAATTGTCCAGCGACCGGTTGCCGTACGCGTCTGCGTTAATCTGGTTCACGCGCTGCGGTGTGATCCCCGTGCCGGCGATGTCGCGCGTCGTCGTCACCGTCAGCCAGCTACCCGAGCGCGCGCTCACGATGCCCGAGACGCGCCAGCCGGACGCGGCCATCCGCAGCGCCGCGTTGCCGAAGCGCGGCGTCTGCGCGCCGACGGAGAGGTTGGCAATCTGCGTGCGGCTCTGCGAACAGTTGCCCTTGTCGAACGACGGATCGTTCGGCTTGGTGTAGCCGCCGGTGAACTGGCTGAAGCCGCCGCTGACGTCGGTGTCGGCGACGCAGTGCGCGAGCGTGTAGTTGCCAGCCAGGCTGAGGCCGGTGGCCGCGCGGCGCCCGAACGACAGCTTCAGGCCGCGGTAACTCTGGGTGCCGGCGTCGACGTAGCGGACGATGGGGCCGAGGAACTGGCCGGCGACCGGGTTTTCCAGGTACAGCGTGCGGCGGCGATCGGTGTTCGCGCTCACCGTGCACGACGGGTACGAGACGCCCGCGATGGTGCACGGCCCCAGTCCCATGAAGTTCGACGGGTTGATGTGCGCCTGTCCCCACATGCGGTCGGCGTAGCTGCCGAGATAGCTGACCGACCCCTGCCAGGCGGCGCCGATCTGGCGTTCGAACGTCACGTTCCACGACTGCACGCGCGTGGAGTTGATGCCGGGATCGATGACGCCGTAGGCGCCGAAGCCGGGGAACTGCGCGTCGAACGGCGGGTCGCGCGGCAGCGGATGCGTATCGCCTCCCGGCACATTGCGATAGGGATCCTCGAACGGCACGCCATTGAGCTCGACGCGATTGCTGAACGGGGACGCGGAGGCGGCGATGTAGAGGAATTGCGCGCTCGGGAAGTCGTAGTTCAGGCCGTAGGACGAGCGAATCGCGGTCCGGCCGTCGCCGCTCACGTCCCACGCGATGCCGGCGCGCGGCGACATGTTCAGCCACTGCTTGTTCATCCCGGTCTTGCCGGCCGGAAAGCCCGGGTCGCCGGGATAGATGAGACCCGCGGGCGCGTTGGCGAACCGCGTCGTCTTGATCCCCTGCCTGAAGTTGTCGAGCACGAAGTTGGCAATCGCCCCGTTGTCGACGCTCTGCCCGAGATACGGCTCCCACCGGAGGCCCATGTTCAGCGTGACGCGGTCCTTCACGCGCCACGTGTCCTGGCCGTAGGCGCCGACGTACCACTGGTTCATGTTCAGGATGCCGGGCGCGCCGTGCCGCACGAGCGAGGCCTGCCCGATCAGGAAGTCGGCGAGCGCGAGGCCGCTCGTCTGGCCGTTGAAGTTGAAATCGCCCGCGGCGCGGGCGTTGTCTTCCGTCGCCGACGTCCAGTGCGACGTCGTCACGCCGAATCCCAGCTGGTGGCGCCCGCGCACCCACGAGAAGTCGTCGCCGGCCTGGTAGGACGCGTTCGCCAGGCGCACCTTGACCGAGTTGCCTCCGGAGATCGTGAATGCGTTGGTCACCGCGATGCCGATGACGCCGGGCACATAGGTGTGCAGCTTGATGCCGAGCTCCGGCGCGTCGAAGAAGGGGTCGGGCGGGTCGTTCAGGTGGTTCGACGTGCGGTTCCACGTCACGCGGAACGAGTTCACCATGTTGGCGCCGAGCACGAGCGTGTCGCCGAAGGCGGACGACTGCGCGCGCGCCCGCTTGTTGGCGCCGAACTCGCGCCGCACGGTGAGCACGTTGCCCGTGCGCGAGAGCGTCGGCAGCCGCCGCTCGAACGTGTCGATGTAGCGGCCAAAGACCGTGTGGTTCGCGCCGAGCTGGTAGTCGACGCGCGTCACGTACTGCTTGTCGTTGTTGTCCAGCGGCACGCTGTAGTTGATCTGGCCGCAGGGGTCGGTCGCCGTCGGCAGGTGCTGCGCCACCATCACCGCCGGCCGGCTGAAGAGCGACGGATCGATGCGGTTGTTCTGGAACGGCGCGCGCAGCGCGATCTGACGGCCAGCATTGCACGCCGGCGAGGCGTAGGCGGTGAAGTCGCCGGAGAGCATCGCGGCCGTCGGCACGAACGCGATGAACGACGGCGGCATTTGCCGCGTGCGCGTCCCCTGGTAGGCGCCGAAGAAGAACAAGCGGTCCTTCACGATGGGCCCGCCGAGCGTCCCGCCGAACTGGTTCCGGTTCAACCCGTCGTCGGTGCCAGGCGGGGCGAAGTGGTCGGAGGCGTTGAACCGGTGGTCGCGCACGAACTCGAACCCGTTCCCCGACCATCTGTTGGTGCCCGACTTCGTCACGGCGTTCACGGTCGCGCCGGAGTGCGTGCCGTTCTCGGCCGCCAGGCCGCTCGTGGCGACACGGAACTCCTGCAGCGCGTCCGGGAACGGGAACGGCAGGTTCAGGTTGTCGTAGGTATCGTTGTGCATGGCGCCGTCGAGCACGTAGCTGACGCCCGAGCGCAGGCCGCCGGCGACGGAGATCGCCACCGCGTCCGAGCGGTTGCGCTGGCCGCTGACGTCGCCGGTGTTCACCGCCGCGCCCGCCAGGATGATCAGGTTCGTCACCTGCCGGCCCTGCAGCGGCAGCTCGACGATCTTCTGGTTGTCCACGACCTCGCTGATGCCCGCGCTGCGGACGTCGACGAGCGGCGCCGCGCCCTCGACCGAGATCGTCTCCGCGACGTCGCCGACCGCGAGCGTCACGTTGATCGTCGGGTTGCCGTTGACCTGCAGGACGATGCCGGTCTGCACGTAGCTGCGGAAACCCGGCAGCGAGGCTTCGAGCTTGTAGGGGCCGGTCGGCAGGTTCGGCACGACGTAGGTGCCGCCGCTTTCGGTCACCACGTTGCGGGTGAGCCCGGTATCGGTCTGCGTCACCGTGACCGTGACGCCCGGCAGGACGCCGCCGCTGTTGTCGCGCACGGTGCCGCTCAGCTGTCCGGTGGCCTGCGCCGATGCCGCCGCGCAGGTCAGAAGGACGATGAAGAGCGCGCCGACGCCGTGACGGATGAAACGCCCCATGCAACCCCCGCTGAAAATGTGGCGGGGATGCTACTACACTTCGGCGCGCGTAACGCTCGACGAGCCTCGGGCGTGATGGCGCTTCTCGCGACGCTTGCGCTCGTCGCCCGGCATCACGCGTCCAGCCCGCGCGGACGTCCTCGCTCCTGCGGGCGAGGATCGCGAGATGGCCGTCGTTCCTTATAATCACCAGCGAGAAATGGCCGAGGTCGTGATGAAACAGCTATTCAGAATCGCTACAGCTGCTGCCGTCGTGACATCCGCGGTGTTGGTGCATTCGCAGGGCGGAGCGCCCGCGCGTTTCGTCACGCCGCCGTCGCAGGTGATTGCCGTCCGCGCCGGCCGACTCTTCGACAGCCGAGCCGGCACGCTGCTCACCAACCAGGTGATCCTCGTCAAAGGGGATCGCATTACGGATCTGGGTCCGGGCGTGGCAATTCCGTCCGACGCACAGGTGATCGACCTCGGCGCCGCCACCGTGCTGCCGGGCATGATCGACGCCCACGTGCACCTGTTTCCGGCCGACGATCTCTCCGAATCGACGCGCACGATCGTCGGCGTCGCCAACGCGCAGACAGACTTGAATGCCGGCTTCACCACTGTCCTCGACATGGATTCGCGCGGGGGGTTCGGCACCGTCGACCTCCGGAACGCGATCAACCGGGGCCTGCTCATCGGGCCAAGGATGCAGGTGGTCGGCCAGTCGCTGAACCAGCGCGCGAGCGTCCCCTATCCGGCGCTCTTCAACCGCTTCGTCGACCGCTTCACGGAAGACAAGAACGTCAACTCGCCGTACCTCGGTCGGGCGGCCGTCCGCGAGGCCAAGCTGCACGGCGTGGACTGGGTGAAGATCTACACGACGCAGGACTTCGTCGGCGACGAGTACGAGGTCTTCAAACCCGACGGCACGCTCGTCAACAGCCCCTCGCTCACCGAGGAGGAAGTGATGGCCATCGTCGACGAGGCGCACCGCCTCGGGCTGAAGGTCGCCTGTCACACCTACGGCGGCGAAGGGCAGCTCAGTTGCCTCAAGGCCGGCGTCGACGCGCCGAACCACCTGACCGACCTCGACGACGTCTCGCTCAAGCTGCTCGTGGACAAGAAGCTCCCGCTCGAGATGACGGTGGACGACCTCGTCTCGCTCGAGCCCGGCGACCTGAAGAAGACCGGCGGCAAGAACAGCCGGCTGAGGATGGGCGAGCAGGCGTTCAGGAAAGCGCGCGCCGCGGGCGTGCCGATCGTCTTCGGCAGCGGCGCCACGTCCGCGACGATCCCGCACGGCATCGGCGCCGATCAGTTCGTCTACTTCGTGAAGTGGGGGATGACGCCCGTGCAGGCGCTGCAGACCGCCTACATGCCGGCGGCGACGATGTTGAACTATCGCTGGGACCAGCAGGTGGGGAGCATCGAGAAGGGGAAGTTCGCGGATCTGATCGCGGTCACCGGCAATCCGCTCGCCGACGTCACCGAGATGCAGCGCGTCCGCTTCGTCATGAAGGGCGGCCTCGTCGTCAGGAATGACATGCCAGGCAGGACGCCCGAGCAGGGCCGCCGATGAGGGCCGCAGCGCTCGGCCTCCTCATCGCCGCCCTCGTCTCGATGGCGGCGGCTGCGTGGGAGATCCCGGCCGACAACGGCACGCTGGGCGCCGACGCCATCCGCGCCATCCTCGCCGCCAACGAGTACCCGGCGACCACCTCCTACACGCAGGCCATCGACTTCATCGACTTCACCGCGCATGGCCAGCCGTTCACGCAGGTGGTCGTCACGCTGACACCCGCGACGCCGCGGCTCCGCAACGGGAAGAAGCTCGTCGTCGTCGGCGCCGAGCCGGGCAGCGAGTACGCCATGGACTTCATTTCCACCGTCGAGAAGAAGGAAGGTCCCGGCGTGTGGCTCGCGAAACGCGGCGTGACGTTCGTGGCGCTGACACGCGTGGGACGCTGGAACTTCCTCGCGCCGACCAGGGACGGATCCTGGGAGGCCATTCCGCTGCAGCAGCGCATGCCGCTCTTCAGCCGCATGCAGAAGACGTACTGGTCCCAGGCCGATTACGAAACGAAACCGTCCGGCATCACGGCGGTCACCGCGGCGAGCGCCAGCGCATACTACCGGTTCCCGAAGAAGGGCAGTGCGCTCGAAGCCCAGATGCTCGCGGCGACGCCGTCGGTATTCCTGGAGGGCTACCGCCGCGCGCTCGAGAAAGCGATCCCCGACCGCAGGAATGCACTCGTCTTGTTCTGGGGGATGTCGACCGGCGGCGCGAGCCTGTATCCGCTGGCGAAATACTACGCGCCCGACGGATATCTCGGATGGGGGACGAGCACCACCGGGCTCGCGTACCTGAACAATCGAGCCCGCGTCGGCAGCCTGGACGACGTCTACGAACACAGCGCGCTGCGCGTTCGGGAGCGCGGGCTGGACGACTTCGAGGTGTATACGAAGCACGTGGATGCCGCGACGCGCGCGGCGTGGTGGAAGGGGGCGCTCCGTTCGCCGCGGTTCAAGAGCACCGAGGACGCGGCGATGTATCTCGATGCGTCGGCGCTCGCCGACCACGGCGTTCGACTATGGCGGTCGGCGTTTCTTCCCGCGGCGGACCGCGCACGCGGTTTCGCGGCGCTGATGCAGTCGATGTTCGAGCCGAGCTATCCGCCCGCGGAGCTGGCGAAGGTGCCGATCCTCGACTTGAACGGCACCAGCGACGAAGCGCTGCCCCCGCCAACCGTCGACGCGAACCGGAGCGTCATGGAGCACTACGCGAGGAAGTACCGCGTCGGCCGCATCGAGGGGCTGCATCACTACCTGTTCACGCAGGACAGCATCACGATCGTCGGCAGTACGTGGATGCGGTATATCGAGTCGGGGTTCTTCGATTGATCTATCTCGTCGACCGTTCCTCGCCCTCGCGCATCGTGCCCTTCGTGGAGAACAGCCAGACGCTGTCGCCGCGCGGCGTCTGCGCGAAGAGGCTCCCCGCGGAATAGGCGACGACGTATTCCTCGCCTTCGTACTCGAAGACGCTGACGGGCGAATTCATACCGGCGCCGGTCTGGAATTCCCAGAGCCGCTTGCCGTTCGACGAATGCAGCGCGGTCAGCCGGCCGTCGTTGCGCCCGGTGAAGACGAGGCCGCCGGCGGTCGTGACCGACCCGCTGTAGCACGAGTCCTTCCAGCGCTGCTGCCACACGAGGCGATTGGTCTTCATGTCGAGCGCCGCGAAGATGCCGGCGGCCGGCAGCGGCGCGCCGCCGAACGCGCTTCCGAGGTAGCGCTGCCCCTCCGGCGTGATCGGCTGGTCGTCCTCGCCGCCCCTGAACACGTTCGCCGCGTCGGTGGCGCAGACGTAAAGCGTGCTGCTGGCGGGATCGTACGAGCTGGGCGGCCAGTTGGCGCCGCCGCGCGCGCCCGGCTTGGCGACGACCGGGTCCTTCCAGAACGGCGTGAAGATGCGCCCCTGGTTGACGAGCGTGTAGTCCTCCGGCGCGATGTCCACCGACTGCGGGATGAACGCGTCGCCGCGCGGAATTGGCTGCGTCTTCGACGTCGCCTGCCGCGGCTCCTGCGGCACCGGCTTCTCGTCGATGCCGACGATCGGCTTGCCGGTGGTGCGATCGAGGATGTAGACCCACCCGGCCTTGTTCGGCTCCGCGGCGGCCTTGCGCAGCGTGCCGTTGATGGTGACGTCGAACAGGACGACCGGGCTCGGGCCGTCGTAATCCCACAGGTCGTGGTGAATCTGCTGGAAGTGCCAGCGGTACTTGCCGGTCGCCACGTCGAGGGCGACCATCGACGTCGAGAACAGGTTGTCGCCCGCCCTGATCCTTCCGTTGAAGTCGGGGCCGGGGTTGCCCGTCGTGAAGTAGATCATCCCGAGGTCCGGATCGACCGCCGGCGTCTGCCAGACGCTTGCACCGCCGTGCAGCCACGCCTCGTTGTTCTGGGGCCACGTCTCGTGACCGGGTTCGCCCGGACCAGGAACCGTGTAGAACGTCCAGACGAGACGACCGTCCTTCGCGTCGTACGCCTTGACGCGTCCGCGCGTGCCGTTCTCGGCGCCCGAGAAGCCGACGATCACCAGGCCGTTGTAATAGAGCGGCGCCGCGGTCAGCGTGTAGCCGTTCTGCCACCGCTCGGCCTGGATGGACCACGCGAGCTCGCCCGTTCGCTCGTCCAGCGCCACCAGCCGGCCGTCAAGCTGGCCGACGTAGACCCTGCCATCGCCGATGGCAACGCCGCGACTGGTCCATCCGCAGCAGACGGTGGTGATGGTGTCGGGGAGCGCCGCCTTGTGGCTCCAGAGGATGCTGCCCGTCTTCACGCTGAGCGCGAACACGTCATCGGCGCCGGTGACGATGTAGACGACGCCGGCGTGTACGACCGGTTGCGCTTCGCCGGAATACTTGGCGGCGGTGCCCGAGCCGTTGAGATGCGTGCGCCACACGCCCTTCAGCCCCGCGACCGTGTCGCGATTGATCTGCGTCAGCGGCGAGTAGTTCTGGTTGAAGAGGTTCCCGCCGTTCTTCAACCAGCCCGCCCGGGGCGGTGCGGCGAGCTCTTTCGCGGAGAAGGCGGGAATGCGTTGTTGCGACTCGACAGCCGCGCCGGCCGCGAGCAGCACCACGGTGGCAAACGCCAGCGGCGCTGAATACGTGCGCATGGCACCTCCAGGCCTGCCTTCGCCGGATCGCGTCGCGACGCGACGCGACCGAGTCAGCGCTGTTGGCGGACCGCCTACGGCGGTCCGCTTCGGCGGGGCAGGCCGCGTGAAGGTGCCATGCAGGTGTGTATCAGGTCAAGATCGAAGCTCCAAGTTCCAAGCTCCAAGTTCCAAGCTCCAAGCTCCAATTACGGAGTCAACGGGCATCCATGAAGTTCTCCCGCTGCGTGAACGTGACCTCCCTTCCCGTGTCGTTCACGAGAACCTGGTCGTCGTACCGGGATTGCGAGGTTTTCGCGCAACGGCGCGCACGTGTCCCGAAACGGCTCGGGAGTTTTGGGAAGGTGGGCTTGAATTGAGTGGAAAACGAGCGCAGAACCGTAGCGTTGCGACTCCCTCGTCAGCCCGTGTCGTTCCAAGTCATAACACGGCTTCCCTGAAGTGTTCCGTCACGGCACAAAATCCGGCCGCTTACAGTGTCGTGATTGTCTGCTAGTTATAGAAGCTACAGGAGTTACGCGATAAAGGCTGGGCTGGAGGTGATATTGCTCACCTTCCGGCCAGATGAGAAGACTCCGACTCCGTACATGGCTGGTGATCACCGGGCTGGTGATCGCGCAGTCCCCGGCGATAGTCGCCGTCAAAGGCGGCCTAGCGCCCAAACGAGCCCGCGTCGATCGCCAGATAGAGCAGATCGAAGCGGCCGGAGGCAGCGGCATGGTCAGCGTGATCATCCGCTCCGACGGCAGCACCGATTGGGCTTCGCTCCTCAAGGCCTTAAGGACCAAGGGTATTAAGGTCGGCAGACAGGCACGGCGGTCCAACGCGATCTCGTTGCAGATTTCGCGGAGCGACCTCTCGTGGCTGTCATCACTCCCTGGCGTCGGATCGGTTTCCGTCGACGCCAAGGTGTATTCGTCGCCGCTGCAGGCTCAGGACATCCTGACCGGCACGGATCTCACGCGTGCGGTCAAGAAGGCCAGCGACCTCCGGTCGCAGCTCGGGCTGAGCGACACCGACCCGACGGGCACCGGCATCGGCATCGCGATCATCGACTCGGGCATCGCGCCCGTGCCCGACCTCGCGAGCCGCATCACCGCCTTCTATGACTTCACCAACGGGCAGAACGCGGTGGCCTCG
>DATNCQ010000044.1:0-3557 GCA_035571515.1 Vicinamibacterales bacterium
CGAGGGGCCGGGCGACGGTGACGGGGCAAACGGGTTCATATCGTCTCTCATCCCTGCAGCTCTGGCCCGAAGGACCGCTGCAGCGCTTCGAGCGCGCGCAGCTCCTCGGGGGCCACCAGCGTCAATGCGGTGCCGGTCGCGGCCGCGCGGCCGGTCCGGCCGACGCGGTGCACGTAGGTCTCGCGCGACGAGGGCACTTCGTAGTTCACGACGTGCGTGATGCCGTCGATGTCGAGGCCGCGCGCGGCGACGTCGGTCGCCACGAGCACCGTGTACTGGCCGCCGCGGAAGCCTTCGACGGCGGCGGTCCGCTGCTGCTGCGTGCGATCGGCGTGGAGCGCCGCGGCTTTGATCCCGAAGCCGGCCAGCTGCCGCGCCAGGCGCTCGGCGCCCGACTTGGTCCGCATGAAGACCAGCACCGGGCCGCGCGTCCGGCGCAGGAACTTCGCCAGCCACTCGGTCTTCTGTCCCGCCGGCACGTTCTCGACCTCGTGGGTGATCGACCGCGCCGGGCCGCCCGCCGATCCGACCTGCACGTACTTCGCGTCGCGCACGATCTCGCCGAGCATCTTCATCACGTCGTCGGGCATCGTCGCCGAGAAGAGCAGCGTCTGGCGCTTGTCGGGCGGCGGCAGCGTCTGCGCGATCTTGCGGACGTCGGGCCAGAAGCCCATGTCCATCATGCGATCCGCCTCGTCGAGCACGAACGTCTCGACGCGCGAGAAGTCGACGGCGTTGCTGCGCTGGTGATCCATGAGGCGCCCGGGCGTGGCGACGACGATGTCGACGCCGGACTTGAGGGCGCGCTCCTGCTGTCCCATCTCGACGCCGCCGTAGACGGCGATGCTGGTGAGATCGGTGTGATAGGTGAAGCCCTGGACGTCGTCTTCGATCTGCACGCACAGCTCGCGCGTCGGCGCGAGGATCAGCACGCGGGTGAAGCCGCGCTCGTCAGGGTGCTCGGCGCGCGCCTTGAGCAGCCGGTTGAGGATCGGCAGCACGAAGGCGACGGTCTTGCCGGTCCCCGTATCGGCGCAGCCGATGACGTCGTTGCCGGCCACTGCGATGGGAATCACCGCGCTCTGGATCGGCGTGGTGCGTTCGAAGCCGCGGACCGCGATCCCCTCGAGCAGCGACGGCTCGAGACCGAGCGTGTCGAAGCCCACGGGCGCGGGATCGTACGCCGCCTGCGGGCGGTCGGCCGACTGCGGCTTGTGCGGGGCTTGAAAATGACTGCGGCCTGCGCGCGGGGCGTGTGCGTGTCCGCCGTCGGGTGACGGGCGACGTGCGCCGCCGCGTCGCCGCCGACGAGGCCTGCCGGGTTGAGTTGAATGGGAATTCAATGTGTATTTCAGCGAGCGCGGAACGTGATGATGCCGCGGACCGGATCGTAGGGGGAGACGCCGACCGTCACACGATCGCCGGGCACCACCTTGATCCTGAAGCGGCGCATCCGGCCGCTCAACTGCGCGAGCACCTCGTGGCCCTGGTCGCACTGCACGCGGTACAAGCCGCCGCTGTGCACCGCCACCACGGTGCCCTGCACATCAATCAGATCGTCCTTGCTCAAATGCTTGCTTTCCTTTCTCCAATCAAAGATTGTGCCACATTTCTTCGTGACTTACAAGGATCGTACGGCATCCGCCACCTGAGCCGCAAGTCCGGCGTAGTCATTGCCGGTCAGTAAGATAGGCGGTCCAAAGGCACAGGTGGCCTTTCCCACCGACGGAAATTTTGCATGCGGCGGAAGCACCCGATTCAGCCCGGCGACCCGCACCGGCACGACGGGGACGCCCAGCCGCGAGGCGATCATGCCGACCCCGGGCTGAAAGTCCGCCACCTCTCCCGTCTCCGAGCGGCGCCCTTCCGGGAAGATCAGGATCGAGTAGCCCTCTTCGACCAGTTCCCCCATGTACCTCAGCGTCTGGCGGGTGCCCACGCGCCCCTGCGTGAGGGGGAACGCAAAGAAGAACAGCGCCGAGAGGTAATAGTTGAGGCTGTTGGTGAACCACTCCATCCGGGTATGCCGCTGCGGGAAGAAGTGCGCGTCGAAGAACTCCTTCATCATCGCGGGCGCGGTGCGGTAGCGCCAGCGCGGCGGCAGCGAGTCGAGGATCACCGGCCCGTCGAAGTGGCTCTGGTGGTTCGCCGCGAAGATCACCGGGCCGTCGATCTTCTCGAGATGCTCCAGCCCCGTCACGGTGACGCGCGCGAAGATGCGCCCGAGCGGCAGGATCCACGTCGGCAGGCTCACGCGGCGCGCGGCGCGCGCCACGAGGCTGCGATTCCACGCGGGAAAGACGATCTCTGCGTTCGACCCCGTTCCGGGGTCAGACCCGGGTCTGACCCCGGTCTGACCCGGGTCTGACCCCATCGCCACCGGGGCGACGAGACGCTCGAGATCTGCGACGGTCGTGGATGCGCTGAATGCTCCCTCGTCGACCGTGACCTGGAAGGCTTCCTCGAGCGCCATCATCAGCTCGACGCGCTCGAGCGACGACAGTCCGAGCTCCTCGATCGTCGTCCCCTTCTCGATCGTGCGGCCCGGAGCGAAGCGTTCGAGGATGTCAGAAACTGCACGCCCGCCCGACCCCGTCGCTGCATGGCTTCCGCCTTTCGGCGCAACACTGCCGACGAGCCACGCGCGCAGCTCGCGCCGTTTCAGCTTCTTGGTCCCCTCGGTGCGCGGCAGCTCTTCGCCAGGCCACACGGCGGCGGCGCGCACTTTCTGGTGGTCGCCGAGCGCGGCGTTCGCGGCGCGGATCACGCCATCGGGATTGGTGCCGGGCGCGAGCAGCAACACGGCCTGCACGCGCTCCGCGGTGCTGCCCGGCACGGGCGCGCCCACGACCGCCGAGTCGCGGACTCCGGGCTGCTCGTTCAGCACGCGCTCGACGTCCTCCGGAAAGACGTTGAGGCCTTCCGGCGTGACGATCATTTCCTTCTTGCGGCCGCGGATGTGCAGCTGCCCCTCGGCGTCGATCTCGCCGATGTCGCCGGTGTGGAACCAGCCGTCCGCGAACGCCTCGCGCGTGGCGTCGGGCGCGTTGTAGTAGCCCTTCGTCACGTTCTCGCCGCGGACGAGGATCTCTCCGTCCCCGGCGATCTTCACTTCGACGCCGCCGATCGGTTTGCCGACCGCGCCGCGCCGCGCGCGCAGCGGATGGTTCAGCGTGACGATCGGCGCCGTCTCGGTCAGCCCGTAGCCCTGCACGACGAGAAAGCCGAGCCGCCCCCAGAACGCTTCGAGCTCCGGATCGAGCGGCGCCGCGCCCACCACCATCGCCCAGAACTTGAACCCGAAGAGCTTGTGGATCCGCCGGTAGTGCCACCACCGCTTCGCCCAGTGCATACCGGGCGGCGGCGGTTCGGCGGCTTCCGGCGCCACCCGGAGGATGTGCTCCTTCAGTACCTCGAGGATCTTCGGCACGCAGACCAGCACCGACACGCGCCGATCGCGGATCTGTCGGACGATGTCGTCCGGCGAGTAGCTGCGCGTGAAGACGACGACGCCCGGCAGCATCGGCGGTACGAACGTCGCCATCGCCTGCCGGAAC
>DATNCQ010000045.1:0-5862 GCA_035571515.1 Vicinamibacterales bacterium
CGGTGCTGCTCACCGAGAAGGTCGGCGAGATCAAGGCGACGATCATCGAGCGCGACGGCAAGATCCTGATGGTCAAGGATTGCCCGCTGCACGGGCACTTCGAAGACGTCATGTCGATCGACCCGCCGATGTTCAAGCACCTCGAGGAGTCGTTCCCCGGGCGCGACATCAAGGCGCACAACGACGAGAAGCTGCACAACCACGGCAGCAGCACCATCCAGCACGGCCGCGGCTCGGTCCTCACGGTGGACCTGACGAACCGCTGCAACATGATGTGCGACCCGTGCTTCATGGACGCCAACCAGGTTGGCTTCGTCCACGAGCTGAGCTGGGAAGACATCAAGCAGGTGCTCGACAACGCCATCTCGATCAAGCCGCGCCGGCAGATGTCGGTGCAGTTCTCGGGCGGCGAGCCGACGATTTCGCCGTACTTCCTGGATGCCGTCGCCTACGCCCGCAAGGTGGGCTACAACTCGGTCCAGGCGGCGACCAACGGCATCGAGTTCGCCAAGAGCCCCGAGTTCGCGCGTGAGGCCGCTAAGGCGGGCCTGCGCTACGCGTACCTGCAGTTCGACGGGATCGGCAACGCCGCCAACGCGCACCGCCAGGTCGGCAACCTCTTCGACGTGAAGCTGCGCGCGATCGAGAACCTCTATCAGGCGGGCGTCGACATCGTCCCGGTCATCACCATCGTCAACGGCGTCAACAACGAGCAGGTCGGCCGCGTCATCGAGTTCGCGCTCGACAACCCGAAGCGGATCAACTTCCTGTCGTTCCAGCCGGTGTCGTTCACCGGCCGCGACGAGGAGATCACGCCGGAACGGCGCGCGGCGCAGCGCTACACGCTGTCGCACCTCGCGCACGACGTGAAGTCGCAGACCGGGATCGGCGAGCCGACGCGCGACTGGTTCCCCATCTCGTTCATGTCCACCTTCACCGACTGGGCGGACGTGGTGCACGGTCCGGATCGCGAGTGGGGGCAGCTCACCTGCGGCTGTCACCCGAACTGCGGCATCGGCATGGCGGTGATGATCGACAAGGAAACGAAGGAAGCGGTGCCCGTGACCGCGTTCCTCAAGGCCGATCGGCTCGCCCGGGACGTCGCCAAGGTGAACGACGCGGCGCGCGGCCGTGCGCTGTCGGTCGCCGGCATGGCGCTGGCGCTGATGCGCAACTACGATCCGTTCAAGGCGCCTACGCACTTCCGGCTCGTCGACCTGATGAAGAAGTTCGACAAGACGTTCGGCGCCACCGGCAAGGACTACGGCAAGGTCTCAGGCGACCGCACGCTGGCCGACATCGAGAAGCGGCGCGCGGACCGCTGGAACTTCCTGTTCATCGCGGGCATGTGGTTCCAGGACCTCTTTAACTACGACTTCCGGCGCACCGAGATGTGCATCATCCCGTATGCGACGCAGCAGGGCGAGATCTCCTTCTGCGCCTACAACACGGGGATCGGCTGGCGGAATATCATCGAGAAGATGCACATGACGGCGACGCTCACCAAGTGGTACGAAGAGCACGGCCGCCACGAGATCTTCGCGGGCGGCAAGGAAGTCAACCTCGCGAGCAAGGACCACACGCTCATCCTCAACGCTGAAGCGGTGGCCAAAGGCAAGCAGACCGACCTCGACGAGCTCGGCATCGCAAAGAACGCGCGCGAAGAGAAGCTCGCGGCCCGCAAGAAGCAGCTGACGCCCGAGGAAATCCGCCACAACCAGGAAATGGAGCGGCTCTATCGCAAGGAAGTGCTCAAGGAGAACGCGGAGCCGGTGCTGCAGATCCAGGGACTCGGCGGCGGGAAGAGGAAGCAGGAAGTCGCCGAGGTCGTCCACAAGGACGTGGTCTAGCGGCGGCGCCCGTTCACGCTGCGGGGTTCTCGGTTCTCCGTTCGTGTTCAGGTTCGGTGCCGGGTTCAGGTTCGGGCCGGCGGTCTTAGGATCGCCGGCCTTTCTTGTTTGGGCATCCCGCATCCCGGATCCCGGACCCCGGATCCCGGCCGACACTCGCCGCGTCAGTGCGAGTGAAACAGCGCGATGGCTTCCTCGATCGCCGCCTTGCGGTCGCTGGCAAATGTCGGCGCCAGCGCGGCCTGGGCCCTGGCGATGGCGAGCAGCAGCGTTTGACGATCCGCCTGGCTGTCGGCCGGCGCGGTCGTGCGCTCGAGCGATCGGCGCACGTCCTCGAGCGAATGTGCCAGCGCCGCGAGCACGTCCGGTTCCGGCGCCTGCACGGCGGAGAGCAGGAACGGCTCGACCTCGGTGAATCGCATGACGATCGCTTCGGCCTGCTCGCGATAGGCGCTCGGCGGCTCCGAAACGACCCGACCTACCCGTTCTGGCGCGTCCGACACGCGCCGTGCCACCCGTTCAGACTCGTTCGCGGGTAGGCCGGGTCCTTTCGGAGCCGGCTTCTCAATCCTCCACGGGGCCTTCGGAAACGCGAGGTCGATATAGACGCGGCGACCTTCGAGGCGGAGACGGCTCTCGACGCCTTCTGGAACGACGACGCGCGCGCGCGTCGTGTCGCCGTCGCCGGTCTGGACCGCCAGCCCGCGCACGAGCGACACGCCGTCGGGCAGACGCAGCGACTCGAACGCGTCCTGCTGACTGACCCCCGCGGCCGCCTGCTGACTGCCCCCTCCCGCAACCTGCGGACTGCCCGACGCCGGAATGTGCGGACTGCGTCCGTCTAACCGCTGCCCCCTTCCCCCTGCCCCCTGACCGATCTCCACGTCCATCGACGTCGAGCCAGTACGGCGTGTCTCGACCTGCTTCGGCACGTGGTTCATCTCGAACACGATCGACGACATGCCCGCGGCCGCGACCATGACGACGCTGGTGCTCGAGGAGTCGCCGAAGCCGAACACCGCGGCTTGCTGCGGGTTCGAGCGCATCGTGTCGTCCACGACGAGGCGCGCCTCGCCGAGGCCCCACGCCGCCATCCGGCGCTGGGCGCGTTCCGCTTCTTCCGTCGAGACGTAGGGGCCAACGAGCACCTGATAGCGCCCGTCATCCGGGCGCACGCGCACGAGGATCGGAAGTCCTGACGCGTCGAGGGCGGCGGCAAACGTCGCCGCCTTCGCCTCGGTGGCGAACGAACCCGCCGAGACGCTGAAGCTCGCGCCCGTCTCGACCGACGCGGCGCGCATCGCGGGACCGTACTTCGTGAGCAGCACGTCGCCCGCCATCACCGCGACGACGGTCACGCCGAGCCAGAACAGCTTGCGCCAGTGCGAAAGGATCCTCATGGGATCGAATCCCTTGCTCCTGATCCCTGATCGCCGCCTGATGCTCACGACGCCCTTCGCTGCTCCCGCGTTGGCACCAGATAGAGCGCGTCGCCGGCTTCCACCGCGAGCGACTCGAGGCCGCCGGCGCGCAGCTCGACGACGGCACGCGCGCGCGGGCAGACGGCGATCCGCCAGGGCGCCAGGCGCGACACCGTGCGCACGACGCAGCCGTCGCCGTCGAGAAAGATGACGTCGATGGGAAAGCGCATGAACGCCGTGTGCACCGAAAAGCAGGGAAGCAGCATCAGCGCGGCGCCCTCGTCGAGGCCCGTGCGGCCGAGCAGTCCCCGGCGGCGCGCCGCGCGCGTGTCCGCCACTTCCACCAGGTCGGCAACGGACTTGCGCGTCCGTTCGTTGATCAATTGCACGTCAGAACACTCCGGGAATCAGGTGCCACGACACACGCGCGCAGTAGTCACGATAGCCCTCATCGTTGGTGAGCACGCGCTCCTCCATGAGCGCGCGGACGATGAGCGCGCCGTCGGCAATCGCGAACACGACGACGTTCCACGTCGAGGGGTGCGCCGCGAGGAACGCGACGTGCGCCACGAGGTAGCCCGAGTAGATCGGATGCCGCACCGCCGAATAGGGACCCTGCACGACGACGCCGCGGTTGGCGGGCACGAGGCCGAAGCTGCGGCCGAGCGTCAGCTTGCCCGACACGATGAGCATCAGCGCGAGAAGTGAAATGATGCCCGTCAGCATGTCGGGCGCGGCGAGCGCCACGATATCGTGGTCGGCGCGCATCAGCGGCGGTCCCGCGACGGACACGAGCGTGACGATACCGGCCGGGACGGAGCGATCGACGATCGTCGCCCGCCGGCGCGCCAGCGTCAGCACGATGACGAGCGATTCGCTCGCCAGCAGCATCAGGCCGGTGATGTGGCCCGTGCGCAGGAACTCCTGCAGGATGTTCACGCACAGCGCGCCGAACATCAGGCACACGATGATGCGCGCGACCCAGTCGGCAACCCTCGTTCGCATCAGTGCACCTCCATGTGTGCAGGACTCGGGCGGCGCGGAGCTTTCGCGTCCGCGACGGCCTGGTCCGCGGTGCCGCAGCCGTCGACGAAGTACGACGCACACGCCGCGTCGAGGAGCTCGCGCGTCACCGCCGGCTCCATGCCGCGGTAGCGGCAGAGCGCGATGATCTGGTCGAGCAGGTCGCGCGGGTGGCAGGCGCGCAGCGCGCGGCCGACCGGCCGGTAGTGCCGGCGGTAGAGGTACGCGACCATCACGCGATGGAACCGCATCCGCCGCGCGCGGCAGCACATCTCGAAGATGCGCGAGAACTGATCGAGTGTCGGATCGCCGACCGCAATCTTGTAGGGGATGCGGCGCAGGAATGCCTCGTCGGCGAGCTGCAGCGGGTCCAGGTTCGTCGCGAACATCGTCAGCACGTCGAACGGCACCTGGAACTTCTTGCCGGTGTGCAGCGTGAGATAGTCGACGCGGCTCTCGAGCGGCACGATCCAGCGGTTGAGCAGGTCCTCCGGGCGCATCCGCTGGCGGCCGAAGTCGTCCACGAGGAAGACGCCGCCGTTGGCCTTGAGCTGAATCGGCGCCTCGTAGAAGCGCGAGAGCGAGTTGAACCGCAGGTCCAGCATGTCGAGCGTCAGCTCGCCGCCGACGACGACCACGGGACGGCGCACGCGGACCCACCGCCGGTCGTCGAGCACGAGCGCCACGAGGCTCGAGCGATCCGTCATCTCCTCGAGCGGCTGATGGCAGGTCGGGTCGAACATCGTGATGGTGTGACCATCGACGTCGATGGCGTGGGGCACGTACATCTCGCCGCCGAGTGCGTGCCCCATGCCTTCCGCGAGCACCGTCTTCCCGTTGCCAGGAGGGCCGTAGAGAAATACGCCTTTCCCCGCGTTGGCCGCGGGCCCGAGCTGCTGCAGCATCTCGTCGGCGACGATGAGGTGGCCGAAGGCCGACTGCAGCCGCTCGCGATCGAGAAAGCCGCGCGCCTCGTTGAGCTGGCGCATGTAGGAGACGTAGGACGCCAGCGGCACGGGCGCCGGGCCGCAGTAGTGGCTCGTCGCGAGGTACTGCTGCGCGCGGTCGCGGCCGAGGTCCGTGAGCGCGAAGCGATACGACGCGGTGCCCGACCCGGCCATGCCGCGCACCTCGATCAGCCGCTCGGCGCGCGCGCGCTCGAGCAGCGGCTCGATGACTTGAAACGGCAGCCGCATGCGATCCGCGACCGCGAGGCCGGTGGCCTCGCCGCTGTAGAGAATCTTCACCATCAGCATCTCGATCTGATCGGGCGCCAGGCCCGTCTGCTCGAGCGTTGCGGGTGCCGGAAACGGGGCGACGGTGATTGCGACCGTAGTGCTCATATCTGCTGCGCCAGGGGAAAGAGGACCTTCACGAACTTGATCGCGGCCGGGCCGATGGTCACGACCCAGATCGCGGGGAAGATGCAGAAGACCAGCGGGAACACCATCTTGACGCCGGTCTTCGCGGCGGCTTCCTCGGCGCGCTGCCGGCGCTTGGTGCGCAGCGTCTCCGAGTGGACGCGCAGCGACTGCGCCACGCTGGTGCCGAACTTGTCCGTCTGGACG